>JAZONC010000037.1:0-43588 GCA_045654285.1 Alistipes sp. | reverse complement strand
TGACCAATATTCCTCACTGCTGCCTCCCGTAGGAGTTTGGTCCGTGTCTCAGTACCAATGTGGGGGGTTAACCTCTCAGTCCCCCTATGTATCGTCGCCTTGGTGAGCCGTTACCTCACCAACTAGCTAATACAACGCATGTCCATCTTATACCGCCGGAACTTTTAACTCTAAAAGATGCCTCTCAGAGTGTTATGGGGAATTAGTACCAATTTCTCAGTGTTATGCCCCTGTATAAGGTAGGTTACATACGCGTTACGCACCCGTGCGCCGGTCGCCGGCAAATGAAGCAAGCTTGATTCCCGCTGCCCCTCGACTTGCATGTGTTAGGCCTGCCGCTAGCGTTCATCCTGAGCCAGGATCAAACTCTCCATTGTAAAAATAAATTGTTTATAAATCTTAGCTCTAATCTCAAAGGTATTGTTTGAAATTACTCTTTTTCAAGAGTGAATAAAACTTTCTTAGCTGCTCAAATATCTTCAAAGAACTTTATCTAGCTCACTCATTCGAGTGTTAGATTCTTTTTCAATCGACTTCCGTTTTGAGGCGGAAATCGGTTGCAAAGGTAAGGCAAGTTTTTCAAACCTCCAAATTTTTTCGAAGTTTTTTTTTGAAAAACTTTTTCTTAAGAACTTTGCTTAGCTCGTAAAGTCGTTGCTTTAACTAAGCGGGTGCAAAGGTAAGAGATGTTTTTCAAACTTCCAAATATTTTTAAGAAATTTTAAGAAAAACTTTTCTTAAGAACTTTTGCTTGATGTGAAAGCATTTTCTTCATCTAAGCGGGTGCAAAGTAAGGGCTTTTTTTTCAAACAACCAAATAAATCAAGCACTTTTTTGACTACTTTTTTCACCCTTTATTACATAGTGCTGAGGATAAGCATTTTGCACCGTGAAGATAATTACGCACAAACGGCACAATGATATTATATAATATAGGTATATATACAACAATGTAGAGACGCCCTAAAAAAGTCCCTTCTTTGCGATTCCATTTTTTTTGCTATATTTGTAAAACAATTAGTCGTCGCAGTGGATATTTTGCTTGATAGCACAGCAGAATTTATGCGCGTCAAGAGAAAAAGAGGATTAAGAAAATGCAAAGAAACGGTATGAAGCACCCAGAATGGAGTTACTCGGCGGTGCTTTACGAGATGAATATTCGCCAACTGACACCCGAAGGAACGCTTAGCGCGGCCAAAGAGAGGTTGGAATTTCTACACGAAATGGGAATCGACGCCATCTGGCTGATGCCCATCTACCCTATCGGCGAGCAGGGACGCAAGGGATCACTGGGATCATATTACTCAATTAGCGACTACAAAGCTATAAATCCCGAGTTCGGCGATATGGCTGATTTCGACTCATTCGTAGCAAAAGCACACTCGCTGGGGATGAAAGTCCTGCTCGACTGGGTGGCCAACCATACGGCTCGTGATGCAAAATGGCTAAAAACGAAGTCGGCCGACTGGTACGAGCGCGAGGATGATGGCACGGCAAAGGTACCCTGGGACTGGACCGACACCGCGAAACTCAACTACTCGAACCGCGATGTGTGGCGTGGGCAGATCGACGCTATGCGTTTTTGGGTCGAGCAGCACAACATCGACGGCTTCCGTTGCGATATGGCAATGTTAGTGCCCATCGAATTTTGGCAAGAGGCGTCGGCTGTGCTGCACGCCATTAAGCCCGATCTATTTTTGTTAGCCGAGGCCGAGGAACTAAATCTATTCGATAGAGCCTTCGATATGGGTTACGCTTGGGAAATCCACCACATTATGTGCGACATTGCCCGCGGCGAGCGCCGAGTTTGGGATCTGCGCAACATTATGTATGCCGACCGCGAGAAGTATCCTATGGAGGCTATGAGGATGATGTTCACCTCAAACCACGACGAGAACTCGTGGAGCGGTAGCGAGTTTGCCCGTTTCGGTCCGGCGCTGGAGGTGATGACCGTACTAAGCTTTGTGTGGGAGGCAGCAATGCCACTCATATACACTGGCCAGGAGGTTGGCTACGACCATACATTCGCCTTCTTCGACCGCGACCCAATCACAAAATATGAGCCCAATGAGTTTACTGAACTGTACAAAAAACTCATCTCACTCAAGCACTCACAGCCAGCTCTACAGGCGGGTGAGCGTGGTGGTCGCACGATAGAGATCGAGAACAACGCCAAGGATTGTATGATGACCATCGTACGCGAGGTGGGCGATAGCCGCGTGGTGGCGATACTTAACCTCTCGCCATACACCATACACGCCGCCTACAACAACGGCATCTATGCTGGCGAATACACCAACGCCATCACGGGCGAGCGTACCCTGCTCCCGTTACACCTCGAGCAGGATATTGAGCCGTGGGGCTATACCTTATTATATAAATAGAGATGAAACGCCTGTTAATACTATTACTCCTTGCCATCTTCCACTTCTCGGCCGAGGCCCGAGAGTATGGTGTAGATGATATTCCCAATGTGCAGGTTGAGAATCGCTACCGATTTACATCCAACCCCGACGGGATATTATCACCGTTGGCAGTGGCAACGATCGACTCCATCTGCTACGACCTACGCCACCGAGGCATAGCGCAGACAGCCGTCGTGGCCGTCAAGGAGATCAACACGGACGATGTATTCGAGTTTGCTTACGAGCTATTCTCAAAATGGGGCGTGGGCAACAAGAGCAATAGTGGTATAGGAATCCTGCTCGTTGAAGAGGCTCGAGAGATACGATTCGTTACGGGCTACGGCGTGGAAGGGGTCCTGCCCGATGCCATCTGCAAGCGAATACAGTCGCAATATATGCTACCCCACTTCCGCAATGGCGATTATAGCCAGGGTATGGTGGCAGGATTGGAAGTCATACGCGCCGTATTGAACGGTAGCGAACTTGACGCTGGACTGAATGATGATTACTATGAAGAGGAGGATGAATTCCTCGCCATATTGGCAGCACTCTTTATTCTGATTGTTTTTGGCTCGATGATACTCGTTGTAATTATCGACCGCGTATCACGCAAATGCCCCAACTGCAAACAACTCGCCCTGCAGAAGGATTCGGTAAGAGTCTTATCTCACAACTTTGGCGCCACAACCTACGAAGATACATTTGTCTGCACCAAGTGTGGTACCATAGTGCGACGCAAGCGTCAGGACTACGACTCGACGCACAACAATCGTCGTGGTGGAGGTCCAATAATTATGGGCGGAGGATTTGGTCGCGGTGGCTCATTCGGTGGCAGTTCATTTGGTGGTGGCTGGGGCGGCGGCTCGTTTGGTGGCGGTGGCGCTGGCTCACGATGGTAATAAAGTTCAAAACTAAGATAATAAAAAATAAGCCTATGAAAAAATTTATTTTGGTGGCAGTTATTGCCCTATTTTCACTGACCTCGTGCTCGACATACAACAAGATGGTTACACTCGACGAGGCCACCAAGACTGCTTGGTCAAATGTAGAGACTCAATATCAGCGTCGCGCCGACCTCATCCCTAATCTCGTATCAACGGTTAAGGGCTACGCCGCGCACGAGGAGTCAACCCTGCAAGCTGTTATAGAGGCTCGCTCGAAGGCTACTTCGGTAAACCTGTCGTTGGAGAATATAACCCCCGAGAAGATTGCCGAATACCAAAAGGCTCAGTCGGCCGTTACCTCGGCGCTCGGACGCCTGATTGCCGTATCGGAGAACTATCCCGATCTGAAGGCCAACCAGAACTTCCTGGAGTTACAGGCTCAGTTGGAGGGCACCGAAAACCGCATCACCGTTGCCCGCAAGGAGTTCAACACAGCCGTGCAGTCGTACAACACTTCGGTGCGTGTATTCCCCGCAAACATTATTGCAATGATGTTCGGATTTGAGCAGAAACCCTACTACGAGGCCGACGAGAGTGCCGCCGTAGCGCCAAAAGTTGAGTTTTAACAAAAATCGAATCGGCAGAGATTAAAAAAATGTTTTTTTTCTTTTAATATCTATTTTTTTTCTCTACCTTTGTTAGAAACAGAACCTTAAAAAATCTTATACAATGGATCAGAAGAAACTTTTCGAACAGAAAACTTCAAGACGCACATTCTTGAAGCAGTCGGCTATGGGTTTGGCTATGGCTTCAATCCTTCCGTCAGCACTCACATCTTGCGCATCAGGCGAGACTGCAGCTCCTGCAAACTCTACTGGTATCAACTCTAACTTCCACGGCGTAAAGATTGGCTGTATCACTTATAGCTGGCGTTCAATGCCCGCAAATACTGTGGATGAGATCATTGCTTATTGCAAGGAGGCTAATATGGGCTCATTGGAGCTTATGAGCAACGACTTGGAGCGCGTATTGGGTGTTCCTGAGAATCCCCAGCAGCGTATTATGGCAGAGGCCCGCGCTAAGATGCCCGCCCCCAAGCCCGGTGAGCGTCCCGCACGCCCCCAGCTTACTCCCGAGCAGCAGGCTGAGATCGACAAGTACAATGCTGACTTGAAGGCTTGGCGTGTAAATATGGATATGGCTAAGGTTGAGGCTGTACGCAAGAAGTTCAACGACGCTGGTATCGAGATTCACATCGTTAAGTTTGCTCCCGCAAACTGGTCTGACGAGGAGATCGAGTACGCTTGCAAGGCTACTAAGGCTATGGGTGCTAAGGCTATCACTCAGGAGATCAGCCTCGAGGCAGCTCAGCGTTTGGCTCCATTTGCAGAGAAGCACGGCATCTACATCGCATTCCACAACCACAACCAGTATGGTGAGGAGGGCTTCAGCTGCGATCCCGTATTGGCAGTATCTCCTAATATGATGCTTAACTTTGACTGCGGTCACTACTTCGGTTCAACTGGTAAGAACCCCGTTGACTTCATCAAGAAGTACCACGATCGTATCTACAGCATCCACCTCAAGGATAAGACAGGCAAGAACACTGAGCCCGCTAACACCAACCAGGTATGGGGTCAGGGTGAGACTCCTTTGAAGGAGGTTTTGAACCTCTTGAAGGATCAGAAGTGGCCTATCTACTGCGACATCGAGCTCGAGTACGAGATCAAGCCTTGGTCAAATGCAGTTAAGGAGTTGGGTGTTTGTGTTCGTCACGCACGCGAGCTTCTTATGTAATATAGACTCACTCACAAAAGCGCCCCTTCCTAAGGTTGGGGCGTTTTTGTTAAAATAATCTTGCAATGAACAAAGTTCGTTTTGGTGTCGTTGGCACCAACTTCATCACCGACTGGGTAATCGCTGGCGCACGCGAGGATGAGCGCTTCGAGCTAACAGCCGTATATTCACGCACACGCGAGCGTGGCGAGGAATTTGCCGCCAAGCACTCTATACCCCACATCTTCACCTCGCTCGAGGAGATGGCCTCAAGCGACAAGGTCGATGCCATTTACATTGCCTCGCCCAACTATATGCACGCCCAGCAGAGTATCCTGTGTATGAATCACGGCAAGGCTGTGCTGTGCGAGAAGCCTATGGCGTCGAATGCCCGCGAGGCTCGTGCTATGGTCGAGGCCTCACAGCGCAACGGCGTGGCACTAATGGAGGCTATGAAGAGTACTCTCTCACCAAACTTCCGTGCCGTACGCGAGAACCTAAATCGCGTTGGAACACTGCGTCGCTACTTCGCATCGTTCTGCCAATACTCGTCGCGCTACGACAAGTTCAAGGAGGGTATCGTGCTCAACGCCTTCAAGCCCGAACTATCGAACGGTGCAATGATGGACATCGGAGTATATACTATCTACCCTATGGTCGTGCTCTTCGGTCGTCCAGATAAGATCAATGCTCAGGGCATTGTATTGTCGAGTGGCGCCGATGGTCAGGGAGCTGTGAATATGCAGTATGAGGGGATGAATGCCACCGTGCTCTACTCGAAGATTGCTAACTCACACCTACCCGCCGAGATCGAGGGCGAGGATGGGAATATCCTCATCGACCGCATACAGACTCCCGTCGACATCCGTTTCTACCCCCGTCAGGCTCCCGCCTCGGGTCAGGAGAAACACGCAGAGGGCGAGGTGCTTGGCGTGGAAGATAGCCACAACGAGTATTACCACGAGGTGAAGGAGTTTATCGACCTCATCCAGAGTGGTCGCACCGAGTCGGAGATTAACTCCCACGCGGCCTCAATCACAACGCTCGAGATTATCGACGAAGTACGCCGTCAGTTGGGTGTACGCTACTCTTCCGACGAGGAGTAATCCTCGGGGCGAAATGCCGAACTTTTATCTACAATAGCCAAGCGATTCTCATAAAGTCGTTTGGCTATTATATTATCGAGGGAATAGGCTCCCGCTCCCATCACAAACATTAACACAAAAACCACCAAAAAGATAAGAGCCAACTCCTTCGCGGCAAATACATCGCCACGATGAACGACAAACATTGCTACGGCCATAGCACAAATTATTGGCACCAAAGCCAAACGATAGAATGCGCCAAAAATAACCGCCACCGAGCACACCACCTCAACAAATATCGTCAGATATAGCGACAACTGTCCACCAAAACCTATCGGATCGGGAAACGAGGCCGACAACTCCTCGAACATCATCACCTTCGACACACCGTGCCACATCAATAAACCACCAAACAACAGCCGCAATATAAGAAGTGCCAAATTATATCGACGCGGCAGGGGCTGATAAGGAAAAAGAAAAGTCAACATATAATCCATAGCAATCGTTTTCCTTTACAAATCGCAAGATATATGCCGAAAAACCTGTGCGCCAGCTATACCAACAAAAGCAAACAACAAAAACATCACCATACTCCAATACAAAAAAAAGACGACCACCGCAAAGGTAGTCGTCCTATTTTGACAGCCGCAAGCGGCCACCAGCTATTTCACTGCATTAACAATTGCCTCGAAAGCCTTGGGCTCGTTCATAGCGAGGTCAGCCAAAACCTTACGGTTAAGCTCGATACCCTTCGCGTTTACCTTACCCATAAACTCTGAATAGGTCATACCGTAAGTGCGAACTGCAGCGTTGATACGAGTAATCCACAATGAACGGTATGTTCTCTTTTTAATCTGACGGTGTGCATATGCATACTGCAAACCCTTCTCGACAGTGTTTTTCGCAACTGTCCAAACGTTTCCCCTTGAACCAAAGTTACCCTTGGCAAGCTTCAAAACCTTCTTTCTTCTTGCGCGTGACGCAACAGCGTTGACTGAACGTGGCATAGTAAAATAAGTTTTTGATAGAACTCATAGCGGTGTGATTCTCTCACACTCTTTAGGGCTATTTTGTCCTGATTGTTAATAAAAATGTTCTCTTGTGCGGTTAATTATTTAACCAACAAGTTCTTGATCTTAGCCTCATCGGCTGCTGATACAGTTGAAGAATAACACAAGTTACGCTTCTGCTTCTTAGTCTTTTTGGTCAGGATGTGACTGTGATAAGCGTGCTTACGCTTGATCTTACCTGTGCCGGTGAAAGTAAATCTCTTCTTTGCAGCGGCATTTGTTTTCATTTTAGGCATTTCTCAAAAATTGTTAATTAGTTAAACATAGCGCGCAAAGATACGCTTTTTTTCTCAAATATCACACTTTCATTCGAGTTTTTTTACATATTACTCCATTTCAGTAAACAGAACGGGCAACTTCACACGAAGTCGCCCGCATCTCACACATCAATATCTGCTTCTTCACTATTCCACAGCAGCCCACAAGCAACCGCTTGCAGGAGTTATGCCGTCACCCTCAAGTGTCAAAGGAGGCAAAAGATAAGCGTTCTTCTTCTCAAATTTCACAAACGGAGAGGGCTGATAGTTGAAATAGTATTTTTTATTATTAACTGTATTATTCAAAACAAACATATAGTTGGTAGTTGCTGCATTATTCTTCTCCGTACGAATAAAACCACAGAATGACAAATCATCACCATTTCTCACACCTGCCATCCAGTCTCGATTAAAAAATTGTAAATGTATACTGATTCGATCTTCTGGATCTGGACCGTATGGACTAAATTCCATATTAGCATTGAATGGCCAAACTGGTGAATACATAAGAAGCCATGTTAGACACTCAGACGCATCTTGCATATCGTAGTTTACAAGCAACTGCCAAGTATCAGTAGCCAAATCCTTTACAGAGAATTGAACAATATCCTCTTGCATTGTTAAGGCTAACTCGGGCAAAATCATTATACCATCTGCTATCGTATATTGGCCTTGCATTTTCAAAACCTCTCCGCCTGTGAAATTTGCGCAGTTATAATGACCATAAACCTCTTCGCCAACGCCAATGGTACCTCTATAATGGACTGCAAGAAAACCTCCGCTGTTGCTATTAATTAATTCATCGCCCCAATTATTTTTGGTCAACTCCCAAGTGCCGGCAGTCGCATCATAGGTCAAAGTAATTGTGTTATCGTTACTGTTCGCAGAGAGCAACATATTACCTTCTTCCGTCCTGAACAGGATCAAAATCTGGTCGCCATCAGCCCAATCACTTTTAACAGCACGAGTAGTATTAAAACCATCCTTGGCTGCAACCGAAAACTCTACCTTTATATCCTTTGCTACCGATGCATCATCGCTCTTGTCGCAAGCAACAAATCCTGCTGCCAAAAACATTGCCGCAGCAGCCATAAACAATCTTCTCATAATTTTAATTGTCGTTTAATTGTTCAACATTAATTCCAAATAGAGTATTTACCATAGCTGTTTCTCTGACCCAAATCCATCATAAGTACCGCCATCACCATTTGACTGAGCAAAACCTTGCTCTATCGCAACCTCGATAATCTCCACCTCGGGAGCGATGTAATTCATTTTTTCCATAATTTAAGTTTTATTTTGTTTATAATATAAGACACGACAAAATCTCCGCACGAAAACGCGCAGAGTAAAATCATCCTAAAATGCTATTTACCAGGTATTTACAAGGAGTACAATAGGGGGGGGGTATATCCAGAATGACACACCTTAGAAGAAACATTAATATCGGTAAACGCTCTCATTCTCCCCAAATTATTGTTCACAAATGTATTGAATTTAACCATAAAAAACAAGGCTTTAAGTACTTTTCTACTAATAATAACCTCGCCAATCATTTGAATTCAAAATAATTTTGAACCGACGATGCAGAGCGAGAGCAAAGGAGCTTGCACTCTTTGCCGAGCCGCAAGGAGGGGACGAGAAATTTTTTCTCGTAATTTTGAATTACGGATTTTGAATTATTGCTATCTTTGTGAATATGATTAAAGCACATAACATACATAAGAGCTACGGCGAGCTTGAGGTGCTCAGGGGCATTTCGCTCTCGGTGGAGCGTGGCGAGGTGGTGTCAATCGTTGGGCAGAGCGGCGCAGGCAAAACCACACTGTTGCAAATTCTCGGTACGCTGTCGGCTATGGATAGCGGCTCGCTTGAAATTGATGGCAAGGAGGTTAGCTCTCTTGGCGACAATGCGCTGGCCGACTTCCGCAACCGCCACATTGGATTTGTATTTCAGTTTCATCACCTTCTGCCCGAGTTCACAGCTCTAGAGAATGTGATGCTACCCGCCCTCATAGCAGGCCGCGCAAAGCGCGAGGCAGAGCAGGAGGCTATACAGCTCCTCAAGATGATGAATCTCGCCGAGCGCACGACTCACAAGCCCAGCGCACTCTCGGGCGGTGAGCAGCAGCGAGTAGCCATAGCACGCGCCATCGTCAACCACCCTGCCCTGCTGCTGGCTGACGAGCCTTCGGGCAATCTCGACACAAAGAACCGCGACGAGATACACTCTTTGTTCTTCCGCCTACGCGAGGAGTTAGGTCAGACCACAATCATAGTAACGCACGACGAGGGGTTAGCATCGATGGCTGATCGCAAGATTACGATGCGCGACGGCCGAATATTATAATCTATGGAGCGAGACGAATTACGCGAGATGCTCGAGCATCTGCACGACAAATACAACCGAGTGGAGTTCATCGAACCCGACCCGATAAGCATTCCTCACTCATTCAGCGACCGCGACGATCGCGAAGTGGCTGGATTCCTGGCCGCCGCCATAGCGTGGGGCAACCGCAAAGCAATCGTCAAGAGCGCACGCCGTATGATGCAATATATGGACAATGCGCCTGCTGACTTTGTGCGTAATGCTTCAGAGCAAGAGCTCGCGCATCTACAGTCGTATGTTCACCGCACATTCAACGGACAAGATTTCACCGATTTCGTACTCTGTATGCGCCACATAATGAAACGCCACGGAGGTATAGGGGCCTTCTTTGAAAGCCGATACGAGGCTACGCAGGATATGGCGCAGGTGTTGTCGGATTTTCGTCGCGAGTTTTTCGGTTGCGACCACTCGCCACACTGCGAGAAACACATCTCCTCGATTGACAAGGGCGCAGCGTGCAAGCGCCTGAATATGTACCTGCGCTGGTTTGTTCGCCACGACGAGCGCGGTGTGGACTTCGGCCTATGGAGAAAGATTCCAATGTCGGCACTCTACCTACCTCTCGACATTCATACGGGTAATATGGGACGAGCCCTGGGACTCCTCACTCGCAAACAGAACGACTGGACGGCTACGGCCGAGATTACTGCCGCCCTGCGCGAGTTCGACGCAGAGGATCCCGTGCGTTACGACTACTCGCTGTTCGGAGCGGGCATCGATGGATTTCTAAAGCAGTAGAGATGAGA
This sequence comes from Alistipes sp., assembly GCA_045654285.1. GTDB lineage: Bacteria > Bacteroidota > Bacteroidia > Bacteroidales > Rikenellaceae > Alistipes. Next base: position 32,976 of record JAZONC010000037.1, on the reverse strand, counting down.
GGCAAGGGATTTACATTCAAGCAATTTCATATCGACCACAGCCGCTGTGCGATGAAGGTTGGGACTGATGGCACACTGCTCGGAGCGTGGGCTTCGCTACCCACCGATGGCCGCATATTGGACATAGGCACTGGCACGGGATTAATCGCCATAATGGCGGCTCAACGAACTGTGGGAGCACGCATTACAGCCATAGATATTGATGCCGACTGTATATCTCAGGCTCAGGAAAATGTAGAAGCCTCGCCGTGGAGCGACCGAGTAGAGGTTGTACACTCACCCTTGCAAGAGTTTTTACCCAACGCCTCTTTCGATGTCATTATCTCCAATCCTCCCTACTTTGTCGACTCACAGCTATCGCCCGATGCGGCGCGCTCGACAGCACGACATACCGAGACACTCTCGTTCGATGATCTCACACAAGGAGTTCTGCGCCTACTTGCACCCCAAGGGCATTTTGCGCTCATACTACCTCAGCCCGAGATGAAGCGTTTTCTCTCGGCCTCACGCGGACGACTATTCATCACTCGTTGCTGCGAAGTGTGGTCAACCCCAACAAGTGGGGTGCGTCGCATTATGGCTGAGCTATCTACTACGCCTCCCGCACAGCCTCCAACCGCTGAAAAGTTAATCATTGAGGATAGCGGCCCACAAGGATATAGCGAAGAATATCGCGCCCTGACAAGGGATTTTTATCTTAAATTTTGATTTTTCACCCAAATAGAGTATATTTGCTAAATATAATACGTTATAAAACTATTGATTATGAAACGATTCTTATCAATTATCGCACTTGCCGTTGTGGCTTGCACAACCGTGTCGGCACAAAATAATCACTATCGCGCCATCACTGGCCTCTATTACGATGCAAATGGAGCGATGGCTCTTGCCGATCCTTCGACCACTATCGTGGTGGATATTACCGTAGAGAAAGAGCAGACTATCGTAGGCCCTTATGCCCGATATGCACAGAAATATCTCGATGTAAGAGGCTCTCTTGTGGAGAAGACAACTTATTCGCTCAAGAGCGCTAACTTGGCTATTATGACTTGCGATGCACCTTTGTCAATTGGAGTGTTGGCAGAGCCAAGTGTGAGCGTGCAGTCGCACCTGCATAGTGCGACCGAATTTGCAAAAGTATCACCCGACCGCTTGAGCCTTTCGCCCATCTCTACTGAGGATGCTGCCGCACAGGCTGCACAGGCTATCTTCACACTGCGCAAGAAGCGTGTGGATTTGATTACAGGCGACGCTGGTGAGAATGTATTCGGTGGCGGTTTGAAAGATGCGCTCGAGGCGTTGGATGCTCGCGAGCAGGCTCTGTTGGAGTTGTTCCTCGGCAAGAAGGTTATTTCTACATTCACTAAGCGTATTGTTGTTCCCTTGCGTGGCACTACCGCTTCATACACCATTGCCAAGCTCTCGGCTTCGGCAGGTTTGTTGCCCGAGTCAGCGGCTGAGGGTGATGAGATTAAACTCAATATAAACCCCTCGGGTGTAACTCCCGCATTGGCAACAATTCCTGAGGCTGATCCTCGCGACAAGACCGCTATCAAGGTACGCTTGGCCGACAATGCCGCTTGCACCGTAACAATTGGTAGCGATGTAGTGGGTGCTGCCAACCTTCCCGTATTTGAGTTTGGTCGCACAGCGCTTGTAACAAATACATTGTCAGTTAAGAAATAGGCAAATAGAGATAGCAACAAGAGGTTGTCAATTTTCGAAGACAACCTCTTTATTTTTTTCTTATGGCAGACCAGACTCAAAAGATGATAACACTGCTCGGTCTTCTACGCAAGCAGATGAATGGAGCAGTAGCCGACGCGATGTACTATTACGGTGCTCGCTATGGGCTTAACTATGGCGTAAGCCTTCCTACAATACGCCAGATTGCCTCTACCGAGGAGCGCAACCACGCTTTGGCTCAATACCTCTTCAAACAGCAAGTACGCGAGTTGCGTCTTGCCTCACTGCATATTGCCGAGCCCGAGTTATTGACAATCGACGAGGCCGACTTCTGGGCCGAGGGAGTGATCAACTCCGAGGTTGCCGAGGAGATGGCCTTCGCTTTGCTGAGCCATACGCCAGCACTTGCCGATATTTTCGACAGGTGGAATGGCTGTGGCAACGAGTATCTGACATACGCCGCACTGATGGCCGCCTCGCGTAGCGACCTGGCTCATACCGAGAGGTGCATAAGTGCGTGCTCCAATGCGGTAGTTAACCACCCCACTTCGCGCATCATAGCACAGGGCGTAGTGGCACTCCTATCTACCGCCGCAAGCAATGCTGAAAACATCGCCATTATTCGTCGCACGCTCGGCTCGATGGGCGATACATCTGCCGCAAGTTATATTGCCGAGGAGATGGAGTGGCGTCTAGAGGCTCTTCAGTAGGCCTCAACTCGTTCAAAGCGGTGCACCACATCGCACAAAGTATCGAGCGATAGCACCCCACTCTCGCGCCAGAGCATACGGCCCTGACGAAATAGAATCAGCGTAGGCACCGACATCACTCGATAGTGCTGTACGGGTTCGGTGTTTTCGTGGCGATCGACATCCAAACGCACCACATCGACTGCATTCTGCATCTGATCGGCCAACGCATCGAGCACTGGATGCATAGCCCTGCAAGGGCCACACCACGTAGCATAAAAATCCACCAATACTAATCTATCGGTGGAAATAATAGATTCAAATTCCTGCTGTGTCATAATAAAAAAGGTTGTCGCAAAATACTTTGGACAACCTTAAGACAAATTCCGTACCACGCTATACCTCCTCGCAGAATAACGCCCGTGGCAACTCGCCTATATTGTTTATGTAGACAACCTCGATACCTTTAGGCATCTTCATCCCCTTACGCAGAAATCCCGATACCACGATACGACGAAAACCCAATCGAGCGGCCTCGCTAACACGCTGTTCGGTGCGAGGCGCTGGACGCACCTCTCCCGAGAGGCCTATCTCGCCTGCACAACATACGCCATCGGTTATGGGGCGGTCGTAATATGACGATATAACAGCGGCAACGATAGCCAAATCCAACCCTGGGTCAGCCACTCTAAAACCTCCTGCAAAATTGAGGAATACATCCTTTTGGAACATCTTCATTCCCACGCGCTTCTCCAACACAGCCAGCAACATACCCATACGGCGCGGATCGTAGCCCGTAGCATTGCGTTGCGGAGTACCATAGGCGGCTCCCGTAACCAGGGCTTGTACCTCGATAAGATAGGGACGAATACCATCGACCGAGGCACCAACTGCAATACCGCTCAGAGGCTCATCATAATGCGAGAGAAGTATCTCCGAAGGATTCTCAACGGCACGCAGGCCATTATCCAACATCTCGAAAACACCTATCTCAAAGGTTGCTCCAAAACGATTCTTTATACCACGCAGGATGCGATAGGTATTGTTTCCATCGCCCTCAAACTGCAACACCACATCGACAATATGCTCCAGAATCTTGGGGCCTGCGATAGTGCCATCCTTGGTGATGTGGCCAATGATAAAGATCGATGTGCCCGTAGTCTTGGCATATTTTAGGAGTGCGGCGGCGCACTCACGAATCTGCGACACACTACCAGCCGAAGATTCGATGGTGTCGGTATAGATGGTCTGTATGGAGTCGATTACAACTACATTGGGCTGATACTCGTTAATCTGCGAGAGAATCTTTTCGAGCGAGGTCTCGGAGTAGATATAGCACTCCTCGTTACCTATGCCCAGACGCTCGGCACGCATACCAATCTGCTCGGCCGACTCCTCGCCCGACACATAAAGAGTTCTAAGCGAATGCGACGTGAGCGCCAACTGAAGGCTAAGCGTCGACTTACCAATACCTGGCTCGCCACCCAACAGCACCAACGATCCTGGTACCAAGCCTCCGCCCAGAACACGATTTACCTCGGCATTGTGCATATCCAGACGCGTGTGCGACGAGTGCTTAATCTCGCTCACGCGCTGTGGCGGAGTGTGAGGCACAGACGATGCCACCGTAGCCGCGGCCGATGAGGTCTTTGCCACAATCTCCTCGGCAAAGGTGTTCCACTCGCCACACGACGGGCAGCGACCCAACCACTTGGGCGCCTCGAAGCCACACTCACGGCAGAAATATGCTCGCTTACTCTTTGCCATTCTATCGCGCGAAAAGACGGTAAATATCGTTTCCGTTGGCATAAACAAGCAACACCAACAAGATAGCCAAACCTATATACTGCATAATCTCGAGGAACTTATCGCTCGGCTTGCGACCAGTTACAATCTCCCACAAGGTAAACAATGCGTGGCCTCCATCCAAACCAGGGATAGGCAATACATTCATCACAGCCAAAATAACCGAAAGGAATGCAGTCATAGTCCAGAACTGTGCCCAATCCCACTCCGAGGGGAAGATATTGCCGATGGCAATAAAGCCACCCAGTTCCTCATACATCTTTGTCTTGGGCTGTACGATAAGCTTCAACTGCTCCCAATAATCGGCCAATGTATCGAATGCAAGCGACACACCCGCAGGAATAGCCTGCAACAGAGTAAATGTTCGTGTGCGAGGCTGGAATACATCGTTCTTAAACATAATGCCAATCTTACCCTCCGAATTAACGGGCACGGCGAGTTCCACGCTCTCGCCACCACGCAACACTCTTAAAGCAAGGGTGTCGCCCTTATGTGCAGGAAGAATGTCCATTGTCATCATAGCAGCCGTAATACCCTCTTGTCCATTGCAAGCCACCACCTCGTCGCCCGCAAGCAAGCCAGCTGCGGCGGCACTCTGCGATGCTACAGAGTCGATAATAAAGGGCATACGAATCATATACAAATCCTCGTAGGTGCGATTGCGTCGCATCTCGAGCAACTTATCAAAGGGAATGGTGAATGCTACCTGCTCACCTCCACGCTCAACAACAATGTGGCGGTCGCTCTCGGTAAGGAGCAATTTGCTACGCATCTCGTTTACATCGTCAAGCGCAACGCCATCGACCGATATAAACTTATCGCCATCTTGGAAGCCAAGACCCTCGCCAGCCTCGCTGAAGTCGTAGCCCCACTTAACATCCTCGTTGGCCATATACGACTCGCCATAGGCATAACGGATACCCGAATAGATCATCATAGCAAGCAGTAGGTTCATCACCACACCCGCCAACATCACACACAGGCGCTGCCACGCAGGCTTTGCACGGAACTCCCAAGGCTGAACCTCGCCCTTCATCTGCTCGAGGTCCATACTCTCGTCAATCATTCCTGCAATCTTCACATAGCCACCCAGAGGCACCCAGCCCAAGCCATACTCGGTCTCGCCACGCTTCCACTTGAAGAGCGAGAACCAAGGATCGAAGAATATATAGAACTTCTCGACGCGAATCTTAAACAGACGCGCTACAATAAAATGACCAAACTCGTGAATCGCTACAAGTAGCGACAAACTCATAAAAAACTGAACAACTTTGATTACAATATCCATTTATATAACTGTTTTATTTTTCATCTTAATATACTCGGCGGCTAGGGCTCGTGCCTCGTCGTTCGAGGCTACATAGTCGTCGATTGTAGGCTGTGCCACAAATGTAGAACGCTCCAAAGCGTACTCAATCGAGGCGGTAATATCGGTAAAAGCACACTGGCGCTGTAAGAAGGCCGCAACAGCAACCTCGTTTGCACCATTCATCACACACGCCGCAGTACCACCCTTGCGCATACAGTCGTATGCTATATCGAGTGCGGGATACTTATCCCTATCAGGCTCCGAGAATGTGAGTGTGGGATTTTTCAAGAAATCGAATCGCTCCTCGGGGCGTGAGGCACGGTGCGGGAACATCAACGCATAGCTGATGGGCATATGCATATCGGGCGTGCCGAGTTGAGCCTTAATGGCGCCATCCTCGAACTCAACCATCGAATGCACGATCGACTGCGGGTGTATAAGCACCGAGATCTGATCGGCTGCAACACCAAATAACCAATGAGCCTCGATAACCTCGAAACCCTTATTTACAAGCGTAGCCGAATCGATGGTAATCTTCGCTCCCATCGACCACTGCGGATGCTTAAGTGCTCGCTCTGGAGTAACACTCTTAAGTTCCGAAGCAGGCACATCGCGCAGGGCACCACCGCTACAAGTAACTATCAATCGTCTGAGGGGTGAGCGCTCTCCCACCAAGCACTGAAAGATAGCCGAGTGCTCAGAGTCGATAGGCAGGATGGGCACACCTCGCTCGGCAGCCATACGCATAACTATGTCGCCAGCCACAACCAGCGTCTCCTTATTAGCCAGAGCAATCTTCTTACCAGCCTCGATAGCCGCCACTGTAGGATGCAGACCCGCATAGCCGACAAGTGCATTTACCACCACATCGACCTGAGACGAGCGTACCACATCGCAGATGGCATCACTACCCGTAAATACTTTTATGGGATATGAAGCCAACGCATCGCTGAGGAGTTCGTATTTCGACTCGTCGGCAATAACCACGCAATCGACATCGAAGTCGATAGCCTGACGCGCCAACAACTCCCAATTACTGCCAGCCACAAGCGAGTTTACCTCAAACATATCGGGATTCTCGGCAACAATATCAAGAGTCTGCACTCCGATAGAGCCTGTCGAACCAAGAATTGACAAAGATTGTTTCATAGGGAATAAATCTTTAGAATACAATATAGGCTTCGGGGTCGACAGCGCGTCCCTCGTTCCACAACTCCATCTCAACCAACGGGTTGCTACGATCGCCAACCGACGGCATAGCGTTGTAGCCTATCACCTGACGGCTCTTGATACTCTGACCATTCACTACCAGCACCTGTGCCAGATTGCGATACAGCGACACAAAGCCATTGAAGTGCTGCACGGTAACCACCGAGCCACGCTCACCCTCCGACACGCTCACCACCGTACCATCGTCGATGCTCGTTACGGGAGCATTGGGTGCCGACTGTATGCCTACACCTAAGTAGTTATCATCACGCGAGAAATGGCGCGTGATAATACCACTCGCAGGGGCAACGAAGATAAAATTATTACCATCCTGCGCGCGGCGCTGAAGTGTTCGTGCCAACGAATAATCGCCATCGCCCTCCATCTGCGCACGCAGCAGAGAGTCGAGCTGCGAAGGTGGGATAAGGGTCTTATCCAGCTTCGTTGTATCGCCATCGCTCATAGGGGTGCGCACAACGGGCGTGCGACCCTCGAGAATCATTGCAATATTCTCGTTATAAGTCAGCATATCGTTCATTCGACGCTCCAACGAGTCGATGCGCATCACATTCTGCACCAGGTCGTCGTGTGTCTTCTCGGCCGCTGTACGATAGCCTGGGAAAATATCGAGGATGGGGGTATATGATACCAAAACCAGCACCAACAAAAATAGAATCAAGCAAAAAGCGGTGATACTGCCGATAAGACCAGCAGGAGTGATATGCACGCTCCACTCCTCCTCATGGAGGATAGGATCGCTCATCGAGAATCGCATCTTGCGAAACATATTTTTCAGATTGAACTTTTTTGCTTTCATTTTTGTTTGCTATAACCGAACAAAGATACTCAAAATATGATTAATCCTCTCGACCTCACGCGCTTTTTTTGCGCCAAAGGCTATAATAATCGTTTTCAACGACAAAACGCACCACCTATAGCTAATATTTTGTTGCCACCTATCGTGCATATACTTTTTTTTCGTAAATTTGCACAATTACATAAACTAACTATCGAGAAAATTATGGTTAAACCTACATTACTTGTATTGGCCGCTGGTATGGGCTCACGCTATGGTGCATTGAAGCAGATGGATGGCGTAGGTCCCAATAACGAGGCTATTATCGACTATTCGATCTATGATGCTATCCGAGCTGGCTTTGGCAAGGTCGTTTTTGTTATCCGTCACTCTTTTGCCGACGCCTTTACCTCAATATTCAACGCTGAGCGTTTCGGTGGTAAGATCGAGGTGGAGTATGTATATCAGGAGTTGGACTACCTTCCCGAGGGCTTCACCGTTCCCGAGGGTCGTGAGAAGCCGTGGGGTACAAACCACGCCCTGCTTATGGCCAAGGATGCTATCAACGAGCCCTTTGCCGTGATCAATGCCGACGACTTCTACGGCGCCGACGCTTACCGCGTAATTGGCGAGTATCTCTCGTCGCTCGCAGGTGAGAAGGATCATTACTGTATGGTTGGTTATGCCGTGAATAAGACCTTGTCGGAGAATGGTACCGTATCACGCGGTGTTTGCACAATCGATGAGAACAATTTCTTGCAGTCGATCATAGAGCGCACTAAGATCGAGCGCAATGCCGAGGGTACAATCGTATTCCACGACTTGGGAGAGGACGAGGCTTTGGAGGAGGAGACCCCCGTATCGATGAACTTATTTGGTTTCACTCCCGACTACTTCGACTACTCGGAGGCATACTTCAAGACCTTCTTGGCTGATCCCGCTACACAGTCAAATCTCAAGGCCGAGTTCTTCATTCCGTTGATGGTAAACGAGCTTATCAGCACCACTGCGAAATTGCGCGTACTCTCTACCACAGCTAACTGGTTTGGCGTTACCTATCAGGCCGACAAACCTCAGCTTATGGCTAAGATCGAGCAGTTGATCGAGGAGGGTGTATATCCAAGAAATTTGTGGGGTAAGTAAGATATTACTCCCAATATAAATAAAAAAGAGGTTGTCTAACAAATCTTGTTAGCAACCTCTTTTGGTTTAGAAATTGTATAACAAGAGGGATTTCAAGGCCTGCGAAGCACGAGAAACCGCAGTTTACTGGGCGTAAATGAGGATTTTGAGTGCGAGCAAAACGCAGAAATCACCTTGTTAGACAGTTTCTTTTTTGTAAGTATTATAGAGTTTAACCACCTCCACCGCCTCACGCACATCATGCGCACGCAGGATGGTTGCACCCTGCCGAAGAGCCTCCCAATGCAGGGCCGTAGTGCCATTCAGCGCCTGGGCAGGTGTTGTATCCAGCACCTTATATATCATTGACTTACGCGATACACCTGCAAGCACGGGGTATCCCATATTGCAAATGCGATCGAGCCCTGCCAGTAGTTCATAATTCTGCTCCACGCTCTTGGCAAATCCAAAGCCTGGATCGAGAATGATCTGCTCAATGCCTCGTTCTCGTAACAGAGCCGTACGCTGCTCGAAATAGCGCACAACCTCCTGAACTACCCCATCTGAATAATCTGCCATTGAGGTCATCGACTGTGGTGTTCCACGCATATGCATCGCAACATAGGGCACATCGTATCGTGCCACTACATCCCACATCGAGGGGTCGGCCTCACCTGCCGAAATATCGTTAACGATCACCGCTCCAAACTCTTCGATAGCACGCTCAGCCACCGAAGCTCGAAAAGTATCTACCGATACAGGCACATCTTCTGCCACACGACGCACCACAGCAAGGGCACAACACACACGCTCCCACTCCTCGTCGGCCGCAACATCGCAAGCGCCCGGACGAGACGAGTAGCCCCCAATATCGATTATCGAAGCACCCTCGGCCACAACCTGTCGAATGCGAGCCTCGATAGCCTCATCACTCACCACACGGCTCTGCTCGAAGAAGGAGTCAGGCGTAATGTTGACAATGGCCATCACCTGCGGCACCGACAAATCCAAAACACTATCGTTGAGCCTCATAACAGAACATCTTATGCAGTTGCTCCACGTCGCTCTCGGTATAATCTGCAATCAGATTCACCAGCGTGCGCTTGGCTCGTGAGTGCAGTTCGTCGTCGCTCATCTGGTGTGCAATACGCTCCATCACGCTCTCGCGCTCAACGCCATCGCGTGCCATAGTACGACGCACACGCTCCTCCAAAGGTGCCATAACGGCCAGCGTAGTATCTACCTCGCTATCGAAGCCCGCCTCGAAAAGAATGGCACTCTCCAAGATAACATAGGCGCCTTGCTGCTGCTCGGCCCAAGTGCGGAAATCGGCCCTCACAGCGGGATGAACAATTGCGTTCAGGCGTGCCAAAGCCTCGGCATTGCCAAAGACCTGTGAAGCGAGATAAGCGCGATTGAGCACACCATCCTTGTAACACTCCTCTCCAAAAGCCTCGATGAGTTGTCCACGCAACTTTTCGCTCTCGGTCATAAGTTGCTTAGCACGCGAATCTGAATCATAAACGGCAATGCCTCGCTCGGCAAAGAGCGAGCAAACGGTACTCTTGCCACTGCCAATACCGCCTGTAATACCTATTTTATACATATAATGGATTTTTATTTTACTCCTTCACCGCAGGGAACAACGGCGGCACATCGCCAACCGACACGACCTTAATATCGCTCACTCGTACCGAAATGGCACTCTGGATAGATTGAGGATCGATCAACAGTACATCGTCACGCACCTCGCCCGACTCCTCCTCGATCATCTGTGTGAGGGTATATTTAAGGTCCGATAGGGGAATATGAATCTCGCGGTGCATATACACCCTATAACCGAGCAGAATAGTACCCTTACCTTCGACAACACAGGGCACGCGCAGGCGGTCGCCATTGATATTAACAAGCACCGAATAATTAGTGGTATAGGTGTATTGCAACTTGAGAATATACCACAGAATAAACGATGCACACAGCAATATGACAAATGTTGGCGAGACATAATTGACAATGCCACGCCACACGCTTTTCAATCTATTCAACACATTTCCCATAGTGAGTGCAAATTTATAAAAAAAACAGGTTGCAACCGCGTCGGCTGCAACCTATTTTCATATTATATGCAAATAAAATTACTTCGTCTTCTTGTCGGTGCGACGCAAAATATCGTAAGCGATAGGTGTTGCAACGAATACTGATGAGTAAGTACCGATGATAATACCCAAAAGCAATGCGAACACGAAACCACGCAAGTTCTCACCACCAAAGATGAAAATCGCCAACAGAGTTACAAGAGTTGTACCAGATGTATTCATCGTACGCGACAAAGTCGAGCAGATAGCATTGTTGATGTTATCCTTAATCTCACGCTTGGGATAGAGTGCAATGAACTCACGGATACGGTCGAAGATAACCACTGTATCGTTGATTGAGTAACCGATAATGGTCAAGATAGCAGCAATGAATGCCTGGTTTACCTCCAAGTTGAAAGGCATAATGTGGTACAACATTGAGAAGATACCAATTACGAGGAAGGCATTGTGCGCCAACGCAACGGTAGCACCTGTAGCCCACTGCCAACGCTTGAATCGGATAGTGATGTAAAGACCGATAGCGATAAGTGAGAACAACACAGCATAGAATGCGTTGAACACCATATCCTTTGCAATAGCAGGACCGATCTTCTCAGAAGAGATGATACCGTTAGCGTCCTCCTGTGTGCTGGTGAACTGATCGAGTGTGATATCATATGAGTAGAAGCCCTTCAATGCGTTGTAGATCAAAGCATCTACCTCAGCTGTAGTCTCCTCTGATGTATCGTCGTACTTGTACTGAGTGATGATACGCATCTGATCCTCGCCACCATACTGCTTAACCTCAACTGAAGACTTAGCAGCGTCGTCGCTAACCAATACACCATCCAAAGCTACGCGAACGTCCTCAGCCGATACGTTCTGATCGAAGCGTACTACATAGGTACGACCACCGGTGAAGTCAACACCTGTGTTAAGACCGATAGTTGCCAATGAGATAACTGACAATACTACCAATGTACCAGAGAGGATGTATGATGACTTACGCTTAGAGATGAAGTCGAACTTAACATTTGCCAACCAGTTCTCTGACCAAGAGCGAGAGAATGAGATAGAACCCCACTTATTAACAACCCACTCAATCAACATACGTGTGATGAAGATTGCGCAGAATACTGATGTCAAGATACCGATTACCAATGTAGTAGCAAAGCCCTGAACAGGACCATTACCGAATACGAACAATACGATACCAGTGATGATTGTAGTCAACTGACCGTCGATGATCGCTGAGTATGCGTTAGAGAAACCGTCCTTGATAGCCAAAGCCAAGCCCTTGCCACCACGCAACTCCTCCTTGATACGCTCGTAGATAATAACATTAGCATCCACAGCCATACCCATCGTAAGCACGATACCTGCGATACCGGGGAGAGTAAGAACTGAGCCGAACGATACCAAAACACCCATCAAAAGGAAGATGTTCAACACGAGAGCCAAGTCGGCAACCCAACCTGCTGTCTTGTAGAACAAGCCCATATAGAGAAGTACCAAGCAGAATGCCAATACGAACGAAATCAAACCAGCGTTGATAGACTCAGTACCGAGTGAAGGACCTACTACAGTATCCTGAATGATACGAGCAGGAGCGGGGACCTTACCTGACTTCAATACATTAGCCAAGTCCTGAGCCTCCTGGATTGTGAAGTTACCAGTAATTACTGAGTTACCACCCTCGATCTTAGTCTGTACATTAGGTGCAGAATATACATAGCCATCCAATACGATTGCGATAGGCTTGCCAATGTTCTGGCCAGTAAGCTGAGCCCACTGTGATGCACCGTTAGAGTTCATTGTAAGAGTTACCTCAGCAGCCGAACCATTCTGTGAGTAGTTCTCCTGAGCGGTAGATACAGCACCACCATCCATTGAGGGCTTGCCATCTACTGAACGAAGAGCGTACAAGCTCACGCGGTTGTTGAACATAGGCTCACCCTTGATACCCCACATCAACTCGAGGTCGGCGGGCAAGAGATTCTGAATCTCGGGGCGAGACAAGTACTCGTTAATGATGGGCATATCGGCTGTTACAGCAGTACCCACTACACAGCTATTAGCAAACGAGGGATCCAAAAGTGCGAACAAGGGGTTCTCCTCGCGAGAGTAAACCGAGAGAGCGTTCTCCTCAGCAGCACCAGCAACCTCAGAAGCCAAATCGGTAGCCTGCTCTGTTGCGGCAACAGTTGTGCTCTCGTTACCCTGCTTGATCAAACGATCAGCCTCAACGAGGATAGGAAGAATCTCTGTAGCATCGTAAGTTACCCAGAACTCCAAAGATGCAGAACCCTGCAAGAGCTTACGAACACGCTCGGGCTCCTTAACACCAGGCAACTCAACCATAATACGGTTAGAGTTGGGCATACGCTGAATGTTGGGCTGAGTTACACCAAAGTGGTCGATACGGCTACGCAAGATGTTGAACGAAGCGGCGATAGCAGCATCGGTCTCGTCGCGCAACACACGGATAACCTCGTCGTTGGTTGAGTTAGGAGTAATATCCTTGCGGTCGGGGCTAACGAAGATAGCAGCCAAGGGAGCGCCATTTGAGGTCTGCTCGTAAGCCTTAGCAAACTCGCCAATGTAGTCGTTAGTACCAGCCTTCAAAGCCTCGTTTGCACGGGTAATAGCCTCTACGAATGCGGGATCGTTCTGGCTCTCGCCTGCCAATGACTTAACCAAGTCCTGAACCTCGATCTCGAGCATTACATTCATACCACCCTTAAGGTCAAGACCAAGGTTTACCTCCTTCTCCTTACACTCTTTGTAAGTGAAGTCCTTGAGACCCAAAAGACTGAAAACGGGCTGATTCTGGATTGAATCCAAGTAGTAAGCCTCCTTGGCAGCCTGCTCCGACTCATCGAACGCAGCAGCATACTCAACGGCGGCCTTCTCTACGCGTCTCGTGATGAACGAGAACGAGAGCTGATAAATGCAACCAATCACTAAAAGGATTGTGAACAATTTAAGTGCGCCTTTACTTTGCATTGTTGTTAAAAGTTTTTGTTTGTATTTTTAATTATTACGCTATTAATCACGCTTAGCGAACTAAATCCGCTTTTTAATCTCGCAAAGATAAGCAAAAAAAGTCTGAAAACCGAAACTTTACGACCGATTTTCAGACTTTTCTACTATTATTTAGGTATTTCCCTTAACCTGGACGACTATATTTGTCGCACGAGCAACAGAAATCTATTGCAATGCGGGCAACAAATGCTCCCACACGAGGTTAATCTCGCCCTGCATATCCTGAATATTGGCAGTCATTGCAATTACAACATTCTGCTCAGGCATCACGATGATATACTGGCCATTAGCACCGTCGGCACGCACTGCACCGTGGCGGCAACGCCACATCTGATAACCGTAGCCCTGCAACCAGTCACTATCCTCAGCCTTGAAGGTAATCTGCTCGGGACGCATCATTGCGGGGCGCGATGCGATGTGTGCCGAAGTAGCATCATCGATCCACTCCTTTGAGATCAACTGCTCGCCGTTCCACTCTCCACCCTGCAGAATAAACTGGCCCATCTTCGCCAAATCCTCAGTCTTCAGGTAGAGACCCCAACCACCAGTATTGATACCCTGCGGACTCTCCTGCCAAGAGGCGCCCTCGACACCAAGAGGCTCGAAGAGACGAGGCTTGAGGTAGTCAACGACCTTTTCGCCAGTAACCTTCTGCACGATAGCCGAGAGCATATATGTACCCATACTATTATACCAGAAGAATGTACCAGGCTCGTGCACAAAGGGGTGAGCCAAAAACGCTTCAACCCAATCGGCATCCTCGCCAAGCGCACGGCGATTAGGCTCGGTGTCGTGTCCACCCGACATTGTGAGCAGGTGTCTTACCTCGACCTTCTTCAAATTATCGCTCACCTCGGCAGGCAACTTATCGGGGAAAATATCGACAACCTTATCCGAGAGTGATAGCTTACCCTCGGCAATGGCAAAACCTACGGCTGTAGCGGTAAAGGTCTTACTTACTGAGTTCAAAATATGGGGAGTAGCAGCATCGCCCTCGCTCATCCACTGCTCCTTAACGACCTTGCCATCCTTGACAATCATAATACTGTGCAGATCCTGCTTAGCCTCAGCAACAGCCGACAAATAGCTATCGAAAGCCTTATCGAGCGACGGCGTAGCCTTAGCACGCGGCAAGCTACCCTCTATCAAATTAGCATCCGAGCCACAAGCCGCCAAACCAATAGCGACAACAGCCGCCACTACAGCGACACTCACTCTCTTTATAAAATTGTGAATCATAGTGTGTAATTTTTATGGTTAGTTTTCACAAATATACTGATTCGTTTTTAGACCTGCAAATCTGTAAATAAAAAAAAGGAGGGTATTCCAATCGTTTGGAACACCCTCCTCGTTTTATTTGATTCCCTGGGGATTGTATAACAAATTATTTTACCTCCTCGAACTCTACATCCTCGGGCTGAGCCTGCTGCTGACCAGCGTTAGCACCAGCGTTCTGCTGTGCGCCACCCTGAGCCTGCTGCTCTGCCTGCTGAGCGGCGTACAAATCCTGAGATGCAGCCTGCCAAGCGGCATTAAGCTCGTTGATAGCTGTATCAATAGCTGCAACATCCTGGTTCTTGTGAGCCTCCTTAAGCTTTGCGAGTGCGCCCTCGATAGCCGACTTCTTGTCAGCAGGGATCTTATCGCCATACTCCTTGAGCTGCTTCTCAGTAGCGAAGATGTTTGAGTCAGCCGCATTTACCTTATCTACGCGCTCCTTCTCAGCCTTATCCTTCTCCTCGTTAGCCTTAGCCTCGTCGCGCATACGCTGGATCTCCTGCTCGGTCAAACCAGATGAAGCCTCGATACGAATCTTCTGCTCCTTGCCTGTACCCTTATCCTTAGCCGATACATTCAAGATACCGTTTGCGTCGATATCGAATGTAACCTCGATCTGAGGAACACCACGGGGAGCTGCGGGGATACCGTCCAAGTGGAAGCGACCAATACTCTTATTGTCGCGTGCCATAGGACGCTCACCCTGGCATACATTGATCTCAACCGAAGGCTGGTTGTCAGCAGCAGTTGAGAAGACCTCGCTCTTGCGTGTGGGGATAGTAGTGTTAGCCTCGATAAGCTTAGTAAAGACACCACCCAAAGTCTCGATACCGAGTGAAAGGGGTGTTACATCCAACAAAAGCACATCCTTAACCTCACCTGTCAAGACACCACCCTGGATAGCGGCACCGATAGCCACAACCTCGTCGGGGTTAACTGACTTGTTAGGAGTCTTGCCGAAGAACTTCTCCACGATCTGCTGGATAGCGGGAATACGGGTAGAACCACCTACGAGGATTACCTCATCGATGTCGCTTGCCGAGAGGCCTGCATCACGCAATGCGATACGGCAGGGCTCGATGGTCTTCTGCACCAAGTGGTCGCACAACTGTTCAAACTTAGCTCGAGTGAGCGACATTACAAGGTGCTGGGGAATACCATTTACGGGCATAATATATGGGAGGTTGATCTCTGTAGTAGTTGTCGATGAGAGCTCGATCTTTGCCTTCTCGGCAGCCTCCTTCAAACGCTGCAAAGCCATAGGATCCTGACGCAAGTCGATGCCGTGCTCAGCCTTGAATGCCTCAGCCATATAGTCGATCAAAACGTGGTCGAAGTCATCACCACCGAGGTGGGTATCACCATTTGTTGACTTAACCTCGAATACACCGTCGCCCAACTCCAAGATAGAGATATCAAAAGTACCACCACCTAGGTCGTAAACTGCAACCTTCATATCGGCATCCTTCTTATCCAAACCGTAAGCCAACGCCGCAGCTGTGGGCTCGTTGATGATACGGCGAACCTTCAAGCCTGCAATCTCACCAGCCTCCTTAGTAGCCTGACGCTGTGAGTCAGAGAAGTAAGCGGGAACGGTGATAACAGCCTCAGTAACCTCCTGACCGAGGTAATCCTCAGCTGTCTTCTTCATCTTCTGCAAGGTGATAGCCGAAATCTCCTGGGGAGTGTACTGACGGCCGTCGATATCCACGCGGGGAGTATTGTTGTCGCCACGAACGATGCTATAGGGAGCACGAGCGATGTCTGCAGTTACATTATCATACTTCTCACCCATAAAACGCTTGATTGAGAAAATCGTACGCTTAGGGTTGGTGATAGCCTGACGCTTAGCGGGATCACCCACCTTACGCTCACCACCATCGGTGAATGCTACGATAGAAGGAGTTGTGCGGTGGCCCTCAGCATTAGGAATAACGACGGGCTCATTACCCTCCATTACAGATACACAAGAGTTTGTAGTACCCAAATCAATACCAATAATCTTTCCCATAATATTTCAGTTTTATTTGTTATTATTTATTTCAGTTTCACTTGCCAGCTCAGTGGCCGACGCCATAAGTATGAACAAACGCTATACCAAACCTAAAAAATGACGAAATTGATAAAATATGGCGTAAAATCCTGCCAAACCGCTCTTATTATCTGCCATTCTGTCTGCCACAAAGTCATTCGATAGCTCAAAAATGGCACAAGTAGGCACTATGGCACACAACGAATAGTAGCCAACGCAAAAAAAACTCCCCTCGCTCAGTTGCGAGAGGAGGATATAAATTAACAAGTCTTAAAATAGGATAGTGCCACTACTCTTCACCCTTTATCAAGGTAATATGTATCACTCCATTTGCGCCACGAGCGCCATACATCGAGCCATCGCGACTAACCGAAACGGACTCCACCTGGTTAATACTTACATTCGAGAGAGTGGTTGTCTCTATTCCATCAACAAAGATTAGCGGAGCCGAAGAAGTAGTTACCGATGTAGAGCCACGCAGAGTCAACTCGCCATTCACGAGCTGCAAGCCTGGCACAGCACCCAACATAGCCTCCTGCAGGTCCATCTGACCCATACTACGCAACTCTTCGCCCGTGATAACACCCGAACGAGAGGTCTGCTCACGACGCTTAACATAGCCATAGCCCGTGTCGATCAACTCCTGAGACTCCTCGGCATTCATCACCGAGCCATCAACAAGAATAACTCGCATACTGCGACGGCCATTGACTGGCAACTCGAACTTTATCTTCTTGTATGAGAATGACAGCACCGCATCAGCTGGCACATCGGTGAGACCAAAACGGCCCTGCTTATCCGATATTGTATGGCTATTACGGCCTTTCACCTGCACCTTCATCTTCTGAACACCATATCCCTGCTCGGTGATGATCAATCCATTGAAAGGAATACCTTTCTCATTCTGTGCCATAGCCACAAACGAAGAGGCTACAAGCACCACACAAAACAATATCAATCGTTTCATCTCTCTATAATAAAAAATGCACCGGAATCCGACTCTAGTCGGCTCCGATGCAAGAGTTTACAATTCGAAGGCCTATTCCTTACTTGTTCTCATTCAGAATACGCATTGCCGCATCGAGAATAGCCGTATCGTCCAAAGTAACAACACCACCATCGGGGCCCTGCTCGATATGAATACCTGCACAAGCAGGAGCATCGAGATGCTTTCCACCGAAGTAGTTGCGTACTGTATCTACATCAATTCCAAGCTCATCAGCGATACGCTGAGAGCTACCACTGGGCAATTTGTCCTTAATACGACGAAGTTCGTTAAAAGTAATAATCATAACGTTATATTTTTTAGGTTTAAGTATTATTTTCCATTGTCAAGGTATCATCACCTTAACTTCGCAATATAAAGTTACAACTATTTTTTCTTTCTGCAAAATTTCCGCTAAAAAAAGTCAAAAAAAAGAGAAATATCGCTATGATATCTCTCTTTTATCTTATTTAATAGGAGTATCCAGTTGCAATCACTATTGCTACCCCCCTATATTTTACTTTATCCTACGCCGTTTAGACTACTCCTCCTCGATATATACCTGCCACAAGAGCGGTGTATAAGGGAGAATCTCTGAAGTAGTGGTAATGGCCGCATCATCATCCGACGATGAGTCGGTATAATAAGAGTTGTTGTAGTAGTTATTGTAGTAGTAGCTGTTGTAGTAGTTATTGTAGTAATCATAACCACCATAGCCACCATACATACCACCCATTCCGCCGTACATACCGCCCATACCACCATACATACCGCCCATACCGCCGTAGTAGTTGTTATAGTAGTTATTGTAGTAACCATTACCGTAATAACTATTATAATAATTGTAGTAGTTATAGTAGTCGCTGTAATTACTGCTGCTCGACGAAGAGCTACTACCTGCAACACCTACCGCACCATAGGCGCTCGACGAAGTAGTAAGGATTACATTCCACGCACCGAGCTTCATCTGCGGTACTGCATACTTCCACGCATCAACATAGGTGTTATCCTCGGCAGAATCTGCGCCAGTAACAAAATCCAACGCTCCCGACACATCATAGATCTCATCGTAATCGTAGCCATAGACAATCTTCTGCACCTCGGTGATATTGGTATCAACCACAAAACCATCGAGCAGACGTGCCACATACCATATTTTTGCAGTCTGCACCGAGCCAAGACTATCGGCATCGGCAGGGTGTATTCCCTCACCAAAACGCTTAAGCAGAGCGGCATCAATCTCCTGATTAATCTGATCAATGGTCTTAACACCAAAAATCTTACCCTTAGCATACGAAGTCTGTCCCTCGTAAATAAGAGTGTCTGATCTCAAACAGTTGAAATTAAGGTTCTGCTTAGGGGTGTACATATAATTAATATACAAACCCGCGATAGAATCAACTGCCGGGTACCACAAATTATCATAAACCTTTGTGCTCTCATCACCACGCGTATTGCGCTTAAAGCTACGACGCAAGGCCGATGCCTTAGCCGCACTCTCTTTATTCTCGGGCTCAGGAGCCAATCCTCCATTAGCGATGGCAAACGAGCGCACCCACTGATCCTCATAAGCCACAGGGTTTCCTACGTGGCCCCATACATTAACCTCGGCAATCATCGGGCGTCCCTTATCAAGTGAATACTGACCCTGATAACCACCATCACCAGACATACCTCCTGATGCATCGTTTGTTACCAGCGACGAGGGCATATAGATACGCATCTTTGTACCATAACGCACCGATATATCTCTATCGCCAATCTTCAACTTATTACGCATAGCGAGATAGATACCCTCGGGCAAGCTATTTGCTCGCGACTCACCGCAATAGAGGAAGTAGGGAACATAGTGCGTATGGTCGGTATATACATTCTGCATACGAGCCAGGTCGGCATTACGCGTCATAGCCACATTTCCCGACAGATCGCGACAAGTTACATCGAACCATACCCACGAGTCGTCGTAACGCACGGCGGCGCTATCGGCCACACCCTCATCGAGCATCTCGACATAGTAACCACCATTGACCTGATAGTTATCTAACAAATCTGGGCGATTGATCTCTATCCACGACTGCAAAGCCAATGTCTCGACCTCCTGCACACTGAGCGCAGTAGATTCCACGCACGAGTAGAGCGAGAACGACGCACATATAATAAAGAATATACGGCTTAAAAATTTCATATCTATTAATATCTTCTTTTCTAAAAACAATTACTCTTGCGCCCCAACGCTATCAATTGTGTAGAACCACACAACCGACGCACTCTCGGGCACAACACCTACCACATTATCGCCATAGGCGGCGTCGAGTGTCATATAGGCCTCAACACTGTCGCCTTCGCGACAACCTATTAACGAGAGCTCAACACCTTTTATTATATTGGTATCGCCTATTTTTATTTTCAGCGGTTCAGTAGTCCAATATTCGGTATTCATCCCAGCCTCACGCAACTGAGCAATGACCGAGGCATCGTTGGTGGCATATACCGAGGCCAGCGATGGCTGAGAGCCTGTAAATATGCAAGCCATATAGGTAAGCGCGACCTCATCCCCCTTGGCTACGGCACGACGCTCTGCGCGATCATCATCGTAGTATGTAGCTATATAGCGGAATGTATTATAATCCAATCGCTCGTAGAATGCAGGCTGTGCATCCATCGAATTAGGCACATCGCTTATGTTTATCAATCGAGGCTGATGCGACGAGGTGAGATAACTCACAATAGCTGAACGCTGATTTTCGGACAGATCCACTTCGTCATTATTGCACGCGGCAACAAAGACCAAGCTCACAGCCATAAAAAACATCTTCAACGCTCTCCACATCATAATAATGCCTATAATCGTGCAAATTTACAAAAAATAATCTATTCGACCAATTTTTCCTCCATCACTTTTCGTGCGAGCAAACTCCGCCTACTAAAAACCAACTACAATCGACGCAGAGCCTGACGCACAGCATCCTCAACCGAGATGGTAGGCGACTCCGACAAAATAGCCTTCACAACCTTCTCTGAAGCCGATTTCTGGAATCCGAGCATCACCAGCGCCGCCATCGTCTCATCGAAAATAGCATTACCCTTCTCAGCCATCTGCATCTGTTTAGGCTCAACTCCGCCGCCCAAATCGAGCATCTTTCCGCTCAGCTCTACGATAATTTTCTGCGCTGTTTTAAGACCGAGCCCCTTAACATTCTTAAGCAGTACAGCATTCTCGGTGGCTATGATATTACGGAGTTCATCGCTCGAATAGGTCGAGAGAATCATACGAGCCGTATTTCCTCCAACACCCGACACACTTATCAGCAGACGAAACAGTTCTCGCTCAAGCTTCGTGGCAAAGCCGTAGAGGAGCTGCGCATCCTCTCGCACCACAAAATGGACATATAATCGAGCCGATTTTTCGCCTTCGATCGAGGCATAGGTCTGCAACGATATATTTATGTAATACCCAACCCCACCTGCATCGATAACAGCATATGTGGGTGCTAATTCTGCCACCAAGCCAGAAATATATTCGTACATAAAATTAAATTTAATTGCTAATTAGGGCAAAAATAAAGATTTTTTTCTACCTTTGTCAATTATTGCAGATTAAATATTAAAAAAATCTAAAAAAGTTAAGTATAAGTAACTATGAAAAAGTATTTTTTCACACTGCTTGTTGCCGCGCTGAGCTTCGCTGCTTGCGATAATAAGACGGCTACCCCCGCAGCTGAGGGTGAGGCTGCAGAACTCCAGAGTGTAACTGGTGGCGACATCGCTTATGTTCGCGCTGAGTATGTTATTGCCGAGAGCGAGATCTACAAGACTGAGGGCGTTGCTCTGCAGGAGAAGACTCAGAAGGCTCAGAACTCTTGGGTTCAGAAGGAGCAGAACCTCCAGTACGAGGCTACTCAGTTGCAGGAGAAGTATCAGAAGGGTTTGATCACTACAGCCGACGCACAGAAGCAGCAGACTGCTATCGAGAAGAAGATCACCAACTACCAGACCTCTGCACAGAAGGAGGCTGAGACTTTGGACGAGGAGAACTATGTATTCACCAACCGTACTCAGGACTTGGTATTGCGTGCTATTCAGGCTATCAACGCCGACAAGAAGTACAAGATGATTGTAAACTCAAGCGCATTGCTCGACGCTGATCCCGCACTCGACATCAGCGATGCAGTTTTGGCTAAGGTAAACGAGCTGTACGCTGCTGAGAAGAACGAGAAGAAATAATTTTAGCACAACAAAACTAAAAAAGAGATTAGGCCCCACGGGTTTAATCTCTTTTTTTTATAAATTTGTAGACAAACAAAAACTACGACTATGAAACAACTATCTTTTTTCCTTTTAGCCCTCTGCACACTCTGTGCTTGCAGTGCCCCTAAGGCAACCGAGTCCACCCCACAGGCCGTCATATTTGAGACCGATATGGGTAACGACATCGACGACGCTATGGCACTCGACCTGCTGTTCAAGAATATGGATCAGGGGAATATCAACCTATTGGCCGTAAGCGTTCACAAAAACAACCCCTACTCGGCCGAGTATATCGACATTATGCGCCATTGGTACGGCTATCCCAACCTCCCCATCGGAGTAAACACTGCTTGTGTAACCGATATGGATTGTGTGGATTACTGCACCAAAGTAGCTCTACTGAAGAACGACAAGGGCGAGCCTATGTTCAAGCGTTCGGAGAATCCGCAGTACGAGGAGGCGGTGGATATGTATCGTCGCATCTTGGCCGAGCAGGCCGATGGCTCGGTGGTAATCGCCACAGTGGGTTTCTCTACCACTATGGCGCAACTACTCCAGAGCCAGGCGGACAAATACTCGTCGCTCACGGGCAAGGAACTTGTCGCGAAGAAGGTAAAGCATTTCTCAATTATGGCAGGAGAGTTCGTGCAGGATAATTTCCGCGAGTATAACATCTGGAACGACCTGGAGGCTTCGAAATACTTCTTCGATGAGTCGCCCGTGCCTATGGTTATCGTACCCTGGACCCTTGGCGACCAAATTCAGTACCCTGGCAGCAGTATCGCCACCGACTTTGCGTGGAGCGATAACCCGATGGTTGAGGGCTACAAAGCCTACCTTGAGATGCCGTACGACCGTCCGACGTGGGATGTAATCTCGGCTTTATACGCTTGCCATCCCGACTTCGAGGGCTTCACGCTCAGCGGCAAGGGCGAAGTTAAAGTTGTAGGCGAGGGCATAACCGAGTGGCGCGACGATGAGAATGGCCGCTACCAGATTCTCGTTCCGACCGAGACTCAGCGTCAGCAGATTCTCGACTACTTCGTTGATATTCTCACCACAAAACCCAAGCATATGCAATAGATAAAAGGGACCGCTCGCAAGGGCGGTTTCTTTTGTGTTGAAAAATAAAATTTGCACGAGTAAAAATTTGTACTATCTTTGCATCATCAATCGAGTAATAATCGTTCGATTATTCAAACAATCAGCGAATTTTATCAACAAAAGTACACAATATGCAAGATTTAACCGCACTTGAAGGTAAGACCTTAGCAGAGTTGCGAGAAATTGGCAAGGTGCTCGGCATTGCCGATTCCACGCTCAAGAAGAAGGATTTGCTCAATGCCATTGCCGCCATTGCCAATGGAGCAGAGACCTCAACCCCGACCGAGAAGCAGGAAGCGGAGCCCCCCCGCAAGCGAGGCCGTCGTCCGCGTATGAACACTGTGCGTGTCGAGGAGAATACTTCAACCGATAACTCAGCCGAAAAAGCGCCCCAAGATACACCCACCTCAACCGAGCCGTTGGCAGTCGAGCCAACGCCCGAGCCAACAGCACAACCAGCTACAGAGCAGGCACCTCAGCCTAAGCGCCGCGGCCGTAAACCCAAGGCCGTAAAGGAGATGGAGGAGCGTATGGCAAGAGAGGCTGCCGAGCCGAAAGCGGCCTCGGAGGAGAGCACTTCAACCCAGCAAAATGAGTCGGAGCAGACATCCGAGACTACACAACCCGCCGAGGAGCAGCCGGCAGCACAGCACGCCCCCCACCCTAATACTCACCACCACAACCGCCACGAGGTACCCGCACGCGAGATTTTTGCAGGCGAGGTTACGGGCGAAGGTGTATTGGAGATTATGCCCGATGGCTATGGTTTCTTGCGCTCGGCCGACTATAATTATCTTAACTCTCCAGATGATATATATGTATCACCCTCACAGATCAAACTCTTTGGCCTGAAGGCTGGCGACACCATCAGCGGCGTGATTCAGCCACCAAAGGAGGGCGAAAAGTATTTCCCGCTTATCCGCGTGAACGAGATCAATGGCCTTAAGCCCGAGTACATCCGCGACCGCGTGCAGTTTGAGTTTATGACGCCGCTCTTCCCCAGTGAGAAGTTTAATCTTACGGGCAAGGGCCATAACTCTCTCTCGAACCGCGTGGTGGATCTCTTCTCACCCATTGGTAAGGGTCAGCGAGGACTGATCGTCGCTCAGCCCAAGACAGGTAAAACGATGCTCCTGCAGTCGATCGCTAACGCCATTGCTGACAATCACCCCGAGGTATATATGATCGTACTGCTGATTGACGAGCGTCCTGAGGAGGTTACCGAGATGGCCCGCAATGTAAAGGCCGAGGTTGTGGCTTCGACCTTCGATGAGCAGGCTTCGCGCCACGTGAAGGTTGCCGAAATGGTATTGGAGAAGGCTAAGCGTATGGTTGAGTGCGGCCACGATGTGGTTATCTTCCTCGACTCTATCACTCGTTTGGCGCGCGCCTACAACTCGGTGCAGCCCGCATCGGGTAAGGTGTTGTCGGGTGGTGTAGATGCCAATGCACTGCACAAGGCCAAGCGTGTCTTCGGTGCGGCACGAAATACCGAGGAGAAGGGCTCGCTCACCATCATCGCAACGGCTCTTATCGACACCGGCTCGAAGATGGACGAGGTTATCTTCGAGGAGTTCAAGGGTACGGGTAATATGGAGCTGCAGCTCGACCGCAAGCTCTCGAACAAGCGAGTATATCCCGCCGTGGATGTTATCTCGTCGGGTACACGCCGCGAGGATCTGCTGCTCTCACGCGATGTAATGAATCGCACGTGGGTTATGCGAAAGTATCTCTCAGAGATGACAACCGTCGAGGCTATGGAGTTCCTGCAGAAGCAGATGGGAATGACCGAGTCGAACGAGGAGTTCCTCGCCACGATGAATCAATAATAAAGAAGAGGTTGCCCGAGTGGGCAACCTCTTTTATTTAAGACTATAGACCATCTCACGCACAGCTCGACACCTCTCGAGTCTATTTCCTCGTAGCGAGGCGACTTCTATCGGCTGCCCCACAACAATGCGTACCTCGCAACCT
This sequence comes from Alistipes sp., assembly GCA_045654285.1. Lineage (GTDB taxonomy): Bacteria > Bacteroidota > Bacteroidia > Bacteroidales > Rikenellaceae > Alistipes. The sequence continues at coordinate 7,618 of JAZONC010000037.1, read as the reverse complement.
CGTTGGGCAAAGAGCTCATCGACCAGAAGCAACAACTCCACATTTAGAGATATATGCAGAGCGCGGCGCAGTCGATATATATAATAGAATCGCCGCGACAGCGCCCCATCGACATATACGGGTACCACCCTCCGATCGTAACGCTCGGCATCGCGCACAAAGCGTGGTTTCCACCCCAAGTCGGCCACACGACCATCGACCCACCGCGAGCATAGCCCAGCAGGGAAAGTGAGAATCTGCCGTTCGGAGACAAGAGCCGAGTTATAGAGCTCGCTCTTAGATGCATTATGACGACCACCCCTGCAAACAGGAATCCACAACTCGCGCAGAGGCTCGATATGCATCAGAAGATCGTTTACCACCACACCCACATCATCCCAATGCGAGAGTAGCATATCGGCAAGCATCATTCCATCTAACGCCCCGAATGGATGATTAGCCACAAATAGATAGCGATCGGCAGGATCGAGTGAGGTTGTGAACTGCACACGCGAGCGCACATTCAACTCCCGAAAGATATGGCGCAAGAACTCCCGCGGAGGCATATGACCGCCCGAACGAAGCAGGTCGTTTATCTCTCGCTCGTGCATAAGTCGTATTACGGGTTGCAACAGAAAGCGTGGCAAATGCCACGAAGTACGCTCGAAAACTATGTTATCAATTTGAATCATCATCCTCGAATGGGCAAATATTGTGCAAGAATATGGGGCGGAGGGTTTGTAATCTCGAATTCGGTTTGTAACTTTGCATAAAAGCAATGACTATGACAAAGGATATTCTACTTCTCATAGCACTCGAGACCGAGATGGGAGCCGACAATGTCGCCGCACTACGCGAGCGTTGCGATGTAGAGTTCATCGGGATGGGTAAGCTCAACGCCTTCGAGGCAACGATGAGGGCTCTGCACAGTGGCGAGTATCGACACATTATAAATGTAGGCACTTGTGGCTCGTTCCGCCACCCCTTTGCTACGGTGCTACATCCAGCAGCCGTGTGGCAGGGCGATGTGTATATCGACCCTGAGGGCATATTCTTCACTCCAGCCGAGCAGGTGGGCACAGGCGATGAGGGTTGTGCAGTTGTGTCGTCCGATAACTTTATTGGCGACGATACGCCCGAGCGTCAGCGCACTCTGCTTGCACCCTACGATTGTATGGATATGGAGGCCTATGCTGTGGTGCGTGCCGCGCGTCTTTACACCTCGCTACGAGGCGAGGAGTCGCCCACGATACACATAGCTAAGGTTGTAAGCGATGGCTGCGACGGCTCGATTGGCGACTGGGAAAGTCGTATTGTGAGTCTTCGCCCAACGGTAAGGCGTGCTGCAGAAGAGATTATTACGAACATTGAGAATAGCGGACAATGATACTAAAAGCAAATTGTAAGATAAATATCGGATTAGATGTACTGCGCCGGCGCGAGGATGGTTACCACGACCTATCGACTGTAATGTTCCCCGTTGAGGGGCTCTACGACGATGTCGAGGTGGTAAAGTGCGATGGCAACTCATCGTTTCGCGTTGAGGGCATAGAGGTGGATTGCGATCCAGAACAGAATATCTGTATGAAGGCTCTCAGATTGATGCAGAGCCGTTATGGCATCGGACAGGTGGCAATTACACTCACCAAACGAGTACCATTTGGTGCTGGTTTGGGTGGTGGCTCGGCCGATGGCACAGCTGTAATACTTGCGCTAAATGATATTTTCTCGCTCGCTCTTGACGAGGCTACACTCATCTCGTTGGCGGCAGAGCTGGGTAGCGACACAGCTTTCTTTGTCCGCAACACACCCCAACTATGCGAGGGTCGTGGCGAGATAATGACCCCCGTGGAGCTCAGCCTCAAAGGCTACACGTTGGTACTAATAAAACCCGACGAGGGTGTATCCACCCGCGAGGCCTACGCTGGCGTAAAGCCTGCAATACCCGCCCGTTCGCTCACCGAACGACTATCGGAACCCATTGAGCAGTGGCAAGAGAGCGTGAGAAACGATTTCGAAGAGTCGGTATTTACCTCGCATCCGCGCCTTGCCCGCATTAAGCAACAACTGCTCGACGGCGGTGCTACATATGCCGCAATGTCGGGTAGCGGCTCTACCCTATTCGGCATTTTTACCGACAAAGAGGCTGCCGAAAAATTCCGTTCTGTTACGCCGTACATATTTGATCTATAAACAAAAAAGAGACCTTAAGCGGTCTCTTTTTTATTTCGTCTCTCTCCCTCAGTCTTGACAAAATGTTTTGAAATGGTCTGTGCCAAATTCTGCGGAGCGATATTGCGTTCAATCTTACCACCGAAGGCAACCGAGATACCTCCCGTCTCCTCCGACACAACCACAACGATGGCATCCGAGGTCTCGGTAATACCGATAGCAGCACGGTGGCGCGTACCGTAAGATTTAGGCACGGGCGACTGCGTAACGGGCAGGATACACTTAGCCGCTACAACGCGGTTATTCATCACAATTGCCGCACCATCGTGCAGAGGTGCATTCTTAAAAAATATATTCTCAAGCAGGGCCACCGACAATCGAGCATCGAGCGTGATGCCGTTCTCGATTATATCATCCAACTCGCTACGCTGCGTGAGCACTATCAGCGCACCTGTCTTGGTTGTGGACATCTCCGAACAGGCGGTAACGATGGGTTGCAAGTTAATCTGCTGACCTGCACGGCTATTGAAAATATTATTTATGAAATGAAAACCGCCCTGACGGCGACCAATCATCTGCAAGAAGTTGCGTAGTTCGGGCTGAAAGAGGATTATCAGAGCAATGACTCCCACACTCACAAGTTGCCCCAGAATGGTCGAGAGCAACTCCATATTAAGTGCGCGCACCACCACCCACACGAAGTAGATGACGATAATGCCAGTGAAGATATATGGAGCGTTGGTGCCTCGTGTCATTCGGTAGATACCAAACATAAACAGAGCCACGAGCAACACATCGATAAGGTCGATGAAGGTAAAAGGTATAAAATCCATACTTAATCTTAATATTACTATGCAAATATAGCATTAAAAAAGATTTGCCGTATGCTTTGCGTCAGAAAAACCCTGTTTTGGCTCCACTTTTTCCAAAAACTGCGACGGCAGGGCTCCACTTACACGAACTAAGTAACGCTTTTAACTCATAAATTATGCGCTTTAATTTGTGGTTGTTGAAAAATATATTATATTTGCGTTGGAATTTTGCGGCCGTGCCCAACAACCGACTGCAAAGGACTCAAACTGAACTGTTATAGTAACAAATAAACTCTTCTAAATTATGATTTATTCACACGAAGTGCAGCAGATGTGCTGCGTTAAAAAGGGTGCCAACCACGAATCGGCTCCCATCCCTCAGGAGGGAAAGTGGGTTGTAGCTAAGGAGATTAAGGACATTTCAGGCCTTACACACGGTGTGGGTTGGTGTGCTCCTCAGCAGGGTGCCTGCAAGCTTACTCTCAATGTTAAGGAGGGTATCATCCAGGAGGCTTTGGTTGAGACAATCGGTTGCTCTGGTATGACACACTCAGCTGCTATGGCATCGGAGATTCTCCCCGGCAAGACTATTCTTGAGGCTTTGAATACCGACCTCGTATGCGACGCTATCAACACCGCTATGCGCGAGTTGTTCAAGCAGATCGTTTACGGTCGTACTCAGTCAGCTTTCTCTGAGGGCGGTCTTCCTATCGGTGCTGGTCTTGAGGACTTGGGTAAGGGCTTGCGTTCACAGGTTGGTACTATGTTCGGTACCGTGGCTAAGGGTACTCGCTACCTCGAGATGGCCGAGGGTTACTGCACTCGTATGGCTTTGGATGCTAACGACGAGGTTATCGGCTACGTGTTCGTTCACCTTGGCAAGATGATGGAGTTCATCAAGAAGGGTATCGAGCCCGCTGAGGCATTGGAGAAGTCAAAGGGTTCTTATGGCCGCTTCAAGGATGCTGTTAAGTACATTGATCCCCGTCAGGAGTAAACCACACATTGTATAATCGAAAAATAAGAAAAAAGATATGGCAAATTTATTTGAGAGCTACGAGCGCCGAATCGACCACATCAACGAGGTGCTCGCACAGTATGGAATCAACGGCATCGACGAGGCTAAGGCTATCTGCGACGCCAAGGGCATCGATCCTTACAAGATGTGTGAGGAGACTCAGCCCATCTGCTTCGAGAATGCAAAGTGGGCTTATGTAGTAGGTGCTGCTATCGCAATCAAGAAGGGCTGCACTAACGCTGCTGACGCTGCTGAGGCTATCGGCGAGGGTTTGCAGGCATTCTGCATCGCAGGTTCTGTAGCTGACGACCGTAAGGTAGGTATCGGCCACGGTAACTTGGCTGCTCGTTTGTTGCGCGAGGAGACTCAGTGCTTCGCATTCTTGGCTGGCCACGAGTCATTCGCTGCTGCTGAGGGTGCTATCAAGATCGCCGAGATGGCAAACAAGGTTCGTAAGAACCCCTTGCGCGTTATCTTGAACGGTTTGGGTAAGGACGCTGCTAAGATCATCTCTCGTATCAACGGCTTTACTTATGTAGAGACTAAGTTCGACTACTACACTGGTGAGGTAGCTGAGGTTGCACAGACTCCCTACTCTGATGGTTTGCGTGCAAAGGTACGCTGCTATGGTGTTGACGATGTTCGCGAGGGCGTTGCAGTTATGTGGAAGGAGGACGTAGATGTATCAATCACTGGTAACTCTACTAACCCCACTCGTTTCCAGCACCCCGTTGCAGGTACTTACAAGAAGGAGCGCGTATTGGCTGGTAAGAAGTACTTCTCTGTAGCATCAGGTGGTGGTACTGGCCGTACTTTGCACCCCGACAATATGGGCGCAGGTCCCGCTTCTTACGGTATGACTGATACTTTGGGTCGTATGCACTCTGACGCTCAGTTTGCAGGTTCTTCTTCAGTTCCCGCACACGTTGAGATGATGGGCTTCTTGGGTATGGGTAACAACCCAATGGTAGGTGCAAACGTAGCAGTTGCAGTTGCTATCCAGCAGGCTATGACTGAGTAATTTACTCAACCATAAATAATGAATCCCCGCAGGCCAACGCTTGCGGGGATTTTATTTGGCGTGCGAACACTCCTCAGCAAGCGATAGAGGGACATTAGAGTGATTTGACGGCACGTGGAACGATATAATTAAGTTAATTATTTGTCAATGATAGAGAGAATTACTATCTTTGAGAAAATAAACCTTTTATAGATGCTAAAGTTTAAGGATAAAACCGTGCTAATCACTGGCGGTGGTAGCGGTATCGGCGAGGCAATGGCATATCAGTATGCCAAGAAGGGTGCAAATGTCATTCTTACGGGCAGACGCATCCAGACGCTGGAGAGAGTAAAGAGTAAATGTGAGGAGTTGGGCGTCAAGGCGTGGTGCAAGACCGTTGATGTTGAGCACTCGGAGTCGATAGATGAGTTGGTTGAGTGGATTCACTCTGAGGGCCACCTTATCGATTTCCTACTTCTAAATGCAGGTATATCGCAACGTGCATTGACGCTGGAAACCGACATCAGCGTCGACAGAAGACTTATGGAAGTTAACTACTTCGGTGGCATCTATCTGGTGAAAGCGCTCAAGGATATGTTCATCGAGCGTGGTGTTCACATTGCCGTAGTATCGTCGGTATCGGGTGTCTTCGGGTTCCCCGTCAGGTCGGCATATTGTGCATCGAAGCACGCCATACACGGCTTCTACGAAACTATTGCGCTGGAGTATCCCCAAATCAAGACCACCATCATCATCCCAGGCCGTATCCACACCGAGGTGTCGAAAAATGCTCTCGATGGCAACGGCAAGGCTACAGGTGTGATGGATCCGGGCCAGGCTAACGGCTACGATGTGAACAAGTGTGCAAAGGTGGCCATAAGAGCTATCGCACGCGGCAAACATCAGAAGGTTATTGGCGGTTTTGACACGATTATGGTGCCATTCTACAAGTATGTTCCCTGGTTGTTCCGCCTTATTGCACGCAACGTGTCGGCAAGATAGATTGGTGTGGGAGATCTCTTCATCCCTTAATAATATAGACTATGTTACTATCGAAACAGGTTGCCGTCGAGCTTAATCTGACCCACTGCAGGCTCAAGCTCTTTATGGCAGCAATGATGAAGGCAAATAATATAGATTTGACGCCGGAACAATTCCTGCTCATCGATATGCTGTGGAATCAGGGCGACCTGAAACAGCAGCAACTTGCCGATGAAATGCAGAAGGATAAAAACTCTGTCACAAAACTAATCGACGCCCTCGAGCAAAAGGGATTGGTGATGCGTCAACAGAACCCCACCGACAGACGCTCGAACACCATTGTGCTTACAGAGAAGGGACACAGCCTTAAGCTTGATGCAAAGACGGTTGGCATTTCGTCGCTCGACAAGATGCTGGAGGGGCTATCGGAGCATGAGATTCAATCCTTCATTGTTGTTATGCGCCGAATATCGAAGAATATGTCGCTTGATAATAAATAAAAAGGAGTTTGCCACACGGCAAACTCCTTTTTATTACTGCGATATCTTCTCGCGGGCAACCAATCCCATCAACCTAAAAAGAAACTTTGGCAACTGTTTCTCGACACTACGCTTTGTCATATCGATTGAGAGACCGAGCTTTTTGGCGATAGGAATCTTGTAGGTCTCCACGAACTCTATGAGCGTTCCATCGGGATCCTCGGCGTAGGTGAAACGACCCGAGGCATCGCCCATATCGAAAATCTCACCATTGGGGCAACTGTCCACAGTGAATGGGTAACCCTTGCTTGCGCAGAACTTACCAAACTCGTCCATACCCGTAACATCGAAACAGACCTGAATAAAACCAGGATCACCCCAATATCTACCCTCATAAATCTTGCGAGGAGTACGCTCGAGTGCCTGCACCAACTCGATTGTTGTATCACCCAGAATACCCGACAGAGCGCCTGTTCTTTTGGGGGCAGCAAGTATTACCCTACGGCACTTCTTATCCATATCGGGCATTAGGCTACTACCACTGAAAGTACCTACAACATCGCACTTTACGATGTTGTAGCCAAGCACCTCGCTATAGAAACGAATCGACTGCTCCATATCGCTAACACCGATTACCACACCTGCGATGCCGCCGGTGAGTTTACGCTCCTCGATGTAGATATCCTTCTGCTCGACCACCTGAAAGAGATTACCCTTCAAGTCGTTTACATAGAAGCAAGGCGTACCGTCGGGCAAGGTCTCCACCTGGCTACACTCCGCCCACTTGGCCGAGAGCTGACGGTGGAAGGCACTTACATTGCGGCACTTTAACTTTGCAGCAAAGATACCGAGGTCACCTACGGCGATGGTGAAGGGACACTTCTCGGGCTTACGCTCGGAGTATTGCCAAATCTCAAATCCACCACCACCCTGCAGATTCATAGCAATGCAGGCGTGACGTTTGTGAGGCTGGCCACCCGTGTAGCGAAGCATTCTCTCGGCAACGGTATCGTCCTCCAAAATTCTGAGATCGACGCCAAACATATCGATATACCAGTTCCAGCTTGCGCGGAAGTCATCGGTACCGATACCAACTTGTTGTATTCCGGTGATATTAAACTTTTTCATTGTAAGTGATGTGTGTAGTTAGCATTTCCGTAAAAGCATTTATAGTAAA
>JAZONC010000036.1:0-17806 GCA_045654285.1 Alistipes sp. | reverse complement strand
CAGCAGGGCCGCGCTACATCTTGGATGGCTAAGGCTGTTTTGGCTAAGATGTACATCTACTGGTCATCACCTTATGATGGTTCAGAGGGTTACGGCGCTAACAAGTGGACTGAGGCTGCTACTTTGCTCGACGACATTATCTTAAACGGTAAGGACGCTAAGGGTAAGAAGTATCAGTTGTGTGAGGACTATCCTACTTTGTGGGACTACCAGAAGTCTGACTGGACTGGTGAGTCTGTATTCGACGTACAGTTCACATTCCACGGTACAACTTCTCAGACTGCATCTCCTCACCACACTCACGCAACTCAGATTGCTTCTGCACTCGGTTACGGTGGTTGGGGCTTCTACCAGCCTTCATACGACCTCGTTAACAGCCACCGTGTAGACGCTCAGGGTCTTCCTATTCCTGTAGCTGAGTACCAGGCTGATATGTTGCGTATGGTTGAGATCAAGGAGGTTCCCGCTTTGGATAAGGATGGTAACAAGCAGTACGACAAGGAGACTGGTGAGTTGAAGATGAAGGATGAGGCTACATCTGACTTGACAGTTTATGTTGACCCCCGTTTGGATGTAAATGTTGGTCGTTTCAATGTTCCCTACCTCGATTGGGGTATGCAGGATGGTTCAAACCTTACTGGTTGGGTTCGTGACTACAACAACGGTGGTTTGTTCGTAAACAAGAAGGGTGCTGGTTGGAAGAAGGAGCGCGAGGGCGCTGGTACTACTAACCCCAACTCTTCAGCTATCAACTACCACATCATCCGTTTCGCTGACATTCTTTTGATGCGTGCTGAGTGCTACTACCAGGCTAAGAACTACGCTAAGGTTATCGAGATCGTTAACCAGATTCGTACTCGTGCCTCTAAGTCATTCGTTAAGGCTGAGAAGGGTGATACATATGTAATGGAGGATTTGGTATCAGGTAAGACTACTAAGGGTTCTGCTGGTAACTACCGTATCGGTCTCTACCCCGCTTCTTATGCTACAGCTGATTTGGCTTGGGCTGCTTTGGAGCGCGAGATCCGCTTGGAGTTCGGTATGGAGGGTCACCGTTGGTTCGACATCGCTCGCTGGGGCAAGGTATCTCAGACTTTGAATGCCTTTGCTAAGGCTGAGAAGCCTTTCTTGGCGAAGTATGTTAACTCATACGATCCTTCTTGGGTTTACTTCCCCATTCCTCAGTCTGAGGTTCAGACCGCTCAGGGTCGCTTCGTTCAGACTCCTGCTTGGGACTAATAAGATTGTAAAATCTGAAATATAACCAAGTGCCTGCCTCTCCCCCTGGGAGGGGCAGGTTTTTTATTGGTATCAGCGCATAAAGCGAGATAAAACTCAAGGGTGATGATATGAGGGCACAGGAGCAATTAGAGCCCAGGGAGGATTAGGGCTCCAAGAAGAATAAATGTTTCTAAAATATTTGTTTATTTATAATTTTATATTACCTTTGCACTCGCAATCACGAGGGAGTTTAGCTCAGCTGGTTTAGAGCATCTGCCTTACAAGCAGAGGGTCGGCGGTTCGAATCCGTCAACTCCCACTTCGCAAAACAGTCCGTTGGGCTGTTTTTTTTGTTTATAGGAGTTTTGCTCATATCTATATTGACACTTGGCAAAACCACGGCACCCGATATACCCACAGGTTAGCAACTCTCTTTTTTATTGGTAAATTTCATATTCTGCTCTTTTTTTTGTAGTTTCGTAGCCAGTAGAAATTTTCGAGCAGGTATGAAAAAACTCAAAATACCCTTTTATCTTCAGATAGTCATAGGTATGGCGGTTGGTATCGTCATCGGTTTTATCGGCATTGCAATAGGTGGCGAGCAGATTATCAACGATTGGATTCGTCCCTTTGGCAAGCTCTTCATCAAGGCTTTGGTGCTCATCGCCGTGCCCTTGGTATTTGTAACATTAGTAAAGGGTGTAGCCGATCTTAACGACACATCGACCCTCTCGCGCTTGGGTGGTCGCACCATTGCCATATATCTGATTACAACGATATTTGCCGTAATCGTGGGTATGGGCTCAGCCCTCATAATACGCCCAGGAAATATCATAGGAAAGGGTCTTGTGGAGGAGATGCAAGCCGAGTATGCCGACACGGCTCACTCCATCCAACTCAAGCAGGCCGATACGGCCGATAATGGCCCATTGGGCTTCCTGGACGATGTAGTGCCATCGAATATCTTCGAAGCGCTATCCGATAATGGCAAGATGTTGCAGATTATCTTCTTTGCGCTGCTCTTTGGCGTGGCCATTCTCTCTATCCCAGCCGAGAAGAAACAACCACTACTAACACTCTTAGACTCGCTCAACGAGGCTATTATGCGTCTTGTGAGCTACATCATAGACTGCGCACCTGTGTGCGTTGCCGCGCTGATGGCTGGTCTTGTGGTCGATTTCAACGGTAGCGGAACAGTGTTTGCCGCACTTAGCGTATATGCCATAAATGTTGCTATCGCACTCGCCTTTCTGCTTTGGGTATTCTACCCCACGCTCGCACGCCTATTTGGAGGTATACGCCCTATGCACTTTATTCGTCAAGTATATCCCCTGCAATTATTTGCATTCACAACAAGTAGCAGTGCCGCCACACTCCCCTTTACCTACACAACAGCTCAGGAAAAGCTGGGCGTATCGCGCGAGGTGAGTTCCTTTGTCCTGCCCATCGGCACAACCATTAATATGGACGGCACATCGTGCTACCAGACCGTTGCGACTATTTTCATCGCACAGGCACTCGGCATCGACCTTAGCATCTCGCAACTGCTCACCATCATCGTGATGACTACGCTTTCGAGCATCGGCACGCCCGCCATCCCTGGAGGTAGTTATGTTATCCTGGCAATGGTACTCACCTCGGTCGGAATCCCTGCCGAGAGCCTTGCTCTGATTATCGGTATCGACCGCCCGCTGGATATGCTCCGCACATCGGTTAATGTTACGGGAGATGTTACCGTAGCCACTATTATCGACAAGCAGAACCGATAGTCCAACGACCTATGGGCAAATAAAAAAGGCTGCACAAGGCAGCCTTAAAGGGCAAATAACATTCTGCGAAATGATGACACAGAATATTCAGGGCAATTGTTAAAATAGGTTATTACATACAGGTGAGCCTTTAGCTATCTCGGCGATAGTGTCAGCAACCTCTTCAGATGAACAACATATATACTCATTAAAAGCTCGCTCGCTCTTGTGTCCACTGATACTCATAAGTTGCGGTATGGTGAAACGATTGCTAAGGTAGAGATTGGTAATACAACTTCGTCGCGCCGTGTGCGTCGAAACTAATTCATATCGAGGTTTAATCACATAACTTTTAGCATCGCGTGTAAAACTCACCCTACCCTGGCTCTCGGCAAGTTGCTCCTTGAGCGTTATGGCCGTTCTCATTGTCTTTTTAAGCGAGGGGACATCCTCTGACAACTCGGCCAATATTTCCTTTATATAACGATTGATAATACCGTGCGATAGGCGAGGAAAATTGTAGTTATACTTCCGCGCTATGGCATATACATTATCGTAGATAATCGGAACGACGACTGCATTATTGGTCTTCTCCTGCGTGAATCTCACCACACGATTACCTCGGCTGGTGGTGGTGAAGTCGTCGCGCGTGAGGTTATTATAATCGCTTACTCGCTGACCCAAATAGCAGCCAAGCATAAATATATCGCGTACTCGCTCCTTTAATCCCGTTAATTTCATATCATATAGGGCCTGCAGCTCAACCTCGTTAAGATAGGTCTTCGCCTTTATGTCATCGTCGTAAATAGGCATCTTTCGATAACTCGACAGAGCCAAATCTCCCACCTTCACGCCACTGCTTTGCGCATAGGCTATCAATGCTCGAAATACGGCAAGATACTTATTGATACTCTTCGCCATCAGCCCCTCCTGCTCGAGGAACTGCTTGAACCGATCCCAGAAGGAGGTATCAATCTTAGCAAAATCAATCTCCTCGTTAGTCTGCTCATAACTGCGCAGTAGGCGGAGAAAATTCTTCCACTGCAGTATCGTTGCCTGACTAAATTTGCGACCATTGTTCCTATTCGACCCATTCTCCATCTCTTTTATCTTATGGCACAATAGTTCGATCGGTCGCGATGGCAAATTCGATGGTTGCGAATACTTCAAATAACGAGTTTGTGGCCTGCTTTGCCCTGGTGGTGCAAAATCTTCATAGTTCTCGCCATTAACCAAAATCAGATTTATCCCATCTGATTGAAGCGAGTCTAAATCTGCTGTCTCAACTCGAATTGAAATACGAATTTCAGCGCTCATTTCTCACTCTTTTTGTTTTAGTTCACACATTAATTTAGTCATCATTTTTTAATTTAGGTTGATTTGTTAGTTACAAGATATAAAAAATATCACAAAGAAGAGAAATATTATGGCATAAAAAATATAAATATTTTTTATTTACAATATTATGGGGCTACATACGCGAATTTTGATATTATTTAGAACTAATTTAAGCCCATTTTAAGGCATTTTGTGCAAAAAAAGAGGATGCCGAGCCATAGCTCAAACATCCTCTATACTTACAAAAATGCCCTACTCTACATCTCCACAGCCTGCAGTACGGCCTGCATTTCGCCATCGGAGAGTATCATCAGCAGATTGCCATCCACTTCGTAGTGTGTAGCGCGATCGAGAATCTGCGAAAACTTGGTCTCAAGCTCAGCGTTGGGGCACATCATCTTGGTCGATGCAATGCTCTGAAACTTCAACGCACCCGTTGTCGAGGTGGTAAACTCGCCCATCATACGATTGCAAGCACCTATGCCTGAGAAGTTACCTTCGTCAAAGGTAAAGACAAACTTACCATCGTCGAATGCATAATCCTGCCCCATCATTCTCACCAAGCACCACTGCGTGCCAGCCAATGGCAAATTATTCTTACCCTTGCGGCAGGGGCAACAGCTTGCCACCAGCACAACAGAGGCTACCAACATTGTTATTTTACCAAAGATTTTCATCATATTCGTTGTTTTATTCGTTACCTAAGGTCAATCTCCGTTCCAAAGCCTAAAACAGGCCCAAGTTCTTCAGGAAGATATATACGATAAGTAGCGGAGTTACATATTTCAGTGTATAATAGAGCAAAGGGAATGCGCGACCGCGCAACTCGCCATAGTTCGTAATCTCGTTACGCAAGAAGTCGGGCTTCATTCGCCAAGCCACAAAGATGCACGTAAACAGACCTCCGAGCGGCATCAGCACATTGGCGGTAACATAGTCGAAGATGTCGAAGAACGAGGTATTCTTCAAATCGAGCATATCGATGTCGAAAACCCACAAAAGCGACAACATACACAGCGCCAGCGAGAGGCCAGATGTAATGCGTGTAGCCGTCTTACGCGACAGGTTGTACTCCTCGAGGAAATAGGCCGTAAGCACCTCGTGGAACGAGATAGTCGATGTGAGCGATGCCATAGTAAGCAGAATAAAGAACACGGCCGACCACAACGCCGCAAAGGGCATATCCTTGAAGATCTCGGGTAGGGTTACGAAGATAAGCGATGCTCCCTCGGCGGGCTCCAGACCTGCACTAAACACCGCAGGGAAGATCACCAATCCGGCCAACACCGCTACAAGTAGTGTAAGCAGAGCCACGCTGAACGATGTGCCAGCGAGGTTGTTATCCTTCTTGAAGTAAGAGGCATAGGTTACCATACATCCCATACCCACCGACAACGAGAAGAATGCCTGACCGATGGCCATAAAGATTGTTTTGGCCGAGAATGCCTTCTCGAAATCGGGCTCCAGGAAGAATCGGTAACCCTCAGCCGCACCCGGCATAAAGGCAACACGAACGGCCATTATGATAAGTATAATGAATAGTGCGGGCATCATCAGTTTCGATGCCTTCTCGATACCTTTCTCCACACCGCGAATAATAATTAGGTGGGTGAGCAGAATAAATACAAAGGTATAGAAAAACTGACGCCACGAGCCCTGGAACGCAGCAAACTGATCGGTAAAACTATCCGCTGAAGAGTATAGCGGACCAAAAATAGAGCTTACCATATACTCAAGCGACCAACCAGCTACGATGTAGTAGTATCCTGAGATAAACATCGCACCCAGCACGCCACAGTAGCCCAGCCAGCGCCACGGCTTCGAGAGTGAGCGATAGCCACCCACGGCATTCATCTTTGTGTGGCGACCGACCGAAAACTCAGCCAACATAACGGGAATACCCACTACAAACACACAAAGCAGATAGATCAGCAAAAACGCTGCACCACCGTGCTCGCCTGCCATATATGGGAAACGCCAAATACTACCTAATCCAATTGCGCTACCGGCAGCTACCAAAATAGCGCTCAATTTACCACCAAAAGAGGCTCTCTTTTCGTTACTCATAACCAGAATTTTAACCTAATTGATTGCAAATATAGCGAAAAAAAGCAAACGAGATGCGTTTTGCTTCCTTTTATGACTGAGTTTAACAATTTTGCCAACAAAACAAAAAATGCTGAGCGTGATACAAAAAAATCAAAACTATGATCAAATAGCAAAATTTCACCGCGCAAAATGATACGAAAAAAATTTGGATAATAACAAAATATGTATAACTTTGCAAGGAAAATTTGTTTGCTGAAGGCGAAAAGCAAAACTTATTAACCAACCAAATTACTATGAACCCTCAACAAGTTAAAATTGTTGTCATTGGTGCGGGAAATCGCACAAATAAATATCTCGAATATGCTGTCCAGCACCCCGAAAGACTTAAGTTGGTGGGCGTTGTGGAGCCAGTAGCTATACGCCGTAGTCTGGTAGCCGAGAAGTTCGGAGTACCAGCTGAGGCTTGTTTCGCTTCGATTGACGATTTTTTCGCAAATCCGGTTAAGGCTGATGCCGTGCTAATCGGCACCCCCGAAGACAAACACTACGAGCCCAGTATGCGTGCCATCGAGGCTGGCTACCACATCCTACTTGAGAAGCCTATTGCTCAAACCAAGCAAGAGTGCCTGGATATACTCGAAGCATCGACCCGCAAGGGTGTTATCGTAGGCGTATGCCACGTATTGCGTTTCCACCCCTACTTTACGAAGATAAAGAGAATTATCGACTCGGGCGCATTGGGCGAGATTATCTCAATCAACCACTTTGCAGAGATTAACCTCGATAGAATGACACACAGCTATGTGCGTGGTCTGTGGAATAAATCTAAGACCAACCCAATGCTCATTGCCAAGTGTTGCCACGACATCGACTTCCTGCTGTGGATATGCGGATCGAAGTGTCGTAAGGTTAGCTCATTCGGTTCGTTGCGTTGGTTCCGCGAGGAGAATGCACCTGAGGGTAGTGCCAAGCGTTGTATCGACTGTAAGGTTGAGAGTACGTGCCCCTTCTCGGCTATAAATCTCTACAAGAGACGCAAGCAGTGGATTCGCAACTTCGATGTACCGCAGGGTATGACCATCGACGATGTCATCGACGAGGAGTTGCGTAGTGGCACATTTGGTCGTTGCGTCTATCACTGCGACAATGATGTAGTGGATCATCAAGTGGTGAATATGGAGTTGGAGAATCAGACTACCATTTCGTTTACGGTAAATGCCTTTACGAATGACGACTTCCGCGGCACGCACATCAAGATGACCCACGGCGAGATTGACGGCGATGAGACCCGATTGCGCGTGAGAAGATTCCGCGATAATGAGGAGAAGATATTCAACTTCGCAGAGCTTAGCAACCAGCCTTTCCACGCTGGTGCCGATCTAAATATTGTCGAGGCTTTTGTCAATAGCATCATCGACTCCAACAACGGAGAATTGAGTTCCGACATAGCATCCTCGATAGAGAGCCATGTGGTGTGCTATGAGGCTGAGAACAGCCGTTTGAATGATAGGACTATACTCCTTGACTAATAGCTAGTCGTGCGAAATAAAAAATAGGGCCTTCCTAATGGAAAGCCCTATTTTGTTTACTTTACAAACTCTATCTGCTCTGCACAACGATACCCCTCCTCGTATAGATCGAGCAACTTACGAGTATCGCGCTCCATACGATCTACGACAATAGGTTTCAAAGGACGAATAACAACCAACTCTCCGCGCTCCTCCAGACGCTCCACCTCTGCTATCTGACGATTGTATAGCATATTTCGTTCCCGTATAGCCTCACGCAGGGCAGGATAACGGCGATAAAAGAGTGGTAATACCATAGAGGGCTTATCGGGCTTTCGGTAGCCCTTATTGCGTGTCAGCACCACCACATTGTTATCATAGCCCAACTCGCGAGCACGCCCCAGAGGAATGGAGTCTGCTATGCCACCATCGAGCATTGGAGTGCCATCGACATAAGCAATGGGGCAAACATAGGGCAGACTACTCGACGCCTTTACAATATCGATTATGCGCGTTGGATTATGCTTCTCCTCGTAGTAGCAGGCTTTGCCCGTGAGGCAGTTGGTTGTAACCATCTCATAACGCTCCTCGGTGCGGGCATATACATCGTAGTGATAGGGGATAATCTCTTCAGGAAAGGTATGGAACAGAAGATCGAAGTCCATAATATTTCCCTTGAGCAGAAGATGTTTAAGGCCTATATAACGATACTTACCCAACAAATCAATATTGCTATATCGGCCTCGGCCACGCTGACCCGACATATAGGAGAGGCCATTGCAGGCTCCTGCGCTCACTCCCACCGTGTAGGGGAAGCGCACGCCACGATCCATCAGCGAATCGAGCACACCGCAAGTAAACACCCCTCGCATACCTCCTCCCTCAAGAATCAACCCCGAACGGGGCGTCATATTCACCGTCGCACTCTTCATTTTGGTCATCGTTTATTGTTACAAATTTAGTCATTATTACAAAAAAGGCAATAACAAACAGCAATTATATCGACTCGCAGCCACCGCCCATTGCAAAAACAAATGAGGCCGCCTAATCTCTCCATTAGCGGCCTCACTCTTTCCCTCTATGTTTCTAAGCACGCCATAATCCGTGCAGATTGCAATATTCATATACGGCAACCACCTTTTTACCATCAGTGCAAAACTCGGCTTCGGGCTTATCCTTGAGTTTACAGAGTATGCCTCCGCACTCTGTCTCAACATAGATGAAGACAATATGGTGCTCGGGAAGCATCGGATGTGCCTCGCTACCCACCTTCACCTTAATCTTGCCATTGCCCAAATCGGTTACTACGGGGATATGCTTTTCGCCACTCGCCTCGACCGTATTGGGAATAAGCTCCTGCATCTGCTCACCACAGCAGACTACACTTACACCCGAGTCCACCACCTTTTCAACCACATTACCGCAATGGCGGCACTTGTAAAATTTTGTTGCCATAGAATCTTTAGTTTTGTTAAGAGTACTCCTTAATGGGCGCACTCGTGAGCGTGCGAATGGTCGCCACACTGGTGATCCTCACCGTGGCCAGCACACCCGACACCCGAATCGAGAATAAAGCCCGTCAAGTAACCCTTCACGACGGCCTCGATGTCGCCCATACATCCTCTTACAACTTTGATACCACAACCCTCCAGCTTACGCAGAGCGCCATCGCCCATACTACCCGCGAGCATCACCTCGACCCCCAACTGCTGAAGGTCATTAGCAATACCCGACTTACAACCACACCCCTGCGGCGAGGGCAACTCCTCGCGCGAAATAATCTGCTTATCTTCAATATTGTAGATTGTATAATGGTCGCAATGACCGAAGTGGTCATCCACACGACCCTCTCGAGTAGGAACAGCTACTTTCATATCTTAAAATTTTAGTTTTCAGTAAAGCAAAATTAACGTTTTATTCCGAGTTTTGCAAATCAGCCGCATGTAACTCAACTCTTGGTCCAACACTGGGCACCTTTGATCCTCGGGGAGGAGCATGGTGTGACATTTTTACAGACTTGAAACATAAAAGTTTGAATAATCTTCGTATATTTGTATAATTAGCGACAATAAACACTATTTATTATATGAAAAAGCTACTCACTACGACACTGTTCCTATCGCTCATGGCTTTGATGACAGGATGCGGCGGCGTTGACCTCGAGTCATACATCCGCTCCGACTACTACACTCGCGGCATAGGCCTCTACCCCGGCTCACCAGCCGAGGACCCCTCTCCCGAGCTGATCCCCAGCAACGAGTATCGCAACATCGCACTGAATCGTGCGGCGTACCACTCGTCAAGTTACGACTATAACCTTACAGCACAGCTCGCAACCGACGGCATCATCACTGCCGACGAGCCCGCCTATATGACCTTCTCAACACACGACGGCGTACCTCGCCTGCGCGAGAGGGAGTGGACCATCGACGGTGGCCCCTACTCGAAGAATACACTCAAGGGCGAGGATGTATATATGGAGTATGCGCTGCACAACTGGACCGAGAAGGCCGACCAAATCACCTTTTCGGGTACGGTAGCCTACGACAACAAGGTAGAGGGCAAGGGATATACAATCACCCTGCTCGGCTCAAAGGATGGCAAGCAGTGGAAGACGCTCTCTTCACTTCAGGGCAAAGGTCTGCCCGGCACTGAAGGTCGCCACATCATCCAGACTGACCCCAATAAGCAGACCGAGCGCATAGCCTACAATACGCGCAATCTTCAGGAGAGTATGAGCATTGCGAATGCCGACAACTACTCAACTTATCGTCTGCAGATGACTATGGCAGGTGCAGTGGAGTGGACATTTACAGCGGTTGATTTCTTCAACGCCGGCGAGCAGATCGAGATGCTCGCTTCGAAGCACTTTGGCAGCGTATGGATGGCAGCCTCTTCAGGTGAGGAGTGGATATATGTCGATCTGGGCTCTCGCTCATCGTTCGACAAGGTTATCCTGCACTGGATTCACAAGGCCAAGGCCGGTAAGATTCAGTCATCTGACGACGGCAAGCAATGGCAGGACATCGCGTCGCTTCCCTCTTCCAACACTATGACTGACGAAATAGCCTGCAAAGGCAAGGCTCGCTATGTACGCGTACTTATGCAGGAGCCCACCGACGGCAAGGAGTATATGCTCAGCGAGATTGAGATTATGGGTAAGGGTGGACTTGTGCCCCAGCCCAAGACGCAGCCCGCAGCAGAGGGTAAGAAATATGCCCTTACGGGCGGCAACTGGCGTGTGCAGCGCGCATCGGAGGTTGAGGCTACGGGCGAGGCTATTGCCAAGGCCGACTTCAACGACGAGGATTGGATCGTAGCAACCGTGCCAGGCACTGTTCTGACAAGCTACAAGAACGCTGGCGCCGTGCCCAACCCCAACTATGCCGACAACATCTTCCAGATTTCGGAGTCGTTCTTCAACTCAAACTTCTGGTATCGCAACGAGTTCACAGTACCCGAGGGCTTCAAGCGCGAGCGTCTGTTCCTCAACTTCGACGGCATCAACTGGAAGGCCGACATCTACCTCAACGGCAAGAAACTCAGCCGCATTGAGGGAGCCTTCATCCGTGGTATGTACGACGTGACGGATGTCATCGTCGAGGGTACAAACTCTTTGGCCATTGAGATTGTCAAGAATGCTCACATCGGCGCCATCAAGGAGAAATACTCCTACAACACCGACCTTAACGGCGGTATCCTCGGTGCTGACAACCCAACATTCCACGCCTCAATCGGCTGGGACTGGATCTCGACTATCCGTGGTCGCAACATAGGTATCTACAACGATGTATATCTCACAACGGCAGGCGACATAACACTCAGCGATCCCTTCGTGCAGACGACACTCACGGGCGAGGATAAGCTTGCAACGCTTACGCCCGAGGTATTTCTTAAGAACCACAATTCAAAGCCCGTAACTGGTAAGCTGAGCGGAAAGATTGGCTCGATCACCTTCGAGCAGGAGGTAACACTCTCTGCTGGCGAGAAGCGCGCCGTTGAGTTCAACCCCGAAACATTTGCCCAGCTCAAGGAGCAGAAGATGAACCTCTGGTGGCCCAAGGGCTATGGCGATCCCTATCTCTACGATGCGGAGTTTGAATTCATAGTCGATGGCAAATCATCGGACAAGCACTCCTTCAAGGTAGGTGTTCGCGAGATGACATTCAATGAGGACAACAGCACCCTGTCGCTCTACATCAATGGCCGTCGTTTCATTGGTCGCGGCGGTAACTGGGGCTTTGGCGAGAACAACCTCAACTACCGTGGCCGCGAGTACGACATTGCCGTTGAACACCATGCCAACATGAACTTCACGATGATGCGCAACTGGGTAGGTCAGATTGGCGACGAGGAGTTGTATGAGGCTTGCGATAAGCACGGTATCATGATATGGCAGGACTTCTGGCTGGCTAACCCCGTAGATGGTCCGAACCCCTACGACGAGGAGATGTTCATCGCCAATGCCGAGGATTTCGTGCGTCGCATGCGCAGCCACTCTTCGATTGGTCTCTATTGCGGTCGTAATGAGGGATTCCCGCCCGCTACAATTGACGCGGCACTGCGCCAGATCGTAAAGGCGGAGCATCCTGGCCTGCACTACATTTCAAGCTCGGCAGACGAGGTGGTTACAGGCCATGGCCCCTACCGCGCACAGTCGGTAAAGACATATTTTACACTGGAGAATGGCCGTAACAAGTTCCACAGCGAGCGAGGTATGCCCAACGTGATGAACTACGAGAGCCTGAAGCGTACACTCAAGGAGGAGGATCTCTGGCCACAGGGCGACAAGTGGGGTCAGCACGACTACACTATGGAGGGCGCACAGGGCGGCTCATCATTCAACGCCATCATTGCCAAGGGCTTCGGCGAGCCGCAGAGCGCACAGGAGTTCACCGAGTTGGCGCAGTGGGTAAACTACGACGGCTATCGTGCCATGTTCGAGTCACGCTCGGCCTTCCGCAAGGGACTTCTTCTGTGGATGACACACCCCGCATGGCCATCGATGGTATGGCAGACCTACGACTACTACTTCGAGCCTACGGCAGCCTACTTCGGTTCGATGAAGGGTAATGAGCCTCTGCACGTGCAATGGAATGCCGCTACAGATAAGGTGGAGGTTGTAAATTACAGCGCTGGTTCACACCCCGCACTCTCGGTTGAGGCGGCACTTATTAATATTGATGGCTCGGTTCAGTGGCAGAAGAGCACTAAGGTAGCAAGCGAGGAGGATACCACCGTGGAGGCCTTCGCGCTCGAATTCCCCGCTTCGCTCTCATCGGCACACTTTGTTAAATTGTGGCTCAAGGAGGGCGACAAGGTGGTATCGGACAACTTCTACATCCGTGGCACAGAGGAGGGCAACTTCCAGGCTATACGCGAGATGCCGAAGGTTGAGCTGAAGCATACTTCGACCATTGAGCAGAATGCTGACGGCTTATGGAGCGGCAGCATCACGCTACGCAACGACAGCCAGATACCTGCGCTGATGATTCGCGTAAATGTTGTGGGCGAAAAGGATGGCGATCAGATTCTGCCTATCTTCTACTCTGACAACTATGTATCACTGCTGGGTGGCGAGCAGCGACAGATCACATTCCGCTTTAAGGACGTTGATACGCGCGGCAACAAACCACAGGTTGTAGTTACAGGCTACAATGTACAATAACAAAACAAACGGCTGCCCGAAAGGACAGCCGTTTGTTTTATTATTATCTTTCACCTTATACCAGACGGCGAATCAACTGCTCACGCGAAATAATCTGTTTATCTTCAATATTGAAGATCGTATAATGATCGCAATGACCGAAGTGATTATCCACACGACCCTCTCGAGTAGGAACAGCTATCTTCATATCCTTCTATGTTTTTAGTTAATAATTATTCTATATTTTCCTATTTACCAATACGATAGAGAGCAAAGCACTTTGCAGGCAATAGATCCACAATCTCACCATTGACGGTTGCAACAGATCTCTGCTGAGGTGTTATAGCTCGAGGATTTTCTATCGTGTTATCGACATCGTACTCACTGCAATCAAGCATCGTAGCCGAAGCCTCGGCCGCCAAACCCCTTGCCCCATCGAACTTAATGCGCAGAGGCTGATCCTGCTCCGAGGTGTTGATCACCTTCACCACCCATTCCTGAGCCAGCTCATCCCACACGGTACTCATAAACAAGCCATCCTCCCCCGTAGGTGTAGGCTCCGAAAGGGTCGAAGCTACCACATTTGTTCCGCGGTTACGGGCATACATCTGCTGAATATAATAGCTAACCGAAGGCACGCACTGCAGATTGTCGAACCAAATCAAATCGGGGCGCCACTGCCAACCCTCGACGTGTGCAAACAGGGGAGCATAGGCGGTCATATGCACAATGTCGGCATTACGCTCGAGCGTAGTCATATATGCCGCCTCGTAGATCGATGCGCCTGCGTGATTCCACTTCTTGCCCGCATCGTGGCAAGCATACTCACCAGCAAAGACCAGCGGGCCTCGACGGGGATAGTCGTCGTAGCGATTCATACTCTGCTTGAACCACGCCACAGGACGGTAGTAATGCTCATCGACCAAATCGACTCTCTGCTCACGCATAGCGGCCCAACCGAGATCGAAATTCTCACCCTCGGAGTCGGGACCCGACGAGCCGATAATCACAATCTCAGGGTGTGCCTTGCGCATAGCCTCCACGAAGAACTTCAGACGCTCGAAGTAGAACTCACCCCACTGCTCGTTACCGATGGCTAAGTACTTCATATTGAATGGCTCAGGATGTCCCATCTGAGCGCGGATGCTACCCCATTTGCTATCAACTGAGCCATTTGCGAACTCCACCAAATCGATGCAATCGTCGATAAAGGGCTTCAAATCCTCCTCGGTGCAGGGCGCGTGGGCGCTCTCCTTCTCCCAATTCTGGAACTGGCAAGCCATACCCACATTGAGCACGGGCAGAGGCTCGGCGCCCAACTGCTCGGCAAGCAGGAAATACTCATAGAATCCCAAGCCTCCCGACTGGAAGTAGTTGGGGGCATTGCGATATATAAATGTCGATTCCCAACGGTTTTCGTTTATGGGTCGATTCTCTACAGGGCCAATGGTATTCTTCCACTGATAGCGAGTAGCCAAATCGGCACCCTCCACCACACAACCGCCCGGGAAACGGAACACGCCAGGCTGCATATCTTGCAGAGCCTCAACCAGATCACGGCGCAGGCCATTACGCTCACCTTTCCAGGTATCTACTGGGAATAGAGAGATGTGCTCAAGGTCCAGCGATGTAGAATCCACCACCGAGCGACCCTCCTTATTGGCCAAGAACAGACGCAACTGCGCCTTAGCGATGGTGCGTGGCGAACGCATAACAACCTCGTACTGGCGCCACTCCTTATCGCTAATGACTATCTTCTGTTCGGCAAACTCCTGATGCTCCTCGCCGCTATGCTGGTCGATAAACTGCACGATCAGCGTAGCCGTCTCCCCCTCAGCCACACGAGCCCACACCGAGAAACGATACTCGGCATTCTCGTGCAGACCTATGCCAAAGAAGCCCTCGTTCTGCAGGCCAGTCCACTTCTCCGAGTGGCCACGGCCACGCAGACGCACATAGTGCGGATTACGCTCGAAGGGGCCATTGCTGAGTAGTTCAACATTGCCAAACACATCCCAACCAGTATAATGGTTGGGGCGAAACTCAAACGAGCGATTCTTCACCAATTCGGCATAGAGGCCGCCATCGGCTCCGTGGTTAATATCCTCGAAGAAAAGACCCCACATAGTGGATTGAATAGGTGCGCCCACACGACGAGTGTGGACAGAGATAACCTTCTCCTTAACCTCGGCGCTCACACAAACGATATTGCAGAGTAACAAGGCCAGCAATAAACAGCGTTTTAATTTCATAATCGAAGTATAATATCACGATAATTTACTCGAAAGATAGCGATTATTGCACAAATCGACAAATCGACAACCGCCAACAATAAATAATCAACACAAAAAAGACCGCCAACGAATTTGTTAGCGGTCTCATTTTTCATCATACTTCTACAACAAGTCTTATTTAGGCTTGCCCGACAATCCTTATACCAGACGGCGAATCAACTGCTCACGCTCGCCAGCCAGGAAGTCGATGATAGGAATCTCAATCATAGTGTAAGCACCTGGCTTCTGACGCAACACAGCACGCGCACCAGCCACGAGAATCTGACTTGTGAGACCAGGGTTGTCGATGCTCATATTGAACTCGAAACGCTGGTTCTGCGTCTTGCCCGACACGCCCTTGCGCACCATATTTACGCCGTGGCCCATATCCTTAAGAGCCTCGACGCTCTCGACGAGCATAACGTGAGTCTCGTCGTGAACGAAGTAGGGGTCAGTCTTGATTGCCTCGGCCACCTTCGCGAAGTCGTAACCCTCCTCCAACTCGATATACACCATACGGCGGTGGATGCCTGTACCCACGGGGATAGTCATCGACAGAGCCGCCTTAACACCCTCGATAGCCTTTACCGCTACGGTGTGGCCCATACTCATACCAGGGCCGAAGTTGGTATAGGTGATACCCTGCGGGGCACACACCTCCATCAGCGCACGAACAACAGAGTCGCTACCCGGATCCCAACCCGTAGAGATAAGTGCCGCGGCACCCGCCTCGCGAGCCACCTCGTCCAAACGAGCGCGCATATCGGCAATGCCTGTGTGAATATCGAAACTATCGACAGTCGAGATACCCAACTTCAAAGCCGTAACGGCGCTCTGCTCCACAAGACGCGAGGGAGTGCAGAGGATAGCCACATCGACCGCCTCCAACTCTTCGAGCGAACTCACTACAGGGTAAGCCGACTCGCCCGCCGTAGCCACCGACGATGCGCGGCGCACCACACCTGCAATCTCAAAATCTGCGGCGGCCTCCAAAGCCTCCACTACATATTTACCTATATTGCCGTAACCTACTACGGCAGCTCTAATCTTTTTCATAACTAACCTAATATTATCGTTTTTGCAAAGATAGCAGTTTTTGCAAACCAGCGACAAAATTTATCTAAAAATTTTCACTCGCCACCTGCACTATCCACATAATTAAAAATGTAGAATTAAAAAGGGGATGACTCCGAAAAGATACATCCCCTGATTGTGTCGCTATCTAATCTGCACGATTACTTAGCAGCTTTTAAGATAAAGCTTACATTGATGCTTTCCACTCTCTCGTCCATACGGTCGAATATAGCCTTTACTGCTGCTGCATCGGTCAAGTCGATGTCGCCAGCAAAGACCAAAGCTGCGAGATCCATATTGGCAAAGTAGTTGATAAACGAATAGGTAGGCATATACATATGCAACTGGCAACCGTCTTGGTCTTGGAACATATACATATCCACATCACGGTAATATGTTGACAATTCGCTCATCTTGATTGTTACCTTGTTGCCATCCACCACGATAGGAGCCTCGAAAACAAGATTCTGACCATTGTAATGGTACTGATACTTGATGGTATTGGCATTTGGGAACTCAACGGCAAAGAGAAGTGTCTTGAGCATCTTGTCGAGGTTCTTACCCTCCATCTTGCCGATGTTGAAGGTGTAACCCATCATCGTCATGTCTTCGTCCAAGCCCTTTACGTTGCTTACATAAGTATTGTTGTAGTCATACGCATTGACTGCGAGGTCGAGAGATTGCTTGATGCGAATCCAACGCTCACTTAGCAACTCGTTAGTATCGTTTGAATAATTGGTAAACGTCATAACATCGCCAAGTATGGTTGCCATAGGAACATATTTCATTCTTTTAGCAACATAAAGGGGAAGATTATTCGTTGAAACTTCAAGAAACATTATATCACCTATTACTTTATATTTGCCCTCATTATTCAAAAGATAATCTGCATCTTCGCTCTCTGGAAGATATCCTGTCATAACCGTTGTACCATTGTCTTTGAATGTT
>JAZONC010000035.1:0-132656 GCA_045654285.1 Alistipes sp. | reverse complement strand
CCCCTTGCTGGTTAGTATCTGTATAACGAGATTACTTGCTTGCCTTGAAAGTGAAGCTTACGTTGATGCTTTCCACTCTCTCGTCCATACGGTCGAAGATAGCCTGTACGGCTGCTGCATCGGTCACGTCGATTTCGCCGGCAAAGGCCAACGCTGCTACGTCCATATTGCCGAAGTAGTTGATGAACGAAGAGGTAGGCATATACATGTGCAACTGTGTATTGTCCTGGTCTTGGAACATGTACATATCCACGTCACGATAATATGGGTACATTTCGCTCATCTTGATGGTTACCTTGTTGCCATCCACCACGATACGAGCCTCGAAAGCAATGTTCTGACCGTTGTAGTGGTACTGATACTTCAGGGTATTGGCATTCGGGAACTCAACGGCAAAGAGAAGTGTCTTGAGCATCTTGTCGAGGTTCTTACCTTCCATCTTGCCGATATTGAAGGTGTAACCCATCATCGTCATATCTTCGTCCAAGCCCTTTACATTGCTTACATAAGTATTGTTGTAGTCGTATGCCTTGCCTTCGAGGTCAAGGTTTTGCTTAATGCGGAGCCAAGTAGAAGTTAAATACACAGTACCATTTTCAGTAGGAGCATACAATGTCTGAGTATAAATATCACCCAAAGTTGTTCCATTTGGAGTGTAAGTCAAGCGGATAGGCTGGCAAAAAGCGTTACCTTCTGCTGCATTATCCTTAGGTATATTTGTAAACATAATATCTCCAACTACCTTATAATCACACACCACATTTACAAAGTCAGCAGGAATGAATTCCGATGCCTGCGTTGTCATAGTCATTTTCCCGTCCTCAGAATAGGTGAAAATTGCCATATCATTTTCTACTCCTGGCAGACCTTCGTGACATACCCACATACCCACAATCTCATCAGAGAGATCTTTTTCGCAATAGTTGAAAACAAAACGGCCATCCTCCTCGTTATAGACCGAGAAAGCCTTACCAGGAATGATGTCGAAGTGGCCTTTGAAGTTGTCGCCATCCTCGAAAGTCAAAGTAACATCGCCATCCTCCACAACAATCTTACCTGCTATATTCTCCCAATAATGGCCTTCAGCCACACCTGTAGAAACTAATGAGCCATCGGCCTTGATAACCAACGCCTCAGCAAAGCCCTCTGTAAGGCAAGTCCAAGTACCAACAAGGTCGGCGCTGTGGTCATCACAGATGTGCTCAGGGTCGTTATCACACGCCGTGAAACCCAACATTGCCACGAGGGCAACGGCTATTAACTTAAAAATCTTCATACTTTTTAAATGTTAGAAATTATTTATTATTAAAGAAATTATGCACACATAAACAAAGCGCTACTCACCAAGCACACAACGAGCCAAGTGGTAACGCTAACATATAACTTTTGGCCGCAAGATTACGACCAACCATCTGATTATTAACTGTATAGGGGGGGGGTATATATTGCGCACAACGACGCCTCTACAATCATCAAGAGGTTACACTCGCTACGATATGTCGCAAAAAAGTTTTTCATCGCCCCAAAATTATAACATTCTCGGAGCAAAGGTAAGAAAAATATAGATATGATGTATCGCAAAGGTCTATTTTTGCGGTTTGCAAAAACAACGAGGTTGTCTAACCCAATCGGTTAGGCAACCTCGTTTGTGTAGAAATTGTATAATAGGCACTAAACACACCTACTTATTGGGTGTATAAATCAACTTCTTGGTCTGGGGATCGCGCGAGAACTGCTTAAAGTAATCCCACATAATCTGCGCCGTAGGCATAAAGTTCCAATGGCCATAATCCATAACTGCCACGATGCATACAAGAGGTTTCTCGCCCTTATAGTGTTGACCCATCTCGATGCGGATACCCTCACCCTTGTTGGTTACGATGGTCTGGCGATCCTTCAAAGTAAAGCCAAATACGGCATCCTTCTCAAAATCGAGATCCATCACCACATCCATACCATTCATCTGCTGGTAGGTATTCCACGCATTCAGGTAGCTATTATCCTTATAGTTATCGGGCGTAAAGTATGGTACCACCATATCGGCTGTACCCAGCACCGAGCAATAGGCCATCTCCACCGCACCACGCTTCTGAGTAGCCTCATCCCACATAGCATCAAAATTTGAGAACAGACCGCGCGCACCCTTGAAGATACCACCCGAGTGACCTCCCACGGCGGCAAAGAGGTGCGACTTCTTGATACCCAGAGCAGTAGCTGTCATCGAGCCTGCCGACAAACCCTCGGCGTAGATGCGTGTGGGGTCGAGCTGCGGATACTTTGCCAGGAGCTGATACAACACCTGCTCAACGCCATCGTGTCCCATAGCGCCATAGTTGCGGCTACCCTGCCACTCCATCTCAACGACGAAGAAACGCTCCTTGCCTGCCACCTGAATGAAGCCCGATGTCTCAGCCTGCGTGCGGGGATCGTTGGCGTTACCGTGCAGGAGCACCATTACTGGCACACTCTTCTCGGGTGCGCCCTTCATCAGCTCCTCGGGCCAATACTCATACCATAGCC
This sequence comes from Alistipes sp., assembly GCA_045654285.1. Taxonomy (GTDB): domain Bacteria; phylum Bacteroidota; class Bacteroidia; order Bacteroidales; family Rikenellaceae; genus Alistipes. The sequence continues at coordinate 130,136 of JAZONC010000035.1, read as the reverse complement.
ACGGCAGACCCTGACGCTGCTCGGCGATAACAACCTCACGCTTGATGCCGAGTACCTCCCAGTCGGTGAAGGGCTCCAACTCGCCTGCGCCATACTGGCCGAAGGTCATACCCTCGTAGTGCGTATGCTTGTAGTTGTTGTAACGGAAGTTCTTGCCCAGCACCTCGCGCCACGCATCGGCAAATATATCCGACAGCGAAGCCTCGGCGTTCTCGTTCACAGCCACGACGAGCAACGGCTCATCGGCATTGACATACTTATTTGCACCCTGCGCCTGCGCCTTGTTTATCGCAATATAACTCTTAGCCACATTCTTAGCACCCTTGCCTGCCACATAGGCAGGAACGCCATACGACGACGCAGGGGCCTTGGCAGCCTTACCGCCAATGGTCAAAATTCCCGCAATATGCGATGCGGCATCGGTCATTGCAAGCGCACTGTTCACAAATGTTGCACCTGCGCCAACGCCCACAACCTTCAGGTTGCCCGAACGGGCTCGGTTGAACATCTCGACAAAGGCATCGAAGTCGGCCTTCGCATCGTACTTCTCGCCCACAGGGTTAAGCACAAACACCGCCGACTGATTTGCCTCGGCTGTGGCCAACATACCCAACTCCTCGAGCAGAGCCTTAGCACCGGCCTCATCGACCTTCGAATCGGGATAGACGAAGAATGTAGGAGCATTGTTATGCGAACGACCTACATCCTGTGAGCTGTTATACCAGCGCTGAGAAAAAGCGACATAATCGGGATTGGGATTTTGACCCTGTCCCTGCGCAAAAGAGACCGCTGCAACGGCAACGGCTACAAAAAGTAATAACGACTTTTTCATATGCTTAATTTTATTTAGTTTCCGTCCTACGAGCCAGTGCCATCGGCACACGACATAGATTTATAAAACGATAGTAAAGTTACGCAGAAGTCTGCTAATTAACAAATCTAATTGCCTCGGAGTAAAAAAAGGCTATCCAACAACGATTGTCAGATAGCCTCCAAAGGATATATTAGCACAGATTAGCGTCTGCCGCTCTTCTGCTGCTGGCGCATCATCTCCTCCTGCTGACGCATCAACTCCTCGTAGCGGAGCTGGAACTTCGACTTCTTCTTGTTCTTATGCTTAGCCGAGTTCTTCTCCATCATATAACGAATCTTATCATCATCAACAAAACGACGAATCGATGTCATAATAATCATTGTCAGCACCTGCGAAATCAGATAGTAGTAGCACAAACCCGATGCATAGTCGTTAAACCAGAAGAGCATCATCACGGGCATCATATACACCATCATAAACTTCATACCAGCCATACCCGGCTGCGACGAAGCGGTCTGCTGATAGTTCAAGTATGAGAATCCGATCATAGCCACACCCATCAATAGACAGAACAAGCTGACGTGATCGCCATAGAAGGGGATCGAGAAGGGCAAGTCGAGCACGCTATCGTACGACGACAAGTCGTCAGACCACAAGAACGACTGGCCACGCAACTCGATACTCACGGGCAAGAAACGGAACAACGCGATAAGGATAGGCATCTGGATGAGCAAAGGAATACATCCGCCCATAGGGTTGATACCAGCCTTCTTATAGAGATTCATCATCTCCTGCTGCTTCTTCATTGCATCCTCCTGCTTGGGATACTTCTCATTCAAGGCATCCATCTCGGGCTTGATTACGCGCATCTTAGCCGTCGAGAGGTAGCTCTTATAGGTAAGAGGCAAAATGAGCAACTTAACCAGAATAGTAAGGATAAGGATGATGATACCGAAGCTTGCTATATAATTGCGCAAGAAGTCAAATACGGGAATTACAATCCAGCGGTTAAACCAACCTACCAACCAGCCACCCAGAGGGATAAGGCGCTCCATTGAGAGTTTCTCACCATCGGGAGATACTACATCCTTCAGAACGGCATACTTGTTGGGGCCGCAGTAGAGAGCAAAGTGGTAATCGGTAGTCTGGGGTGTATAAGCCACGCCCATACGAGATGAGAACTGCTTCACAAAACCCGAACCGTCAGCCTCGGCTGTGTAGCCCATATCGGCATAAGCAAAGTTATCGTAAGCGATGAAGGCCTGCGAGAAGAACTGCTGGCGGAATGCCACCCAATTAACATCGCTCTGTACCTGCTCTTCCTTCGTCTCACCCATACCCAAATCCTCGACACCTTCCTCACCAGGCAAGCGGTAAGAGATTGTGGTGTACATATTCTCGGTCTTGTAGCTACGCTCGTTCTGATATGTACGATCGCTCCACGCAAGCCCCAATGTTGACTGCTGGGCCATAATGGGCGAGAGATTATGCAACTTCACATTGAAATCAACGAGGTAGTCGCGCGACGGAGTCTTCTCATTGTACAAGATGTACTCATACTGCAAGTAAGCACCCTCGGCAACCTCCAACTGCATAGTCAGCACCTGACGATCGCCTTCGTTGCGTACGCCCTCAGTCTTAAAGACATACTCTGAGGTATTCACCTTCACATTGTTAAGGCCACGCTTAACATAAAACTCCATATCGAACATCGCAGTCGAGGGGTCGAACAGCGTAACCTTCTCGGTGCGCTCATCCTTGGGGGCATACTTGGTGTACTCCTCCAACACCACCTTCTGCATCGCACCACCGCGAGTGGTGAAGTCGATAGTGAGGTAGTCGTTCTTCATCTCGAAGATCTGAGGCTCGGCATTGCGTGCTGCAACGAGTGCCTCGCCAAACATTGTCGTCTCACGCTGCTCGGCGGCTGCCACTGCCAACGAATCGGTTGCCTCAACCTCTGTTGCGACTGCCGTTGCCGTAGCCTCGGCTACGGCTTGCTCCTCGGCCTGCACCGAGGCCATATATTCTTGATATTCTGCCTGCTGCTTGGAATTATACACTACATAGCCGATGAAGATCAGCGACATAAGCACAACTCCAATGATTGTTTTCTTATCCATTTCTTGGTTTTAATGTTAATATTACTTCTCAGCCTTCTCGCTGGCTGCACACTTCGACTGATGCTCCATAGCCGCAGCAACAAAAGCTACAAACAAGGGAGCGGGGGTTGATACTGTACTCTTATACTCGGGGTTATACTGCACCGACACGAACCAGGGGTGAGACTTCAACTCCAACACCTCGACAAGACCTGTCTCAGGGTTTACACCCGTAGCTACCATACCTGCAGCCTCGAACTTGGGCAGGAACGCATTGTTAAACTCGTAACGGTGGCGATGACGCTCCACAACCGACAATGTGCCATAGGCTACAGCAGCCTTCGAACCAGCCTTAAGTGCACAGGGATAACCACCCAAACGCATCGTGCTACCCTTCTCGGTAGCCTTCTTCTGCTCCTCCATCAAATCGATAATCGGGCTCTTGGTTTGAGGATCCATCTCACGCGAGTGAGCATCTGCCATACCCAACACATTGCGAGCAAACTCCACAATCGAAGCCTGCATACCCAAACCCACACCGAAGAAGGGGATATTATTCTCGCGAGCATAGCGAACAGCGGCAACCTTACCCTCGAAGCCACGCACACCCGAGCCAGGAGCCACGAAGATACCTGACACGCCACCCAACAACTCGGCCGCATTCTCCTTAGTTACCTGCTCGGCGGGGACATAGTGCACCTTAACCTTGCAGTGATTCATAGCACCCGCGTGAATGAACGACTCGTTGATTGACTTATAGGCATCGGGCAACTCGGTATACTTACCAACCAAAGCAATCTCAACCTTATACTTAGGCGACTTGATCTTCTCCACGAACTCGCTCCACGCCTTGAGGTTAGGCTCATCGGCATCAGTAATACCCAACTTGCGAAGGATAACATCGTCGAGATGCTGTGCGTGCATACGCAGAGGTACCTCGTAGATTGTGGGTACATCGATCGACTCTACAACAGCATCCTCGGTTACATTGCAGAACAAGGCTACCTTGCGGCGCACCTCCTCAGCAAGACTCGACTCAGCACGCAACACCAATATATCGGGCTGAACTCCCTCCGACTGCAACTCCTTAACAGAGTGCTGTGTGGGCTTGGTCTTCATCTCGTGGGCTGCAGCCATATAGGGCACCCACGCAAGGTGGATCAACAATGAGTTCTGATAACCCAACTGGTTGCGCAACTGACGAACCGACTCGATGTAGGGCAACGACTCAATATCGCCCACCGTACCACCGATCTCAGAGATAATCACATCGTACTTCTTGGTTGTACCCAACAACTGTATGCGACGCTTGATCTCATCGGTGATGTGGGGAATAACCTGCACGGTCTTACCCATAAACTCGCCACGACGCTCCTTCTCGAGAATCTCCTTATATATCTTACCCGTAGTTACGGTGTTGTTCATCGTGGTGGTGATTGAGGTAAAACGCTCGTAATGACCCAAATCGAGGTCGCACTCAGTTCCGTCCTCGGTTACATAGCTCTCACCGTGCTCATAAGGGTTCAAACGGCCCGGATCAGCGTTGATATAGGGATCGAACTTCTGAACTGTTACCGAATAGCCGCGTGCCTGAAGCAAACGCGCAACGGTAGCCGAAATAATACCTTTACCTAATGACGATGCCACACCTCCCGTAACGAAGATGTACTTTGGTTTACTTAGTTTCATAATCGTATATCTGTTAAATTATCTATCCTTATTTATCTTTAACCTAACGAGTCGGACTCACGGCGCGGACCGCGAGTCCGACCGTGCGTACTCTCAAAAGTATGTAGGTTACTCCTTTGTGCTGTTCTCCTCCTGCGAGCGAGCGTCAATCAGGCGTACCTTCTCGATAGTATCCTGCAACTCCTGCTTCGCCTTGGCTATCTTCTCACGAATGTCGGCCACCATAGCGTCGGCATTCTTCGACTTCGAGAAGAAACCGATGTTATTCTCCAACAGGGCAATATCCTGCTCCATCTGGCGTACCTTATTGAACAAGCGCTCGCGCTCATTCTTCAGGCGCTTATCGCCACTACCCTTCATACCTTGTAGGCGCTCCTTGAAACGATTCATCGAACGATCGCGCTCCGAGCCTCGCAGTGTACCAAAGAGCTGATCAACAGCCGCCTTATACTTCTTCTGCACAGCATCCTTCTGCTTGATGGGTACAAAACCAATCTCGCTCCAACGACGCTGAAACTCCTTAATCATATCGTAACCGCCCTGCTTTACATCAGCGGCCAACATCTCTTCGATAAGGGCCATCTTCTTCTGCAAGTTAGCCTCGTGCTCACCCTCGATGCTTGCAAAGTGCTGCGCCTTACGCTCGAAGAAGTTGTCGCACGCCGCGCGGAAACGCTTCCACACCTGATCTGAATAACGGCGCGACACGGCACCCACCTGCTTCCACTTAGCCTGCAAGGCGAGCAACTCCTCGGTAGCGTGCTTCCAATCCTCGCTCAACTGCAGAGCCTCAGCGGCCTCGCAGAGCTCCTGCTTAAGGGCCAAATTATGCTCCATCTCGCTCTTCACGCCAGCGTAGAACTCACGCTTAGCCTCGAAGAAGCGGTCGCAAGCGGTACGGAAACGCTCATAGATACGAGTATTTTCCTTCTTGGGAGCAAAGCCTATCGTGCGCCACATCTTCTGAATCTCGATCAAACGCTCACTGGCCTTATTCCACTCCTTGCGTGAGGTGTAGGGCTGCTCGGCCAGGGACTCAGTCTTTGAGCAGAGCTCTTGCTTAAGCTCAAGGTTCTTCATCTGCTCCTGCTTGATGGCGTCGAAGTGCTCCTGATGTTGTTTATTGATACGAGCCGATGCTGCCTTGAAACGCTCCCACAACGACTCCTTATACTCGTTAGCCACAGGACCTGTCTCGCGCCACTCGTCGTGCAGTTTCTGCAACTTATGGAATGCCTCAACGATAGATGGCTCAAGCATAAGAGCCTCGGCTGCCTCGCAGAGCTGCATCTTCTGCTCGTAGTTCTTCTTAAGATCCAGATCGCGAAGCTCCTTGTTTATCTTGATGAAGTTATAGAAATTCTCAACATGAAGGTTGTAGGTCTCCCACAAATCCTTAACCTTAGCCTGTGGCACAACGCCAGCATCCTTCCATCGTTGTTGCAGGTCGCGGAACTTAGCGAAGGTATTGTTCAGAGTCTCATCAGAGTTCACCAACTCCTTAAGTTCCTCGATGATTGCCAACTTACACTTCAAGTTCTCCTCCTTTACGGAATCGAGGTTGGCTATATACTCATCACGACGACGGCGATACTCCTTGAAGAGCTCCTTCAAGCGTGCCTCCAGGCCATCTGCCACGGGAGTGAACTCCACGCCCTCGCCCTGCTCAGCCTCGAATGCCTTACGAGCAGCATCGACCTCGGCGCGATGTAATTTGTAAAATGCGATTTTGATAGCCTCGACACTCTTGCGAAGAGTCTGCACGGGCTCATTCTCGATAAGTGAGGCAAACATATCGATGAGTTCCTGCTTTGTGCGGTTATTCAAATCACCCCTATCGACATCTGCCGCGGCCTCCTCCTCGGCCATCTCATCACCAATAGCAAGACCAGCCTGCTCGGCATCTAGGGCTGCATTCTCCTCAGCAAAATCAGCTGCAACCTGCTCAGCCACAGCCTCTACATTGTCATCTGTGGTAGCCTCAACGGCCATTGAAGCACCACCTTCGGTAGTTACATTAAGCGCATCGTCGGACTTGCCGACCAACTCCTCGGGAGTTGTGTTGTTAGAATTTTCAGTGATCATCACCTCTTCAGTTTTAGTGTTACTCGCTTTCGAAAAGCATATAGATGTGCAAATATAAGAAATTTATCGGTTCATTATCCGTTTTTTTTGCGGGATTTTTGTATATTTGTAGAAAATTCACTCATTATGGGATACCGCATACTACTTATCGACGACGAGGATGATATTCTGGAATTCGTGAAATATAACCTTTCACGCGACGGATACGAAGTATTTACAGCCTCAAATGGCGCAGAAGGTTTGGAAGTGGCACTCAGTGTAAAGCCCCATCTGATACTTCTCGATATGATGATGCCCGTACTCGATGGCATCGAGACCTGCAAAGCATTACGCCGCTCGCCGGTGCTAAAGAATGTGATGATTGTATTCCTCTCGGCCGTAGGTAGCGAGGATACACAGCTACAAGGCTACAACGCAGGTGCCGACGACTACATCAACAAGCCCATCAAGATGAATATCTTGCGCAGTCGTGTGCAGGCAATTCTCAAGCGCATCACCCCCGTTGAGGAGAGCGATAAGATTGAGATCGACCGCGAACACTACCTCGTACGCAAGGGAGGTGAGACTATCGTACTACCCCGCAAGGAGTTCGCGCTGCTCGAGTTGTTACACTCACAGCCCGGCAAGCTCTTCACTCGCGAGGAAATTTACACCAAAGTGTGGGGCAATAAGGTTGTCGTGGGCGACCGTACTATCGACGTGCACATTCGCAAACTGCGCCAGAAGATTGGAGAAGAGCATATCCTCACCGTAAAAGGCGTAGGCTACAAATACGAGGAGGCTCAAGAGGAGGAGCAGACTGCGTAATCCACCACCACACACCGCCGTTAGCACAAACCCAAACTTATGAAACATATTTTTGCCCTCGCTTTTGCCCTGCTGACAGCCATCACAGCATCAGCACAGAGTTTCGACGATTACTTCTCAAATAGAACACTTCGCCTCGATTATATCTTCACAGGCAATGCCGAGCAGCAGATGATTGCGCTCGACGAATTGGCCTCAGAGAATGGTTGGGCAGGTCGTCGCATAAATCTTGATAGCGTGCCCGTCAGAGGTAATGGAGATGTGAAAGTAATTGACATAGAGAGTGGCAAGACTATCTATCGCACATCATTCTCAAGTCTTTTCCAAGAGTGGCTCGTAACCGACGAGGCACAGCAACTCAACAAGAGCTTCGAGGCTACGTATCTTGTACCATTTCCCAAGAAGGATGTTTTTGTAGAGATAACCCTACTTAGCAACGAGGGCGAAAAGCAGGCCTCAATGCGCCACAAAGTCTCACCTGGCGACAAGCTTATCCGCAATATGGATAAGCGCGAGTCGGCACCTTATGAGTACCTACTCAAAAGCGGCTCAGCCGAGGAGCGCATCGACATCGCCATCATCGCCGAAGGATATACCGAAGCCGAGATGGATACATTTATGAAGGATGCCCGCACGGCGTGCGATGAGATATTTTCGTATGAGCCCTTCGCCACACATAAGGGTAAATTTAATGTCGTAGCGGTAAAACTCTCGTCGAAGCAGAGCGATGTTAGCGTTCCACAACTCAACTCGTGGCGCGAGACAGCACTGAACTCAAATTTCCACACCTTCTACTCGCCTCGATACCTCACGACCAACAGCGTACACCTTATTCACGATGCGCTGATGGGTATCGACTACGAGCACCTGATTATTTTGGCCAACACCGACACCTATGGCGGTGGCGGTATCTATAACTCGTACACACTCACCACAGCCCACAATCCCTACTTCAAACCCGTCGTTGTTCACGAGTTTGGCCACTCATTCGGAGCCCTGGCCGACGAGTATTTCTACGAGCAGGAGGACCACACCGAGGGCACCTACAAACTCGGCCATGAGCCTTGGGAGCAGAATATTACGACACTTGTAGATTTCGACTCAAAGTGGAAGGATATGCTCGATAAAAATACCCCTATCCCCACCGAGCCTACCGACAAGCGCAAGGAGCGCTACACAATAGGCGTGTATGAGGGTGGCGGCTATATGACCAAGGGGATGTATCGCCCCGCTGTGGTGTGTCGTATGCGCGATAATGTGGCCACTCAATTCTGCGAGGTATGCCAACGCGCAATCGAGCGAATTATATTGTACAACACGGTCGAGGAGTAATTCTCAAAAAAATCAAAGGGCGAAAAGTTTTTTCGTCCTTTTTTCGTACATCGTGCCACAATATTTTGTACCTTTGGGTGTTCAAACATAAATATTGTAACACTAACACTTCGTCGTCGCCCACCGCTACTCCTCAAACCCTGCGAGTGGCATACAAGTTGGAACAACTTGGAGCGAGCGCACGGGTGTAACCATTTAATCGACAAAACACTAAAAATAAAATATCTAAAACAATGATTGTATTAGTTCTTAACTGCGGCTCATCGTCAATCAAGTATCAGGTTATCGACATCGACGACCAGAGCAACGCACTTTTGGCCAAAGGTTTGGTCGATCGTATCGGTCTTCCCGAGGGAAGCCTAACACACAAGCCCACGGGCAAGGATAAGTATGAGGTTATCACCCCCATTGCCGACCACACCACAGGTATCAGTATGGTTTTGGAGGCGTTGACCGATGCCACTCACGGCGTAATCGAGAAGCTGACCGATGTGAAGGCTGTAGGTCATCGTGTAGCTCACGGTGGTGAGTTCTTCAAGTCAAGCGTTGTTGTTGACGAGGAGGCAAAGCAGAATATCCGCTCTTTGTTCGAGATCGCACCCCTGCACAACCCCGCAAACTTGGAGGGTGTACTCTCAATCGAGAAGGTGTTGCCAGGCATTCCCCAGGTAGCCGTATTCGACACATCGTTCCACCAGACTATACCCGCCATTAACTACCTCTACGCTCTGCCCGAGGAGTACTACAACAAGTACCGCGTGCGTAAGTACGGTTTCCACGGCACAAGCCATAAGTATGTAGCTAGGATTGGCGCTGAGTTATGTGGCTTGGATCTTGAGAACTCAAAGATTATCACTTGCCATGTTGGTAATGGTGGCTCGGTAACAGCTGTCCTCAACGGCAAGTCGTTCGACACATCGATGGGCTTCTCTCCGCTCGATGGTTTGGTAATGGGTACACGCTGCGGTTCGGTTGATGCCAGCGCAATTACCTACATTGGCGAGAATGAGGGAATGTCATACGCCGAGCTCAATGCTATGATGAACAAGAAGTCGGGCGTAATGGGTATGACAGGCCTATCGAGCGATATGCGCGATATCGATGCTGCGTACGATGCTGGCAACGAGAAGGCTATCGTAGCTCGCGATATGTACTACAACCGCGTAAAGAAGTTCGTAGGCGAGTATGCCGCCGAGATGGGTGGTGTTGATTTGCTCATCTTCACAGGTGGTGTTGGCGAGAACTCAGCCGACTTGCGCCGCTATGTTTGCGAGAATATGCAGTTTATGGGTATTGAGATTGATGAGAGCATCAACATCAAGACTCGCGGTACCAATACTATTCTCTCGACTCCCGAGGCAAAGGTTAAGGTTGCCGTTATCGCAACAAACGAGGAGTTGGTTATTGCGACCGACACTTACAACCTCACAAAGAATCTTTAATTCACCAATTTCAAGAAACTAAAAAGATAAAAAGATATGATTACACGTTTGGATGAGATTGTTTCTGCTGCCGTTGCTCGTGGTAAGAAGCGATTGGCAGTTGCTTATGGTCAAGATACTCACACCATCGAGGCTGTTTACAATGCTTGGAAGGAGGGCCTGGTAGAGGCTACTCTCTTCGGCGACCGAGCAACCATCGAGGCTGCTTGCGCAGAACTCAACATCGACCCCTCGGTATTCAACATCGTACACGAGACAAGCGACGTTACTTGCGTTAAGTTGGCTGTTCAGGCTGTCGTGAATGGTCAGGCCGATGTATTGATGAAGGGTTTGGTTTCAACCGACAAGTATATGCGCGGCATTCTGAACAAGGAGGCTGGTTTGTTCCCCCCGAAGGGCGTATTGAGCCACGTTGCTGTTATCGAGCTCCCTGGTCGCGACAAGCTTATTTCAATCTCTGATGTTGCCGTTATCCCCGCTCCCGACTTTAAGCAGAAGCAGAAGCTCATCGGCTACTTGGCACAGACTGCCAAGATTCTCGGCGTAGAGACTCCGAAGATTGCTTGCATCACAGCGTCAGAGCAGGTACTTCCCACTGTTCCATCATCTACCGAGGGTGCAATCCTCGCAAAGATGGGCGACCGTGGTCAGTTGGGTAAGGTTATCGTCGATGGTCCCCTCTCACTCGATGTAGCCCTCTACAAAGAGGTTGCCGAGCACAAGAAGGTTACTGGGTCAAGCGTTGCGGGCGACCCCGACTGCTTGCTCTTCCCCAACATCGAGTCAGCAAATGTATTCTTCAAGGCTGCTACACACATTGGTGGTGCCGAGTTGGCTGCTATGGTTATGGGTACCAAGGTTCCTTGCGTGCTTACCTCACGCGGAGACTCTGCCCTTACGAAGAAGTACTCAATCGCGCTTGCTTGCTTGGCGGCACGCTAAAACGCAAAGCGTATGAATACAACCTCAGCACTCGCCACACTCGACCTTGAGGCGTTGTCGCTCTCCACGGTCTTGGCAATAAATACAGGCTCTACATCGACCAAGGTGGCCGTCTATCGCGGCACTACGCCTATCGTCGAGATCTCGATAGCGCACTCTACCGAGGAACTATCGCGCTTTGGCTCGGTGCCTGAGCAGTATGAGTGGCGCAAGGAGGTTATACTTGAGGCTCTATTAGCAAAGGGTTTTGATATCAACACCCTCTCGGCTGTCATAGGTCGAGGGGGCTTGTTGCATCCTATTGAGAGTGGTGTTTATGAGGTAAACGAGCAGATGCTCCACGACCTGCGCACCACACCTCAACAGCACGCCTCAAACCTGGGCGCAATGATTGCATCGGAGATTGCATCTCTTTGTCAGGTCAAGGCATACATCGCCGATCCCGTGGTGGTGGATGAGCGCGATGAAGTTGCAAAGTTCACAGGCATAAAGCAGATTCAGAGCCGTTCTATTTTTCACGCTCTGAATCAGAAGGCCACAGCTCGTCGCTATGCCGACGACATAGGTCGCTGCTATGAGGAGTTAAATCTTGTGGTGGCACATATGGGTGGTGGCATATCGGTTGCGGCGCACCACAAGGGTAGAGTTATCGATTGCAATAACGCCCTCGATGGTGATGGTCCCATTGCACCCGAGCGTGCAGGCACAATTCCTGCGGGCGACTTGATTGACCTCTGCTACTCGGGCGAGTACAGCCACAAGCAGGCTCGAGAGTTACTCGTCGGTAAGGGTGGCCTGGTGTCGCTCACTGGCTCGAACGCAGTAAAGGGTTTGGTGGAGCAAGCCGAGGCGGGCGATAAAGAGGCTGACGATGCCATTAATGCTATGACCTATGGCGTAATCAAATACATAGGTCAGATGGCCGCCGTACTGCGAGGCGAGGTGGATGCCGTACTGCTTACGGGAGGCATTGCCCACAGCAAACGAATCACTGGTCAGATACGCGACTACTGCCATTTTATTGCTCCCGTAGAGATCTACGCTGGCGAAAACGAGCTGGAGGCGCTGGCAATGAATGCCTTGCGAGTATTGCACGGCACAATAGAGTCAAAAACATACCAATAGAGATGAAGAAAATTTTAATCCTCAACGGCCCAAACCTCAATCTGCAAGGCACTCGCAACGTGGAGATATATGGCTCAACGACCTTCGAAGAGTACACCGCAACACTTGCCGAGCGCTATGCCGATCGAGTGGAGTTCGACTACTTTCAATCCAACATCGAGGGTGAGCTTATCAACGCCATTCACCAGAGCGTAGGCCGCTACGACGGCATAGTACTCAATGCCGGTGGCTATACCCACACCTCGGTGGCACTGCGCGACGCCATCTCAGCCGTCAGCACTCCCGTCGTGGAGGTACACATATCGTCGATTCTGGCACGCGAGGAGTTCCGCCATATCTCGATGATTGCCCCCGTAGCCAAAGGCTCGATTATGGGCTTCGGCCTCGACTCTTACCGTTTGGGAGTGGAGGCATTGCTCGCATAATTTCAAACATAGACAATGACCAAGGGGGAGAGTAAAGGTGGAAAACTCATCGAGCGCGTAGCATCGGGCGTTGCGTGGAGCATAGGCGAGAAGGTCGGCTCGGCTCTATTGCAAGCCGTGGTGAGTATCGTGGTGGCCAACCGCATAATGCCTATGGATATGGGTATTATGGCGGTGCTGACGGTGTTTATCACACTCGCGCAGATTGTTGTCGATAGCGGTTTCTCGCAAACTCTTATCCGTAAGGTATCACCCACCGAGGGCGACTACCTTGCGGTTTTTCGTTTTAATATCCTCTCCTCGGTAGCACTTTATCTCTTACTCACGGCCCTCTCGCCACTTGTTGCCTCATACTACGGTTGGCCCGAAATCGCGAAAGTAGCCCCTGTACTATTCCTCTCTTTGCCGCTCAACGCATTGGGTGTGATTCAGAACACGATGATGGTGCGCGAGATGCGCTTTGCCGAATTATCGACAATGTCTTTTATGTCTTTTTTTGTCAGCGGAGTGGTAGCCATCGCTATGGCCGTTGCGGGCTTGGGTATATGGGCATTGGTGGGACAACGCTTAAGTTCAATGGCAACAAAGTCGGCTATGCTATGGTGGCATAGCAGTTGGCGTCCTCGTAATATCTCCACACAAGGTGCGTTACGAGAGATGGCTCCATTTAGCCTGCGTCTGATGACGACCGAGATTATAACATCGATTTACAACAACATCTCACAACTATTCATCGGCAAGATGTACTCGGGCAGTGCGCTGGGCTGTTTTAATCAGGCACAGAAGTTGGTATATATGCCCTACTCGCTGATTTTATCAATCCAAAGCGTTACTTACCCTGCACTCTCACGCATAAAGGACGAAGATGAGAAATTTGCCGAGAGTTTTAGGCTTGTTGTGATGGCTACCTGCCTTATTATGTTCCCCATAATGGCGGGATTGATTGCTACGGCAGAGGATTTTTATATACTTCTGCTCAAACCCGATTGGCATCCTGCCATACCCTACTTTCGTATTATGTGTATAGGAGGTTTTCTTTATCCATTGCTATACATATCGTATAACATCTTGAAAGTAAAGAGCGACGGCTCAATAATTTTGCGCGTAGAGGTTATCAAGCGTACAATTATGACCGTCATACTGATCGTAACCATCCCCATAAGTGTGAAGGCTGTTGCATATGGCCTGGTGCTATCTGTTGCGTGCGAGATGATTCTTAATATGTGGTCAGCATTGCGCTATGTACGCATTACTCTTTTGCGACTACTACGAACGATTCTACCAATAGCCATACTGACACTAACGATGTACGCGGCAGTGATGTATGTGGGTGATTTGACCGCAGATTGGAGTGTAACGGCACGCCTTACGGCAAAGATTGCAGCAGGGATTGCCATATATATTATTGGCGGAACAACCCTGCGTATGGAGTCATTCCGCCAAACAATAGCTCTGCTAAGACAAATCTTGTCGAAGCGATAATCCTTACTTCATCAAGGCCTCCTCAGCGGCAAGTACCTCCGTGAAATCTACCTTGTGGCGTGCGAACTTTGCTGCGATACCATCAAGGCAGAGATTACCTATGCTACCCTCGTGTGTGTGGTGCAACTCGCGGCCATCGTGTTCGTAAGTACCCTCCTGCACTCGCATACCCACATCGCGATAAGCATCGCGGAACGGCACGCCAGCCGCCACAGCATCGTTTACATCCTCAACGGTGAAGAGGTATTTATAAATATCATTTGAGAGAATATCGCGGTTAATCCACATCTGACCAACACCCTCGCCTACCATTCTGAGTACATCACTAATCTCCTTAAATGCAGGGACATAAATCTCCTTCGTTAGCTGCATATCGCGGAAATAGCCCGACGGCAAGTTGGTTGCAACGAGCGTAACTTCCATAGGCAAAGCCTGCAAGCGGTTACACTTAGCACGCGAGAGCTCGAAAATATCGGGATTCTTCTTGTGGGGCATAATACTTGAGCCAGTAGTGAAGGCGTCGGGCAACTTAACAAAGCCGAAGTTGGCACAAGAATAGAGGCATACATCCTGCGCCAGACGGCCTACCGTAGCGGCAATAGCGGCAATGGCTGTAAGCACCGTGCGCTCGGTCTTACCGCGCTGCATCTGCGCATAGACCGAGTTGTAGGCCAAATCCTCGAAGCCGAGCAGACGAGTTGTCATCGTGCGATTCAAAGGCACCGATGAGCCGTAGCCAGCACCCGAGCCCAGGGGGTTGGTATTCACCAGGTCATAGGCGGCCTTGAGCATCAACAAATCGTCGGCCAAAGCCTCGGCATAGGCACTGAGCCACATACCAAACGACGATGGCATAGCCACCTGCATATGAGTATAGCCAGGCATAAGAATATCTTTATACTCCTCGGCCTTAGCCATCAAGGTATCAAACAAGGCCTCGACTCTCTGCTGCAACTCGATAAGAGCACTACGCGAGAAGAGTTTCAAATCGACCATCACCTGATCGTTGCGCGAACGGCCTGTATGGATACGCTTGCCTGCATCGCCACACATCTCGGTGAGCATAAACTCCACCTGCGAGTGAACATCCTCGACGCCCTCGGCAATAGCAAACTCGCCAGCGAGCACCTGCTGATGAATCTTCTTCAAGCCCTCGGCCAACATATCGTGATCCTCATCAGAGAGAAGTCCAATCGAGCGGAGCATCTTCATATGCGCCATATTGCCCAACACATCGGCCTCGGCCAAATACATATCCAATTCGCGGTCGCGACCAACGGTAAACTCCTCAACAAACGAGTCGGTAGAATATCCTTTATCCCAAAGTTTCATTTTATACTGTTTTTTCTATTTTCAAATTATCGAGCACCGCGTAATACATCTCCATCGCTCGCTCAATATCGCTCATTACGATAAACTCATCAGCCGTATGCGAACGGGCGCTATCGCCTGGACCGAACTTAAGCGTCGGGAATGGCATAACGGCCTGATTCGACATTGTGGGCGAGCCAAAAGGCTCACAACCCATCGCCACCAGACGCTCTACGGCAGGGTGATCGAGAGCCACTGACGATGAGTTAAGATGCGTCGAACGAGGCTGCACCTCACACTCCACATTGGCACGAATCTCGGCCAGGAGCTCCTCGTTCCGGTAGCACTCATTCACTCTCACATCGACCATAAAACGGCACTCGGCAGGCACCACATTGTGCTGTGTTCCCGCCTCGATGCCTGTAACCGACATCTTCACTGCCCCAAGCAGGGGCGACACTCGTTCGAAGCGATGCGTGCGAAACCACTCCACATCCTTTAGGGCCTTATAGATGGCATTTACGCCCTCCTCTCTTGCCGCGTGGCCTGCAACACCATAGGCCGTGCAGTCGAGCACCATAAGCCCCTTCTCAGCCACAGCAGGCTGCAACGATGTAGGCTCTCCTACGATAGCAAAATCAATATGCGGCAACTCGGGCAGTACAGCTCGTACACCATTCACACCCGTAACCTCCTCCTCGGCCGAGGCGAGCATAATAAGGTTATACGCCTGCTCTGTTAAGGCAATCTGTGTAAAAGTAGCAATCATCGCCACCAGACTACCTCCCGTATCGTTGCTTCCCAGACCATACAATCTATCGTCCTCAACCGTAGGCACGAAAGGCTCTCTCTGCCACTGCGCATTGGGCTTTACGGTGTCGATATGGGCGTCGAGCAGAATGGTCGGCTTCGCTGGGTCGTATACCCACGCCTCGGCCCACACATTGTTACCCTTACGCTTAGGAGTAAAGCCGCAACGCTCGAACTCTACAGCTACAATATCAGCCGCAGCCGACTCCTCGCGACTAACCGAAGGGGTGGCAATCAGGCGTTTGAGCAACTCTATGGCTTGATGAGAATTCATATCTATTTAACTACAACTGTTCCACCCGTAAGGTTGTCGGGCGAAGTAATACGCACCGAAACAACACCCGCCTCGATGGTATTATATGCATTATCAATCTTGGGTATCATACCCGAATGGATGCGTTCCTGCTCGCGTAACTCCTTGTAGAGCGGAGGTGTGATGGTAGGAATCAACGAGCCATC
Source organism: Alistipes sp. (assembly GCA_045654285.1). Classification (GTDB taxonomy): domain Bacteria; phylum Bacteroidota; class Bacteroidia; order Bacteroidales; family Rikenellaceae; genus Alistipes. Next base: position 113,311 of record JAZONC010000035.1, on the reverse strand, counting down.
ATCGTTCACATCGAGTAGTACTCCCGCCTTATCAAGTGTAAAGACCAACTCCACCTCATACTTGCGAGCCAAACCCATAGCCACGGCTGAAGCCACACTATCGGCATTGGTATTGAGCAAATCGCCCTCCATCGAGAATGTAATGGGCGACACCACGGGAATAGCGCCATTGTCGAGCAAGAGCGAGAGAACATCGGCATTAACCTCATCGACATCGCCCACAAAGCCCCAATCGATATCCTTCACAGGGCGACGGTGCGACTTCACCACGGCCATATCGCAACCCGACAGGCCACAAGCATTAACGCCTCGCGCCTGCAAAGCCGACACCACGCGTTTATTTGCCAGACCGGCATAGGCCATAACGGCAATCTCCAGCGTAGCGGCATCGGTAATGCGACGACCCTCGTGCATTTTCACCTCAACGCCCAACTTCTCGGCCAGATGTGAGCCCATAACGCCACCACCGTGAACCAAGACAAACGCCTCGCCAAGCGAAGCCAAGTGGTCGCACAGCGAAGCGAGTATCGTACTATTTTCGATTAACTTACCGCCAATCTTGATTACTTTTATCTTCATTCGTAATACATTTACATTCCCATTTCAGTAGCCGTTGCGCGGAACGCCTCAACAAAACGCTCAACCTCCTTCTCGCCAATCATCAGAGGTGGCAACAGACGCAGAGTGTACTGACCGCTCAGACCCGTCATAATGTGATACTTCTCACGCAACACTTTACGGAAATCGGCCTGCGGCACGCTCAAATCGATACCAATCATCAAGCCGCGACCACGGATATCCTTCACTCCGCTTGTGCCCTTGATACCCTCGATAATCTTATCGCCCATAACTCGGGCATTCTCGACCAGATTCTCAGCTTTGACTACATCGGCAACAGCAATAGCCGCAGCACAAGCCAAATGGCTACCACCAAAGGTAGTGCCCAACATACCCTTCTTGGCAGGAATCGAGGGCGAGATTATGATGGCGCCCACGGGGAAACCATTAGCAATACCCTTAGCCATAGACACAATGTCGGCCTTCACGCCCGACCACTGGTGAGCGAAAAAATTACCGCTACGGCCATAGCCCGACTGAATCTCGTCGATGATAAGCATTGTACCCGTAGCATCGCACGCCTCGCGTGCTGTCTTGAGGAACTCATCGGAAGCCATACGGATACCCCCAACGCCCTGAATAGGCTCGATAATAACTGCAGCATACTCCTTGCTCGAAAGCTCACGGCGCAGAGCCTCCTCGTCATTGAGGTTGATGAAAGTTACATTTTCGGTCTTGTTGGCAGGAGCCTGAATAGCTGGGTTGTCCGACAGAGCAACAGCCATACTTGTACGGCCGTGGAATGCACCGTGCATAGCCAACACACGCGCACGACCCGTTGTGAACGATGCCAACTTAACGGCATTCTCGTTAGCCTCGGCACCACTATTACAGAGGAATAACTCGTAGTCGGGATAACCCGTAAGCGGGCCCAACTTCTCAGCCAACTCCACCTGCAAACCGTTGATAACGGCGTTAGAGTAGAAGCCAATCTTCGAGAGCTGCTCGCTGATGGTAGCCACATAGTGCGGATGAGTGTGTCCAATCGAGATAACAGCGTGACCGCCATAAAAATCGAGATACTCCACACCATTCTTATCCCACAAATATGCGCCCTCGGCCTTCACAGGCTCCATATCGAGCAGGGAATATACATCAAAAAGTTTCATTCGTATCGTATTTAGAAATAGTTGGCCTTAAGACGCAAACCTGCATCCTCGTCGAGGCCAAACATCAAATTCATATTCTGCACAGCCTGACCCGATGCACCCTTGGTGAGGTTGTCGATAACGGCCGTAATGAGCAACTTACGATCCTGCTTCTGAAGCGAGAGGAAGCAGTAGTTGGTATTTACCACCTGCTTCATATACACGGGCTTATCGCTCACGCAAACGAAGGGATGTGAAGCGTAGTACTCCTTGAATATCTTAGTAATAGTCTCCAGATCCTCGTCCAGACGCACCACCACATCGCTCATAATACCACGCGTGTGGCAACCACGTACGGGAACGAACGCGATGTCGGTATTTGCGCTACCACCTGCCGCCACGACGGTCTCGCCAATCTCGCCCAAATGCTGGTGAGTAAAGACCTTGTAGTTAGAGAGGTTTGCCGAGCGGTTGCTAAAGTGAGTATCGTTAGTAGGCTTCTGACCAGCACCCGTCGAGCCGGTGATACCCGTTACCGTAACCTCCTCGGGCAGGATGCCTGCCGCCGCCAGCGGGATAAGCGCAAGGTTGATAGATGTTGCAAAGCAACCGGGGTTAGCCACGCAACGTGCCCCACGGATCTGCTCGCGGTTGAGCTCTGGCGCGCCATACACAAACTCGCCGGCATCGGCCTTGAGGCGGAAATCGTTGCTCAGGTCGATAATCTTTACCTTTGCAGGAACGGGATTTTCGGCCAAGAACTTAGCCGAGTTGCCGTGGCCCATACAGATAAAGAGCACATCGATATCGTTGAAATCGATAGCTGAGAACTTAAGCGGGCAATAGAGCAAATCGCTATGCACTGACGAGATAGGCTCGCCATCGTGCGATGAACTCTGGATATATTTCAATTCTGCAGAGGGGTGGTTGATAAGTATACGAGCGAGTTCACCCGCCGTGTATCCAGCACCACCTGCAATTGCTACTCTAATCATTATTTTTTCATTTTTGTATATAGAGTTTGCTAAAAAGAGTAATTTCAAGGCTTGCAAAACCCGAGAAACCGCAGTTTACTTTGCGTAAAAGAGGATTTCGAGGGTATGCGTAACGCAGAAATTACCTTTTTTCAAACTTTTACTCCTCGTCGTTTACAGCGTGATATATCTTCAAAGGCATTGAAGTAATCTTGGTGAAGCCCTTAACATCGTCGGCAGTCCAAGCATTGTTCATCTCGCCATACTCAGCAAACTTTGCATTCATCAAGTCGTGCTCCGACTCGATACCAACCAAAGTGAAGGTATAGGGACGAAGAGTGAGGAATACCTTACCCGACACATTACGCTGGCTATTCTCAAGGAACTTCTCGATGTCGCGCATAACGGGCTCAGAGTACATAGCCTCGTGCATAAACATACCGTACCAAGTACCGAGCTGATCCTTCCAATACTGCTGCCACTTGGTGAGGGTATGCTTCTCCAGAAGCTCGTGAGACTTAATAATCAGCATAGGAGCAGCCGCCTCGAAACCTACTCTACCCTTGATACCTACGATAGTATCGCCAACATGAGTATCACGACCGATAGCCCAAGCCGAGCCGATAGCCTCCAACTTGTTGATTGCTGCTACACCGCTTACAGCCTCGCCATTTACGCCTACAACCTCGCCATTCTTGAACTCAATCTCCAACGACTCGGTGCCCTCTTTCTGAAGCTGCGAGGGGTAAGCCATATCGGGCAGATTGGTAGCCGAGCAGAGAGTCTCCTTGCCACCTACCGATGTACCCCAGACACCCTTGTTGATAGAGTACTCCATCTTGGTAAAGTCGGCCTCGAAACCACCCTCTTTAAGGTAGTTGATCTCATACTCACGAGTGAGTTTCATATCGCGTGTGGGGGTGATAATCTCCACCTGGGGAGCAAACACCTCGAAAGTAAGGTCGAAACGCACCTGATCGTTACCAGCACCTGTCGAACCGTGAGCGATAGCATCGGCACCGATAGAATTGGCATAGTTTACGATCGCCAAAGCCTGGAAAGTACGCTCAGAGCTAACTGAGATAGGATAGGTCTTATTACGAAGAACATTACCCATAACCATATACTTGATACACTTGTCGTAATACTCTGCCGTAACATCGATGTTAATGTGCTTCTTAGCGCCCAAAGCGTAGGCACGAGCCTCAACGGCTGCCAACTCCTCGGCCGAGAAACCGCCCGTGTTTGCAAGCGCTGTATAAACCTCGTAACCCAACTCCTTGGTCAGATACATTACGCAAAATGAGGTATCCAATCCTCCACTATAAGCCAATACTACTTTCTTCATCTCTATATTTTAGTTTTCTTATTTATTCAAAATTAATTATTTACCGAACAAACGGCTCCAGAACGACTTCTTGCTTGCGGCCTCAGCCTTGGCAGCCTCCACCTGAGCCTTACGCTTTGCCACCTTCTCGGGATCGTAGATCATACCCGTGCAAAGACACTTGGTCATATTTGTACGCTGCAATACATCGTAGTTTACGCACGACTGGCAACCAGCCCAGAAGGCCTCATCGTCAGTGAGTTTAGCAAATGTAACAGGCTCGTAACCAAGCTCGGTATTAATACGCATTACAGCCTCACCGGTAGTCAATCCAAAGAGCTTAGCATTAGGGAAACGCTTACGCGATAGCTCGAAAGCAGCCTGCTTAATACGCTTTGCCACGCCCATACCGCGATACTGCGGACGAACGATAAGTCCCGAATTGGCAACGAACTCATCGTGTCCCCACGACTCAATATAGCAGAAACCTACAAATTCGTTACGATTAACGGCAATGATTGCCTTACCTGAATTTATCTTATCGGCGATATATTCGTCGGTACGACGGGCGATACCCGTTCCTCGCTGTTTTGCAGCCTCATCGATCGCATCGTTGATCTGTGTAACAAAGCACAGATGAGCCTCGTTAGCGACCATTACATCAATTTTCATTATGGTATTAAATTAATTATTTTTTATGTTTTCGTTTTTAACAAACACAAAGATTGCATATTATTCCTCAATATGCAAATCTACGCAGATATATATTTATATATATAGGAAAATATACGCATAATTGCATAGTTTGTGAATATATATTCCAAAATATGAATACTCCCAAAGATTTATCATCTGCCCTCCGATAAAAAGTTTCCAACTGCCATTCGTTATACTCAACACAACTCATTCCCCCAAAAATGCAATCGAGGTAGTGGATAAAAAGCAAAATTTAGGAATAAAAAGTTGCGAACTCTTGTTTTTATCAGAATTATGCGCTAATTTTACATAATTATGTATAATTGAAATTAATTTAACACCGAATAAAACCTAAAATAATATGAACCAAAAAACTCAACGACTGGCAACAATACGCAAGATTATTCGTAGTGAACTAATCGGCTCGCAGGATGAGCTGATAGCTCGCCTGGCCGAGAACGGAATCATCATCACGCAGAGCACACTATCGCGCGACCTTAAATTTATGAATGTAGCCAAGGTGCCACACAAGAATCAAGGTTACATCTATGTGCTGCCCAACTCGGTAGGACACGAGGTGAGTGTATCCTCTACTATATCCGACAACATCACAAGCCTCACATTCTCAGGAAATTTGGGCGTTCTTAAAACCAAATCGGGTTACGCGAGTGCCATATCGGTACCCATCGACAATCTCAACTGCCCCAGCATCTTGAGTACGATTGCAGGCGATAACACCGTGCTTATCATTATGCGCGAAGATGCCAACCGCAACCAAGTAATCGAGTCGCTGATGCGCATATTCCCGATGTTGAGCAACATACTGTAAATGTGAGTCAGATAAAACAAAAAGAGGTCGCTTAACCAAAAAGTTAGCGACCTCTTTTTCTTGCGAGTTCGTATCTTTATGTAATACTACTCCTCGATAATATAGATATATTCATTCGCGCGTTGCATATGAAACCTCTCGCGTGCATATTGCTCCAGAAACTCATCATAATTGAGTCGCTCGAGCATAGTGCTATCCTCTGTAATACGGTTTTGATATAGATCGCGTTGCTCCTCCAACAAGCCTATACGATGGCGCAACGATATGACCGACACCAAATTACGCACCGTAAGAACAGCCGTATATACAAATATAACAGCCGTAATAGTCAGCCACACATATCTACCAATCTTCTCCCTCATTGCTCATTAAGGTATTCGCATAAACTTATGCGTCTGAATCGAAATCGACCACTTAGGATTTGACTTGGCGTACTCTACAATCTTGGGCATAATATCGTCAAACGCACTCCACTCAGGTTGTAGGTACAATCGACAATAACGCCCCACTCGACGCGCATTCTCCTCGGCCCACGCGAAATCATCTTCGGTCTGGATAATTACCTTCAACTCGTGCGCACGACCAAAAGCCTCATCCAAAGGGGGTTGCTGACGCTTAGGCGAGAGGCACACCCAATCGAAATCGCCACTAAAGGGGTGTGTACCCGAGGTCTCAAGAAAGATCTCCAACCCCTCCTCTCTTAGGCGCGAGGTAAGCACACCCAATGGATAGAGCAGAGGCTCACCGCCCGTAATTACGATAGCCTGAGCAGCACACTCCTTGGCACGAGCAACAACCACATCGACATCTACCGGAGGAAAGATCTTGGGATTCCAAGTGTACTTGGCATCGCACCAGCGACAACCCACATCGCAACCACCCAAGCGGATGAAATATGCCGGCTTACCCGAATGGTAACCCTCACCCTGGACTGTATAGAAGTCCTCAACGAGTGGCAACTGACGGCCACCGTCAAGCAAATCGTTATTCATCAATGACATAAATATCTTTCAAATTACGACCCAACTGATCATAGTCCAAACCATAACCAACGATAAACTCATTACCAATGTTGAGCGCCACATAATCCACCTTATAATCGTAACGGAAACTTTCAGGCTTAAAGAATAGCGTACATATGGCAACGCTCGCAGGCTTCTTGTCCTTGAGGTAATCGAGAATATACGACATACTATGACCCGTATCGACAATATCCTCTACGATGATTACATCGCGACCCTCAATATCAAGGTCTATTCCAAATTGGCTCTTTATCTCTCCCGTTGATTCAGTACCCGAGTAAGATGAAATCCTCATAAAAGCTACTTGGCTATCAAAATCAACCTTTCGCACGAGGTCGGCAAGGAACAGAAACGAGCCACTCAAGACTCCCAAAAAGATGGGGGTATGACCCGCATAACGCTCGTTGAGTTGGTCGGCAATACGGGTAACTGCTTTATCAATCCCTTCCGCAGATATCATCTTGCGAAAGGTCTTATCGCCTAAAGTTACCTTATCTGTCATTTAAGTCGTAAGTAGTTATATTATATAACGAGCGGATCGAAATCGACCCGCTCGCTACTCTATCTTATTTATTCAGCAAGGCCTTAACCTCTTCGTACACTGTCTGTCCGTTATAACCGAACTTCTCGTCGAGCACCTTGAACGGAGCCGAGTAACCGAAGTGATCGCAACCGTGAATCTTACCATTCTCGCCCACCAAACCGCGGAGGTTGATCGACAAACCTGAGGTCATACCATAACGCACGACATCCTTGGGAAGGACACTATCCTGATAAGACTTAGGCTGATCGCGGAACAAGCCCTCGCTCGGTACGCTCACCACGCGCACGGGAATACCATCCTTCTGCAGGAGCTCAGCACCATCGATAAGGGTCGATACCTCTGAACCTGAAGCCAGCATAACGACCTGAGCCTTCGCAGAATCCATCACGATATAAGCACCCTTGACAGCCTGCTGTGCCTCCTGCTTACGGTTACACTGCATAGGAGGAATCGACTTGATATTCTGACGAGAGAAGATCAATGCAACGGGACGCTGCTCAGCCATAGCACACTGCCAAGCCACGATAGTCTCCTCAGCATCGGCAGGACGCAAAACAACCATTGAGCGCTCGCCGCGGTGGTTGTGCACCTGCTCCATCAAACGAATCTGCATCTCCTGCTCGATAGGCTGGTGGGTAGGACCATCCTCGCCCACGCGGAACGAGTCGTGCGACCATACATATATAACCTTCAGACGCATCAAGGCTGACATACGGATAGCTGGCTTCATATAATCAGAGAATACGAAGAATGTACCGCAAGCGGGAATAACACCGCCGTGCAATGCCATACCATTCATAATGCAGGCCATAGTGAGCTCGGCAACACCCGCCTGGAAGAACTGACCAGAGAAATCACCCTTAGTGAAAGCCTTAGTCTTGTTCAAGAAACCATCAGTACGGTCTGAGTTGCTCAAATCGGCCGATGAAACGATCATATTCTCAATCTTATCGGCATATACACCGAGCATAGTAGCCGATGCAACGCGTGTAGCCGTATCGGGCTTAACCTCAATCTGATTGTAATCAATTTCGGGAATCTCGCCTGAGAGGAAACGATTCAACTTGAGCGACAACTCCTTGTTCTGTGAGCGCCACTCGCTCTCCTCCTGCTTACGCTTAGCGGCCCAAGTCTTGAGCTCGCAACGACGAGTATCGTAAATCTCGGCAGTCTCGTTAAAGAGCTTGAAAGGATCCTCAGCATCGCCACCAAGATTAGTAACAGTAGCTGCCAAATTAGCACCTGCAGCCGACAGAGGCTGACCGTGAGTAGATACAGCACCCTCGAAGCTCTCGCCATTAGCACCGCGAGCACCCTTTGCCATAATCGAACGACCAATGATCAAGGTAGGCTTCTCGGTCTGAGCGTTAGCCTCGGTAAGAGCTGCACGCAACTGATCTACATTGTGGCCATCAACCTCGATAACGTGCCAATTCCAAGCACGGTACTTAGCCGCAACATCCTCGGTATCAATCTCCTCAACTGTGGTTGAGAGCTGTACATTGTTAGCATCGTAGTACATAATCAAGTTCGACAGACCCAAATGACCAGCCACACGGCCTACACCCTGTGAGATCTCCTCCTGCACTGCTCCATCAGAGATGAAGGTGTATGTCTTGTGAGCCATCCACTCGCCAAAACGAGCCACCATAAAGCGCTCAGCAATAGCGGCACCCACAGCCATAGCGTGGCCCTGACCCAAGGGACCCGATGTGTTCTCCACACCGTGCATAATATCTACCTCGGGATGACCAGGAGTAATGCTACCCCACTGGCGGAAGTTCTTCAAATCGTCCATTGTGTAGAAACCCGACAACATAAGCACCGAATAGAGCATCGGCGACATATGACCAGGATCGAGGAAGAAGCGATCGCGGAAGGGATAGGCGGGGTTCTCGGGATCGAAATGCATAAACTCGGTGTAGAGCAAGTTAATGAAATCAGCTCCACCCATTGCACCGCCCGGATGACCAGACTTTGCCTTTTCTACCATAGCGGCAGCCAGAATACGGATATTATCGGCCGCCTTGTTAAGTTTATTGTTAGCAAACATATCTTTTAGTTATTCTTTTTTCTCTTACCTACAAAGATAATATAATTTATCTTAACTAACCTGCTTAAGGTGCAAAAAATTTGCTCCTTCGATCTTCTTTTTAGCATAGGCGAGCGTAACGGTAAAGTGCGACTCGCCCGACGAGGGCAAATCGTACATAGCGTCGATGATTATACTCTCGCAAATCGAGCGCAAACCACGCGCACCGAGCTTATACTCATCGGCCTTCTCGACGATATAGTCGAGCACATCGCTATCAAACTGCAAATTAACACCATCCATAGCAAACAGACGCTCATACTGCTTCACGATAGCATTCTTGGGTTCTGTCAGAATCGAGCGCAAAGCCTCACGCGAAAGCGGCTGCATATATGTCAAAACCGGCAGACGACCCACCAACTCAGGGATAAGGCCGAACGAGCGCAGATCCTGCGGCATAATATACTTCATCAGGTTATCGCGGTCGATCTGAGATCCGCTCTGCGCACCATAACCTATGGCGCGGGTATTCAGTCGCTGGGCAATCTTCTTCTCGATTCCATCGAAAGCGCCACCACATATAAAAAGTATATCCTTTGTATTTACCTGAATAAACTTCTGGTCGGGATGCTTGCGGCCGCCCTGAGGAGGCACATTAACAACCGTACCCTCCAAAATCTTCAGCAGAGCCTGCTGCACACCCTCGCCCGACACATCGCGCGTGATACTGGGGTTGTCGCTCTTGCGGGCAATCTTATCGACCTCGTCAATAAAGACAATACCACGCTCAGCGGCAGCAACATCGTAATCGGCCACCTGCAAAAGACGCGAGAGGATACTCTCGACATCCTCGCCTACATATCCAGCCTCGGTGAGCACAGTGGCATCGACGATGGTAAAGGGTACATTCAACACCCTTGCAATGGTGCGGGCCATCAAGGTCTTACCTGTACCTGTGGGGCCAACCAGCACGATGTTAGACTTGTCGATCTCGACATCGTCCTGTTTCTTATCACGACTCATTATACGCTTATAGTGGTTATACACTGCAACCGACATATAACGCTTGGCGTCGTCCTGACCTATAACATACTGATCCAGCACCGCCTTAATCTCGGCAGGGCGCATCAGCGACTCCATCTTAAACTTCGAACCGCCCTTCTTGCGGCTCGACTCCACTAGCTCGCTCTCAACGAGCATCTGGTAGCCACGCTCGACGCAATTGTTACAGATATTCACGCTACCCGTACCCTGAAACATCAAAGCCACATCGCTACGCTTTGCCCCGCAGAACGCGCAACAGTCCTCGCCGCTATGGTTTGTTCCCTTATATTTTTGAGCCATAAAAAATCTATTTCGTTCGCTTATTCAATACCTGATCGATCAGACCATACTCCTTGGCCTCTGCCGCGCTCATCCAATAATCACGATCGGCATCCTGCTCAATCTTAGCAATATCGACACCCGAATGAGCCGACAAAATCTCATACAACTCGCGCTTGGTCTTAATAATCTCGCGGGCAGTAATCTCAATATCCGACGCTTGACCCTGCGCTCCACCCAACGGCTGGTGAATCATCACACGCGAGTGAGGCAAAGCCGAACGCTTGCCCTCAGCACCAGCAGTGAGCAACACGGCTCCCATCGAAGCAGCCAGGCCTGTACAAGTGGTTGAGACATCGCAAGCTATGAGCTGCATAGTATCATAAATACCCAAACCTGCCGACACTGAGCCACCAGGCGAGTTGATATAGATCTGAATATCCTTAGCGGGATCTATCGACTCCAAAAAGAGCAACTGTGCCTGAATGATATTGGCAGCATCGTCGTAGATAGGGGCTCCGAGGAAGATAATGCGATCCATCATAAGACGCGAAAAGACATCCATCGTAGCCACATTCAACTGGCGCTCCTCGATAATCGTGGGCGAGATGTAAGCCGACTGTATAGAGTTAAAATCGTGCAGTTTCAAACTGCTTATGCCGCAGTATCCGCGTGCATACTTTTCAAATTCATTCATATATTAAACTATTACATTGCACATTGCTCTCAATAGCTTCCCTACGCATGCAGGGTATTCGCATATAATCAAAATTTGGACTCTGCAAACTTTACGCCCAGAGTCCAAATTTTCAGGTATATATCACAAATCCGCCTTAAACACCATATATTTATATAATAGTGCAGCGAACCTATTGCTCAATTACAACTCCTGAGCCAACTTTGCGAAGTCGTCAGCCGATACAGACTTGTTGGTTACCTTGATCTTCGACTTAACATACTCTACAACCTTCAACTCGTAGAGCTTCTCGTAGATCTTCTGAGCCTGCTCCTTGTTTGAAAGAATCTGCTTTGAGAAGTTCTCGATCATCTCCTCGGGTGCTGAAGGCATACCGTACTGTGCGAACTGAGCCTTTGCGAACTCCTTAGCCTCTGCATTAACCTCCTCCTCGCTAACGGTGAGCTCGTAGGTCTGGATGAAGTGCTTCTGCAAGTAGTTCCAAGTAAACATCTTGATGAAGCCCTCGAAATCCTTCTCAATATCCTCCATTGAGAACTTACCCTCGTTGATGGTGTAGAGCCAACGCTTAAGGAATGCCTCGGGCATCTGCAAGCCAGCCTTCTCCATAAGGAAGTTGCGAACACGGATAGTGAACAAGTAGTCAGCCTCGCGACCCAACTCCTTCTCGATCTCAGCATCTACGAACTTGTCGAGGTCAGCCTCTGAAGTGATGTTGCCATCGGGGAATGCCATCTTGAAGAACTCCTCGTTGAGCTCGGGGTTAGCAAACTGACGAATCTGAGTGATCTCCAAAGAGAAGTTAGGATTAACTGTCTCCAACTCCTCAGCCTTAACCTGAAGGATAGAAGCACGCTGCGACTCTGACTTGTAGAGCTCGTTTACATTAACCTCCATCTTGTCGCCTACCTTCTTACCAATGAAGGGAGCACGCTCCTCGTCGCTCATCGAGATAAGACCTACATAAGCATCCTCGATACGCATATCGCCGTTGTCGAGTGTTACGGTCAAAGCCTCGTCCTTCACTACAGACTCAACCTCTACCAAGCGGCCATAGCGACGCAAGTAGTTATCCTTGTACTGCTCGTGCATAGCAGCCTCGATCTTGATCTTGTTGTAGGTGAGCTTGTCCTCCTTTGAAAGCTCCATCTCAACCTTGGGAGCCTCACCAATCTCGAACATAAACTCGTGCTCGGTGTTGTTCTCGAAATCGAAGTCGCCCTGCTCCTCTGAGGGGATTACATCGCCAACATAGTCGATGCCCTCGTTCTGCAAGTACTCGAACACTGAGTTTGAAGCGAGCTTATAAGCCTGCTCAGCCACAACGCCCTTACCGAACATCTTGCGTACAACACCCATAGGAACCATACCAGGACGGAAACCAGGGATGTTAGCCTTGCGCTTGTACTCACGCAACGCCTTATCTACTGCCTCGGCATAATCAGCCTCACCAACAACAACCTTCAATAACGAGGTACCTACCTCACGCTGTTCTCTTGTAATTTTCATAGTCTCTTCAGTATATTTTTATTCGATTTTTCTCGTGTAAAGTCCTTTTTCGAGGTGCAAAGGTAATAAATTTTAATTTATTAGCACGATATATCCACAAATTTATTCTCGATTCGATGCGATATACTCTCTTGACTGGTATAATTGGTCTCTCAAACGAGGCTCAAAGCCCGCCTCGCGGATGGCTCGTTGAATACCCTCAGCATCAAACTGATTGTGTGCGCCGGCACTCGAGACCACATTCTCTTCGATCATTATCGACCCCATATCGTTAGCGCCGCTATGCAGGGTTAATTGCGCCGTTGGCTTACCAACGGTGAGCCACGAGGCCTGTATATTGCGGATATTATTCAGAATCAATCGGCTAACGGCAATCACACGCACATACTCAAGCGGCGAGAAGTGCGATCGTACACCCTCGCTCTCAAGGCGTGTTCCCGTTGAGCGGAATATCCACGGGATAAAGGCTATAAATCCCCAATTTCCCTCGGGACAACGAGCCTGCAAATCGCGTATGGTGATGAGGTGGTCGATTCGCTGACGCGGAGTTTCGACGTGACCATACATCATCGTTGCCGATGTGGGCAGATTCATCTGGTGAGCCTCTGCCATCACATCAATCCACTCCTGCACGCTCGGCTTAGCAGGCGAAATAGCTCGACGCACATCGTCGCACAAAATCTCAGCTCCGGCACCAGGCAGAGAGTCCAATCCTGCCGCTACCAGACGCTCCAATGTCTTGTGTGTAGGAAGCCCGCTTATGCGAGCTATATGAGCAACTTCGGGTGCACCCAGGGCGTGCAAACGCACCTGAGGATAGAGACTCTTGAGTGTCGAAAATAGCTCCTCGTAAAACTCTACGCCTAACTTGGGATGCAGGCCACCCTGCAATAAGAGCTGATCGCCACCCAATTCGAGCATACGATCTATCTTCTGGCGATACTCCTCGATGGTGGTGATAAAAGCCTGCTCCGTTTGATGCGGTTTACAGTGGAAGTTGCAGAACTTACAGCCCGAAATGCACACATTGGTGATGTTCACATTGCGATCAATCTGCCAAGTAACCACATTAGGATCAGGCACAACACTGCGTCTAACCTCGTCGGCCACAGCAGCTAAGCGCTCGAGCGGTGCCTCCTCCCAGAGCCAATATGCCTCCTCGCGCGTGAGCGTGGCACGGTCGCGAGCCTTTGCAAAAATATCTTCGCCTCTCATTATCGGTTTTTATTGCCTACGATAAGTTCAAAATCAATTGTTCGGCGGCGCATATCCACGCCCTTGACACGAATCCACACCTCATCGCCAAAGGCTATGCGACGGCCCGTAGCACGACCAACAACCTCGTAACGAGCCTCGTCGTAGGTGTAGTAATCGCCCTCGATGTCGCGCAGGAAGGCCATACCTTCGATATGAGTGTCATTGAGTTCTACATATATACCCCACTCGCTCATACCCGAGACATGCCCTTTGAACATTTGGCCAATCTTATCCTGCATAAACTCCACCATCTTGTACTTGATTGACGCACGCTCGGCCTCCGATGCGATAATCTCTCGCTCGGTGGCATATACACACTGTGCCTCGAGCTTGGCCTTATCGGCCGACTTACCCTCGGCTAAATAGCGTGCCAACAGTCGATGCACCATCATATCGGGATAACGGCGGATGGGAGAGGTGAAGTGAGTGTAGTATTTGAATGCAAGGCCATAGTGGCCTGTATTGTCGGTGGTATAGAGAGCCTTCGACATACTTCTAACGGCAAGAGTCGATATAGCATTAGCCTCGGGACGACCCTTAACCTCGGTAACCAACTTATTGATAGCCTTAGCCACAGCACGACCCTTCGATGCACGGAACTGATAACCAAAGCGCACCAAAAACTCTCTAAAACGAGATAGCTTCTCCTCGTTGGGCTCGTCGTGCACACGGTAGATCATCGTACGCGCCACCTTTTTACCATTTACCATTCGGTAGGTACAATACTCGGCTACCTTGCGGTTGGCCAAAAGCATAAACTCCTCGATGAGCTGATTAGACTCCTTCTGCTCCTTGGTATATACGCCAAGAGGCTTGCCCTTTTCGTCGAGGATAAACTTGAACTCTTCGCGCTCGAAACTAATTGCTCCATCCTTGAAACGGCGTGCACGCATAGTCTGCGCCAAGCGGTTAAGCACGGCTATCTCCTCGGCATAGTCGCCCACACCTGTTTCGATGCGAGCCTGCGCCTCGGCATAGGTAAAGCGGCGGTCGGAGTAAATCACCGTGCGACCAAACCACTCATCCAAAACCTCGGCATTATCGTTGATTTTGAATACTGCCGAGAAGCACAACTTCTCCTCATTGGGACGCAATGAGCACAACGCATTACACAAACGCTCGGGCAACATAGGCACCGTACGATCGACCAGATAGACCGATGTACCACGATCGCGAGCCTCGCAGTCGAGCACATCGTCGGGGCGTATGTAGTGTGTAACATCGGCAATATGCACACCCACCTCCCAGATGCCATCCTCGAGCTTGCGGATAGAGAGTGCATCATCGAAGTCCTTGGCATCGGCGGGATCTATAGTAAATGTTGTTATATCACGAAAATCCCGGCGCTCGGCATAGTCCCGTTCTGTGATCTCGGCGGCGATAGCCTCTGCTGCCTGCTCAATCTCAGGCTCAAAGCGATAAGGCAAATCGTACTCGGCCAGAATGGCGTGCATCTCGGCATCGTTATCGCCCGCCTGACCCAACACATCGACAATCACGCCACGCGGCGAGCGCAAGCCCTCGCGCCACTCGGTGATGCGGAAAACGACCTTATCGCCATCCCTAACCTGCGGATTATCCTTGCGCGGGAAAAATATATCCATAGGCAATTTGCGGGCGTCGGGACGCACAAAGATTGCCGCACGACTAACCTCGGCTGTGCCAACATATTGTTTGTTGCTACGCTCCAACACGCGCGTAATAGCACCCTCGGGATGATCGCCCTCACGCAGAGCCTGACGCTGAAGTACAACCTCAACACGGTCGCCCTCCAAAGCATAGTTTACATTACGCTGATGGACATATATATCGCTCTCCAGCTCCTCCACCTTGACATAGGCTGCGCCCGAGCCAATCATATCCACCACACCCTCGTAGTGAGGTAACTGCGAGGTAGAGAGTTTATACTTATCGCGACCAAAGCAATCGACAACACCCTCGGCCACAAGTGCCTCCACCACATCGCGCACGATGTAGCGACCCTCCTTGGAGTTGCCACCCGATGCCGAAGTGAGTTGCTTGAGCGAGAACTCGCGGTCGGGGAACTCGCGGAACATATTTATAATAAACGCGGCGCGTATATTTTTAGAGTCGGCGTGAGAGCGTTTCTCGGCGCCTTGACGACTCTTTCGTCTTTGCTGTTTCATTTGTTTAGAATGTTTAATGCAACTTGACACATAAACTCCTCACCTACGGTAAGGGCACGCTCGTCAGGATCGGCAACCGATGTATGCATACGATCGGCCAAACGGCTAACGCCCAACCTATAACAGAGCGAGGGATAACATTGCGAGTAGTAGCCAAAGTCTTCGTACTCTGCCCGACGCTCCATATCGCGCACCACAAAGCCACAACTATCAGCCAAGAGCATTGCCTCGTAGGTGAGTTGGGTATTATTATCCACACACGGAGCAATCTCTCGAATATTCATATCGACCTCCACATCGTATTTATACTCCACCTCCTCGGCAGCGTGGGCGATCATATCCTTTAGGCGTGAGCGCAGATTCTCGTCATAGGCGAACATCGAGCCACTGCATCGACACTCCTCAGGCAGAAGCATAGCCTCGCCTGTGGCCTCTACGCAACCCACCGAGAGCATACACACATCGCTATTGAGGGTATTAAGGCGCACAATCAAGTCGGCCATAGCCACCACCGAATCTTTCAAGCGATTGCGCACGGCGACATTACCCCCTACACCCTTAACCACAAAATGCAACTCATCAGCCGAGGGCATAAATCGTCCTGGACAAAAGCCTATCTCACCTACGGCAAGGTCGCCGTCGGCTCGCTGGCTGATAACAGCCGCCACATTATATCCGTTGAATAGATCTTCTAACAACACACTCCGAGCACCACCCTTACCATCGACAACCGCAGGCTGGAACAACGCAAACAGCGTTCCCTCGAAGTCGGGCTCGGCCTGACACTGCTTCAGCACGCCATAGAGCATAGAGGCGTGATATAGGCTACAACCGCAGGGCATTATACTCTCACCCTTCGCCTTGTCAGCACACGGCTGCTCCGTAGCGCCCTCTACGGTAGCCACCAGCACCACACAACGCTCGGTATTGCCACGACGACCCTCGACACGGGCAAGCACACCACCCGAGGCCAGCGTACGACATTCAATATCCAAAGCAACAAGCGCATCGGTAACGGAGGCTATCATCGGATAACCTTCAGCCAAATGTGAGTGCAGATACCCACAAAAATCCGCTGTATTCATATCAATCGCTATTTATTTCTTCTCAATCTTGCGGGGACGCCAACGCTGCGCCACCTTCGCCAAAAGACGGATATATTCGGGTGTGGTACCACAGCATCCGCCAATGATGTTGAGCTGACCAGCACGGCACATCTGCTCCATCTCCTTAGCAAAATGGTTAGCCGCCACGATGGGCTGACCTGCCGACGGATAAGCCACAATAGGCTTCGCACACAATGTAGAGAGGCTCTTCACCGCCTCGGCCAAAGGTTTTACTCCATTTGTGCAGTTAAATCCCACGGCCGCAATATCTTCCAGGGGCAAATCCTCCAAAAACTTCTGAATTGTAGCGCCACTTGCCACACGGCCCGCAATGCGCGAAAGCACGGCCGAGAGGATGATGGGAATATCGCTATTAATCTTACGGCACTCCTCGATGGCAATCTTTGCATTGGCCGCATCCATAACACTCTCTACAAGGATTATATCGACGCCACCATCTATCAGGCCTCGTACCACATCGGCATAAGCCTTGGCAACGACCTCCGTTGTGGTATCGTTGGCAAGCGTGAGGTTGCGTGTCGTAGGGCCCACGGCTCCCGCCACAAGGCGCGGCGACTCGGTAGTGGAGTATTTATCGGCCACGCGACGAGCCAATTCAGCTCCAGCACGCGCCAACTCGTACGACTGCTCCTGCAAGCCATACTGCTCGAGGCAGAGCGCATCGGCACAGATGGTGTTTGTGGTTATGATGTCGGCTCCCGCCTGCAGATACTCCTCGTGGATGGCCTCCACCTTCTCGGGCGATGCCACATTAAGCAACTCGAGGCAACCCGTCGTGCCCTGCTTGAGGAGTTGCGTACCGAGGGCACCGTCCAACACCCATATTTTTTTTGCAAACAAAGTTTCGATCTTCATCTTCAATGCTTATCGTTTTACAATCTCTATTTCGAATAACTTATTCCAGCGCTTACCCGTAACGAATATACGCTTTGTGGCCGCATCGTAGGCAATGCCATTCAGCACATCGGTGCGGGTGGTGATGTCCTCATCCGAGAGCAAACCCTCGCAGTCGATCACTCCCTCGACAACGCCCGTTGCGGGGTCGATGATCACGATGTAGTTCGTGGTATAGACATTTGCCCATATCTTGCCATCGATCCACTCCATCTCATTAATGTAGTTCAGTGCCTCGCCACGCAGAGTAACCGTAATGCGGCTCTCGCGGTTAAATGTGGTGGGATCAACCTTGAAGATGGTAGCCGTACCGTTCGACATATAGAGCTTCTCACCATCGGATGTTAGACCCCAGCCCTCACCCGGGTAGCGAAAGTCGCGCAACTTCTGCATCGTCTTAGGGTTATAGACGTGGCAAATATTCGACTCCCAAGTAAGCTGATACAACTCATCACCCAACAGGGTTATTCCCTCGCCAAACTCGCTACGGGGCAACTTATTCAACACCTTAGGCTCGGTATCGCCAAGTGAGTAGGTTACAATCTGCGACGAACCATACTCGCCCGTACCCTCCCACATCACGCCATCGACAAACTGCAGACCCTGCGTATAGGAGTTCACCGAGTGGGGATATACATTTTTCACTCTGCAGGCGTATGTCGTAGGCTGTACTATCTGCGGTTGCGCTACGCTCTTCTGTTGTTGCGACCCGCACGCCACCACCGAGGCAAGCAGTGCGAGTGCAATGATAAAACTCTTCATAACAAAATATTTTCAACAAATATACTACAAAATTCCAAAACTTAGACCTTGATACCTTATAGAAATAGATAATAGCCTCTGAAAAAGAGAAAAGAGGTTGCCCCGTAATGGGACAACCTCTCTGTTTTATCAATCGTAGATACTACAATCTATCGGCCTTGACACCCTCGTGAGTCATCACCACGGGGAGGATGTTGCCCTCCTGGTCGAAGTGTAACTCCTCGATGCAGGTAACGCGATTGTCGCGCACATCGGAACCAATCGGGCGACGGTGGTAGATGATGTAATACTTGCCACTGCGCTCGTTATGCACTACCGAGTGATGACCTGCACCACGAGCCACGCTATCGTCCTGCTGCAGGATGACGCCCTTGCGCTCGAAGGGGCCAAAAGGAGAGTCTGAAATGGCGTAAGCCACCTTATAGTCGGGACCTGTCCAACCGCCCTCCGACCACATAAAGTAGTACTTGCCATCGCGGATGAACATAAAGGGACCCTCGACATAGTTATCGGGTGTAACCTCCTTATAGAGAGTACCATCGTCGAATGGCACGATACTCTTGAAATCGGGCGCAAGTTTCACCACATTGCAGTGGCGCCAGCCGCCGTAGTACATATAGTAGGTACCATCCTTATCCTTAAAAACATACTGGTCGATGGGCTGTGCTCCATTGACAATCTCGCCAATGAGGGGCTTACCCAACAGATCCTCGAACGGGCCCGCAGGGTTATCTGCCACAGCTACGCCGATGCCGCCAATCTCGCCCTCGTGAACATCGTTAGCGCCAAAGAAAAGGTAATACTTGCCATCCTTCTCCAGAGCCGCAGGCGCCCACAAAGCGCGCCTAAGCCACGAGATGCGCGAGTTATCGATAATGCGCTCGTGCTTGGTCCACTCTACCAAATCCTTCGATGAGAAACAGTCAAAGTAGAGCTGGTCGTCAAATGCCGCCGAGTAGGTGGGATAGATCCAATAGGTATCACCAAACACAACACCCTCGGGGTCGGCATAATCACCCTCAAAGAGAGGGTTACCCGAACGACGCTCCTCGCACGCTACGGCCGAAAGTAGAAGTGCAAGCGAGAGGATAAATTTTAGGTTATTTCTCATAGCCGCTATTATTTCAGGCCCATAGCCTCAACCAAAGCCTTGGTCTCGGGCTTATGACCACGGAAATCAACATACAAATCCATAGGATGACGCTGGCCTCCCTGCTCCATCAAGCGACGGAACGATTTAGCGGTAGCGGCATCGAAGATACCATTCTGCTTGAAGAGCGAGTAAGCATCGGCAGCCAACACCTCAGCCCACTTATAGCCGTAGTAACCAGCAGCATAACCACCATCAAAGATGTGAGTAAAGGCCGTATTCATAGCCGTACCAGCCACAACAGGAGTAATCTGCACTGAGCTCATTGACTCAACCTCGAAGGGCTCAACCTCACCCTCGTAGGGAGTCTTAAGTGTATGCCAAGCCATATCGGTAAGACCGAACGAGAGCTGACGGATGTTAGAGTATGCCGCAAGGTAGTTCTTTGCCGCAACAATCTTCTCAACAAGGTCGGCGGGGATAGGCTCGCCTGTCTGGTAGTGTACGGCCCACATATCGAGATACTCCTTCTCGGTAGCCCAATTCTCCAGGATCTGCGAGGGCAACTCAACGAAATCTCGATATACACTTGTGCCGTTCAATGACTCATACTCACCCTTTGACAACATACCGTGCAGAGCGTGACCAAACTCGTGAAGGAATGTAGTGAACTCATCGAATGTAAGCAACGAAGGAGTGGTCTCGGTAGGCTTCGTAAAGTTCATCACGAGCGACACCAAAGGACGAGTCTCCACGCCATCGATAATGCTTGTGCCACGGAACTCGGTCATCCACGCACCTGCACTCTTTGAAGCACGGGGGAAGAAGTCAAGATAGAGAACCGAGAGGAACTTCTGCTCGCCCTTGTCGGTAGTCTCATACACCTCGTAAGCCTTCACATCGGGATGATATACAGATATCTCGGTGCTGGGTACAAACTGCAAGCCGTAGAGCTTCTCGGCTACCATAAACACACCCTTGATTACATTATCGAGCTTCAAATAGGGCTTCACCTGCTCGTCATCGAGCGAATATTTTTCTGCCTTATACTTCTCGGTGTAGTAGGCCCAATCCCAAGGCATAACAGCACCCTTGTGGCCCTTTGTAGCGGCATACTCGTTGATGGTGTTATAATCCTTACGACCATACTCAACGGTTGCCTCGCGCAACTCCGCCAAGAACGAATTTACATTCTCGGCGCTCTCGGCCATACGCTCCTCCAATACATAGTCGGCGTAGGTCTCATAACCGAGCAAATTAGCAATCTTCAGGCGCAACGAAGTGATGTCGCGAATGAGCTGCGAGTTATCAAACTCACCACCCAATGCGCGGCTGTTGTAGGCACGATAGAGCTTCTCCTTGATCTCACGCTGTGATGAGTAGGTCATAAAGGGGCTGTAGCTGGGGGCCTGCAATGTTACGGTCCAACCCTGCTGACCGCGAGCCTTAGCCTCGGCTGCCATACCATCCTTCACGAACGCAGGCAACTCAGCCACCTGGGCGGGGTTAGTGATATTGATTGAGAACGCGTTGGTTGCGGCCAATGCGTTATTACCGAACTTAAGGGTTGCCTCCGAGAGAGCCGAAGTATACTTGCGGTACTCCTCCTTCTGCTCATCGTTAAGAGCTGCACCCGAACGAGAGAAGCTCTTGTATGCATCCTCCAACAACTTAATATCAACATCCGACAAACCGCGGCGTGAGCCCTCATAAACAGTCTTCACGCGAGCAAAGAGCTCGGGGTTAAGACGCACATCGTTGCTCAGCTCGGTCAACAGAGGCTGCACTCGCATAGCGATAGCATCCATCTCGTCCGAAGTATCGGCATTACGCAAGTTGTAGAACACGCCTGTGATGCGGTTGAGCAGAGCACCCTGACGCTCCATAGCCACGATAGTGTTCTTGAAGGTGGGCTTGGCAGGGTTGTTCACAATTGCGTCGATCTCGGCACGCGACACCTCGATAGCGGTCTTGATTGCGGGCTCGTAATGCTCGATCTTAATCTTATCGAAAGGAGGAGTGGCATAGGGGGTATCCCACTCAGCCAACAGAGGGTTGGTGGTGTCAATCTCGGGCAATACGGCCACGGGCATCTGATCGCCACCGCAGCTTGCCATAAGGGCACTGAAAGTCATAATTAAAAATAGTTTTTTCATCGTTTATTATATTTATTGGTTTCTTCTCTAAGGTTAGTTTACTTGTAGCGAGTCAGCCTCGGCGGCACGCTGCGCCTCTCGCTCCTGACGCGAACGCTCGGCTCGCTGACGCGCCAGAGCGCGGGTATCGACCCTCACATCCTGCACCAGAGGCTCCTCGGCAGGAATCTCTTTCGTCGGCTCAACCAAACCACGAGCAACAAGCATAGCCTCCTTGTCGGGGTCGGCACCACGGAACGCACGATACATATCCATACCATCACGGCTACCTCCGCGTGATAGCACCTCACGGCGGAAACGCTCGGCAGTAACATCATCGAACACATCACCACTCTCTACAAAGGCCTGATAGGCATCCTTATCCAGCACCTCGGCCCAGATGTAGAAGTAGTAACCAGCCGAGTAGCCACCATCGAAGATATGGCTAAAGTAGGTGTATCGGTAGCGAGGCTCGATCTGCGGAATGAGGCCTCGGCGCTCAACAAGCGACTTGCGCTCGAAGTCGGCCGTTGAGATAGGCTCTGAACTACGCAACGAGTGTATATCCATATCGGAGAGGGCTGCGGCAACCAACTCGGTGGTGTTGAATCCCTCGTTGAAAGTCTTTGCGCGTTGAATCTTGCGAATAAGGTCATCGGGCATAACCGTTTCACGACGGTAGTGCACAGCATAGTGGCGCAACATCTCGGGAGCGAAGGCCCAATTCTCCATAATCTGCGATGGCAGCTCTACAAAATCACCCTCGACACCAGCCAAACCATAATACTTCACCTCGGCAAAGAGCGTATGCAGGGCGTGGCCAAACTCGTGGAAGAATGTCTCTGCCTCGTCGATGGTCAGCAGTGCAGGAGCATTACCTGCGGGGCGAGTGAAATTACATACGATAGAGGATACGGGCAACACACGCTTGCCATCCTTATAGGTCTGATCCACAAACGAGCCACACCAAGCGCCTCCCTCCTTGCCAGCGCGGGGGAAGAAGTCCATATAGAGTGCTCCGAGCGGCGTATCGTCGCCATCTATCACCTCATATACCTCACACTCCGGATGATATACGGGAGCCTTAAGCGGTCGGAAAGTAATACCATACAAGCGATTGCAGAGAAAGAAGATACCGCTCTTGACATTATCGAGCGAGAGATACTCTCGCACCTCCTCCTCTTTGAGGTTATAATCGGCCTGGCGCACCTTCTCGGCATAGTACCACCAATCCCACGACTCGAATGTAGCATCGTCGCCATTATCGCGGCGGAATAGGTTCTTCATTCGCTCCAACTCCTTCTTCGAACGCTCCAAAGCGGGAGTCCACACACCCTCCAAGAGGTCGTAAACAGCCTCGGGTGTAGAGGCCATCTCGTTGGAGGTAACATAGTGGGCATAAGTCTCATAACCTAACAAGCGAGCCTTCTCATAACGCAGGCTTGCCATCTCGGCCACAATCTGATTATTATCGTACTCATTGCCATTGTTTCCACGCGCAAGGTAAGCCTTATAGATCTGCTCACGCAACGAGCGGTCGCGTGCATAGGTCAAAAGAGGAATCATACTCGGCTTCTGCAATGTGAAGACAAACTTATCCTTCTTACCCATAGCCTCGGCCTGCTCACGGGCGGCATCTCGCGCCGATGTGGGCACGCCATCCAGTTCCTCGAGAGTAGTCTCCAGTGTGAAGGCATTGGTCTCAGCCAAAAGGTTCTGACCAAACTGCACGCTGAGCGATGACAGACGCTCGTTGATCTGCTGAAGCGCAGCCTTATCCTCCACAGAGAGCAGGGCTCCCGAACGCACAAAGTCGCGATACATTTTCTCTGTAAGACGCTTCTCGTCGCCCTTGAGTCCCAACTTTTCGATGTTGTCATAGACCGACTTCACTCTTACAAATAGAGCCTCGTTCATAGCAATGGCGTCGGAGTGCGAGGCCAAGCGAGGATATATCTCCGCAGCATAGGCCTGCATCTGCTCATTAGTCTCAGCCGATGCAAGAAGCCCAAAGACAGTAGACACACGCATAAGCATATGACCCGAATTGTCGTATGCCAAAATGGTGTTCTCGAAATTAGGTTCCTCCTTAGAGTTCACGATGGCCTCAATCTCCTCGTTATGGAGTGCCATACCTTGTTCGAAGGCGGGAGCATAGTGCTCCATCTGTATGCGATCGAACGGCGGCACGCCATAAGGTGTCGTCCACTCCTGCTCAAAAAAGGGGTTATCGGCAATCTCTACACCCTTTTTACACGAGGAGATACTCATAATTAGTACTACAAGTGTGAATAATGCAAAAAAGCGTTTCATCCTTAATATATATTTAATAACTTTGCAAAGTTAATACTTAACCAAATCTTATGCAACTATTTTACGCACCTGATGTAACACTTCCCCTCTACACGCTCAACGATGAGGAGTCGAAACACTGTGTTCGCGTACTCCGTCTGCGCCAGGGCGACACGCTGCACCTGACCGATGGACGAGGTTCGTTGCACCGCTGTGAGATCGTGGAGACACATCAGCACCACTGCACGGTAAGGGTTGTGGAGACCCAGACCGAGTATGGCAAACTACCCTATTCGCTCACTATGGCCGTTGCCCCAACAAAAAATATCGACCGCTACGAGTGGTTCCTCGAAAAGGCAACCGAGGTGGGTGTCGACCGCATAGTACCCATCGAGTGCGACCACAGCGAGCGTCGCACCATAAAGCACGAACGCGAGGAGCGAGTGATAACCTCGGCCGTGAAGCAATCAATCAAGGCCTACCACCCTGCGCTCGATGCTATGACCGAGGTGCGAGAGCTTATCAGCGCACCATTCGAGGGGCGTAAATTCATCGCTCACTGCGACTCTTCGTTTGAAAAACGCGATTATCTGCCATCAATTATTAAAAAATCTGAAAATATTTTGATTTTGATTGGTCCCGAGGGCGATTTTTCACCCGAAGAGATTAAATTTGCGCTCGAAAATGGATTTGAAGCCATATCGCTGGGCAATCAGCGCCTGCGTACCGAGACTGCTGCAGTGGCCGCTACGGTAATGGTTGCCACGATAAATGGGCTATAAATCTTCCAAAACCAACGGAATTTCCAAGAAAGGTTAGTTAAATAAATAGAAGATGTTTTACCTCACATTACTTTTGGTTCTATCGCTACTCGTAGGCGCCATCTTTGCGGCTCCACTGCGTAGCAAGGTGTGGGTGACATTCACCGCCGTGGCCATTGCGGCTATTGCTGTGGCCGCGCCATCGATTGGCGTGCTGGCGGGTGCCGACACTGTGATTCTTGCTCGCGAGATACCCTCGATGCTGGGTGCGGGTATGTTGTCGATAGACTCCCTATCGGCCATCTTCCTGCTGGTGATAGCCATCGCAGGCGTAGCCACAATGCTCTACTCGCGTGGTTACATTGCATCGTATCTTAAAAAGAAATCGTCTGTGCACATCTCGCTCCACTACACGGCACTTGCCACACTCATCCTCTCGATGATGCTGGTGGTGATGGCCGACGGAGGATTCCTCTTTCTCTTTGCGTGGGAGCTGATGACCATCGCATCGTTTATCCTCATACTCTTCGACGCCGAGCGCGCCGAGGTGTTGCGTGCCGCATTGGCATACCTGATTATGATGCATGTAGGCTTCATCTTCCTCGTAGCGGGATTTGTGGGTCTTGAGTCAGCAACAGGTCTTACCTCATTTGCCGCTATGGCCGATTGTTTTGGCAATGGAGGCAACTTTGCAATCTTCATCCTCTTCCTCTTGGGATTTGGAATGAAGGCGGGTATCTTCCCTATGCACGTATGGTTGCCCGAGGCACACCCTGCCGCACCGTCGCACGTATCGGCAATTATGTCGGGCGTGATGATTAAGACGGGTGTATATGGTGTATTGCGCATCGTAAGTCATATGAGCGTACCCGAACAGATTCACACCGCAGGTGTAGTGATCCTTGCCGCAGGTGTAGTTACGAGTCTTTGGGGTGTTATGCTGGCCGCTATACAAAACGATGTAAAGCGTCTGCTGGCATACTCAAGTATTGAGAACATTGGCGTGATTTTCATCGGCCTCGGCATTGCTCTGCTTGCACAGTCAGCTGGTAATATGACTGTTATGACACTTTCGATGTGTGGTGCTCTGCTTCACACCATCAACCACTCGTTCTTTAAGTCGCTGCTCTTCTTCGGAGCGGGTAACCTATATTCGCAGATGCACACTACGCTGCTCGATCGCTTTGGTGGTGCAGCAAAGCATATGCCCGTTACGGCCATTTTGTTCCTTTTGGCTACGATGGCTATTTGTGCCCTGCCACCTTTGAATGGTTTTGTGGGCGAGTTCCTGATTTATTTGGGTATGCTGGGCAGTGTACGCGATGGTATCAATACCCTCTACGCCGCTGGTGGTATGATGGCCCTGGCACTGACGGGAGGTGTGGTGGTATTGGCCTTTACCAAATTGTATAGCACCGTATTCCTTGGCTCACCCCGCCACCATCACGTTGCCGAGTCGGAGGAGGTCGATAGTCTGCGTATAGCGGCTATGGCAATCCCTGCATTGGGAATCATATCGATTGGTTTGTTCCCGCAGTACGCAATTGTCGCCGTCGAGCGCGTAACAGGCCTATTGACCAATGGCCACAGCACAGTGGTAAATGCTGGCATTGTAACAACCCTTTCACGCCTATCGCTTACGGCCATTTTGTTGGTAATCGTAATTGCTCTGCTCTACACCCTCAAGCATCGTGCACAGCGTCGTCGCACAATATCGGAGGGTCCTACATGGGGTTGCGGTTTCACATCGCCCAACATTCGTATGCAGTATACGGGTGAATCGTTCTCGGAGGGTTTACAGTCTATTGCAACATCGCTTACGCAGAACACCGTCGAGGGTCGAGCTGTTGGCAAGAGCGAGATATTCCCCTCATCGCACAACTACAATGTGCACCACAAGGATAAGATCGACCGCCTGCTGGCCGAGTGGTGGGTTGAGTTGTTACGCATTATGAACAAGCGTATGATGAACCTGCGCACGGGACGCATCAACAACTACATCCTCTTTGCGCTGTTGTTCCTCATTGCCATAGTGGTTCTTTCACTCTTTAATCTTATTTAGCGTATGGGAATTGCACTTAACACACTTTTGATGATAGTGGTGGCCATTGCCATCCCTGGAGTGATTAACCGCACACGCGCCGTACTGGCTGGCCGCAAGGGTCTGCCCTTCACTCAGCACATCCGCAATGTACGCCTGTTGCTCCGCAAGGGCTCGGTCTATTCGGCCACAACAACGGCTCTGTTCCGCATCGCACCCGCTGTTTATTTAGGTGCGGCTATCGTAGCTATGCTCTTTATGCCCGTAGCTGACCTCTACCCCTTGATTTCATTTGAGGGCGATATGATATGCTTTGCCTACACATTGGCACTCGCCCGCGTAGCCATCATTCTCGCCGCTATGGATACAGGCTCCTCGTTCGAGGGTATGGGAGCGGCTCGTGAGGCACTCTACGGTGCTCTGATTGAGCCTGCCCTGATGATTGGCTTTGCCACGCTGGCTATGTTCTGCGGCTACACATCGTTTGCCGACATATTTGCTCACGAGCAGTCGTTCAACCTGCACCTTACCATTGTGATGTTCCTCATCGCATACCTCTTCATCACCATCGCCTTCGTTGAGTCGGGTCGTGTGCCCGTGGATGATCCCCGCACACACCTTGAGCTTACAATGATTCACGAGGTGATGTGCCTGGACTACAGTGGCGTAGATATGGGTATGATTCACATTGCTGGTTGGCTCAAGACTGCCTGCTTCTCGATGATTGCCGCCAACGCCATAGCCGCAACCTGCTGTTTCCACTGGTGGTTTGCCGCTCCGCTGGCTATTCTGCTCACTGGTTTATCGATCGGTATTGTGGAATCGACTCAGGCGCGCAACAAACTCGTTCGCAATACTACTTTCATTGTAACCATCTCTGCTCTGGCGGCGTTGATTTTCTTCATCGGCTTCCTGCTGCAGGCCGATATTAATATCTAAGCTATGTTACTGTCGTTAATCATTCTATACATCATTTCGCTCATATACATCTCAATGGTAGAGCGATTTCGCAACTATGCCACCATCATCGCCTTTCAGGGCTGGATTTTGCTTGGCATTGCCCTGTTGCGTCTACACTCGCTGAATTGGATGGAGCTCTCGTTCATCATCCTCGAGACACTCATCTTCAAAGCCGTTATCGTGCCAGCAATCTTAATGCGAGTAATTAAGCAGACTAAGATCAACCGTATTAATACCTCGGGGCGTTCGCAGTTCAACTCGCTCATACTCTCGTTTGCGGCTCTGGTGGCCAGTGCAATCACCACCTACTATGTGGCCGACTCGTCGGTGCATATGATCTTCTTTGGTGTGGCGTTGTACGCCCTGCTGAGCGGATTGATTCTCATTGTTCTGCGCTCGCGCATCTTCACCCATATGGTGGGATTCCTCGTAATTGAGAATGGCGTGTTCCTCTTCTCGATGTCGATTGGTGTTGAGATGCCCATATTGATCAACGCGGCCATTATGCTCGATATCTTGATGTCGGTGTTGATGCTGGGTCTGTTTATGACCAAGGTTGGTAGCCAGATACACACCGACAATAGTGATTCGCTAACCTATGTAAAGGACTAATGCTATGATATATATATTCTTCGTAATATGGCTCATTTTGGGAGCCGCAGTCTTTGTCGCTCCGTCGCGTCGCATAGTGCATCTATTATGTGGCCTCTATATGGCCGTACACGCACTATTCGCCGCATTGATAACCTTTGGGGGCAACTATCAGACTACCTCGGGCGTATTCTTTACCTTCGATGAAGCGGGCACTCTCTTCTACCTACTTCTGGGTGTTGTAGCAACATTCGTACTGATTCACTCGCAGGAGTACCTCAAAGATGATAAGCTGAGCAACTACCGCAAATATTTTGCCCTGCTAATACTACTTACGACCTCTATTACAGGTGTATATTTTGCCAACAACATTGCGGTAACGTGGATTCTTTTAGAGACTACCACCCTGTGTAGCGCTGGTATCTTGTATCACCGCCACTCGAAGCAGACACTTGAGGCTACGTGGAAGTATCTGTTCGTATGCTCGACGGGTATTGCTATTGCATACTTGGGTATTCTGCTACTCTGCGCGGCGGCATCTAACTCATCGCTCAATTACAACGACCTGCAGCAGCTTATCGTGAACGGCAATCCGTTGTATTTGAAGGCGGCATTCTTGCTTATCCTTACGGGTTACAGCTGTAAGATGGAGATCTTCCCGCTCTACACTATCGGCGTGGATGCCAACTTCGCTGCGCCTGCGCCTGCATCGGCATTGATCTCTACGGGCTTGGTTAATGCAGGCTTTTTGGCCATCTTCCGTATCTATCAACTCTTCGTTCAGACCGAGGTATTCGGATGGGTACAGAATGTGATGCTCATCATCGGTGTGCTGAGCCTCGGAATTGGCGCCTTGTTCCTGCGACGCACAAACAACTACAAGCGTTTCCTTTCATACTCTACGGTTGAGAATATGGGTATTGTCGCCATCGGCTTGGGTGTTGGCGGCATAGGTATTTGGGCCGCTATGTTCCACGTCGTATGCCATACACTCATCAAGAGTAGTCTGTTCCTGCAGATTGCAGTCGTGCGTCAGGTCTATAACGGCTATCGTATCAACCGCATTGGCGACTACATCAACATCAATAAGGTGGGAGCAATCGGCCTGCTCGCAGGTATGGTCGTGGTGTTGGCATTCCCCCCTTCGCCACTCTTCATTTCAGAGTTAATGATTCTCAAGCAGACCATCGCCCAAACTGGCTGGTGGCTCATAGCACTCATCGTACTGCTGTTGTGTGTAGTGGTCTATTCGATCTGCTTCCGTGTTATCAAACTCTGTTACCAGCCTAACCAGGATGAGTTGCACCTCTCGAATATCAATCGTCGTCTATCGTACAGCGCCTTATCGTTACTCATCGCGGCTATCGTTTTGGGATTGTGGCAGCCCGAGTTTTTGAAGGAGCTTATTACCAACATCGTAACATTCTAACCATATGATATATCACATAACCGATAATCGCGCTAGCGCAGTAGCACTGAAGGATATACCCGAGGTGGACTATGCGGCCATATATAACGACCTGAAGGAGCGCCTCGGCGATGAGCGTTATCACATTGCTCACTACTTTGCTACGCCCGAGTCGTCGCGCCTGAAGTTCTACATCATTCTGCTTGACGACAAGGAGCAGCGAGTGATGCTATCGTCATTTGCTATGGAGTATTACGACGAGGTGGCTTTGCCCTCGCTCACGGCACTACATCCCGCCCTTCACATCTTCGAGCGAGAGATTGCCGAGCTATACAATGTAGAGTTCGACTCTATGCCGTGGAACAAGCCCCTGCGCTTTCCCTTCAACCGCCGCAACCGCAACTCTACGATGGATACCTACCCCTTCTACACTATCGAGGGCGACTCGTTGCACGAGGTGAATGTGGGTCCTATCCACGCAGGCATCATCGAGCCAGGCGCGTTCCGTTTTATCTGTAACGGAGAGAATGTATTGCATCTGGAGATTGCTTTGGGTTATCAGCACCGTGGCGTGGAGCACGAATTCACCTCGACAGACAACCGCCTACGCCAGACGCTTCTAGCCGAGGGTATTGCTGGCGATAGTGCTGTATCTCACGCTACGGCTTATGCCGCAACAATCGAGAAGCTATGTGGCAAGAGTGCCGATAAGAACCTTTGGATTGAGCGCACCGTTGCACTTGAGCTGGAGCGTATGGCGATGCACATTGCCGACACGGGAGCGCTGTCGATGGATGTGGCTTATCAGCTCGGGCAGGTAGCCTCGGAGGCTCTGCGTACGATGACCATCAACACCACTCAGGCGTGGTGTGGCAACCGCTTTGGCAAGGGCCTAATTCGCCCCTGCGGTAGTAATAAGCCACTCACAGCAGAGAAAGTTGCGATGATTCGCGAGAATGTAAGCGAGATTCGCCGCCGCTACAACGAGGTACGAGAGGATATTAAGTCCTCACCCACCCTTTTAGCTCGTTTCGAGGAGTGTGGCATCGTGCCCAAGGCCGAGATGCAACGCATCGGCGGTGTGGGTATGGCGGCCCGCGCAAGTGGCGTAAAGCGCGATATTCGCTCATCGCACCCCTACGCTGCCTACGGCTTACAGATTGAGCACAACAGCATCACAAAGCGTCAGGGCGATGTTATGTCGCGTCTGATGATGCGCTGCAGCGAGGTATTGCAGTCGGCCGACTACATTGAGCTCTTGCTCTCTTCGTACACTCCCGCCGAGATTGCACATCCCGATTATGAGGCAGCTCTTGCATCAGAGTCGTTAGCCTTCTCGCTGTTGGAGGGTTGGCGTGGTGAGATCTGCCACGTAGCAATCACCGACACTGAGGGTAAGATTGCCACCTACAAAGTCAAGGATCCCAGCCTACACAACTGGTTGGCACTGGCCATCGCAGTGCGTAGCGAGGGTATCTCCGACTTCCCGATTTGTAACAAGAGTTTTAACCTGTCGTACTGCGGTCACGACCTTTAATCTTACAGAGTATGATATTCCCTAAAATAAAGGTATTGAAGAGCCACGGATGGCAGTATATACCCGATTTGAATGCCGTAGAACTCACCGAGGAGTTTCGTGGTCGTCCCGTGCTAACCCCCACCGACGATATGAGCGATGTGGAGGCTGCCGCCAAGATGTGCCCTACTCGTGCCATCACTTCGGCACCCTTTACACTCGATATGGGTCGTTGCCTCTTCTGTGGCGAGTGCGCCCTACGCGCCCCTAAGAACATACGCTTTACAAATGATTATAAGATAGGTAGCGCCTCGCGTGAGGCTCTGGTGGTAACACCCCAGTGCAAGGCTATCGACTTTCGTCCCGAACTTGTCCGTGAAGAGATTCCCACCCTATTTGGTCGTGCACTCAAACTGCGTCAAGTGTCAGCTGGAGGTGATGCCTCGGTGGAGATGGAGCTTAATGCTACGGGTAATGTGAACTTCGACTTTGGCCGCTACGGTGTAGAGTTTGTTGCCTCGCCCCGTCACGCCGATGGTGTGGTAATCACTGGCCCCATTTCAAGTAATATGGCCGAGGCGCTGGATATTTGTTACAACTCGGTACCCGATCCTAAGTTGGTAATCGTATGTGGTTCGGAGGCCTGCTCGGGCGGATTGTTTGCCGAGAGCAAGGCTGTAGATCGTCGTTTTATGGAGCGCTACGATGTTGATTTGTGGCTCCCTGGCGCACCTACACACCCGATGACCTTCATCGACGGAGTAATGAATATGCTTAAACTTAAAACACGCTAAACTGATACACTATGGAGACTCTGCAACACATTATAGATGTGGCCAACAACTTGTTATGGACCTACATAATGATTGCTGCACTGATTGCTTGCGCCCTTTATTTTACGATTCGCAGCCGCTTCGTTCAATTCCGTATGATTGGCGAGATGATTCGCCAATTGGTGAACTCCAACGAACTCCAACAGTCGCATAAGGAGAAGCAAATATCTCCATTTCAAGCCTTTGCCGTGTCGTTGGCAAGCCGTGTAGGCACTGGCAACCTGGCTGGTGTGGCATCAGCCATTGCCGTAGGAGGCCCTGGAGCCGTATTCTGGATGTGGATCATCGCACTCATTGGCTCAGCCAACGCCTTTATCGAGAGCACGCTGGCGCAGCTCTACAAGCGTCGCACCAACGACTCATTCATAGGAGGCCCTGCCTACTACATCCTGCACGGTTTGAAGTGCCGCTGGATGGCTATTCTATTCAGCGTGCTGACCATTCTCACATTCGGCTTTGCCTTTAACACTGTGCAGAGCAACACCCTATGTGAGGCTATCGAGAATGCATTTGGAATCGACCATACATATATGGGAATAGCCATCACTTTAGGCACATTGGTAATCATCTTTGGTGGCATTCAGCGCATTGCAAAGGTGAGTTCAGTAATTGTCCCGATTATGGCATTAGGCTATATCCTATTGGCCATAACCATCGTGGCGATCAACATCTCGCAGTTGCCTGCCGTACTCGAACTCATCATCAAAAATGCCTTCGGCCTTGAGCAGATCGTGGGAGGTGGCCTGGGTGCTGCGCTTATGCAGGGTATAAAACGAGGATTATTCAGTAACGAAGCAGGTATGGGTTCAGCCCCCAATGTAGCGGCTACAGCAACAACTTCGCACCCCGTAAAGCAGGGTCTGATTCAGAGCTTGGGCGTATTTACCGACACGCTTATTATATGCACTTGCACGGCCTTCATCATCCTTATGAGTGGCGTATCGCTCAACGGAGAGTTAGACGGCATACGTCTTACGCAGGAGGCTCTGACTGCACAGATAGGTGGCAGCGGTCGTACATTTGTGGCAATTGCCATCTTCTTCTTTGCCTTTAGTTCGATTATCGGCAACTACTACTATGGAGAGGCTAACATCAAGTTTATCACCTCGTCGCGCAAGGTGCTCAACACATACCGCATACTTGTGTGTATTATGGTAATGAGTGGCGCGATAATGAGTCTGCAAACGGTATGGAGTCTGGCCGACCTTACGATGGGTATGATGACACTATGTAACATCGCAGCCATCGTACTGCTGGGTCGTCAGGTGCTTGTGCTTTTAAATGATTACACCGCACAAAAACAGAGCGGTAAGAATCCCGTATTCAAGAAGAGTGCAATCAAGGAGTTCGCCGAAAACGACTCAATAGAGTGCTGGGAATAGGTCTTCTTTACACAATAATTCACTGAGCTATTTCGTTTTACTAAAAACCCGAACTATGAAAAAGTATATATTTATAATTGCCGCGCTCTTGTTTACAACCACCCTGTCGGCTCAAGAGCTAAATTCGATGACTGCCGAGCAGAGGGCTCAGACTAGCGCCAAGGAGCTTCGTCAGACGCTTGATTTAGATGATGCCCAATATGCAAAGATATACAAGGCATTCCTCAAGCAGGCACGCCGCGAGGATAAGCGTACAGCACAAGCTAAGGCCGATATTACAGCGACCAAGAAGCGCGTAAGCGAGGTGCTTACATCGGAGCAGTCCGAGCGCTGGGAGAAGATGCAATCATCGGCAAATGGGGTCTTCTTACCCCGCAAGAGTGCTCCTAAAAAGGTTGCACGCATTCGCCAAAATGGGCTTAAAAATAATATGTACATTGAGCCATAAGGCTACTACAGCTCACTGACAAGCAAAAAAAGGGACAACACCATCGTGCTGTCCCTTTTTTTCATTTTATAGTGATTACTCGGCAGAGATAGCCTCGCTGGGGCAAACGCCAGCGCAAGTACCGCAGTCGATACACTTATCAGGATCAATTACATAGATATCACCAGCTGAGATAGCCTCAACGGGGCACTCATCGATACAAGTACCGCATGCAACGCACGCATCTGAAATTTTGTAAGCCATAGTTTTGTTTGTTTTATGTGTTTGTTAAAAAGTTCTAATGCAAATATAATACATTATTTGATAAAATCAAAGCCTGTGTAAGGAATAAGTACCTCGGGAATGCGGATACCATCCTCGGTCTGGTTGTTCTCCAACAACGCTGCCACGATACGAGGCAGAGCCAATGACGAGCCATTGAGCGTGTGAGCAAGCTGAGTCTTCTTGTTGTCGTCGCGATAACGCAACTTCAAGCGATTGGCCTGGAATGACTCGAAATTTGATACTGACGACACCTCCAACCAGCGCTTCTGAGCCTCTGAGTATACCTCGAAATCGTAAGTAAGAGCCGATGTGAACGACATATCGCCACCACACAGACGAAGGATACGGTAAGGCAAACCGAGCGAAGCCACAATCTTCTCAACGTGTGCAACCATACCATCCAATGCCTCGTATGAATTCTCGGGCAGAGCCAACTGCACGATCTCCACCTTGTCGAACTGGTGCAAGCGGTTCAAGCCACGCACATCCTTACCATACGAGCCAGCCTCACGACGGAAGCAGGGAGTATATGCTGTCATCTTCACGGGGAACTCGCTCTTGTCGAGAATCACATCGCGGAAGATGTTGGTTACGGGAACCTCTGCTGTGGGAACAAGGTAGAAGTTATCAGCCGTAGCGTGATACATCTGACCCTCCTTATCTGGCAACTGACCGGTACCGAAACCCGATGCCTCGTTAACCATCACGGGCACCTCAACCTCCTGATAACCAGCCTCGGTATTACAGTCGAGGAAGTAGTTAATCAATGCGCGCTGCAAGCGTGCACCCTTACCCTTATATACGGGGAAGCCTGCGCCGGTGAGTTTTACACCCAAGTCGAAGTCGATGATATCGTACTTGCTTGCAAGTTCCCAGTGGGGCAGAGGATTCTCAGGCAGAGTGGTGTAGTTCTCGACTAACTTTACTACCACATTATCCTCGGCGGTGCGGCCCTCGGGCACAATGTCAGAGGGGAAGTTGGGAAGCAATACGATCTGTGCCTGCATCTCTTCCTGAGCCTTCTGGTGTTCAACGGTGAGTTCAGCCGAGCGAGCCTTCAAAGCGGCTACCTCTTGCTTCTTTGCCTCGGCCTCCTCCTTCTTGCCCTGACCAATGAGCATACCAATCTGCTTAGCGGCAGCATTCTGCTGAGCGAGGCAGTTATCCAACTCGGCCTGAATAGCCTTACGGCGATCGTCAGCCTCTTCTATCTTTGCGATGATAGGGGCAGCATCAACTCCCTTCTTTGCCAGACGGGCAATGGCAGCCTGCTTATCGTCCCTTATTTGCTTAAGTGTGAGCATATGTTTTTCTGCTTTTGTTGTTTTTGTATAATGTGCAAAGTTAAGAAAAATCTTCATTCATTATTCTATCTTCTGCGCTTTTTTGCCACTACACGATAAAAAGAGCCATCAAAAGAGGTATTTTGCACATTCTTTACTAATTTTGCACAAATTTAGTGAACTATATGCGTTACATCGAATTACTCTCACCCGCCAAAGATTACGACACGGCTCGCGCTGCGGTCGACCACGGTGCCGATGCCATTTATATGGGCGGAGCCCGCTTTGGTGCACGACACGCCGCGGCCAACTCTTTGGACGATGTGGCGCGCACGGTGGAGTATGCTCATCAGTATGGCGTCAGAGTTCACACTACGCTCAACACCGTACTCTACGACAACGAGTTAGCCGACGCCGAGCAGATGGCTCGCGAGCTTATTGGCATTGGTATCGATGCGCTGATTGTGCAGGATATGGCTCTGCGTCGTATGAATCTACCCGTAGAGTTGCACGCCTCAACGCAGGTGGGCACAACTACGCCCGAGGGGGCTCTCTTCCTCGAGCAGTGCGGTTTCTCACGCGTGATATTGGAGCGAGCTCTCTCGCTTGAGGAGATTCGCCGCATCAGGGAGGCCACCACCGTGGAGTTGGAGTGCTTCGTGCACGGTGCTATATGCGTAGGCCATAGTGGTCGTTGCTTCCTCTCTCGCGCTACATCACAGCGCAGTGGCAATAGAGGCGAGTGCTCACAACCCTGCCGCCTACCCTACGACCTAAAAGATGAGCGAGGCCGCACTCTGATGGCGGGTAAGCATCTGCTCTCGGTGCGCGATATGGATCTCTCGGATGATTTGGAGGCATTGATGGATGCCGGCATAACATCGTTCAAGATTGAGGGCCGACTAAAGGATAGCCGTTACATAAAGAATGTGGTGAATTACTATCGTCGTCGCATCGACGCCATTCTTCAGCACCGCCAGGATATTGTGCGCCCCTCGGTTGGCGTAACCACCACCGAGTTTGAACCAAATCCGCAGAAGAGTTTTACTCGCGGAGCATCACAATATATGCTGTACGGCAAGCGTAGCGGTGTGGCATCGTTCGACACGCCAAAGGCCGTAGGCGAGTATTTAGGTGTTGTGGAGGTTACTTCTCGTAAAGGATTCTCACTCAAGGGCAAGGCCGACCTCACGGCTGGCGATGGCATTTGCATAATCTCGAACGATGGCATACTCGGCACCAACATCAATGCTGTGGAGGGTGGCACCATCGTACCCAACCGTATGGAGGGAATCACGGCAGGGGCCAAGGTATATCGCAACTACGACCATCGTTTCTCGCTTGCGCTCGACCGCTCGCGCACACAGCGCAAGATTGACTGCAAGGCCGAGTTGGCACTCTCTCCCGACAGCATATCTCTTACGCTTTGCGATAAGGAGAATGTAACCGTTACCATAACCCGTACCACCACCTTGGAGGCCGCAAGCGACGCCACCAAGATGGCCGACACCGCTCGCCGACAGATTGCAAAAAGCGGAGGCACTATATTCTCGATTAGCGATGTCGCCGTTTCGGGGGCAGAGCACTTCGCACCGGCATCGCTCCTCGCTGACCTTCGCCGCGAGGCGTTAGAGGCTCTGCGAGCAAAGAGGATACAAAAACCTATTTCTCATAAGATTATAGCCGACGATGGCTCGGCACGCTACCCTTACAACGAGGTTACGCGTTACGAGAATGTAACAAACTCTCTGTCTCGCGAGTTCTATCTCTCTCACGGCGCAAAGCAAATCGAGCCTGCATTGGAGCTACAACCCACCTCGGGCGAAAGAGTGATGATTTCGTCGTACTGCATACGCCGCGAGATAGGCCAATGCCTAAAGCAAAACCCCACGCTAAAGGGCAATCTATACATCGAGCACGGCACCGCCCGCTATATGTTGGGCTTCGACTGCAAGCACTGCCTGATGACACTTACCGACTGTTCAGAAAAGAAAAAATAACATACAACTCATATGTCTCAACTGCTTACACCCGCCATTCCCGACTACGAACTAATCGACTCGGGAGACTTCGAAAAATTGGAGCGCTTCGGCCGCTACATAACACGCCGCCCCGAGCCGCAGGCCATTTGGCATCGTTCGCTGGGCGAGGAGGAGTGGCGCCGCATAGCCGACGCCTCGTTCCTAAAGACCTCGTCGGCTAAGAATGACGAGCGTGGCGAATGGCAGTGCAAAGCGCAGATGCCCGACCGCTGGAGCGTAGAGTACAGCTACAAGCAGATGCATCTGAAGATGC
The DNA here is from genome assembly GCA_045654285.1 of Alistipes sp. Taxonomy (GTDB): domain Bacteria; phylum Bacteroidota; class Bacteroidia; order Bacteroidales; family Rikenellaceae; genus Alistipes. The sequence continues at coordinate 75,166 of JAZONC010000035.1, read as the reverse complement.
GTTTGGCTCTCACTTCGTTCAAGCACGTGGGCATATTCCCCGAGCAAGCGGCGAACTGGAACTTCATCTACGACCGCATCGAGGCACAACGCAACAAAGGCATAACACCCAAGGTGCTCAATTTGTTCGCCTACACTGGTGGTGCTTCGCTTGCCGCACGCGCAGCAGGCGCCGAGGTAACGCACGTCGATTCGGTGAAACAGGTGGTAACTTGGTCACGCGAGAATATGGAGCAGAGCCACTTGGACGGCATACGCTGGATTGTGGAGGATGCTCTTAAGTTTGTGCGTCGTGAGGTTCGTCGTGGCAACAAGTACGATGGCATCATACTTGACCCGCCCGCCTATGGTCGTGGCGCAAATGGCGAGAAGTGGGTGCTGGAGGAGAACATTGGCGAGATGCTGGAGTGCTGTGCCGCACTACTCAACGAGGAGCACGGTTTTCTGGTATTAAACCTATACTCAATGGGCTTGTCAGCTCTGCTGGCTCGTACCGCCCTGCGTCAGGCATTCGGCTCAACGGGCAAGGAGGAGTTTGGAGAGTTGTATTTCAGCGACCGAGAGGGCAAGGAGCTACCGCTCGGCACATTCTGTCGTTTCTACAGAGGTAAGTAATGGGTAAATATAGAGAGTTATTCGCGTCATTTTTCAAGATAGGCATATTCACCTTCGGCGGTGGGTATGCTATGGTATCTATTATCCAACGCGAAGTGATTGACTCTCGAGGCTGGATCAAGGAGCAGGAATTTCTCGATCTGCTCACCCTCGCACAGTCGGCCCCCGGCCCCATTTCGCTCAACACAGCGGTATTCGTTGGGTATAAGATGTATGGTTATCGCGGAGCTGTTACGGCTTTGGCCGGTGTGGTACTACCCTCGTTTATTATTATGTTGCTTATTGCAACATTCTTCTCACAGATACGCCACAACGAAGTAATAGACGCCGCCTTCAAGGGCATACGCCCCGTGGTGGTAGCGTTGATGTTTGCCCCCATCATAGGTTTTACTAAAGGCCTGCGTGGCACGGTAATAGCCATAGCGGCAGGTATTGCGCTCACGATATGGCACTTCGGAATATCTCCCGTATATCTACTCTTTGCGGGAGGTGTAATAGGAATTCTATTGGCGGCACGCCGCGGAAAGGAGGTTGAACGATGATTTATCTGCAACTCTTTATCAGCTACCTGAAGATTGGTTTCTTTGGTTTCGGCGGCGGATATGCTATGCTCTCGCTCATACAGAATGAGGTGGTAGTACAAAATGCGTGGATGACAAATGCTGAGTTCACCGACATTGTCGCTATTTCGCAGATGACCCCTGGACCCATTGCCATCAACTCGGCCACCTATGTAGGCTACACCGTAGCGGGATTCTGGGGATCGGTAGTGGCAACCGTATCGGTCTGCCTACCAGCTCTTACGCTGATGATACTCATAACGCGCTTTTTCATAAAGCTACGCACAAATCGCTATGTAAAGGGACTTATTGCGGGAATGCGTCCCGTAGTGGTAGGTATGATTGGTGCGGCGGCACTGCTGTTGATGTTCCCCTCATCGAAGGAGGGTGCAAGTTTTATCGACGGCTGGAGCTGGGCGCTCTTCATTGGTGCTATGGTCGCATCTTACAAAAAGGTGAATCCTATTCTGCTAATTGTGCTCTCGGCCATTCTCGGCATAGCCATTTATTGGGTGCCGACAATCATCTAACCCTGCCTACTCGTCATAGAGCAGATATGGACGGCGCTGCTCCTTGAAGCGCGCAACATCATCCTGCCATCGAGCACGAATCTCCGCGGCCGAGTGGCCTGCCATAATCATCTCCTTGATATAATCTACTCCAGTGAGGAGCAAGAACATACGAGTAAAGAACTTTTCACCCATATCGAGGTTACGGTAAGCATCAATCACATACTCCAAATTAAACCCTGCTGCGATAACGGCCTCGTCCGTAATGCCACGCAAATCTACGCCATAACATAGCTTATCCTTGAGTGGAGGGTTCTTCGCTCCCGCCACACTGCGTGGTGTAAACTCAAACGAGCTGCCCTTATAGTTGGGATGGCCATAAATCTCAAATGGGGCATCGGTACCGCGTCCCAACGAGCAGACCGAGCCTTCGAACAAGCAGGTCGACGGATAGAGATAAATTGAGTGCTGCGTAGGCAGATTGGGCGACGGAGATATGGGCAACTCGTAGCGGCTCTGGTGGGTATAATTCTCACACCTAACCACCTGCACATCACACTTTTTCGACCAGCCCTCACCATGCGCCATCACAGCAATCTCACCCATCGTGAGGCCGTGTACAACGGGGATGGGCAGTGCGCCCACGCCCGACTTATATTTCATATCGAGTATCGGGCCATCGACATACATTCCGTTGGGATTAGGACGGTCAAGTACGACGACCTTGCTACCGAAATCGGCACAAGCGTCAATCAGGTGAAGCATACTAATATAGTAGGTATAGAATCTAAGACCCACATCCTGCATATCGACCAAAAGCACATCGAAGGATTGCATCTTCTCATCCGAGGGGCGCTTGGTATCTCCATCATAGAGAGACCATATGGGCACTCCTGTTTTGGCATCCACCGAACTTGCCACGTGCTCGCCAGCATCGGCCGTGCCACGAAAACCGTGCTCGGGCGAAAAGATACCAACCAGTTTAACACCCTTGCCAATGAGCATATCGACAAGATGTTCACGACCCACCATAGCGGTATGATTGGCCAATACGGCCACACGCTTACCCTCGAGCGAGGGCAGGTATTCGGCCGTGCGCTCGGCTCCGACAACGATTCTCTCGTTCGGCTGCGCCACGCCCTGACAGGCAAAGCATAGGAGGGAAAATATAATTAAAAGGATGTGTTTCATTATCATATAATAAGTAATTCACTTGACAAATTTACAATTAAATTTTGAGAATCAGAAAAGATTATCTATCTTCGTTGTCATAAGAAAAGTGAGTTGTACTTACAACTCATTACATACATAGCTCAATCGCTCTCGAATCACCACCTCGAAATAGAAACGAGCTAAAGAATATACAATTGGGTTTGTGCCTCTATAGGCGCAGACTACCCCATTGTATATTCGGCTTGTGGTGAGCCTGAGAGCGTTGGCGATGTCTGCGCTTTCTTTTTTTATTAGTTAAGCGCAGCTGATTATGAGCAAATGTTTAACTAATAATTTATAAACTATGAAATGTTTATCTACACTTCTGCTATTATTCTTAATTGTATTAACCAACATCGAACTTTATGCTCAAGATTTGAAAGACTTATACAAATTCAAATCTATACAATTTGAGAATATCAAAGGTATGGAGATAACAATTACTGATTTAGAAAATGAGAAAAGAACATTCTATAAAGAAATCCCAGACACTATATGGATAAAAAAAGTAAAAAATCCTCGCCTTAATAAACATTATAAATTGATACACATATACGAAGGTGTAGAATTCCCAAATGGGTTAGGATATTTTACCCCTGCTGATGCAATTTTAGGAAGAACATTTTTAGTAGAAGATATTTCATACAATGAGATGGAGCCTGATATAGAAACCCCATCTAATATTAGATTTAACATCTATACCTGCAAACTAAAAGATACAACTACAGGAGAAATTATCTTGATGAAAACTAAGAAAACTGACCTTAATACCTCATTAGAATTTAAAGCAAGGGATATAGCTTTATGCAATAATATTATTGGTAAAAAATATGTACTTACACAATCTACAACAGGCACACCAATTGAAATAAAAGATTGTTATTATGATTTCAGTTACCTATGGATTGCCCGAGATTTAGTGATAGAAACGGTCGATGGAAATACTATCTATCAAATTCAATTTAGAGACTATATTACCCCTGAAGCATACGAACAATTACGTCAAGAGAATGAACGCAAAAGAACAGAAGAGAAATGGAAACTAATTGAGAAAAATGCAAAACAAGGGCATTATAAAATGCTTATATCATCTGTCAAAAAACCAAATTCAAGTAAATTTACGAAAGGGGAATTAGTAAAGACAGACGATGGTATAGTATATACTGATAATCATATTTCACTTATTATAATCCCTCAAGATGACCGTTTCTTCTTCTCCATCAACAACAAGTCGCAGAGCAACATAGAAATAGACTGGGATAGGATTATATATATAAATGAAAATAATCATTCTAGTAGAGTTATACACTCGGGAATAAAATATGCTGATAAAAATAGCCCACAAGTACCATCATTGGTTGCTCCAAAAACGTCTATAACCGACTCAATAATACCAGCAGATAATATATATCATAGTACTGTAAGCTATGAATGGAGAATATTATCACTATTAAAGAATGGTAAGACTAATGGATCATACAATGGTCAAAATGTAAAAATAAATCTTCCCATCAAAATAAATGGAGTTAGTTATGAATATATAATTGAATATGATATTACTTGGCAATGGGATAATCCAGAAACACGAAAGATATGGTTAGAACACATAAATACTAAATAAAAGAAACCTGTCTTACTTGAGTAAGACAGGTTTCTTATTTCGCCAAAATTACCACGCTATACGCTTTCAGCAGTAGCACCGCCTGTCTGCATAAGATATTCCTTAATAAAGCCGTCCAAATCGCCATCCATAACAGCCTCGACATTTGAGGTTTGGAAACCAGTACGGTGATCCTTCACACGGCGATCGTCGAATACATAGGAGCGAATCTGCGAGCCCCACTCGATGCGTTTCTTGGTAGCTTCGAGGGCTTGCTGTGTGGCCATACGCTTCTCCATCTCGCGCTGGTAGAGCTTTGAGCGAAGGATGCGCAGGGCGTTATTGCGGTTGTCAAGCTGCGAGCGGGTCTCCATATTCTCGATTAGGAACTCAATAGGCTCGCCCGTGTCGGAATCCTTACCGTGATAGCGCAGACGAACAGCCGTCTCGACCTTATTCACATTCTGACCTCCCGCACCACTCGCGCGGAATGTATCCCACTCACAATCCGATGGGTTTATAACTATTTCGATAGAGTCATCAACGGCTGGCGAGACGAAAACAGATGCAAATGTCGTTTGGCGTTTGTTGTTGGCATTAAATGGAGATAGGCGCACCATACGATGCACGCCATTCTCGCTCTTGAGGTAGCCATAGGCATAGTCGCCCTCAATCTCCAGTGTGCAAGATTTAACTCCCACCTCATCGCCCGCCTGATAGTCGAGCATACGATATTTATAGCCGTGAGCGTCGCACCAACGGGTGTACATACGCAGTAGCATCGAGGCCCAATCCAGCGCCTCCGTACCACCCGCACCAGCGTTGATATCCATAATGGCGCCCATCTTATCCTCCTCGGAACGGAGCATATTGCGAAGCTCGAGAGCCTCGATAAGTTCGATCGTGTGAGCGTAGTGCTCCTCCATCTCGGCCTCCGAAGCGAGCTCGGCAACCACAAATTCGGGCATAAGCTGTAGATCTTCAACAGCCTTAGCCACAGCGTCATAATCCTCTACCCACGACTTTATGGATGCCACGCGGCGCAACTGCTTCTGCGCCTCAGCCGCATCACTCCAGAAATCGGGATCCTGAGTCTTCTCCTCCTCGTTTTGCAGGTCTATTCGTCGCTGAGCGATGTCAAAGACACCTCCCCAACGAATCCTGTCGTCTTATAGCCTCTTTAAGTTGTTCTTCCGATACCATTCTCTTTATTTGTTATGTTATCTATCTTCCGAAAGCATACCTTGCGGACTCTGTCCGCATTTACAAATCTGACCCACCCCCTAAATCCCCCGCCTCAGGCAGGGGGACTTTGGTCGCTTTGCGAGCAAAGCTCCAAGAGTCTATCCAGCAAGCGAAACTAATTCTTTCGTTATTTATCTTCTTTATCCTTTTTGTTCTTCTCTTTCTTGGCGTTGGCAGAATAGGCTGTTCCGAGAGCAACCCCTATACAGAGTCCGATAGGAATATTATCCATAGCTACACCCAAACCCATACCTATCGCCAAACCGATTGCAAGGCTCTGGCCCGGATGAAGGGGTTTCTTCTCTTTTGCCATAATCTCTATCTGTTAATTTTTACGCACATAGTATTTATCTGCATCGTCCGCAGTCGCTGCATCCATTACAAATCAGCCGACTACCACACATTGCACACGATGAGCGATAATGAGGCTTATACAAGCGCTCGGGCGGAATAATCTGCCCCTGACGGTTACGCAACACAAACTCCATCTTACGACCCGTGTGATTCACACCCGCCTTGAATGCCATCTGGCTCTGTGTGAATTTACTCGGGATATTGAATCTGCGACCATCCTTGATAAAGACTGTGCCCGTCTCAATAAAGCAGAAGGTTACATCATACGCTTTGCACTGATTGGAGAGTCTTTTCACCCAATCGAAATCGCAGGGTCGTGCTCCGTCATAGTTCTCGCCACCTGCAATAACCTGTTCGATCTGTCCCGTAGCGAGGTAATCCTCAATATCTATCGGCCCGATAAAGGGGGCTGTCATAATACCTTTATGCTTGAAAGGCAACTCCAAAAGCAGAGGAATTCGCTCGTCGGCACGACGCTGATTCTCGCACGTTACATTGAAGAAGACATTATCCCAACCATCGCCCCAATCTTTGGGCAAACACTCTCGCACACGCTCGGGACGCTTCGTGAGAAGAAAAAACTTCACATCGCTACGCGCTTTAATTATCTGCCACGCCTCATCGCGCCACACATCGGCCTCATCCAAAAAGAAGTCGGACGACATACATACACGAATCAACTCGCCGCTCTTAATTTTCAGACGGCCATCGCGATCTCGCTTGAGCGGATATGTAAAACCACTCTGTGTGCGAAACACCTTGCGTCCATCCATTCCTCGCTTGCTGTCGAGGAAATACATATAGCAGTGCTGGCAGCCCTCGCTAATCTTCTTGCATCCGTGCCACGGATTCCAAATGTCGTGCATCCTCTATCTACTCTATCTCCCAATCGACGCCATCCTTGCGATCCTTCACACGGATACCAATGGCAGTGAGCTCGTTACGAATCTTGTCCGATGTTGCCCAATCCTTGTTTGCTTTGGCGTCCTGACGCACGGCGAGAATCATATCCACAACCTTTGCAAGCATATCACCACCACCTGCGGCACCCTCCTGCTTCTCGTTGCGAAGGCCAAGAATGTCGAATACATATAGGTCGAATACGCGCTTCATCTCTGCGAGATCTGCCTCCGAGATTGTAGCCTTGCCCTCAGCAATCTGGTTGATGATGCGAACATAGTCAAACAACGCAGAGATAACCATCGGCGAATTCAGGTCGTCGTCCATAGCCTCGCGGCAACGCTTCTCCAGCTCGGCTACAACAATACCCTCCGAAGTAGCGGTCGAAGGCTTAATCTTACCTAATGTCTCAACACCCTTCATCAAGCGGTCGAAGCCCTTCTCGGCGGCCTGCAAAGCGGCATTAGAGAAATCGAGTGTCGAGCGATAGTGTGCCTGAAGGATAAAGAAGCGGATAGTCATAGGCGAGTATGCCTGCTCCAACTTGGCGTGAGTACCAGCAAAGAGCTCCTCCATAGTAATGAAGTTACCGTACGACTTACCCATCTTCTGGCCGTCGATAGTAATCATATTATTGTGTACCCAATAGCGAGCCGAGTCCTTTCCCAATGCGGCTGTAGCCTGCGCAATCTCGCACTCGTGATGGGGGAACATCAAATCCATACCACCACCGTGGATGTCGAACTGCTCACCCAAATACTTGCACGACATAGCCGAGCACTCCATATGCCAGCCGGGGAAACCATCTGACCAAGGCGAGGGCCAGCGCATAATATGCTCGGGTGAAGCCTTCTTCCACAGAGCGAAGTCGTAAGAGTGACGCTTGTCGCCCTGACCATCCAGATCGCGAGTATTGGCAACGATGTCATCAAGATTGCGACCCGATAACTTGCCGTAGTGGTAATCCTTGTTGTACTTCTCAACATCGAAGTAGACCGAACCATTTGACTCATAGGCATAACCTGCATCGAAGATGCGCTTTACGAAGTCAATCTGCTCGATAATATGGCCCGATGCGTGGGGCTCGATAGATGGTGTCAGCACACCCAGCTGCTCCATAGCCTTGTGGTAACGCTCGGTGTAGTAGTGTGCAACCTCCATAGGCTCCAACTGCTCGAGGCGTGCCTTCTTTGCAATCTTATCCTCGCCCTCGTCGGCGTCGTGCTCCAAATGGCCCACATCGGTAATATTGCGAACATAGCGCACCTTGTAGCCCAAAGCCTTTAGGTAGCGGAACATAAGGTCGAAGGTAATCGAGGGGCGGGCGTGTCCCAAATGTGGATCGCCATATACGGTAGGACCGCAAACATACATTCCGACGCGACCTTCGTTGATGGGCTCAAACACCTCTTTACGACGTGTGAGCGTATTGTATAAACTGAGTTTTGATTCCATAGTTGTGATATTTTCTACAAAAATAGGTATTTTTTTGCTCATACGCACCTCGCCTGCGATAAATTTACCCTATTACAACCAAATTATACCTAATACGGAAATATCTTTAGATATTTGAACTTAATTTTGTAACTTTGTCCGCAAAATTATTTTACCGACACCGATTATGAAGTTTTTTAAGAGAATATGCGTGGCCGCGGCGTTGCTTTTGACAACACAGTTTTCGCAGGCGCAGGAGTTGCGTTTCAACTCCAACCACAAGTTTAAGATCGTGCAGTTCACCGACATCCACTGGATTAGCGACAACCCCGCCTCAGAGGAAGCGGCCGAGCGTATGCGCGAAGTGCTCGATGCCGAGCATCCCGACCTGGTGGTATTTACGGGTGATGTAATCTTTGCCAAGCCCGCCGCCGACGCTTTGACGAAGGCTCTGGCTCCCACCATCGAGCGTGGTATTCCGTTTGCAGTAACGTGGGGCAATCACGACGATGAGCAGGATATGACGCGTACCGAACTTTCGGCTTTCATCAAGGATATGAAGGGTAACCTCACCTCGCACACCGAGGGCATTACAGGCGAGACCAACTATACGCTCAGCATTAAGTCTGCCGACGGCAAGCGCGACGCTGCAGCTATCTATATCTTCGATAGTAACTCCTACTCTCAGATGGAGAATGTGAAGGGTTACGATTGGATTAAGCACGACCAGGTGGCCTGGTATCTCGAGCGTAGCAAGGCCTTCACCGCAGCCAACGGAGGTCAGCCTCTGCCCGCTTTGGCATTCTTCCACATTCCGTTGCCCGAGATGCGCGATATGACCCAGAATCAGAACATCTATATGGTAGGAACTCGCAAGGAGATGGTTTGTGCTCCCGAGATTAATACGGGTCTGGCTACGGCTATGCTCACGGCGGGCGATGTGATGGGCCTGTTCGTAGGACACGACCACGTGAATGACTATGTGGTGGATTGGTATGGCATACTGATGGGCTACGGTCGCTTCACGGGCGGTAAGACCGTATATCACGACATACCGCAGGGCAATGGTGCGCGCGTAATCGAGCTCACCGAGAACTCGCGCGACATACACACTTGGATCCGTATCAAGGGTGGTAAGATAATCAACGAGGTGAACTTCCCCTCGGATGCACAGTAAGATAAAAACATAGAAAAAATAGAGATTTATGAATTTCAATCGTTGGGACAAAATCATCGGCTGGGGCGTATTCGCCATTGCCGCTATCTCATATCTGCTCACGATGGAGCCCTCGTCGAGTCTGTGGGACTGTGCCGAGTTTATCGCTACATCATATAAGTTGGAGGTGGGACACCCTCCCGGGGCACCGCTCTTTATGCTTATGGCACGCATTGCCACAATGTTTGCGCCTTCGACATACTACGTTCCCCATATGGTCAATGCAATGAATTGCATTGCAAGTGCATTCTGTATTCTGTTCCTTTTTTGGACCATTACTCATCTTGCGCGTCGCATATTCACTGCAAAGGATCGTGAATTTACCACCTCGCATAAGATTGCCACATTAGGCGCTGGCGCTGTGGGTGCATTGGCCTACACATTCACCGACACATTCTGGTTCTCGGCCGTCGAGGGTGAGGTGTATGCTCTCTCGTCGATGTTTACAGCTCTGGTAGTGTGGCTTATGCTCAAATGGGAGGAGCAGGCCGATGAGCCCCACTCGACACGCTGGATTATCCTGATTGCCTACCTTATGGGCCTTTCGATTGGTGTGCATATCCTCAACCTGTTGACTATCCCCGCGTTGGTATTCATCTACTACTTCCGCAAGTACGAGAAGATTACGCTCAAGGGTATCTTCTACGCAACACTCATTGCGCTGGCGATCCTCGGCTTTATCAACGGCATCATCATCCCCTACACCGTTTACTTTGGTGCTATGGTCGATGTCTTCTTCGTGAATGTGTTGGGTCTGCCCGTAAACTTGGGTATTACAGTATTTGCATTGGCGCTGTTTGCATCGCTCTTCTATGCCATCTTCCGTACACACCGAGCTGGCAAGCGAATGTGGAACCTTATCCTGGTGGCCACTACGATGATTCTTATCGGCTTCTCATCATACGCAACGGTTACTATACGAGCCGTAGCCAACCCGCCGATGAACAGCAACAACCCCAACAATCCGCACGCATTGCTCTCGGTGCTCAACCGCGACCAATATGGTAACCGCCCCTTGCTCTATGGCCCCTACTACTCGTCGCCCGTTGATGATGTAGTGGAGCAGACATCATATCACTACAACGACGAGACAGGCCGCTACGAGCAGGTTACGCAACTCGTCGATTACACCTATCCCTCGGAGTTCCTGCACTTCTTCCCTCGTCTGTGGAATGCAGGCAAGGGCGAGGCGGCATATAAGCCGTGGGCAGCACACCGCACCAAGATTGATGTACTGCGCGACGAGCAGGGCGAGCCTCTGACCGACGAGCAGGGCAATGTTATGCGTGGCGAGGTGCTTGACTTCGGTCGCACGGTATATGACAGCGCTACGGGAGAGCGTTTTACTGAGCCAACTTTTGGTGAGAACCTCTACTTCTTCTTCACCTATCAGTTGAACTATATGTATTGGCGCTACTTCCTCTGGAACTTCGTAGGTCGCCAGGACGACATACAGGCCGATGGCGAGACCATCGCTCACGGCAACTGGCTCTCGGGTGTGAATGCAATCGATGAGCTTTACTTAGGCCCGCAGAGTGGTCTGCCCGATGAGATGGCAAACAACCCTGCGCGCAACACCTACTTCTTCCTGCCGTTCCTGCTCGGTCTGCTGGGTCTTATCTACCAACTTAACCGCGACCAGCGTAACTTTACGGTAGTGATGTGGTTGTTTATTATGATGGGTATCGCCCTTGTGGTATATTTCAACACCAGCCCCGGCGAGCCTCGTGAGCGCGACTATGTGTATGCCGGCTCGTTCTACGCCTTCTGTATCTGGATTGGCTTGGGAGTGTTGGCCTTCTACGACCTTATCACTATTGCATTGGGTAGCAAGAAGACCCGCACAGCGGCTATCGCAGCTACGGTTTTGTGCTTGAGCGTACCCACCGTGCTCGCCGTAGAGAACTGGGACGACCACGACCGCTCGGGCCGCACGATGCCTCGCGACATTGGCTGGAACTACCTACAGTCGTTGCCCAAGAACGCCATCTTGATAAACTATGGAGATAACGACACCTTCCCCGTATGGTTTAATCAGGAGGTGGATGGCGTACGTCCCGATGTGCGTATTATGAACTCGAGCTATCTTGGCGGTGGTTGGTACATCGACGAGATGAAGACCGCAGCCAACGATGCGGCCCCCATACCCTTCAGCCTGCCTGGTAGCAAGTACCACTTCGTGAACGATGGTGTGCCCGTGCGCGACCGCGTGGATCGCGTGGTGGATATTAAGGAGATTATCAACTTCATCGAGCGCGAGGACGAGGCAACAAAGCTCTCGCTGGTCGATGGCTCTCTGATTGACTACATCCCCGCACGACGCATAGCAATCCCCGTGAACAAGGATAACGCCATTGCATCGGGCATTGTGAAGGAGGAGGATCGCGACCTGATGGTAGATACCGTTTATATCGATATTGCCGAGCGCAAAACACGCCTCGACAAGAGCGAGATGATGTTGCTCGACCTGCTGGCTAACTTCGATTGGAATCGTCCGATATGCTTCACGCAGATCTATATCCTGCAGGACTTCGGTCTGCTCGACTACTTACAGTTCGATGGCTACGCCTATCGTTTAGTGCCGATTCTTACCCCCTACCGCTCGTCGTGGGATATTGGTCGCATCGACACCGATGTGGCATACCCGCTACTCAAAGAGACTTTCCGCTACGGTAACATCGCCGAGGAGGGAGTGCTGGCCGACCACTTTACGCAGTACAACCTTCGTGCGTCGCGTGCCCGCGAGGCATTTGCTCGCGTAGCTAAGGCTCTTATCGCCGAAGGTCAGACCGACAAGGCTCTGGAGTTGCTCGACCGCGGCTTGGAGGTATTACCCTCGCCCAAGATTCACTACTCGGATGCTAACACCTACCCCTTCATCGAGGGTTACTACACGCTCGGCGAGTGGGAGAAGGGCGACGAGGTGATGAATGGCTACATTGAGACACTGGTGCAGTATATCGAGTACTATTTGCAGTTCGATGGTGTGCAAGCATCGCTCGTGAATAATATCATTCACGAGAAGATGTCGAGCCTATTCGAGTTGTACTATCTCGCGGCGTATGCTCAGCGTAACGACATCGTGCTTTCGCTCAACGACTACTTACGCACATTTGGTTACACCGACGACGAACTCATTCAGCCTGGTGCCGACCCTTCATCAATGATCGACGGCTCGACGCTCGACCTTAATTAACACTTAAGCCCTATGCCCAACCTAAGAGGCTTCATACAAACGCTACTCGTGGCGCTGATTGTACTTAGCGGCACAGCCTGCCATCAAAAACGAGCTACCGATATGGCAGCTTATAGTGTGGAGGTGTACTCCCCACGCTATGCCAAAGGCTTTGCCATCGTTGGCTCTAAGCAGGGACAGAGTAGCATACTCCGCGTGAGTAACCCGTGGCAGGGCGCCGAGGGCGTCGAGGCCGAACTGTTTATCTCGCGAGGAGGTGAAAAGGCTCCCGCAGGATTCGATGGGCAGGTAATCGAAGGCAAGGCCAATAGAGTGGTGTGTATGTCGTCGTCATATGTGGCGATGCTCGACTTTGTGGGCAAGGTCGAGAGTGTGGTGGGTGTATCAGGTATCGACTTTATCTCTAACGAGTATGTAGCTTCACATCGCGACAAGGTTTTCGATGTTGGTCAGGATAGCGACGCTAACTACGAACTTATAGTAGCTCTCGATCCCGACATAGTCCTGTTATACGGCGTTACGGGCGCCTGCGCAATGGAGAGCAAACTCCGCGAGTTGGGAGTTCCGTATGCATACATTGGCGAATATCTCGAGGAGGATCCTTTGGGCAAGAGCGAGTGGCTGATAGCCATTGCCGAGATTATGGGGTGTCGTACCGAGGCCGAGGCCCTGTTTGCAGAGATTCCCAAACGCTACGAAGAGCTCAAGACCCTGGCCGCGAAGGCCACCTCAGCCAAACCCAAGGTGATGATAAATACGCCCTATGCCGACTCGTGGTTTATGGCCTCGGCCTCAAGCTACATAGCACGCTTGATTGCCGATGCAGGAGGAGATTATATCTACAAGCGAAATACATCGAACAGCTCGCTACCGATTGACCTTGAGGTGGCAACACAACTCACCTCGGCGGCCGACGTGTGGATGAATGTAGGTACTATCGCTTCGCTGGCTGAGATGCGAAGCCGTTTTCCAAAATTTGGAGATGTGAGGTGCGTACGCGAGGGCAAAGTCTATAATTGCGATAAGCGTAGTAGTGCAGGCGGCGGCAACGACTATTGGGAGTCGGGCGTCGTGCATCCCGATATTATTCTGCGCGATATGATCAAGATCTTCCACCCCGAACTTATCGCCGAAGATTTTTTCTATTACCGCCGTTTGGAGTAACTTCTCGCAACCAACATCATTCGGCTGGCCGGCCAGGAGTCCACATTTAAGTTGATTGTGGACTTCATCGAAAAACACGAATAATCCCACATCTATTGATACGAGAAAAGGAGTGCATCAGCACTCCTTTTGTGTTTGCATACGCCTACTTTGGGCGTTTACTCTGGATTCCAATCGCGGACGGTACGGATGGTGTTACAACCACTGTTACCAATTGTAGCGTAGCGATAGGTGAACTGCCAACTCGTATAACCGCTGTCATAGCCATTACCATAATCGCCATTCGAATACCAGGTATTTACCATCACATAACCTGTCTCATTCCACCAATTCTGGTCGCAATATAACGACATCAAAGCCCCCTCGCGGACATTGGGAATTCGATACCCCTCAGGGCTGATATTCTGACCCGCCTCCAAGGCCTCCTTCAGGGCTGCGAAGTTGTTGCTATTATTATAACCGCCCAGATCGCTCGCAGGATAGTTGATTTTAGGTCCCGTCTCAAAACCGTAATATACCTTTGAGGTCTCAGCCTTCTCATCACCCATCTCCAACTCGCGCGATGTATAATAACGAATCGACTTATCATTGAGATTCGACAAATTGAATTGATATGAACCGCTTGCAGTCTTATTGACCTGTATGAGCTCGGTGGGATACTCCTTGCCTGCCTCACCCTCCTTTACCACTGTTTCAGCCGTAGGAAGATCCAAACCTAAGTTTCGCACACATCGAATTGAATATGGTGCAGGTTTACCATATCGGTCATTATTGGCTGCATATTCACTTATCGATATACCCTCCTCGGCCCACAGCACAGTAGGCTGATTATTGTTCCAAGTGCTACTAATCACGTGGCTACGCCAGCCCTTTGCTCCTCGATATGGGCCACTCGTATAGTCGAGTCGTGTGGTCATCTCGGGGGTATGCAATGCCGCCGTACTATTCAAACCCAACTCGCCCATATAAATGTCGTAAAGCTGGTATATCGACGCCACATACCAACGCAACTCCTCGGGGTCGATGATTCCGTTACCATTATTATCGCGGTTACGCATAAGCGTTGCATAACGCAATGTAACATAATCGTTTTTCAGAAAATACGAAGTTATATTACGACCTTCGATCGATGTAGAGTAATTATTGGGGCGATTGTAATCGAGATATTTATCCCAACGAACATTTTGATAACTATTATCCGACACCAATCCCCACAAACGAGCCGTGTTGTATAATCCATTTTTCTGCGACACCTCACCAATATCCCCCAATGTGCCACCTGCGGGACTTGTCATTGTCTCTCTATTATTGTAGAAGTAGAGATGGCTATCATCAAACTCATCCTCAGTCTCGCATCCCCACGCGCTTGTAAGCGTTGGATTATTGATGTTGTAGGGAGTCTGTATCGATCTCTGGCGGATGGTAATCACGCTACCCGTGGTCGAACTCTCGCCATCGTCGCTGGTTATACGATCACACATAATGTGCATAAGGCGGTTGGGCTGATTGACAAACTGCTTCCACAAATCGGCTGGGCGATTCTGCGAGTTGAGCGGATCGGCCTCATAGTAATATTCATCGACAAAGACGGTAATATAGAGACAATACACTCCGCTATTATCCTTACGGAATACGCTGGCCGTAGCCTTCTCATCGGCAGCGGCATTTTGCCACTTAATCTTCTCCTGGCGCAAGAACTCAGAGAACTCAACAATATCCATCAACTTACCCTCATCGCCTATTTTCAACTGTTTGTTTTGGTCACCCGGGTAGCGGCGATTATTGCTCGAATATACTCCGTTGTACTCCTTTTCGTTGACGATAAACCACACCCACTTATAGTCCAGATTAGGAATCTGCGTGCTTCCCTCATAGCTGGGCATACCCTCGCTAAAGGGGGTCTTAACATACCAAGTGATAATATCATCACGCACGGCAGTGGCATCGATACGGAATACGCGCTGCCCATAGTGTGCATCGAAGGTGTAAATCTCCTCGGTTGATTTATATATATCGCCCACGGCACCTGACTGATTCTCGACACCTGTCTCTACCTCGGTCTCGATGCTATTCACTCCCTTGATGGTGATGGTATAGGTGTAATGCGTGTTACGCTTGATAGTAAAATCGTTGTAATCACCGCCCGAGTTGCTATTGCCAAAGTTACCCAAATGGACATAGTAGGTAACATCGGCTTCGATAAACTGCGAACCAGTAGCTACATCGCTATCGACACTCATCTGCACCTTACCCTTGATTACAAGGTAGGTAGCATCCTCTGAGGCATATTCCCACTTGCCATTAGTTGTATCGTAACTTCCATCGCTATTCTTAGAGCGCAAATCGCGCTGATTATACGAAGTGATGTTGTTGGTATCCTCCATATTCTCCAACATATAAAACGAGAAACTGCTCACATCACTCGTATTAGACTCGAAATATTGTGTCTCGCTATCGAAGTAACCCAACTCGTCGGCATCCTCTAATTTTCCTCCCTCGGTGATGGGTAGGACATAAGTACCCTTTGGAAGACGCATAACCTGCCACGACTCGGGCACGAACGACTTCATCTGCTGTCCCGTAGCATTCGACTGACCAATAGCAACATTGACCGTAACCTTGGCATCGAGGCGCACCAGCGGGATGGTAACATCATTCCCATTCTGGGTAATCTCGCCCCTATCCGAGATTGTTATGCCATCGACATATCCCGACATTAGGAATATTCCCGTGCGCGAGGTGATTTCCTGATTCATCGTGATAGTCAGCGCCTGCAACTCCTCTAAAGAACGCACCGTATTCAACTGCTCGGCCGAGACATTAAGCTGGTCGGCATTCAGATTGGCAATAAGATATATGCTACCGTTTACGATCGATGGTGATTTAATCATCACCGAGCCGTTAGTATCCTGCTGATATGTGTTGGTACGGTTATTCACTACCCAATAGTAACCTGGGGTTGCAGGTAGATTATCCTCGCGGCTATTGTAGTCATAGAAGTGCGAATCGACACGATTACCATTAGCATCGAATATATAGACAAATAGATTCTCCACGCGCGACTCGGCACTCTCGCTGAGCGTTGCTCGTGTTGTGATGTCGATTGCCTCGAAGTTACTATGGCCAAACTTGAGCTGTGCCCATACCTCCTTCTCGCCCACCGCCGAATCGTACTCCACAAGGGCATCGGTGCAAGCCGTTATCACCATCGACAACAAACCAATAATGTATAATGTATATCGCCTCATTCTCAAATATTAATTAAAATCTACTTGACCGCCTCCTAACTCCCAGTCCTCGACAAGGAAATCAAACTCGCCCGAGTAAGGGTTATACGACACTGTAACCAACGCATTGATAAAGTCGTTACGCTTGATGGCCGTAACCTTTGACGACTGCTGACTAATGGGGTCGATCGAGGTCAGAGGTATGACTATCTCGCGATCTATATCTTCGGAGAAAGAGATTGTGGTTTTGGTAATTTTATAGAAGTGAAAACCCATATTGGCATATCCATCAGAATAACCACCCTTCACAGTCTCGCCATCGATGTATAGGTAACGTCCCTCGGTCTCATAATCTTTGATAAGGATGTTATTACTTTTATCGCTTAGAGTAAATCTATCTCGCGAGTCGCTCAGGGTAATAGTATTACTTGTTGCCTTAAGATTGAGTTCCGCTTCTACATTCTTGAAGTAATGGTAGTTACCATTGTATGAAATCTGCCAAATATTACGCGCGGCAATCGCATCGAAGTCGCCAATCGAAGCCAACACTACCGAGTTACCTTCTACGCTAAGATATTTTTTCGTTGTCGGGTTATATATCAAGAAATAACCCTCGGTAAAATTCCTCATATCTCTAGCTCTCCTGATAGCCTCACTCGACTCGCGCTTAAATACATCCAATGTCCACTCGGCATTTTCGTAGCTCATATTTAGCGTGTATGTAAATCCATCATCCCCCGCGGCCTTGCTCTCCAACAGATAACCATCATACACCACAGCACTCGACTGCGAGTTTATCGTCTTATAGTCCTTGCCCGCATCGCGCACAAACGGCTGCAAAGCATCGCCCGATGTTGCCACAATCGCTCCCGTGGGTGTGAAATATTTTCTGTCGCTACCATCGTCAAACACATAGGCACTACGCTGAGCAAAGTTATTGCTGAAGGTGAGGTCCTTGATCTTCAACGGCAGGACACCACTATTGTTCTTGACCTCGATGCGTAGGCGCGCGATGCTACGCACCAACTCGCCCTCGACAAAGTTGCTACCCGTGTGAATCTCAAACTCCTTCATCAGCGACAGCGGCTGAATCACATCCTTGGGACTGATGTAATTACTGCTTGCCGAGATCGTATTACCCATCAAGTCATCGTAACTATCATCCTCCCACTCGCCACTTAGGCCACTCGCATAGGTGGTGCCACCAATTCTATGGTCGCCGTGGTTAGCCACCACCATCAGCGTGTGTACGCCACGCTTGAAGTTACTCGACTTATCGAACTCCACTACGACCTCCGTCGCTTGGCTATCCACCGCGATATTCTCCTTGCGTGCTACAATCGTCTTATTAGCATCGACAATGTAAACCGAGAGCAGATATATATACCTTCCATCCACCGCCCGCTCGGCCTGCGACCACGAGTCCGAATTGGTGGGAGAGTCGGTTACAGCTCCACGCGTGAGCGATGCCGTGCCCAACTTCAGCGTTACACTTATTTGTTCATCGTCCACCACACCGCCGCCCTGCTGGCAAGCGCCGAGCAGGAGTAGGCATAGAGTGCATATATATCGTAGTAGGTATCTCATTATCTTAATTACAAAGCAATATCATACGATGATTTCATCTCGTTCCAATCGGCTATCGAGAGCGTCATACTCACATCGCTCTGGCCAAAACGCACATTAAATGTGTATCTCTGTCCTGCCATAAACTCCGTGGCGGGCAGAGCAACACGATGCACCAGATCGCCCGTGGAAGCAATCTTGAAACACAGCTGCACGCTGTTGTCCATATGTTGCGGGATAATCATTATCCAACCGCCATTGCTGGCATATAGTCCGCTACCAGTACTATGCGTTGTGCCCTCATAGGCGCTCTCTAAGGTCGAGTAAAATGGCACTCCCACAGCATCCTCCCACACATATATTCTGCGGGGCGACAAGGATGTCGAGGGGGCAGGGAAATCCTCGTTGTACCAATGAATATGCTCACCATCCATCACACCGTTGTCGTCTTTTTTTCCAAAGGCAAGGATAGCTGTCGTAGCCATACCCTCACCCGTGCGAGTGTTCTCCAACCAGCAAGCCGTCAGGCGATCGCTATCGACAAAAGTAGAGCCATCGCCGTTGCGAAATGAGAACTGGAATCTTACAGCGGCAAGCGTGTGCAGCATATTCAATGTTACAGGTGCCGAGGCATTAAATCCCGCTGCTCCCGTATCGGCATATGCGTATGCCATCATCAAGTCGTCTTGATAATGCTCGGTGTTATAGTCAATTATAAATGTAGATGTGTTCGAAGTAGTAATCTCATCCACCACATCCATCGGGAAGTAGGCGTTGAAGGTGTACTTCGCTCTGGCAGCCCAATATGCGGCATCTTGGCCGTAGGTCCACCCTTGGTAGTTATCTTGCTCGGTTTGGTCAATGTAGCGTAGTGCCACATCGCCCGAATCATTACCCAATACATTATTCACCGTTTGCCCATCGACCTCGTATGCCGACCATATACCTATTGCCTGACCACCTTGCTCGGGATCGCAGGCGGTCTGGAGTAGGTTGTTATTCTCGATAAGTGCGCGCGTTACGGGATTTACATCCATTACGATGGCTGCATTCTCCTGAGGCGTGTCGGCAGGCGATTCGTGTTTCTCGACACACGAGAGCATCAGCACGCCCGCAAACAGCATAAACGCCACTCGCGAGAAGATGGGAAGTATGGTAAATCTATTGAGCATTACTATGTATTAAGGTATTAAGGTAAAGTCAAGCCGCCGCTTGCGACGGCTTGACTAAAAAATTGTCGCAATCTACTCAGTAGTACCTGCAAGGTCGATTACAGCAACACCTGCGTCGATCCAACCATTAGTTGTGGGCGAGAAGTAAACCTTATCCTGGCTTGCAGCCGCGGCCGAGTACACCAAACGGTAAGTGTAGCTTGTTCCAATCTCCCACTCATCAATTGCTACCGATGAATTATCCTTCTGTCTTGCATCTTTCAGATTAACTTCCTTATGCGACAGGGTACCATTTACAGTGTAGTCAATTCGAAGTTTTGCAGCATCGGTTAGCACCTGTGGCAACACGAGCAATATGTGGTTATCGCCAGCACCCGCATTTGCATCCTGAGACAGCAGGTTAGAGATATACTGAGGCTCAACAGGGAATAGAAGACCTTCGTCGTTGCTGAAATCGCTGTCCGAGCCAACATCAGTAGCCCTAAACGCAACATAGGGAGCTGTATCGAGTACAGAACCAGTATGGCCGGTCCACTGGGGATTGACATTATCCCCAATAACATACTTACTGGGATCCGGCGTCTCAACGATATTCTCATTGAAATCGGCAGTATCATTTACTCCATACAACGAGATCTGCAGGAGCTTAACAGTTGTACTTGACTCATTCTTCAGCGAGAAGTGAATCGATGTCAATGCGTGCTGGAACTCAATGGGTACACCGCTGTAATAGTCTGCACTATGACTCATATCATCTCTGGTCTTATTCACACTTCGCTTACTGAACATAAGATCAAACTGCTTTGCCGCATTGTGTGGAACGTGGAAATCGTTGATCACCAAGCCGGTTGCACCATAAGATACAGTATCAGTAGCACTTGACCAGTGCTCCTGCTCCAAATCGGCAGGAGAATAAGCCGCAAAAGTTAGTTTCATTCCCGATGGCCAATAGTAATAGAGGTCTTCGTTGGCCGCACCAGTAGGAGTCTTTTTAGGTGCCCAGCCATCCACCGAGCCATCATAAGAGGCTATCTTATTGTGAATTGCTGATTCTTCATTGTCCGTATTCCATCCAGCAAAATCGTTAGTGTGTCGCTTTGCGAAGATGTGAAAACTCTCTTCTCGGGGGTAAGAGTAGGTTGTACCACCCACAGAGTACTGATGCTTACCAATCTCTCCATAATAACCAGCGCGGGTATCTTCCCCACTGTTGTACATCACAGGAGAGCTAAATGTGATCTTCGCCTGCTGATCCTGTAACTCAGGCACATACTCCTTGTCGGTTACACAGCTTGCCAGTGCTACACCAGCAATGACTGCCAAGAAATGTTTTGTCCTCATAATTGTTGGTTTGTTTAGTTAGTATAAATATTTGTTTTGTATTACAATTGCAAATTGCTCTCAACATCCTTCCACACATCTACACCTGGGGTCATTCCTCCGCCCTCGCTGCTTTCGGGTGGCGAGACAACAATCTCTTTGTCGATTATCAGCCACTGGTTATCGCGTGCCTGCGGGGTGTCGAACAACGAGGTTATGTCGATCTTCTCGACCTGCGACGAGCCATCGCTACGCGTAAACTCGAAGTTAAGCGTATAGATCGACTCCACATCGGGCAGCTTGCCGAAGGTGTTGAAGGTGGCGTAGAGCGTAGCCGTAGAGGTACTACGCACATACTGTCGGTCGGTGTAGTTCATCGAAAAGAAGATGTTCACATCATCGGCTCCCTCGATCATATTATGCCCGTGCATCTTCGACGAGCCTGCCATACCACTGAGCAACGACACGGCGGTATTGATCCACTCGAAGCCACTTACCTTAACCTGCAGATGGTAGCTCTTGACCATCGAGTGAGCACAGAAGTAATCGCCCGAGGCATTTAGCAGAGTATCTACCATAGTGCTATTCTCGATGACGATTCGCTCTGCCGCATCGTGGAAGATATGCTCGGGTGCATATACCATAGGAGAGCCCGCCATATCGACACGCGATGAGGGTATATACTGCATATAGTGGTTACCCAGAGGCATAGTGTAGGCCTCAATATCGTAAAAACTATCCTCGTTGCGCACCTGCGTAACGGCCGAGCCAAACGAATAGGTCAAGAGGTTATACTCGCCAGCGGGAGCCGAGATATATCCCTCGAAGTAGTGGCCACGCTCGTCGTCGCCCTGATTCTGCAAGTAACGCTCGGCCACAAGGGCATCGGAATGGGGGTCGGTCATAATAACGCGCATAACCTTGGGGCGCGAATACTCGGGATGCTCGAGCTTGGAGTCGTAGAATCCGTATGTTACATTACGAATATCTTCGTCGAGATAGACACGGATATAGTGGCTGGTGTTGGGATCGACCAACTCACGATGCTCGCAAGCTGCCAGCAAGCATAGCCCCACGGCCAAAAGCATAAATCGCAAGCGCATCATCGGCGACCTCCTTTCTTGTAAGTAGCCTTGATGGGCACAACCAACGACACCTGCGCCTTGGTCGGGCCGAAGTAGCTCCACGTACCGATTTTATCCTTATCGATCCACAATACCTCATAATCCTCGCTGGGAGTATAGCCTCGGTAGGGAATAGACGCATAGCCCACTGAGAGCGAAAACTCCAGATTCAAATGGCGGCTAATGGGCATCGAGTAGCCGTAGCTCAAGCCGACACTCCAGAACTCGCCCTGACGGCACATATTACGCTTGAACTGGAAATCCCACATACCCGACTCGGCATAAACGCCAGCAAAGTGTCCTACCAAGCGGTCGCGCGCCTCACGCTTTTCGGTCGCGGGCTGAGGCCTGGGGGCAAACCACCAGCGCGCCTCGGTGCCGAGACTCAAGAAGCGGATGCAAGTCTCATTATTCGACTCACCCCAGCGCCACCACGGGAACTGCGAATAGACCAGAGCCGAGAACTTATCGCCAATGGGCACCTCGATTGAGCCATTGATCAGCGTCAACGCATCGTAGAGCAGGTTGCTCTTTACGGCAAGAATTGTCTTCTTATCGTATTCGTCTGCGCTATAGCCCTCTGCCGAGAAGCCCGCATTCTGCGAATTGGGTTGCAAATCGGCGTACAGATCGGTTTGCGTATCGGCCTGTAAATCAGGCTGCTCGTTGACCAACGAATCCTGCAGTATATCGGCTTGCTCATTAAGCTGCGCGTCAGCCTGCATAGCTATCGGCAAGTCAAGTTCTCGACCAGAGAGCGAGTCGGATACGATTCTCGACTCGGCAACATCGGCAGCCAAATGCTCATCGTGCGATGCCACAGAATTAGGCTTGCTACTCCACACCAAAAATGCTACGCGCAACTTAGGGGTATAATTATTGACAATATAGCTGTAGGTGAGGTTATTATCAAGACGCTGTAGTAGCTGTTTCTTAACCTCGGTATCTGTTTGAGAATTGAGGATGCTTAACACCTCAGCGCGATTTTGACGGTGATAGTTGGCGTCAATCTCCGCCTTCAATCCCTCCCAATTTTCGCCCATCGACCTAATGTGTATCTTCGGCGTGAGCTCTTTTTGGCGATTCTCAGGCAGACTCTTCAAGAAAAAATCGCGTGTTGCCACAGCACGACGCTCTGCCAACGAGTTATTATAGGCAAGGGGGCCTTCGGGAGAAGAATACACATAGATAGTGATGCTATCGATATCGCTTGATTGGAGCAATAGATTGTTGATGCGAGCAATTCGAAGGTCATTGTCAAGATACTCCCTGTCGATGGCCATACTATTCTTTTGAAAATAGATGGAATACTGAGCATAGAGAGTAGTATCAGCGATGATCTTAGAGGATGGAATATTCTGGTCATCACTCGGCTCAAAAATACTGATTGTTGGGAGATTATCAACCCCTGAAGAGTATGCACAAGAGAGCGATCGTCCTTGAACTTGAGTTGGCAAGACAAAGGACAATAAAGCAATAATTAAGTATGCCACATAACCCTTCATAAACTGAACTATCAAAATTAAGCATTAAGTATGATAAAAGCAAATATATTTGCTTAATATTAGCCCTTTAAGAGATGTATTAAATTAAATTAAATTAAATTAAATTTGATCTGCTATATCCCTCTAAAATTAGTCTATTTTGCACATCCAATTCGTAGCAATTTGTGGTGGGCGGTGAGGGCCTGCTCTCACAAGCTAACGCCGCAAACAAAAACACCCGAAGCATTTCTGCTTCGGGTGTTGTCGAAAAGGTGATTCCGGCGGGATTCGAACCCACGACCCACAGCTTAGAAGGCTGTTGCTCTATCCAACTGAGCTACGGAACCATCACATTTAAGTCCATATAGGACTTTTGCGACGCAAAAATAAATCTTTTATTTCTTTTATCCAAAAAAAGCGGCATATTACTCAGTTTTTCCACGCCAACACGCCATATTTTACCCCCACAACACAAATATAGCTCTTATTGCGGCAGGTAACATTCTGTTCCCACTTAACTCTAAGAAAAAAGAGTTCAGCCCTCGGGACTGAACTCTCTTATCGTATCACGCAACCTCAGGTTGCAAGAAGTAGCTATTAATTAAAAATACTGACCACGCAAATCCTCGATCTGGCCCATAGTCTGGAACGCGATTGAAGAGAGCTGATATGCGTTGTTCTCGAGAGTTGCCTGCTGGCGAACCTTCTCGGCCTCAGCGGTCTGAGCCTCGCTCTTAACGATCTCGTCAACAACGAATACCACTGCGTTAGAGTAACCCTTTACGGGAGCTGACAACTGACCAGTAGTTGCAGTAGTTGCGATAGAACCTGCCAAGTGGGGCTCCAAAGGCAACATTGCCACACCGTAGTCGTTCATCTTAACATTGGTAAACGGAGTTACCTCAACACCAGCCGACTTTGCTACCTCATCGATAGACGAACCAGCGAGCTTAGCCTTCAAGGCCTCGAACTTCTTCTCGCGGATCAAGGTCTCGCGAATCATATCGCTAACCTCTGCAACTGGCAGATACTCAGCATCGTCAATAGCTGTAAGCATTGCAACTACATAAGAATTACCGAGTGTAAAGATCTCAGAAATATCCTGAACATCGGCACCATAAGCCCAACGAACAACAGCGTGAGAGTTCTCCAAGCCTAAGATCGAGCGCTCACCCTGCGCGATGCGAGTAACACGAGGAGTAACAGCAGCAGCCGAAGCAGCAGCGTTAAACTTATCGTATGAACCCTTACCATCTACAGAGAAGATGCTAGCCTGATTGTGTACATCACGACGAGTAGCAGAAGAGGCCTCTACAGGGATATTGATAGTACCAACCAATACGTGCTTCTTAGCAGCATCGGCACGGGTAACCTTAATGATCTGAGTAACACCCGATACAGTAACCTTCACAACATCGCCCTTCTTAGCCGATGCCAAAGGCTCAGCCAACTCAGGAGTAAGTGCAGAGAAAGGAACAACACCAATCTCACCACCAACCTGTGCAGAACCAGCATATGTAGAGTGATTGCGAGCCGCCTCAGCGAAATCGGCACCACCCTTAACTGCGTTATAGAGGCTATCGATCAAAGCGGTCTGAGTAGCATCCAACACGATGTGGCTCAAGCCAAGAGAGTCGGGAGCCATCTTGATGTCGATAGCGCGCGACATAACCCACTCGTTTGACTTCAACACGGGACCATACTGCTCACCCTGAAGCAACACCTGCTCCTCCTCCGACAACTGAGCGGCGGTAGTGTAAGCAGTAGCAACAGTACCCATATTCTTGCGAATAAAGGCGCGAACATCCTCAGCTACAGCGAACTCCTCGCCCATAGTCTTAGCCTTGTTCTCAACCTCAACCATATCATCTGAAGTAGGCTCTACATCGAATACCACGTAAGCTACAGAACGGTAGGGAGTCTTAGTGTAGATGTTCTTGTGTGCGTTGTAGTAGCTATTGATCTCAGCATCGCTAACCTCGATAGTTGAATTGTCGATAGAAGTGTAAGGAAGAACTACCATACGACCGTTGCGGCTCTCATTTGCAGCAACTACACCCTGAGCAACCTCCAACTTATTGGCATAGGTACCAGCCTTAACCAGACCCATAAACTTAGCCATCAAGCGCTCAGCGGTAGCCTGCTCGTTCATATATGTCCACATTGACTGATACTCGGGCATAGCGCTAACCTGTGCAAGGAAAGAGCTCACCGACTCAACATCGTATGCGCCTGTTGTAGGATCAGCAAATGCTGAATAATATGCCTGCGACAAATGCTCGCCACTGATCATAGACATACGCTCCTTGTCGGTTACAGCCAAACCTGCCTGCTCGAGGTTGGGAGTAAATAAACGCTTAGTAATGAGTGAACGCCATACTGCAGTAGCCAACGCATCAGACTCAGCCTCGGTAGACTCAGCAGCGCCTGTAAAACTCTTAACAGCCTCATACTCATTCAAATACTCTGAGTAGCTAACTGTAGTACCATCGATCTCGCCCACTTTGGGGTCGTTATTGCCGAAACCCATCTCGGGTCCGAGAGAAATAATAAATGCCAAAAGCGCAAGAATGATAACAACCGACAGGATGATACCATACTTCGTTCTTAAAGTGTTTAGACTTGCCATAAAAATTATAGTTATTATTTTATTTATCTAAAATTGAGCCACCAAAGATAGTAAAATTATTCTGAATGACCATAATTATTAGCCATATTTTTGTTATCGCTTTTTCACACGCGCCAATTCCACGCGCGTACGAGTCGAGCGAAGCACCTTGATTTCCAACTCACCAGCATCGATAATAGTGCCTGACGAGGGTATGCCATCATACAATGCAATAATGTATCCGGCCAGCGTATCATACTCATCACTCTCCTCAATATCAAGATCATAGCGCTCGTTAAGATACTCCACCTCGAGACGACACGAGAGCACATACTCTCGCTCGCTGACCTGTTTCTCGATATCATCGGCCACATCGTGTTCATCCTCAATGTCGCCGAAAATTTGTTCGAGTACATCCTCCATAGATATGATACCTGCCGTGCCTCCAAACTCATCCAGTACCACCGCAACGCTCGCCTTGCGCTTAATAAAGAGCTGGAGCAACATCTGCAATGGCATTGTTTCAGCCACATACTCCACCTGCATCAGCACCTGTTCAACAGAGGTTGGCGAGTGGAATAGACTCTTCGAATTAACATATCCGATGATGGTATCTATTGAGTCGCGCCACACGAATATGCGCGAATATTTCGACTCGACGAAGCGCGAGGTGAGCTCCTCGATCGACACATTTACATCGACAGCCTCGACATCCACACGCGAAATCATACAGTCCCTAACGCGCAGATCGGCAAAGTCGAGGGCATTTTGAAATAATTTGATCTCATCCTCATCCTCCTGCTGTAGTTCGACACTATCACTATCGACCAGATCAACCAAATCCTCACGGTTGAATGTAGGATCTACAACACCACCCGTAGGCTTACGACCAAACAGACGCAATATACCATAAGATATGGCCGTGGTGAAGATAGCCACAGGATAGAGGAACAGATAGAAGCAATATAGCAGAGGTGAGAAGGTCTTATAATAGAAATTAGGATTATTCTTAATTATCGACTTGGGCAAAAACTCACCACAAAATAAGATTACAACGGTCGAGGCGATAGTCTCAAAGAGCACCGACCCTTGTGTTGCCATTGTATCCCACCCGATAGCCGCAGCCACCATTCGCAGCATAATCGACATATAGAGCGAATAGATTACAAGGCATATATTATTACCTACCAAGATGGTAGTAATATATTGTCCCGAACGACGCTCGAATAGCTGAGCTATATAATCGAACATAGGACTCTGCTTACGATCGATCTCCTCACGCAGACGATTCTTGCTCAGGAAGGCAATCTCCATACCAGAGAAGAATGCCGACAAGAGCAACATCACGCAAATTATGATGAGAGAATTTATCCAAACAGACGATGCCATACTTTCGGGTTATTGGTTTTCTTTTCTTATGCGCCTTGCGGGTAGCTCCAGCGCTGGACGCTCACGACGACGATCGATGCGTGGCTCCATATTTTTTGATCGGGGATTATCCACCCGGGGGCGTGCCGAGCGAACAGATTGCTCAGCCTCCGACTCTGACGATTTCTCCTCGGTGGGCTGACTACGCCTCTCCAACTGCTCGTCATCGACATAGGTTACACCCTTGAGCTTACGATAGGTCCAATCCTTCATCTGCTCGTCGCTCTCGAAGCCCTCGCAATGATGTACCTCGTCGCCATCGACAAGCTTCGAATCGACATTAGAATAGACCTTATGCGTGGCCTGATTCCAAAAGAGTTGCGAGGTGAATAGTTGGCGGCCGTCGGAATTGATGGCTACAACATCGCCCTTAACCTCCCACAGCTTACGATCCTCGTAAAAGATGGCGTAATTGGCCACCAATGAGGCTGACTCCTCTCCCGTATTATCATCAAAAATGGTAATCTTGATACCCTTGCGGAACTCACGATAAGGATCACGCGCCACAGCATACCCCTCCATCAAAGGGGTCTCGAAGTGATAAGATTTGCGCCCATTCTCCGACATTGTAATGGAGAGATTCTCGCTATACTCGGTCATAACAACCTCAGTAGTGGCAACCTGCACGGGCTGGGGAGATGACTCACAAGAGTATAGCAAGATAGCACTCCCAACAAGTGGGAGTGCTACCGCTAAATATCGTCTGAGCGAACGAATCAACATCGCACAATATTATCTGTAACGAACTGTAGTGCTAACACCGCTTGCGAAACCCTTAGTGATAGTGTAGCGTGCGCCAGCAGTAACCTCGTTGAAGAAGCACTCCTCCTTAGTGGGGAATGAACCGCGATATGCAGAAGCCATCTTCTTAGCAGCCTCCTGAATTGCGGGCTCAGCACCGAGCAACTCGATAGCCTGGTTCATAGCATCGTAAGCAGCCCAATAACCTGCCTGTGCAGTGAAATCACCACTTGCAGTTGCAGCGTAGCACTGACCCATAATGTAGGGAGCGTAACCGTTCTCGGGCTCGATAGTCTTGATCTCCTTAGCAGCGTTCATTGCGTTAGCGTGATCACCAGTCTGGATGCTGATAAGACCGATACGAACATACAACTTAGCGCGCTCAGCGTTGTCGCTCTCAGCAGCCAAAGCCTCGTTCAAATACTTCATAGCCTTATCGAACTCGCTACGGCCCTGGAAGCCCTGTGCAAGGAACAATGCAGTCTCTGAAGAGGGCTTGATTGAGTAGAACTTCTCAGCAGTATTGAAGAAGAAGTCGCTGTTACAGTTAGCACGAGACATCAAAGATACAGCCTGACCAAGCAAAGCCTCATCCTCGGGCTTCTCAGCCAACTTCTTTGAGAAGAGAGACTCCAAGTTCTCGCAGCTTGCAGCACCTGATGCACCGAAAGCAGTGTCGAACTGGTTCTTCAACTCGGCAGCCTCGCCCTCAGCACCCTCGAACAAGGGAGAGAAACGATCGTACTCAGAGATTACGGCTGTAGCGTCAACCAAATTGTTCTTGTAGTCCTCGCAAAGGTTAGAGAAGTAGATAGCTACCAACTCCTGATTAGCCTTACCAGTCTTTGCCTCGGTAGCAGCGATAGCCTCAGTGAAGATCTTACGAACACCCTCGCGATCCTCGGGCTTATAGGTGAGGTACTCACGAGCCTTACGGTCGAGGATATAATCCTTACCATAACGAGAGTGGTTAGCAAAAGCCTGCAAACGAACATCGTAAACATACATCAACGAGTCGATGTAAACATTGCGCTGCTCGTCGGTCTTAGCAGTGTTGATAAGAGTCTTGTACAACTTAATACCGTTAGTGTAGATACCCTGAGCACCCTTAGGAGCCTGCTCGAGCAACTGCTTCAAATAACCAGCTGCAGCCTTATACTCCTTGTTGTCAACCGACTCCTTAAGGAACTGGTTGGCGAGCATATTAGCCTTACGCTGCTCAGCGTTCTCACCCCATACTGCGTAACGGGGATCATCGTAGTTCACCTGTGCCATTGCCGAGAAACCCATCACTGCAAAAGCAACTGCCAAAATCAATTTCAAACTTTTCATTGTAATCAAAGGTTTATTAGTATTTAGTTAAATTTTTATGTTTCTTCTCTATCTCCTGTTATCTCTCCACCTATTTGGGCCACACTGGTTAGTTGAACTTCTGACGAACAAACCACCTATCCTCACCAAAGAGGTTCAGACCCAATGAAAATTTGTAGTATGTCTGGCGAATCGAACCAGCCACCTTATTGTTAATCATAATGGTCTCGCTATCGGGACATCGCATACCAGCCTCGAAACCAATATTAACCGATGAACGACCAAACAATCTAATGGGCAAACCCAAACCTGCCGTTACTGCATACTGGCGAACTTTTCCGCCACCGAATGTCTGATAGTAATCACCCATTCGTGCACCGATGCGATAAGCAACGCGGTTGAAGTAATGTGCTACATCAGAGTAACGAGGCACCAATTCCAAACCCACCTTCACGGTGTGAGTGTCGGTATAGGCAACATGTACACCTGTGCCACCGCTCTCGGTAAAACCGGTATTTTGGCTACCCCAATCTTGATAAACATAATCGGCACCAAAACGGACCTTCAAAGTCTGATAGAAGACACCAGCCGTTACCTGCTGAGGCAATCGCAAAGGC
Organism: Alistipes sp.; assembly: GCA_045654285.1. Taxonomy (GTDB): domain Bacteria; phylum Bacteroidota; class Bacteroidia; order Bacteroidales; family Rikenellaceae; genus Alistipes. The sequence continues at coordinate 44,564 of JAZONC010000035.1, read as the reverse complement.
AAAGCACTATCCTCCTCCAAACGAACCACCGAGGTGAGAATGTTATCAACATACACATACTTCTCCATATCGGGGTTTACCGCTCCACCAAGGTCGTAAGTCGCACCGATGGTCAAAATACGCTGATCCTGATAGATCGGATTCCACATAATACCAGCCTGCATCTTAAAGCGCGACACATCGTAGGTATCGACACCCATCGTCGATGAGTAGGCTCCATCACCCGTGATGTTGGTTACAACGGTATTGTAGCTACGCTTGATATTACCCCAGTAGTATATTGCGGCTACACCAATGGCCACGCTTCTAAACGGTTTCCAGCCCAAGCCCGCCTTTACCTCGGTAACATCGCCGTCGCCTTGGTACTGATAGTTAACGCGTCCAACATTACCAATAACATCCTGCGACAGGTCATCCTTATACATACTGTAACCCACATTGCTGTAGGGTGTAAGGCTAAATCCCATACCAAAGTTCTTCGCCAGAGGCATCTGGAATGCAATATCGTGGATATTAACCGTGTTGTATGCCGTGCGAACCGTAGAGGTCGTTGCTCCGTACTTATCCTGCGTATTGCGGAAATGGCCACCTTCAACACCGAAATTGAAGAGGAAACTCTGCTGAGGAGTAAGAGCATATGCTGCAGGATTCAGAACATTAACCATATTATTGGTCCACATTGCAACACCGATACCTCCCATCGAGCGCTGAATGACATTACCCTTATTTGACAACTCGCCCATACCGTACATCGAATAGGGTGAGTATGTATTAACACTGCTGGCCAACTGCTGCGCCACTGCGCCTACTGGAACCAACAATAGTATAGTTATAATAGTTCTAAAAAATGCCGTCTTTATTGCTTGCATTGTACTCCAAAATTCTGTTCAATCCGCAAAATACCAGATCACATTTTGCAAATTTCGCATTTTTAATTCGTTTAACAAAATATTTTGCGTCTCCACCCGTAAAAATTAACGATAATTTTGCATTTGATTGCATAAAATGGCATATATACCCCTCTATTTCATTCACAATACCCTGCATAACACCCTGCTCGATGGCCTCGCGAGTCGATCGGCCTATCACTGCCAGGCTGTCGGTTGGCTCGCACTCGGGGAGTCGATGAGTGTAGTCGTGTAACGAACGAAAACGCGTCTTCATTCCCGGCGATATGTTACCTCCGCGGAAGACGCCATTCTCGACAAGGTCGATGGTGATAGCGGTGCCAAAATCCACGATCAAACAATCTCGACAACCCATAACCTCCACCGCCGCTACGGCCGCTGCCAGGCGATCAACGCCCAGGGTCGCGGGTGTGAGATAGTCGTTTCCAATGGGGACAGCCGTGGTTGAATCCATTGCCAACACCTTAAGTCCCTTAGCTCGTAGCGAGAGGACAATCTCCTCAACGCTCTCGCCCGTAGATGCCACGATAGCTTGCTCCACGGTGGGGAACAGCACCTGCCACTCACCCGCAAGAGCCTCCTCCGACGAGGCATATGCCTGTGAGAAAAGCACCTCATCGCCCTGAACTACAGCCACCTTAATTCGTGTATTTCCAATATCTACTACCAGATTCATCCTCGTAAGGGTTATAGTGTTCGTAAGGTTGCAACCGCCTCGGCTACATTACTTACTCTTCTAACGGTCATCGCCAGACGATTATTGTGCTGCTTGAGCACAAATCTATCGGGATGTGCCGTGATGGTGCGCAACATATCCATAAATGTATCGCTTTTATAGTAGGGTGAATTCTGCTCGCCCACGAAATGTACAATCATCAATCCATTCTTCACCTTCACGCGCTCCATACCCAATCGCACCGCCTCCCATCTAAGGCGCACAACATTCAACAACTCCTGCGCCGCCTCGGGCAGAGCACCAAAGCGATCGACCAATCGGCTCTCGAAAGCAACCAGCTCCTCCTCCTTGTGCATTGAGTCCAACTCGCGGTATAGGCGTAACTTCTCGGCCGGCTGACGCACATACGAATCGGGAAGCTCGGCCAGCATATCGATTTCGATAATAGCGTCGTCGATATAGGCCTCCGCCTTTACCGTCTGTGCCTCCTCCTCGCTCAGTCCCTCGACATCGAGACCCTCGGCACGCAACTCGGCAATAGCCTGGCGCATAATCTTTTGATAGGTCTCAAAACCAATATCGGCAATAAATCCGCTCTGCTCGGCACCCAACAGGTTACCCGCACCGCGAATATCCAAATCCTGCATAGCAATATTGAAGCCCGAACCCAAATCCGAGAACTCCTCGATGGCTCGCAGGCGACGACGCGCATCGTCGGTGAGCAGCTCCTCGGGAGGAGTTATCAGATAGCAATAGGCCTTGCGGTTGCTTCTTCCCACACGACCACGCAACTGATGCAGATCGCTCAGTCCGTAGTAGTGGGCATTATTTATTATAATAGTATTGGCATTGGGAATATCTATACCACTCTCCACAATGGTGGTTGCTACCAGCACATCGAACTCACCATAGATGAAGTCCATAATCAGGCGCTCCAACTGCTCCGAAGGCATCTTACCGTGGCCCACAGCCACACGCGCCTTGGGGCAGATGCGGGTAATCATACCCTGCAAAGTAGTCAAATCCTCAACACGGTTGTTCACGAAGTAGACCTGACCACCACGCGAGAGCTCCTCCTCGATGGCATCGCGGATGATATCTTCCGAGAAGATATGCGACTCGGTAAGAATAGGCTGACGGTTGGGCGGAGCGGTTGAAATAACCGACAAATCGCGTGAGCCCATAAGCGAGAACTGCAGAGTACGCGGGATGGGGGTAGCCGTAAGCGTAAGCGTATCGACATTCACGCTCATCTGCGTAAGTTTCTCCTTGGCCGCTACGCCAAACTTCTGCTCCTCGTCTATAATGAGCAGACCTAAATCCTTGAACTTAATCTGCTTGCCTAATATCTTGTGTGTTCCGATAAGGATATCAATCTTGCCTGCCTCCAGATCGGTCGCAATCTCACGAGTCTGCTTTGCTGTCTTCGAGCGGTTGAGATACTCTATACGAACGGGGAAGTCGCGCAGACGCTCCATAAACGAGCGATAGTGTTGCAAAGCAAGAATCGTAGTAGGCACCAGCACAGCCACCTGCTTGCCATCGACGGCAGCCTTGAACGCGGCACGGATGGCCACCTCGGTCTTACCGAAGCCCACATCGCCACACACCAGACGATCCATAGGCTGATCCGACTCCATATCTCGCTTAACGGCCTCTATAGCCGCCTGCTGATCGGGTGTCTCCTCCCACTTGAACGAGGCCTCCATCTCATTTTGCAGATAGCTATCGGCTGAGAATGCGAAGCCCTTGCTCGCCTTGCGCTTGGCATAGAGAGCAATAAGTTCACGCGAAATATCCTTAACGGCCTTCTTCGTTGCGGTCTTGAGCTTCTGCCAAGCACCATTACCCAACTTATATATCTTCGGAGGCTCACCCTCTCCACTCTTATAGCGCGAGATACGATGCAGCGAGTGTACATTTACGAACAACACATCGTTATCCTTATACACCAGCTTGATTGCCTCGTGAAGCTTGCCGTTCTCGTTAATCTTCACCAAGCCACCAAAGCGACCTACACCGTGGTCGATATGCACCACATAGTCGCCCATCTTCAGAGCATTAAGTTCCGCCACGGTCATCTGCTCATCGCGCTTAATCTCGCCATTGATGCGGTAGCGACGATAGCGGTCGAAAATCTGATGGTCGGTATAGAGACACACCTTCAAACCATTATCGACAAAACCTTCGTGGAGCGTGAGCGGAATAGCCTCGAACGATATGCTACGGCGCCCCATCTGGTGAAATATATTATCCAGACGCTCGATCTGTGCCTTGTTCTCCGAGAGGATGTAGGTTGCGTAACCCTTCAACATCGAGTCGGCAATATCATCGGCCAGCACTTCGAAGTTTTTATTGAACTTAGGCTGTGGTGTAGTGGCAAACAGAATGGTCTCGTCGGCAACGCGCTCCTTTAGATTATCCCTTAAGAGGCACACTCGGCACTCCTCCATATCGGTGAGTAGTGTCTTGCGGCTGGTCATCAGGCTATCGATTGTCGAGGGCTCCTCCAACTCGCCCAGCACCCTATGGCGCAGGTCATTCACGCGCTTAAGGACATAATCAGCATCGTAGAACCAACAGGTAGTCTCACCCGCAAAGCGCATCAGCGAGACTTTATCCACCTCCGAAGAGTTCATATTAGGGATAATCTCCACCTCATCGGCCCTATCGTGCGAGAGCTGGCTCGAGATGTTAAAACGGCGGATAGAGTCGATCTCGTCGCCAAAGAAGTCGAAACGAAATGGCCTCGACTCAGAGTATGAAAAGACATCGACAATACCTCCACGCAGTGAATACTGCCCTGGCTCATAGACAAAATCGACCTGCTGGAAGCCTCGCTCGATGAGTTGCTCCTCCAACTCGGCTATACGAATACACTGCCCCACCTTGAGATGGATGCTACGCTCATCGAGCGCTCGCTCGTCGGCAACACGCTCAGCAAGGGCCTCGGGATAGGTGCAGATGACAACATATCCGTCGCGATGATGGCGCACAGCATTGAGCGCATTGGTGCGCTGCACGATGCCCTGCGCATCCTCCTTGCCGTAGATGATTGAGCGTTTATATGAAGTGGGAAAGAAGTGAACACGCTCCTCGTCCAAAAGAGCGTAGAAGTCGTTGAGCATATATGCCGCCGTGTCGCGATCCTCCGCCACGAAGATATGCACGCCACCAGCTCGGCGCACCAATGCCGATGAATAGAGCGAAAGAGCCCCACCGACCAAATTATCAAGATGGACGGTAACGCTCTTTTTCCTATGTTCTTTGAGCAGTCGCGAGAAGGGCTTTGAGCCCTCCACCCGCTGCAAAATATTCTCTATACTCTCCACAATGCAGAGATTTTATTCGCTTTCTCGCTCTCGAAATCTCGACTCACTTAAGTAAGCGCCTTTTACTCAATGAGCAACTCGCCTGCTTTATCGAGATAACGCACATCGATCATTCCCAGACTTTGGTCAGCCACAACCTGCAACTTGACTCCATAGCGCCAAGCCCAGCGACGACGCAACGACCAAAGGCCAGCCTTCAAGTAAGAGGCTACATAGGGGCTCACGCGCAACGATATATACTTCACGCCTCGATCCTCTGTAAGGAACTGAATCTGGTTCTCAATCTTGCGATCGAGCAGCACGGTTGGCTCGATGCGGCCCGAACCGTTACAGGTAGGACACACATCGGTTACATCATCAACGGCCACAGGGCGTACTCGCTGGCGAGTGATCTGCATCAAACCAAACTTAGTAAGAGGCAGAATAGTATGCTTTGCCTTATCCGAGGCCATCAGCTTATGCATCTCCTCATAAAGCAACTGACGGTTCTGCGCCTTGTGCAGGTCGATGAAATCGATGATCACAATACCACCTAAGTCGCGTAGGCGCAACTGGCGAGCGATCTCCTTGGCGGCAGCCAGATTGACGGTCATAGCCGTCTCCTCTTGATTATCCTCGGCCTTGGTGCGGTTACCCGAGTTCACATCGATGACATTCATCGCCTCGGTGTGCTCGATGATAAGGTATGCTCCTCGTTTGAGCGATACATACTTTGCAAAGAGCGACTTAATCTGTTTCGATATATCGAAGTTGTCGAAGATGGGCACTGTACCCTTGTACAGCTTAACAATCTTCTCCAACTGGGGGTCGATTACTTTGATATAGTTTTTAATCTCGCGATACATCGCCTCGTCATCGACCGTAACCTGAGAGAAGGTCGAGTTAAGCGAATCGCGGATTATGGTATTGGCTCTATTCATCTCGCTCATCAAAAGAGCGGGAGCCTCGTTTTTGCGAATGTTACCTACAGCCTTATTCCATCGCTCGACAAGCGAAAGTATATCCTGCTCAATATCGGCATCTTGTGCCTCGGCGGCTGCGGTGCGTATGATAACGCCGAAATTTTTGGGAAGCACACCTGCGGCAATACGGCGCAAGCGCTTTTTGGTTTCGTTAGAACGAATCTTTTGTGATATGGAGATCTTGCTGGTGAAGGGCACCAGGACTACATTACGACCTGCAAGCGATATGTCGGCTGTAAGGCGTGGGCCTTTGGTCGAGATAGCCTCCTTGGCTACCTGCACCATTACGGTTTGACCCACCTGAAGGTATGATGTCAATTTGCCCTGCTTCTCGATGTTGGGCTCAAGTTTCATCGTCTCCACCTTCACTCCTCGACGACCAGGCTGGCGGCTATCGACAACCTTCTGCAGCGAGAGAAATTGGCTTCCCAAATCGAGATAATGGATAAATGCGTCCTTTTCGTGGCCTATATTGACGAAAGCGGCATTCAATCCCGGCATAATTTTACGCACCTTACCCAGATAGATGTCGCCTACGGCAAAGCCGTTTTTGCACTGCTCCTTGCTCAACTCGACAAGAACCTTATCCTCGCAAAGGGCAATGGTAATCTCGGACGGGGTAACGCTTATTACTAACTCTCGATTCATTGTAAATAATGATTATTAAAAATAGGTAAAGGTAAAGGGCGTTAGACAATAAACCCTTTACCTTTTATTCTACCTACTTGCTAACGCAGTTGAAATCGATCAGAAGATTACTTCTTCTTATGACGATTCTTACGAAGACGCTTCTTACGCTTGTGCGTAGCCATCTTATGACGCTTGTGCTTCTTTCCGTTTGGCATAGTCTTATTGTTTTAATTGGTTATTAAGTTTCTTACTTAATCTTTGCAACAAAGCTCTTAGCGGGCTTGAATGCGGGGATGTTGTGCTCGGGAATAGTGATGGTAGTGTTCTTAGAGATATTACGAGCTACCTTAGTAGCACGCTTCTTGATGATGAAGCTACCGAAACCGCGCAAATATACATTGTTGTGCTCAACGAGCGAATTTCTTACATTCTCCATAAATGCCTCTACGATTGTCTGTACCAAAACCTTCTCGGCACCAGTACTCTTGGCAATTTCATTAACGATATCAGCCTTAGTCATAGTAATTATTTATTTGTAATTTAACATTTTGTTTCTTTGGGTTTGCAAATGTACGACATTTTTAATGATTAACAAATTAAAAGTGCGTTTTTTTTCAACGAAATCAGCCTCGTAGCTCGTTCCTGAGCAAAAACCCTGATATTTGACTACGGCATTTGATTAAAAGCTGTAGCCAAACCTTCCATAGCCTTATCCAAACCCTCCTGCAATTTACTACCGAGCATCATTCGCATCATCATATTCAGATCGGCGTGCAACACCATACGCATACGAGTATCGGTCTCGCTCACCTCGTGCAACTGAATCCAGAACGAGAAATCGATGGGCACTCCGCCCTGCTCGTTATCGCCCGAGATTTTGATATGCTTATTCTCCACGCGCTCGACAATGCGCAAAGCAACGGTAAAGCCCTTTACCTTGAACGAGCAGGTATCCTCGGTAGCATTCCACTCCTCGACCTTATCCTGCAGGGCAGGGGTAAGCATATCGAAGCGAGTGATAAAGGGATAGATTCGGCCGGCACTCTTGAGCACCTGCTGTTGTTTAGATTCATATTTTTCCAAACCCATACTTCAATTGTTTTAATCGTAAGCGACTACTTACCTGCCTTGTAAGCATCAACACCACTCTGCAGGAAGTCGATGAAACCCTGTACATCCAAATCGTAACCACGAGGAGTAACCATAGGTGTACCCGCGTTGCCCTGCAAAACATAGTAGGGCTGAGCATTCACGCCATAGGTCTTCAGAGCGTAGTAAGAGTTGATCTTACCCAAGGTCTTGAGCACCTTACCCGAATCGGTAGTTACCCAGTCGGCCTCGTCAACCTTCAGCTTATCGTCGGCATAGAGCGCAACGATAACATACTCGCGACGAAGGATATCCAACACTCTGGGATCTGACCACACGCGTGCCTCCATCTCACGGCAGTTCACGCAACCGTGGCCCGTAAAGTCGATGAACAAAGGCTTGCCAACCTGCTTTGCATAGGCCTCAGCCTCCTCCAAATCGAAGAAGCCATCAAGACCCAACGGAAGCTCCAACACGTCGCCATACTTTACTCCCGAAGTAGGAGTTGCGGCGCTCTCCGACGAGCTTGACACACTACCCGAACCCATCACGAAGTCCTGCGACTGAATGGGAGGCAGGTAACCTGACAACGCCTTCAGGGGTGCACCCCACATACCCGGCAACATATATACCACAAATGAGAATGCGATGATAGCCATCACCAAACGGGGAACCGAGAGGAAGGGCATATCGCTATCGTGCTTGAACTTGAGTTTACCCAACAAGTACAGACCCAAGAGCGAGAAGATGGCGATCCACAATGCCAAATATACCTCGCGGTCGAGCAATCCCCAGTGGTAGGTCTGATCGGCTACGCTGAGGAACTTAAGACCGAGAGCAAGCTCCACAAAGCCCAACACCACCTTCACTGAGTTGAGCCAGCCACCGCTCTTAGGCAACTGCTTAAGCCAAGTGGGGAACAGGGCGAAAAGCGTAAACGGTAGGGCGAACACGGTAGAGAATGCCAACATAGTGATGATGGGGGTCCAGAACTCACCCGAAGTAGACTGAATCAAAACCGAGCCTACGATGGGACCTGTACAAGAGAACGACACCAACACCAATGTAAGAGCCATAAAGAAGATACCTGCAAGGCCACTCTTATCGGACTTTGCATCGCTATCGTTAACCAACTTCTCGGGCAATACAATCTCGAACGCACCAAAGAACGATGCGGCAAAGACCATAAACACAGCAAAGAAGATAAGGTTAGGCAACCAGTGTGTAGCCAACCAGTTGAAGATGTCGGCCGTAACGGCATCGCCACCAATCAACCAAGTGAGGAAGATGATAACACCGATGGGCACGGTATAGAGTGTTACGATAAACAGACCATACATCAACGCACGGAATCGGCCACGGGCAACGCTACCCGAGCCCTTGAGGAAGAACGACACAGTCATAGGAATCATCGGGAATACGCAAGGAGTCAACAGAGCGATCAACGCCCAACCCACTGCGCTGAGGATAAAGCTCCACAACGAGCCACCCTTAGCAACGGCATTGGCTGCTGCGGCACTCTCCTCGATATTTGCCTCTGAAGCACCTGCTGCGGGGCTGCCAACTGTGATTGAGAAGTCGTTCTCGCCATTTACGCACTGGTCGCTACAAGCCTGCCACTCGACAGTACACTTAACCACAGCACCCTCAGGAGCCTTCACCACCTGCGAGAAGACAACCTCGCCATCGTAATGGCCAATCTCCATCTCGAATATCTCGTCCATCTGGCGTACAGACTCTCGATTGGGCACAACACTACCCTCCAGCTCATAACCCACTATTGGGTCGAAGATAAAGGTTGTAGCCAAGGGACCTCCCTCGTAAGGACCAAGGTCGTAGAGGTGCCAGCCCTCATCAACCGATGCCTTGAAATCGATGCGATACTCTCCATCGCCAACCTGCTCAACCGCTGTACTCCACGCTACGGGCTGCATCATCATAGGCTGTGCTGCCACCACCATAGAGGCAACAACAGCAACAAGTGTTAGAAAAAAGTTTTTCATCTTATTCATAATTTTACTTATCTTCATCTTTATCGGCACTGCGTAGTGCCCAATTTATGCAGGGCGCAAAAATAGCAAAAAAAACAGATTCCTGCAAATTAAGAATCTGTTTTATAATCATTTTAGCCATTATTCTATCTCGAAGATTCGTTCTTCGCCTTCGCCCACCGTAATGCGCACCTCCATCACCGAATCGGGAATGAGTTCCTCGATTTTTTCGGGCCACTCCACCAGGCACAAATCGCCCGAGTAGAAATACTCCTCGTAACCCAAATCGAATACCTCCTCGATGCGGTCGATACGGTAAAAGTCGAAGTGATAGATTCGCATCTGAGCACCCTCATACTGATTCACAAGTGCAAAAGTGGGGCTTGTTACGGTATCCTCTGCGCCCAAGCATTTAGCTATGCGACTCACCAGCGTGGTCTTGCCTGCACCCATCGAGCCACGGAGCAACACCACGCGACGCTCGCCAAGCTTCTCGATTATGGCCTCGGCAACGCGAGTCAAATCCGACAGTGAATCTATCTCTATTCTCTTCATATCTTATTGTTTTTTAGGTTTTAACACTATGTAGGGTACCATCATCTCCTCCATCGAGATACCTCCGTGCTGGAAGGTATTGCGGTAGTAGCGGATAAACTTGTTGGCATCGTTATTATACACAAAGAAGTCGCTGTTATAGGCAAATATGTAGCTCGACGAGAGATTTATTCGTGGCAACATAATATCCTCGGGACGCGTAACCTCATAGACCTCGCGAGCGTTATACTGCAGGTTGCGACCTGTCTTGTAACGCAGATTGGTGGAGGTCTCCCTATCGCCCGTAATCTTCACAGGATTATCCACACGAATAGTTCCGTGGTCGGAGGTTACAATCACCGTGTGGCCACGCTCGGATAACATCTTCAGCAATTCGAATAGTTCCGAGTGCTCGAACCACGAACGCGTGAGCGAGCGGAACGAAGCCTCATCCTCGGTCAGTTCGCGGATGATGTTGGTCTCAGTGCGTGCGTGCGAGAGAATATCCAAAAAATTATAGACAATGACCGAGAAGTCGGCATCATATACACGGCTGATATTATCAATTAGCTTGCGACCAGCCTCGGGACGCACCAGCTTATCGAAGGTCCAGCGGTAGTTCTTGCCAGCCATAGCCAACTGACGACGCAGAAACTCCTCCTCGTACTGGTTTTTTCCGCCCTCCTCATTGTCGTTGAGCCACTTATCAGGCATCATACGGTCGATAGCCAACGGCATCAGACCTGCAAAGATTGCATTGCGGGCGTACTGCGTAGCCGAGGGCAGGATGGCGCAATAGAAATCATCGACAGCCACATCGTAGTATCCGTGCAGTAACGAGTTGATGGCACGCCACTGGTCGTAGCGGAAGTTATCAATCAAGAGTAGCGTGGTCTTACTATTCTCATCCACTACGGGGAATATTTTCTTACGCATCAGGGTATGCGAGAGAACGGGAATCTCGCTCTCATCGATACGCTTATTAATCCAATTATAGTAGTTGCGCCGCACGAACTTACTGAACTCCTGATTGGCCTCACTCTTCTGGTAAGCCAGCACCTCACGGATGCTCGGGTCGGCGGCTGACGAGAGGTCGATCTCCCAGCCCGTGATCTTGCGATAGAGCGTACTCCACGCCTCGAACGAATCGGCCCCCTGGCACATTGCTGATATACGGCTAAACTCGGCGCGATAGTCGGCCGTAGTTTGCTCGGTAACGAGTTGTTGCGAGTGGACATTCTTCTTAATCGAGAGCAACACCTGATTGGGATTTACGGGTTTGATGATGTAGTCGGCAATCTTTGAGCCGATGGCCTTATCCATCAAATGCTCCTCCTCGCTCTTTGTTACCATAATGACGGGCGTTGTAGGGCGCACATCCTTAATCAAAGGAAGCGTCTCCAGGCCGGTCATACCGGGCATCATCTCGTCGAGGATGATAAGGTCGTAAGAGTCCGAGCGCACCATATCGATGGCGTCGTAGCCATTGTTGCAGGTATCAACCTCGTAGCCCTTATTCTGCAGAAAGAATATGTGAGGTTTTAACAACTCTACCTCATCATCGACCCATAATATCTTTACCATAAATCCTATTACTTTACATTATCGTTGCACTACTCCTCACCAAAGAACGCCTCAAAGACGGTTTTAATTGTGGGGAAGGTGTTTTTTATTCTTGCAGCTATCTCCTCTCGCTGCACCCACTCGGCACACACGATGCCCTCCTCGCCCTGCGGATGCAGGGTGCAATCTCGGGCCTGCATAGTATACCAAGCGGTGAGTTTAAGCTCCCAGCGGCCATAGAGGTTATAGGCGTGGAGTGTAGTTGCAAGCAGACGACCTACCCTATCAACCTTTACTCCCGTCTCCTCCTCTGCCTCGCGTGCAGCACACTGGGCGAAAAGTTCACCCTGTTCACGATGGCCTTTGGGCAGATCCCATCGCTCGTTACGACGAATCATTACCACCACGCCTCGCTCATTCTCGACAATGCCACCCGCCGCCTCAACCCACACCATCTGTTGAGCAAAGGCCTCAAATGCAGCCATTGGATCGGGAGTCAAAACCACCACGGTTTTGTAATTCTCAAGAAAAGTAATTAACTTCGCTCTTGAAACCGATGCGGCATCCTCCACAGCCACCACAAAAGCCTGAGGATCGGCTTGTGTAGCAAAGCGCAACTCGCGCGTAGCAAACCACACACGAATGGTGCCATCGGTCGCAACAGGGATAGTTAGCCCCTGCTGAGCGGCCATAGTGCGATATGAGGAGAGTGTATTCATCTAAAAATCGGTTTCCAAAGACAAAAATAAGAAATTGATGTTAAACCTCGAATAGAATCTATGAAAAAATTAACCTTTATTATGGCTATTGCAGCATTAACGCTCGGTGCCTGTGCTCCTAAGGAGCAGGGCTCGGCGCTTGAAATCGACAACACACTCACGGCTGAGCAGATTGCCGAGGCTCGTTTCACTCCCGATGTGATGTGGAAGATGGGGCGTCTTGGTGGCGCAGCACTCTCGCCCGATGGCAAGACGGCACTCTACACCGTAACATATTACAGTGTCAGCGAGAACAGCAGCTTGACACAAATCTACACTCGTGATATGGCTTCGGGCGAGGAGAAGGCGCTTACCGACAACACATCGAGCAACTCCGACGCTCAGTGGAGTGCCGATGGCTCGCTCATCTACTTCACCTCGGCTCGTAGCGGCTCGTCGCAGGTATGGCAGATGAAGGCCGATGGCTCGGCACAGAAGCAGCTCACCAACATCGAGGGTGGCGTTGAGGGCTACGGCATTGCCCCCACAGGCGACAAGCTCTTCTATGTAAAGAAGGTACACGCAGCCGACATAAAGTCGTCGGATGTACACAAAGATATGGACAAATCGCAGGCACGCATCTACGACGATTTGATGGCTCGCCACTGGAACTATTGGGATGAGGGTGAGTACAGCCACATCTTCGTGGCCGAGATTGCGGCCGATGGCGTGAAGAACGACAAGGATATCCTCGGCGCCGAGGCGGCGTGGGATGCTCCCCTTGCCCCCTACTTCGATGTAGCGGAGATTGCGTGGAGCAATAACGGCAAGATGCTGGCCTACACCTGCAAGCCCCTAACAGGTACCGAGTATGCCATCTCGACCGACTCTGACATCTTCATCTACAACACCGAGGATGGCTCGACACTCAACATCAACAAGATTCTCACCAATCGCGGTATGCGCATTATGGAGTTTGTGGGTTACGACCGCTACCCCGTTTGGTCGCCCGATGACTCACAGTTGGCATTCTGCTCGATGGCAACACCGGGCTACGAGTCTGACAAGGATCGCCTCTTTGTCTACGACCTGGCATCGCAGCAACACTCATACCTCACACCCGACTTCGACCACAGCGCATCGAATGTGATTTGGAAGGACAACTCAACACTCTACTTCCTCTCACCCATCGAAGGCACACAGCAGATTTGCAAGGTGGCAACAAATGCTAAGAAGGTGGATGTAATCACCGCGGGCGACCACGACATCGCAACGATGAGCATCGCAGGCGATAAGTGCCTCACAACGCTGATGACCATCAGCCGCGACAAGGAGATCTACGAGGCTAACCTTGCAGATGGCTCGCTCAAGCAGCTATCAAATATCAACGCCCACATCTACGACAATGTGAAAATGGGCGAGGTGCAGAAGCACTGGATTAAGACTACCGACGGCAAGGAGATGCTCACATGGGTTATCCTGCCGCCCGACTTCGACCCCGCGAAGAAGTATCCCACTCTGCTCTATTGCGAGGGTGGTCCGCAGAGCGTAGTATCGCAGGGCTGGAGCTATCGTTGGAACTTCCAGCTGATGGCAGCACAAGGTTATGTTGTAGTTGCCCCCAACCGCCGTGGCTGTCCTTCATTCGGCTCGGAGTGGCGTGAGCAGATTTCGGGCGACTATGCAGGCCAGAACATTCAGGACTACCTGGCCGCTATCGACACCGTAGCCAAGGAGCCTTGGTGCGACACCGATAAGTTGGGTTGCGTGGGTGCTTCATATGGCGGTTACTCGGTATATTACTTGGCGGGTAATCACGACAAGCGCTTCAAGGCCTTTATCTCACACTGCGGTATCTTCAACTTCGAGTCGATGTATGGCGAGACCGAAGAGTTGTTCTTTATCAATCACGACTACGGTGGCAACTATTGGGACAAGTCTAACAAGGTGGCACAGCGTTCATATGCCAATTCACCTCACAAGTTTGTCGATCGCTGGGATACTCCTATTATGATTATCACGGGCGAGTACGACTTCCGCATCCCCTACACTCAGTCGTTGCAGGCCTTTACGGCAGCACGCCTGAAAGGTGTAGATGCACGCCTTGTAGAGTTTGAGAACGAGGGTCATCAGGTATTCAAGCCCCAGAACTCAATCGTATGGAACCGCGAGTTCTTCGGCTGGTTGGATAAGTATCTGAAATAATCAATCCCCAAGAAAAGTTATTGCATAAAAAAGGCTGCAACACACAGTTGCAGCCTTTTTATTTATCTTATCGTAACTTCTAACGACTTAATCTTCTACTCATAAACCAGCTCAAAATCATCCAACCACATTACGCTCTGCGTACTACCCGTGAAGTAATCACCATAGCGCGACGACGAGCAGACGATAATAATGTGTGTCGGCACGACCGAAGTGGTGGTGTAATCGAGGTCGATGGTGTACTCGGTCCACTGCTCAACGCTCTGCTTAAGCAACAACTCGCCATAGGCAACCACGCCCTCTGACGAGGGGTTAAAGAATGTGCCACGATCGCGCGTATCGACAATAACAGGTGACTTCGCCGTACCCTGCACCACTCCCGTTGCATCACGACCATACTCCTCGGCGGTCCAAGTACCCAAAGCGATGAAGACCGATCCCACATCGGAATCACCCACCTGAAGCGAACTTCCCGCGGGCTGTGTGCCGATACGATCGATAGCTCCACAGTTATACTTTAACCATAATTTCAGCGCCGTAGGACGCGCCGCGAAGGGATGACCAAAACCTACGATACCATTTGTACCCACCGTAGATACATACTTGCCGATGAAGAGGTTACCCGCCGCAAATTTACCGATACCCGCCAGATTGGCAAACTTCGACTCCAAGCGAGCCGAGTAGACGCCCGACGAACCTGGGCGCACATCTTCGCTCTTATCGGTAACTGTGGCATTTACCATAGCCGCACCAGGATTACCTGTACCCCAGAAGGCATCCTCCTCGGTGTAGTAGGGGCATACAATCTTACGGATGGTCTCCCACTTCTCAAAATCGCCATTCTCGAGCGGGAGTATTCCCTCGGTAGTAACTCTCTTCACTGCCGAGGTGTTCTCATCAGAGTAAGCGACAACCTCATAATCAGTATGGGGAGTGAGGCCACCCACGCGCGCCTCGAACATACCTCCATCAGTAGTAACATTATCAACTTCGATCCATTCTGAATCACCAGCCTTGCGATAGCGGAAACCCAGCGTAGTACCACTCAAGCCCTCACCATAGAGCCATAGTACCTTGCCCCAAGCATCGGCTCTCTTCAAATCGACAACTACATCGGTAGTCTTGACATAAAGGTTCCAGCGTTCGGTGCGACCGTGACAGGTAACATAGACATATCGCACGGTATTAAAGTTGTGAGGCTCAATACCCTCAGACCACTGGTAGGTGGCAATGTCGGCCGCTGCAAGTTTTAGCGATGTAACATTAATATTCGAACGATCCTCAACACCCACATAAGCCGTAGCCGTGCGAGAGGCTACATTCCACTCGGTAGGGCCTATCTGTCCCTCTACGGTAAACGAACGCTCGATATTCTGCACAGCCTCGATCTCCCAAACATAGTCTTGATACAACGACAGGGTAATGTGTAACGCCGAGCGCATATCGTGAGTACCAACGAGATCGATCGATGGCGTAGCATTCTCGCTGTATGAAACATCGGTAATAACCACATTCTGAATATCGGTCTGCTCCTCCAGCGTGAGCGTTACCTTACGATTGGACTCATCTATTACGGCATCGCCAATAATACCCTCAGCCGAGAGAGAGGTGATAAGCAACTCTACAACGGGATGTGGCAAATCATTCTTGATGCACCCTACGAGCAGAGTGGCAACAGAGATCGCCAGAGCGTATATATATCGTCTAATATTAGTCATCATTACTACTTATTCTTACCCCACAGATGGATATTCATACCGAAGCTAATATCGGCAAGATTAAGGCGAAAACGGAGTTTCGACAACGAACGGCTACCCGTCTGCTCGCCCGTATCGCCATACTGTTTGATGGTGGTGTATTTGAAACCACCCATACCGAACGATATGGTAGCACACACATTGGGGAACATATAAACGGCTATACCAGGATTAAACCACAACTTAAAGGTAGCGCTCTCGGAGTTGGTATAATTTGTTGGATTATCATCTCCCGAGCGATAGGCCAAAGAGTTATTGCTCAAAGCATACGAAGCCTCAATCTCGCTAAACACGCCAAAACGGCCAGCCTCGTCGATCGGGGCATAGTTACGCAAGAAGGCGCTCATACGCAGTGTATTATTCGAGATATTTACCCACGGAACAGTTAGTCCCACATCGTTTTGTGAGCCGAGGTTTAGATCCATATTATCTAACTTACCATTCATATTGGTGTATCCCAAGCGGACTCCAACACTCATATTGTTGGCTATGAAATAGCTGATAAAGGGCGACAGAGTGGTTACCGAGCCCGATGCATTTACATTCTCCAGAACAGCCAATATATCGCTATTATCGCTCGACAGGGTGCCATACGAGGCCGTGAGACCCAACGCCAGTTCACCCTTATAGGCAAATACATTCTTATTTATTTCACGATCGATTCGTTTGCTCGTAGGCATCAAATGGCTTGTGCGTACCTTCTGAAAAAAAGTTTTCCACGCACCCGCGCTCTCCGCCGATTCGGTTTGAGCCATAACAGGCAAGGCAAAAATCGCAAATATTATAAATATCAAAATCCTTCTCATACGCCTGCCTATAAATAAAACGAAACACCCAAACCAATACTAAGCAGGTTAACCGAGAAATTCATCAGGCTGGCCGAAGTTCTACCCGTCTCAACCTGATTGTGTATCTGCTTGGTGCGGCTAAACTGCACACCCATAACGCCCACGGTTACCTCTACTGCCATCACATTCGATGCAAAAGCGATTATGCCGGGATTCACACTCAAACCCATATCGAACGAGCGCGAGAATGTTCCCCTCACTGGACTATCGGTAGCGATCTTCGACTGCGACCCACCAATGGAGAGTTGCACCTCGTTGAATATAGCAAAGCGCTTGTTTCTGCCCAATGGTATATACTGACGCCACACTCCACCAAGCGAATATGAGTGCTTGAGCGCATAATAGAAGTCGGTTGAGATATTTGTTCCCGTATCCTCATCACCAAACGACAGGCTCGCACTGTCCAGATTCAAGAATGTTCGCCCATAATTAAAGCGGCCACCTACCGCCATATTATCGGTTATGGCATAGGCCACCAGCGGACTTACTTTGAAGTTGTAGCCAACCGAACTTACATCATCGATAAGTAGAATTTTATATCCCTCGTTATCGTGCTGCGAATAGGAGGCTGTGCCGCCAAAAATCCACTGCCCTTTGGGAACAAAGATGTTGTTTCGATCCACCAAGCCGCGATTTGCTCGTCGCTGCTCGATCTGTATCTTGACCGAATCCACTTCGGTTATATCAACGCTACTACGCTGTGCCGCGGCCGTGAAGGCCACGCACAGCGCGAGCATCGATAGTATAAGTTGTTTTACACGCATCAAATAAAGCGTTTTCCGCAAGGCTCTAAGCCTTCATTCTTAGTAAACAAATTCAAAATCATCGACATACATCACACTCGATGTACTACCTGCGAAATAATCGCCATAGGCCGATGCAGCACACGAGATTACAAGAGCATCAGGTTTGGTATTGTTATCAACATACACCAACGGAATCTCAATTTTAGTCCATCCGCTATATGACATATCGACCTTAATGCCGTTAATCTGAGTCTCAGTCTGCGTTCTATTCCAGTAACCATAGGCTACGAGACCCTCGACTATATCACCTGCGTTGTGCGATGTACTATTACTATCACCATTATTTACATAAGTACCATTGGGATTGACAAATGTACTTGGGTAGTATGTTCTAACACGATAGCGCGATACGCCACCTTTATCCTTACTATACAACCAAACAAAAATCTGAGCCTTATCGCTGTCGCCCTCGCTAAGGCCGCCACCACTGTTATTAACCGTGCCTACAACACCCCTATACCATACGACAAGCTTGTCGGGCTTATAGTCGTAGGTAAACGGCTGGCCAAAATCGATAATACCATTGGAAGTATGCTCGGTATTGGCATATCGGCCATAGAAGATATTACCTGCAGCAAACTCACCGATACCCAAAAACGTCACTTTTCTTGACTGTAACTGTGCCGCAGTCTTTCCGCTCGAACCAGGACGAGGATCCTCCACTGGCGTAGTAAGGTTGGTACTTGCTATCGATGAACCGTGATTACCACTATCCCAAGTCA
Source organism: Alistipes sp. (assembly GCA_045654285.1). Classification (GTDB taxonomy): domain Bacteria; phylum Bacteroidota; class Bacteroidia; order Bacteroidales; family Rikenellaceae; genus Alistipes. Next base: position 25,843 of record JAZONC010000035.1, on the reverse strand, counting down.
GAGACACATTTTTATCTTTCTCTCCTACACCCAAGTCTTTATAATTATACGGCAAGCGAGGAGTTCCGCCCGACCAAGTCTCCATACCGCCATTGGGAATCTGCACACCATTGGGTGTCTTCAGCGTAGCAAGACCCGTATCAACAGTATTTCCATCGACAGTGTAGGAAACATAAGCATCGTACACACGACCACCACGCAAGCCCGTTACCGCAACCTCGCCGTTGGTCATCGGAACACTCTTATAATCAGTCTCCTTGCTCTCTTTGTAATAGAGCTTTAGATCCTGAGCTGCGGGATTAAACAAATTAGCCTTAAGTGTCGCGTGGCCTTCCCACTCGCGACCTGCGGTTACAATCAATGAGCTAACACCCTCGCCGATATACTTCTGCACATACTCGGCCATAGCCAACGCATCGTCAGTTACAGAGATAATATACTCCTGCTCACCAGCGCTCAACTTTTGAGAGAAGGCGGGCTCCAACAGAAGATTCCACTCCCGGCTATTTACCACGCGAATAGTTACTCCATTCTGCGCATCCTTATACTCGGCAATGTAAGCAGGCTCATCACCTCGAGTTGAGGCCGCAACAACCGACTGTGCCTGCATCACCTGTGAAGATGTGTAGGTAAGAGGCGACTGACCCTCGATAGAGATCTTTAACTCGGTAATATCGCTGATAGCCTTGATGTTATAGCCGACCTTCTTCCCGCTATACATCTGGGCGGTCTCACCCACAATATTATCGTATCCATCAGCCACCTGAGCAGTTGCATCAAACTGAGGCTCGGGCTTAAAGACCGCTGTACCTCCAATTATTTCTGGCTCATCGTCTACCTCCACATTGAGTGTGAGGTAACCACCCAAGTCGGGCGAATACTTGAAGTTTAGGGTGTACATATAACCCTCCTTAAAGCCATCGGCAGGGGTATACTCACCCATCTTTACCACTTCGGCATTATCCTTAGCGGCTACCGTACCAGAGAATCTCCAAACAAACTTCTCGGCATCCTCCTCGGGCATAAAGAAGCCTGTACTTGTCGATTTATAGGTAAGATTGGGCACGGCATTGGCCGCCACGGCAACGGGATCATACTCATCGGCAATGGCAACAACCACCTTCGCCGTAGCTCCCATATTCGTTGCCACCGAAGAGTCGAACACCACCTTTATCATCGCATTGGCGGGACGACACATAACCTCAATCTGCTGATCTGTCATCGACTCAGCCACCGTAAAATCAGACTGGCCGCGATAATAAATATCGGTAAACGAGGCCTCACTCTTCTCGCCGCCCTCTACCTTTACGCGATAATCACCTGCAAGGAGCCAAATCTTCATAGGATTAGAGCCATTGCCAATAATCTCATCATAGGTATAGAGGCGAACGAGAGTCTCCTGCTCATTACTTAATCCCTTATTAGCTACTGAGTAGATTCTAAACGAGAGTTTATCCTTCAAGGCATCAAACAGATTGTCGCTGTCAGCACGAAGCACATTGCTACTCAATGCAAACGATACAGCTCCCTGACCACTGTGATCGTCCTCCTTACTGCACGCCGTAGCAAACATCATTACTACAACGGCGAAAATATATAGAATATTTTTCATAAGTACTTACTCCTATTTAGTTGCTACCAGGATATGCTTCGTTAATAACATTGATCATCATAGTGGCCTCGATTACAGTATCATCGTTCTCGGTAAGGGTAATCTTGAAATTGTTTTCACCACTCACATTGGCCATACCCAACAACTCCTTGAAGCCCGTAATATCAAATGATATGCTCTTTTTATACTTCACATCATCACCTACGGGGAAGCCTAAGCCAGCCAACGCCGTCGACATATCCTCACCATCGTCGTTAAGAGGATTCACCAGATCAAATGATGCTGACAAATCTACATCTTGCACCACATTTGCCAACTGACCGCTGATCTCCACCTGCAAATGCTTGATACCACTCAACGCCGTTACCTTAATCTTCATCACAGTGGGATCACCGCCACCTGTGTAAATATCATAACGCTTGCTGATATCCTCACCTACCCATACAATACCAGACTCCATTACACCTGATGTAATCTGCAAGGTAGTAGTCGAGTTATTATTCTTAGCATCAACAACGGTCATCGCGAAAGTATGACTTCCTGCGTAGTTCGCGCTATTCTGCAACTGTTGCAATAGGCCCTTTATGTCGAATGTAACCTCTGTCGCGCCTGCCACATTTGCCACTGGGAAGCCCCACGCGATCAGCGTATTTTCAATCAACGGGTTCGACAAACCAACGATATTCAAACCGTTGTATTGCTCGCTATTTGCCATAACACTCAAGCCCATTGATGTGAGCAACCCTGAGAACGCATCGCTATCGGATGTAGCAGAGATATAGAGGGCCTTAATCGGTTGCTTAGTCTTAACTGTCATCGAGGCGTTACCCTTATACACGCCATTCTCGAACATCTCCTCCGACAGAGCCAGCACCTGCGTAAAGTCGATACCACCCTGAGGAGTCTCAATTACGGGTGCATCGGTTACATCAGGAATCTCAGCCTCGGCAAGCGTTGCCGCATAGGTAGATTGTGTTACATCAATCTGCTCGTTATATACCCAAGTCTCAACCGTAACGACGAAATATGCCGTACCATCAGAACCGTGGTCGAGCTTAATCGTTACCTTGCGCCACTGACCAACCTCAACATTACCTACGGGCAGCTTCTGATCTCTAATCTGGCTACCACCAACGAGCTGACCCTGACCATCGGGCGTAGCACCATAGAGCGTTGTCAAATAGAGATTCAATGGCACACCAGCCGAACCTGTTGTCTGAGGCTTAAGATATATAGCCTCAACTGCCGTGTGATCCTTCACAAGCGCATTCTGATCCTGATAAGGGCCCCAAGTATGGGCACTGGGGGTGGTTATATTCTCCTCGTCCAACTGTGCCCTAACAAAAGTTGAGCTGGGGGCAATCACCTGTGCCATATTGCTATCGAAGGTTACCGTAACCTTCACGCTCGAGAGCGAACACACTACCTCGGCCGTAGTTGCTACACCTTTATTCAAGGTAACAGTTGTCGAGCCCTCGTATTCGGGGGTTGCGCTCACATTGTCAGCCTCAGCCGAGAATACTCGCACGGTGTAGGTACCCACGGGAAGTTCAATACCGCCCGTCGAGAGCGCCGGATGCTTACCGTCGTTAGTATAGCCTGCGTCGCGATAATTCTCCAGCTCGGTGATAGCACCCAACTGAAAATCGTTAACGACTTGCGTTCCCTGGGCATCAAATATCTGCACGGTATAACGCGCCAAATCAGCCTCACTAACGGCGCGAGTTACGGCACGCTTACCTGCCGAAGAGTGTGGTTTAGCATCGTGCTCTCCAGCCTCTTGATCCACGATAACATAGATACCCCCATTGTTAAACGAAAGGTATCCCACATTGTCGGTGGTTTGTGTAGGATTGGTCCAATCAACCCCTTCATTGACACACGCGGTAAAACCAACAATCACCGCGGCCAACAATAATAACCTTCTCATATCTATATTTTTTATTATTCTCACTCGTTTTAATCCATCACAGAGTCGTCGTTAAGCTCCGTTGTACCAACCTCAATCACCTGCACGGGCTCGTTGGTAACTGTTACCGTAACGGTTACATTGTTTGCACCTTCCACATCAAACACATAGCTATACATCGACTGCTCGGCAACCTCCTGACCCGCCGTACCGTTGCGACCTACTGATGTGAAAGCCACTGTCGCAGGTTCGATATTTGCCGCAGGACGCTGCTTTGTAGCCTTACCAGCGATGGTGAACGACTTTTCGGCACCAGCCAACACAAAGAAGGGAGTTGAAATATTCTCCTCAGTGCCATCGGCCTTATAGCCCACCTTAAAGGTAGCACCTGCCGCTGTTGTGAGGGTCATCTCAGCACCATTAGCAAAATACCCTCTGAAGGCATCGGTGAAGTCAATGCGCACGATAGCCTTAACCATTCGCGCCGTCATTGTAATCTCCTCATTACTGCGCGCGGTAACGGTAAAACCCTGCACGGCACCGCCATCGGCATTACGGCTCTCGAAATAGGGTGCGTTGATGCCCTCGCTCTCGGCATTACCCCACGCAAGCGAAGCGCGATAGGGCTCGCTGCTCGCGGGAATGTAACGCTTGCGCGCATCACGATTATCGGGGCCATTATATTCGCCAACTGTTCCCGTGTAAGAGAACGGAGCATCGGGCACCTCGGCATAACCATCCGCGGGAGGAGTGATGGTAAGCACCATATCAGAACCATCGGCCTTGGGCAAATCAACTCCAAATGTAGAGAGATCTACCTGAGCACGAGTAGTGATGGTGGTTTGTGGCGCGGCGGCAAATGTAACCACGCCCATAGCCTCGGGAATGTCGTTCACTGAGGCATCATCGTTTTTCGAGCAGGCGACCATTGCACCTACCAACCAAAACAAACCGATAATTTTTTTCATTTTTCTATATTGTTTTTTACTTTATTTATCATCTACTGAGCTATCGAAACGCGGACATTATCGAGGAATAAATACATATACAGTGCTGTAGGAAGTCCTTTAGCATGATAAAAATCATTAAACCATGTTATTCGAGTATCCGATGTACAATTATCGATTGTGGGCTGAAGATCAGTATTATTTATCGTATATGTACGATTGTCATCTTCTACTTTCGCATTTTTATCATTATATGTCTTCGCTACATTATCGGGGCCACTCTTAGTATTACCCAAACCTGCAAAACCAATTGATCCTCCACCGGGCGTAGCATTAGAATCACTATATGTAGAAGAGCCAAATACACATTGAGCATGAGCGTTGTCTGATTTATGGAAGACTCCAAGAACATATTTAGTTCCATATGTTAGACCCAGATCAAATTTCACTTGAATCTTAGCAGACTTACCCTTCTTTATATTTGTTAATCTAGGACTGTCAAGTCGTCCAAATAAAATATCAGTACCTCCTGATGACATTGAACCAATATATGTTGTTAATTGCAAAATTCCTCTAGATTTATCTGTTTTAAATTTAGAGCCACTCCATCCATCTAAGCCAGCACCAATAGCTTGACCACTCTCGTCATCTGTTTTATCAACATTATCTGTCATATTATTAAAATCCTCATAGAAAAGCCACGGCGTCTCCAATCCGTAATACTGATTACGCTGACCCACCTTTAAGCCATCGCCAAACGATGTAGTAGTAGGTATCAATGCGTGCTCCGACTCGTAGGTAAGAGTAATATTACTATCGCGGAATGTTTTGTCGATAATATCATTAAAGAGCGTAAATGTGTGTATCTCGCCATTCTCGGCCGCAATATATTTTTGACTATAATCGGGGAAATAGTAACCTACGGGCAAATCAAGGTGCAGATGTGTTACAGACTCACCCAAATTTGTATCAACGGTAGTGGCGTCCAAATAGGTGTAACCCACATACTGCGTTGGCACATTTATCTTAATCGGAGTGAGGCGGCCTGCGGTGTATTGCTGCGAAGAGGGGAAGGTTACAAGTTGGCGTGTTGTGAAGTTACCATTCGAGTCCTCGAAACGAATATCAACGGCACGCGAGAACGAGGTCTGCGGCAGAGTCATAACCCAGAACACATCGCCCGAGTGCTTCTCGTTGCCAGCACCGAAATCTACGGTAATCTTATTAGTCATATTGGTGTACGAAACCTCATCGGTAGCCATATTAACCACCACATCGCCTACAACCACCTCCGAGAAGAGGATATGCACACGACGAATACCCGATGTCAAGACTCCCTGGCTGGGAATCTCAAAGCGCAGGGCGTGGAGTTTATGCTTAAACGAGAGGGCAATATCGTTCATCGGCTCGGGGGTATATGGATCATTATCCTGAATTGCTTGCAGGGCATTGCCCGAGGCCGTAGCCGAGTTTGCGGCCGTAGAACGCGCCACCATAAAATCGTAGCGACTATACTCACCACTCTGCGTAGCAGGCAAAGTGAAGGTTGCCGTAGTGCCCTCGACAGGCGTAGAGTGAGGATATACGGCGTAGTAGGTGTATGAGCCATCGCTCATATCCTCGGTAATCGTTCCTCGGAAGAAACTGCGGCCGACAGAGGTGGTGTTGATCCAATACGAAAAGTCGATGTATGAATCTGCAGGAAAGGCGTTGCTACCATCGCTATTATGCGCATAGAGACGGAATCTGTCGCCCGACTGCCAAAGGAAACGACCATCGTCGGTAACCGTAGCGCGGGTATTACCCTCGTTGGGCTCAAAGTGAGCACGCGTAGCGCCATCGGGCAGAACGAGTCTCACCTCACCAACCGTAGCCTCGGGGTAGAGCGGCTGATCAATGGAAGACTCGATCTCGACCTTCCCACACGCTGAAAGCGTTAGCAAAAAGGTAAAACCAAAGAGTATATAATCGATAATTTTTCTCATCGTAAAAACATCATATGCAAAAATCCACTCCGCAAAGTACCGCAAAAATAGGTGTTTACGCGCGCGTAAAAAAATAAAATCAACGAACGGCGAGTTTCCTACAATGAACAGCAAGATTACAAAAACAAAAGAAGGGTCGCCACACTAAATGACGACCCTAAAATTTCTCATAACTATTTGTTACAGCGCGATCTTAAAGATACACTTCTTAACGTGGCCCTCGCCGAGCATAGGCGCGTGGCCATCCTCGGGGAAGAGGATCGTAAACTGACCCTCGCCTACGGTGTAGAAACACTGGGGAGTGTCGGTGAAGAACTGAATATCCTTAGCCTCGTCGAAATCGGCCTCGGGGGTAAGGCAATCCTTCTTCTCGCTCCAACCGAATACCTCGTTGGGGCCGCAAAGCAACAACTGAATATCGATATACTTGCGGTGGAGCTCGAGGCGAGCCTCCTTAAGCTCGCGCAAGTCCCACTCCTGCACCACAACGAAGATGTTATCGCCATCAATATCGTGGCGACCGCAAGGGAGTGAAGCTACATCGTTATTGTCGATAAAATCGAACACCTGCTGAAAACGAGGATGCAAGGCTGCATACTGCGCTTTGTTTTTTAATGAATCGAGAATCATAACTATTTGGGTTAATTGGTTTTTCCGTTATAAAGCAGTCGTACAAATACGGGGTAGTGATCCGAATAATGGACCTTGTTATCGATACTATAACTTGTGCTATCGCCCTCGTAAGCCTCATCCGCCTCGACGATTCTCTCAAACGAGGGTATCGCTTGGCTGTTGCCATATGTTCGGCGCCACACCGTATCGCGCACACCTCGCTGGCGGCGTGCCACCTGCTCCAGGGTCCACGAATCGATGACCTCGTATGAGAGAGGCTCGAACTCGTTACTACAAAGCACATAGTCGATACGCAACATATCGTGGAAGCCTCGGTAGGTGTGTGAGTAACCGCGCCCAGCCTCGGTGAAGGCATCCTGCATTTTTCGCGCTATGGTGCGATAGGTATAGGATATGGGGGTATCGTTAAAGTCGCCACACACGATAGTTGGATAGGGCGATGCGGCCACCATCTGAGCCAAAGTATCTACCTGCGAAGCTCGCAAGCGGTTATTCTCGGTCAAGCGAGACACCATACTACGCATCTGCTGAAGGCTATCGTCTTCGAGATATTCGTGGTGTTCGATATAGTCGCTATCGTCGCGTCGAATAGCCGTAGTATGAAGATGCGTGCTAAACACACGCAATGTATCCTCCCTGCCACTCTGCTTAACCACTACATCGGCCCACACAAAGTTCTTGAGCGAATCGACACGACCAGCACGAATAATCGGATAACGGCTATAAATGGCAGGACTAAGGTTAGTTCGCGAGAGCGACTTAGGCATAGGGTTTAGCGGTGCGAGCATCGAATCGGCCATATCGCTGAAACCCATCTCCTGCAAACACAATATATCGGGATTCACTATCTTGAGCATAGCCACCAACGAATCGATACAGCGACCACCCTCGTCGTCGATAAAACTACGCACATTGTAGGTCATTATCTTCAACGCACGACTATCGTAACGCGGACGGAGGTTGGGCTCGGAGTAGATACGGCGGGTCTCTACCTTGTAGAAAAGTGGCAACTGAAACAATCCGAAGAGCGACACAAGCACCATAAATATGGCCGCGCCCACACGCCAGCGCATAATCCAATAGAGCGTAACAAAGGCCTGCGCCGAGTAGATAAATGGAGCGATAAGGCCCAATGTGGATACCTCGCCCCACTCTCTTGGGTCGAGTACAGGTACAAAGAGTGTAGCAACAAACAACACGACCACACACAACGACACCACTCCCATAATCACATCGAGGAGTAGTCCCAAAGCCGAACGACGACGGTTGCGTGCAATCGAGGAGTATGATTTGCCGTAATACTCTGCCATATGCTCTTAGAAGAATATCTTACGCTGTTTTTTCCACCAATAGAGCAGAGCCAAGCCCCATAGCATACCACCGAGGTGAGCGAAGTGTGCCACGCCCGACTGATAGCCCGACAGGCCAAAGAAGAGTTCCAGCAAGCCGTAGATTACAACGAACCACTTAGCCTTCATAGCAACGGGAGGGAAGATAAGCATTATCACATTATTGGGGTGCAATACACCAAACGCCAGCAGAAGGCCAAACACAGCACCCGAAGCACCCACCGTAGGTACATACAGCAGATGCATAGCAGACTGCATACCACCCGCAGCGATGGCGTGCTGATACTCGGCATATCCTACGCCCAACTGCAAGAGCGCGGCACCTACACCACATACCATATAGTAGGTGAAGAAGCGTTGCGATCCCAACTCATACTCCAACTGTCGGCCAAACATCCACAGTGCAAACATATTAAAGAATAGGTGCGACACACCCCCGTGAAGGAACATATAGGTAAAGATCTGATAGCTATGAAAGAGCTGGCTCTCAGCATTAAAGAGCGCAAAGCGCATCATCAGCTCATCGCCAAAGGGCAGTAGCGTCGTTGCGAGCAGTGCCACGCAGTTTGCTATGATAAGATTCTTCACCACGGGTGGTGTGGTAGGTTTTCTATATACGTACATATCTATATTTCTACGGCCTTGCGGCCTAAATGTTAATTCAACTTCGATTTAAGCTCCTCCATTGTAAGCGGCGACATAATGCTACGCCCCGATGGAGAAAAGCTATAATTCTCGCACTTAGCCAGATTCTGCAACATCACCATAGCCTCGTCGCTGGTCAGGCCCTGCTCCGAGAGGCGTGATCCACGCACAGCCATCACACGAGCCATATCGCTACGCATTCGCTCGGCCGCATCGCCCTGTGTTGCTACCTCGTGCAACAGATCATATAGCAATGAGTCGGCCTGCTCGACAGTGATACTCGACGGGATGGCCGATAGTTCAACCACTCCATCCCCTTGAAACGCGAGTTCAAAACCCAGGGCGGCAAACTCAACCTCGTGCTCGGAGAGGAGTTGATAATCCTCCATCGAGAGGGTCAAGTTCTCCGCAAAGAGTAACTTCTGCGAGGCCATCGAGCCAACGCCGAGTTGTTTGATGTATGAGTCGTAGAGCACGCGCTCCTTGGCGCGGCGCAGATCGACAACGAGAGCCTGCACCCCACTCATAGCAATGGCATAGCCGCCCGACAGAGGCATCACGCTGGAGAAGGATAGCGACTGCTCATACTCGATCTCGGTCTGCACCACCTCGGGCACAAACTCAAGAGTACTATACTCAGGCTCAGCCTCCTGCTCTATTTCAGTCGGAAGCTCCAACTCGACCTCTGAGAATGAGAACGAAGACTCTATTTCGCGACAATCCTCCATCTCCACGCCATTTCGCCACTCGAACGCAACCTCGCTCTTTGGCTCCTCTTTGGGTGTGGATGTGAGGGCAAAGTCGCTCACTGCGGCCATCTCGTGCCACGCCACATCGTGCAGGCTATTGGTCGGTGTCTTGGTTTTTGACTTTGCTACCTGCTCTCGACTGCGCTGAGCCAATTCAAAGGGGTCGTCAAAAGCTGACTCAATCTCCACCGATGGCTCCATAGCATCGACATAATTATCGCGGAAAGGGTTATAATCGCTCTGCGATGTGCTACGCGGCTCGGCATATATTGCCGCGGGGGCACTACCCAAAACGGGAATATCTATTGCTACGCTATTCTCAAAATCCATCATCGCCACACTGCCACTCTTCGCGAGCGTACTACGCACGGCCGCCGTAACAATCTGATTGACCTCCTCGGCATCGGCAAAATGCACATCGGTTTTATGCGGCGACACATTCACATCGACGCGCTCGGGATCAACTGTGAGGTAGAGAAAATATGATGGGTACTCCTTTTCGGGAATCAGCTTCTCGTAGGCCTTCATTATGGCTCGATAGATTCGCTGTGAATTGAAGTAACGACCATTGACAAAGAGATACTGCTCGGCATTGCGTTGCTTGGCCGCTGATGGGCGACCCACATAGCCCTGCACCTTGACAATGGTGGTATCGACATCGACCTCCAGCAGATTGCTCTTTATGTGGCGGCCCACAACCCCTATAATTCGCTCCTGTAATGAAGCTGCAGGCAGGGTGATAATAGGCATATCGTTCGACAAGAGTTCAAACCGAATCTGCGGATTACACAACGCTACCTGACGGAACACACGCTTGATGGCATTGACCATCTTGGTGCGATCGTTATTGAACTTACGGCGTGCGGGAGCAGTATAGAAGAGGTTACGCACCAAAAACTGCGATCCCACGGGGCACATCGTAGGTGTTTGCGAGATAAACTCTCCGCCATTGACGATAGTAATAGTACCCAACTCATCATCGGCCTGACGAGTACGCAACTCCACCTGCGCCACGGCCGCAATCGAGGCCAGAGCCTCGCCACGGAATCCGAAGGTTTGCAGACGGTAGACATCCTCGAAGGTCTCAATCTTGCTCGTGGCGTGACGGTCGAAGGCCATACGCGCATCCATAGGCGACATACCGCAACCATCGTCCACGATCTGTATTAGTTCCAAACCCGCATTACGGAAGTTGACCGTTACGGACGACGCACCCGCGTCGATGGAGTTCTCCATCATCTCCTTAATGGCTGATGCTGGATTATCCACGACCTCGCCTGCGGCAATCTGGTTTGCCACAATCTCGGGTAGGAGTCGTATTTTATTCTCCATTTTCGGGTTTGGGGTTATGCTAACTATTCAAATTTAATGTCGGTAATCTCCAACTCATCGCCCTCCTCATAGTCGTTGGGCACGATGACGATGGGTGCATAGGGGTCGAACTCCTTGTACTCGTTTAACTGACGCTCCACCTGCTGCGACGAAGCACTCTGCGATGTTGCCATCTCGAAGATAGCACCAATGCGCGGCACAAGCACATAGATAAAGATAGCTATCAGAATCAAGCCTAAGCCCATAGTGAGCATCTTATTTCGCTTGTCAGAGTTACGCTCCTTCTGCTCCTTCATCCTGCGAAACTCACGCGCCTCGCGCTTGGCCTTAATATATTGTCCGGGCTCATAGTCGCCCCTCTCGGCCATACGCTCGCCACGCAACTCAGCACGACGCATCTCTCGCTCCTCCTTTGCGGGGTCGTAATAGCGCGGAATGTAGTTGAACTTATTGGCGTGACGCTTATGTGGTGAGAAAAATCCCATAATATTGATTTTTTACGGTTTATACTATCTGAAAAAATTCTTCATTCGCTCGAAGATATTCTGCTGCTCGACACTCTCGGCCTCCTTGAAGTGGGGCTGATCGGAGAGTTTCTCGACCAGCTTACGCTCCTCGGATGTGAGCGACGAAGGAATGGTTATATCGACAACAATCAAAATATCGCCCCTACCATAACCATTCACATCGGGCAGACCCTTGCCTCTAAGACGCAACACCTTGCCGGCGTGAGTACCAGCAGCAATCTTAATCTTAGCCTTGCCGTCGATGGTGGGTACCTCTACCTCGCCACCGAGGATACAGGTGGTAACTGTAAGATTGAGGTTGTGGATAAGGTCGTTGCCATCACGCACCAACTCGGGATGACGCTCCTCTTCGATCATCACGAGCAGATCGCCATTCACACCACCACGGCGTGCCGCATTACCCTTACCCTGCACCGTAACGGCCATACCCTCGCCTACACCAGCAGGAATCTTGATCTCAACAACCTCGTCGCCACGCACAACGCCCTCGCCCGAGCATTTGTCGCACTTAGCCGTAATAATCTTACCCTCGCCACCGCAGGTGGGACACACGCCCTGAGTCTGCATACGGCCAAAGAATGTATTCTCAACGCGTGTAACAACTCCCGTACCGTTACAAGTCGAGCAGGTTGAATACGACGACGAATCCTTTGCTCCCGAGCCACCGCACTTATCGCAAGCGATAGTCTTGCTAATCTTGAGCTTCTTGGTTGTACCGTTGGCAATCTCAGCCAGAGTGAGTTTTACCTTTACTCTGATGTCTGAGCCACGATTTACCCTACGGCCACCTCCTCGCGACGAGAAGCCACCGAAATGGCCACCGAAAATATCGCCAAACTGCGAGAAAATATCCTCCATTGAGAATCCTCCGCCGAAGCCACCGCCAAAACCGCCTCCAGCGGCACCACTCATACCTGCGTGGCCAAACTGGTCGTAGCGTGCGCGCTTATCTTGATTCGAGAGCACATCGTATGCCTCTGCAGCCTCCTTAAACTTCTCCTCAGCCTCCTTATCACCCGGATTCTTGTCGGGATGATACTTAATGGCGGCCTTACGATAGGCCTTCTTTATCTCATCGGCATTGGCGTTACGCTCTACACCTAACACCTCGTAATAATCCCTTTTTTCTGCCATTGTCCTTTCCTTCTAAAACATCGTTACTCGCCTACTACAACCTTCGCATAACGCAATACCTTGTCGCCCAACATATAACCACGCTGTACGACATCGATAACCTTACCCTTCTTATCCTCGCCAGCGGCAAAACGAGCCACTGCCTCGTGGAAATCGGGGTCAAACTCCTTATCCTGCGCCTCGATCTCGGTTACACTCTTCTGACGCAAAGCCTCCTCGAACTTCTGCAACACCAGACGCTCGCCCTCGCGCAGAGCTGTAATATCGTCGCTCTTCTCCGACGCAGCCACGGCACGGTACATATCATCTAAAACCGAGAGCATCGACTTAATCACATCGGCACCACCGCTTGCCACCAAATCCATCTTCTCGCGCAAGGTACGCTTACGATAGTTGTCGAACTCGGCCTGCAAACGCATATATTTATCACGCCATACGGCAATCACCTCCTCGGGGGTAGGCTCCTGCGCTGACTGCGACTCCTCACCCTCTGCCATTGTGTCAGAGGCTGTCTGCTCGTCGTCTGCCATATTGGCGGTTGAAGACTCCTCGCACGAGGTATTACCCTCGGCTGCAGCGAACTCCTCCTCTTGCATAACATCCTGATCTTTAATATTCTGCTGTGTCATATCTATATGTTTTATCATTATTTCTAATATCTATGGCGCAAATTGTATGCCCAACGCTATCCTATAATAAATATGGTCGGTCGTTTGGCAATATCGGGCAGACCCAACTTTCGCCACTGCGCTATCGGAAGCGAGAGGATAAACTCATCGGGCGAGGTGATGTCGCACGCGACCGTTAGCGTGGTCTCGGCTGCGCAGACCTGAAGCATCTGCTCCATAAGTTTCACATTACGATAGGGAGCCTCGATAAATATCTGCGACTGGTGCTCTATGTGCGCCCTGCGCTCGAGAGCCTTCAGTGCCTTACTTCGCTCGGGCGGTTTGACGGGCAGATAGCCATTGAAGGCGAAGGACTGCCCATTGAGTCCCGATGCCATCATAGCCAATAAAATAGACGATGGGCCAACCAAAGGCACCACCTTGATTCCCTTTCTATGGCACGCCGCCACAACCAACGCACCCGGATCGGCAACACCTGGCACACCTGCCTCTGAGATAACACCTGCCGAGCGACCTGCGAGCAGAGGTTTTACCATAGCCTCTACGGCCTGTCCTGCAACGGTGTGCTCGTTGAGCTCGACAAATTCCAACTCGTCAATCTTACGGGCGATACCAGCCTTCGAAAGGAAACGACGCGCCGAACGCACATTCTCGACAATAAAGTAGTCGAGCGAATCCATCACACGACGATTTGCCTCGGGCACAACATCGTAAACCGCGGTCTGGTCCGAAATCGGACACGGAATCATATATAATACTCCCTTCTCGGCCATTATTCTCTTGTGTATATTCTCTTTACTCGTGCCGCAACCGAGGTCATTATCTCGTAGGAGATAGTACCCAACACGGCGGCCATATCCTCCAATGTGTTACCCTTTATCGAGGAGAAGATTGTAACCTCGTCGCCCTCCTTAACACCATCGATGTCGGTAACATCTATCATACAACTATCCATACATATACGACCTACGGTCGGGGCGCGGTGTCCTGCCACAAGCATCGACCACTCACCGCCACTCAGGTGGCGATCCAAGCCATCGGCATAGCCTACGGGTATGGTTGCTATAATGCTATCACGCTCCAAGCGTTGGCTACGACCATAGCCAATAGCTTCGCCCGCTGCTCGACGACGCAACTGCACGATGCGGGTCTTAAGCGTAGCTACAGGGTGCAACTCTTCGTTACTTTGGAAACCATAACCATAGAGGCCAAGTCCCAGACGGCACATATCGAACAGCGCCTCGGGGAATCGCTCGATGGCGGCCGAGTTGGCCGTATGGCGTATCACATCGTAGGGCAGAGCCTCGGCAATCTGACCACTCATTCGGTCGAACAGAGCAATCTGCTCGCGTGTGAACTCATCCTGCGCGGGGTCATCAGCACACGAGAGATGAGCAAAAATACTTGCTACACGCACTGCGCAGCTCTCCTTAACCTTAGCAATTAGCTCCTCCACCTCGTCGGGCACAAAACCCAGACGGTGCATACCCGTGTCGAGTTTGAGGTGTATGGGATAGCCAAAGGCACCATAACGCTCTACGCTACGCACAAAATCCTCCAACGAATGGAAACTATATATCTCTGGCTCAAGCGAGTGAGCCACCATCTTATCAAAACTATCGGCGTCGGCATTAAGCACCACGATAGGCATCGTTACGCCTTTTTCGCGCAACACTACACCCTCGTCGGCAAAAGCAACGGCAAGGTATGTTACACCCAAACGCTGCATAAGTTGCGCCACCTCCACATCGCCCGCGCCATAGCTATGAGCCTTAACCATAGCCATCAGGCGGTGATTCATCGGCAGAAAACGACGGAAGTAACCCACATTGTGGGTCATAGCATCGAGGTTGATCTCCATCACCGTAGTGTGCGTGCGACGCTCCAACTGATGACATAGCTTCTCGAAGCGTGAGTTGCGATTGCCCTTCAGAAGGATCGTGCGACCCTCAATATCTTCGTGCGTGAGCGAACGCATCAGCTCCTCGGTCGTTGCGTAGAAACTTATCGGGCAGTGGAACTTATCGGCATAGAGTTTTATTCGCTCGCCAACGCCCACCATAACGCTCACCTTAGCGCACTGCACCAGATGTGCAACCCTATCGTATAGCTCCTGCTCGGGCATACCACTCTGCTCGATATCCGATATTACCAACATCGTGGGAGCATCGTGAGCCTCCGATCGCAACATATCCAAAGCCAGAGCCAGCGAATTTATATCGGAGTTATACGAATCGTTTATTATCGTCGATCCATATACACCCTCCTTAACCTCCAATCGCATAGCCACATCGCTCACCGCATCAAGATCACACTCGTAGCCCAACTCTCGGCAGAGGCACTTCACTATCTGGCTATTCACTCGCCTTACCTCATTGCTCTGGGGCTGCGTATCGACCAGCTCTGCTGCGGCATCAATTGTAGGCGCATCAAGTGTGGAGACAGCCTTCGACACCTGAGCATAATCCGAGTGGAAAACAATCTTTTTAGCACGGCGTGCGAGCAGGAGTTTCTGCTCTACCTTCTGCTCTATGCTCTCAAAATTAGCTTGATGGGCATCGCCAATCGAGGTCATCACCACCACATCGGGACGAATCATCTGCTCCAGACGCTCCATCTCGCCCATCTCCGATATACCAGCCTCGATGAGTGCTACATCCTCATCACCCTGAATCATCAGAAGCGACAGAGCCACGCCCAGCTGCGAGTTATAACTCATCGGCGAGGCGATAAGTTTCACCTGCGAGGGCAGAGCTCGTGCCGTCCACTCCTTGACCATAGTCTTACCATTCGAGCCAGTGATACCCACCACTGTGCCCTTGAATGAAGAACGGTGTGCTGCAGCTAAAGATTGCAGAGCCTGTAACGAATTTTTCACATAGATATAGCCTGCATCGGCCATCTCCACAACAGGCTGCTCGACCAAAAAGGCTCTAACACCCGCGTGATACATATCGGATAGGTAGTTATGCGAGTCGTGATTAACGCCACGCATAGCCACAAACATAGCCCCTGCGCCAAAGGCACAACGACGCGAGTCGGTAACAACATCACCCACCATTACATCCTGCCCGTGCAGCTCGCCACCACACATACGCGCTATGTCCGATAATAAGTATCTCATCTATTTAGTTTGTATGAAATCTCACAACTGTAATACCTGCACCACCTCTATCGGCGTGCTCGTCAGTAGCCGAGGCCACCTCCGAAATCGAACGCAGATAACGGCGTATCTCCTCCTTCAGGGCTCCCGTGCCCTTGCCGTGCAGGATGGTTACGCCTCCAACGCCCACCATCAAGGCATCGTCAATCAAGTCCTGCACCACCTCCAAGGCCTCCGAGGCACGCATACCGCGCACATCGACGCTATCGCGGAAGTTAAGTTTACGGCTCGATATATCGACCGAAAGTACGGTGCGGGGCATTACGGGCTTCACGGCTTTCTTATACTCGGCATTTGACACTACGACAAGTTTCTCGCAATCGACCGTAGTGAGAATCTGTCCAAAGGCTACCTGCGCCTTGCGACCCTTGATGCTCTGCACCACTCCAGGCATCTCCTGACCTGCGATACGCACCTTCGAGCCAACCTCAATGGGCTTGGGAGCCGGCACTGCCTCAGCAGGCTTCTCCACGGGAGCCTGGCCACGACGCTTCTTATCCTCCTCGCGGCGCGCCTTGCGACGCATCAAACGCTCCATCTCACGCTCCACCTTCTCGCCATCGAACGATGAGCCTACGCTATCGACAACCTCCTTGAACTCCTCCAGCTCACGACGAGCCAAACGGGTGAGTTCCTTCTCGGCCTGCGACTCCTTGATGGTACGGATAGTATTCTCAATCTGGCGGTTAGCATCGGCAATAAGTCGCTGCGCCTCCTCCTTTGCACTACGCAATATCTCCTTGCGCTCCTCCTTGATGCGGGCCAATTGCTCGGTGTAGCTCGACTCCAACTCCTCGACCTTGCGGTCGGTCATACGAATACGATCACGCTTCTGCGACCAATAACGCCTATCGCGGGCAATCTCGCGAAGTTGGCGCTCGAGATTGATATGGTCGCTACCCGCTTTGTCGCTCGCCGTGCGGATAATATCCTCGGGCAGACCAATCTTGCGGGCTATCTCCACAGCAAACGAACTACCAGGTTTGCCCTGCTCGAGCTTAAAGAGCGGGCGTATGTTCTGTACATCGAACATCATAGCGCCATTGGCTATGCCATCGGTACCCGTAGCGTAGTATTTGATATTTGAGTAGTGCGTAGTAATCACTCCGTAACAACCCTTCTCCAACAAGCGCTCCAATATAGCCTCGGCAATAGCACCTCCAATGACAGGCTCGGTACCCGAGCCGAACTCATCGATGAGCACCATCGTACGAGGCGAAGCCGACTGTAGCGTGGCCTTCATATTGAGCAGGTGCGATGAGTAGGTAGAAAGGTCGTTATCCATCGACTGCTCGTCGCCAATATCCAGGCAGATACTCTCGAAGATGGGCAACTCGCTCATCTCGCCCGCCGTAACGGGGAAACCGCACTGGAACATATATTGCACCATACCCGTAGTCTTCAGGCAGACCGACTTACCGCCAGCATTGGGACCCGAGATGACGAGTATATGTTTCTCTCTGTCGAGCTGCATATCCAGAGGTATGAGCTCCTTCTTCTCGCGCCTGAGAGTCTGTGCCAACAGCGGATGGAAGGCGTGGCGCAAAACCAGACGGTCGTCAAGCGACACGATGGGCTTACCTGCACCATTCTCAATAGCCCAACGGGCCTTGGCTCGCACGGCATCCATCTCGGCCAGATACTCACCTGCCGAAGCAATAGGCTCGGCATCGGGGCGCAACTCCTCGGTAAATTCGGTCAAAAGGCGCACTATCTCGCGACGCTCGGCATACTCCAGCTCGCGGAGTTGATTATTAAGCTCAACAATCTCCACGGGCTCGATATAGAAGGTCTTACCCGTAGCCGACTCGTCGTGAATAAATCCGTTAAGTTTGCGCTTATTACCTGCCGACACGGGGATAACGGCACGACCATCGCGCATCGAGACTATGGCATCGGCATCTACAATGCCTGCTCGCTTAGCGTTATTAAGCACCTGATTAAGGCGCTTGGTTACCTGCCCCTCGTGCTCACGAATTGAGCGACGAATGGCAACCAATTCGGGTGAAGCACCGTCGCGAATCTCGCCATCTTCATCAACGAGCTGATTTATGCGACGCACCACATCGGGGAAGATGCAGACACTCTCGCTACGCTTACGCAGGCGAGGATACGAGCTCTCTGAGCGACTCATAACAAAGCCGACCATATTTCCTACTGCGGTGAGTGCACGACGCAATGTAACGACCTCCTCGGTCGTAAGGAATGTGCCCTCGACACCGATCTTGGCCATCACAGCCTCCATATCGGGAAACTCATCGCGCGGAGCATCGGGGTCGAGCATCATCAGCGTGCGCATCTCGTCGGCAATCTCCTGCTTGCGCTCAATCTCAGAGCGCGAGGTAGAAAACTTTTCGCCAGCGATAATCTCGCGCGCAACCTGCATCGAGCACAACGATGCAACCTGCTCGCGCACACGATCGAAGCCTATTTTCTGCTCAAAATTAACGGGATATATCATCTCTTAGCCCCGTTTAGTTTGCGTTCTGCAACTCCTTCATCTGCTGTTCGTGCTCCTTCTCGGCCAGCTCGTCGGCACGCTTTATGGCGTTCTTCTCGGCCTTAGCACGAGCCTTCTCAACCTTCTTGGTGGGGTTGGCTCCGAACACAGATATGTTGATATAGCGGTGAGGATTCTCCTTTAGATCCTCAAGCAGAGCCGACAGATTATCGCTTGCGGCGGTGAGGTTGTCGTACAAATCGCCATCATTGAGCAACTTGCCGATACTACCATCCTTCTGCTCAACAACTGCCAAAATCTCCTTCAGATGACCCACTACGCCCTCCAACTCGGCCGCCAGATTAGCATTGGCGAGCTCGGCCGAGAAGCGATTCATATTCTCGATAATGCCACCAATCTGCTCCGAATTATCGCCCAAGCTCTGCGAGAACTTTGACAACGACTCCAGCGCAGTCTCCAAATGTGTGCGCTCCTTGGCAAGCATACTATTTACGCTACCCGTAACGCCATCGACATTCTTCACTATATTTGACAGGTGCTCGGTATTCTCACCAAGCAAAGTATTAACGCTTGTAAGGGTCTCAGCCAGACCATCGGCCAGAACCGTAATTTTTTCATTCAGGAAATCAATCTCCGAGGTTGCCATCTCAAAGAGGTCGGTACTTACGGCCGACTCAATAGTGCCGTTCTTGGGGATAATCTCCGACGATGTTCCATAGAGAATCTCAATAGCCTTACCACCCATAATACCATCGTTGAAGATGCGAGCCTTAGAATCTGCGGGAATCTTATAACGCTTGTTTATGGTGAACTCCACCTGAACGCCCTTTGCGGGATCGGCATCGAGCGTAACGCTTGACACCGTGCCCACATTCACGCCGTAAATCATCACGTGCGCCGCAGGCTGAATGCCACCCACCTGCTGATAGTAAGCATAGTAGGTGTAGCTGTTGCTGAAAATCTCAGCACCCTTCAATAATCGAATTACCCCCCAGCCTACGAGTAGAACCAGGATGGCAAATAAACCAACTTTAACTTCTCTTTTCATATTGTTTTTCGTTTTACTCTCTTACTTTACTATCTCGCCATCGCTATAACGCACCACAAAGGCGTCCTTAAACGATTTACGCACGGCAGCCAGGTTGCGCTGAGCCTCCTCGCGCGTAGCAAAATTGCCATAGCAGTATTTGTACTTCAGTACGCCGCTACCCTTGTAGCACTCCACCTTCGAGCGATACTCTTTGAACTGTCTATCGCTACTCTTTATCTCCTTATCCGAGGCGAGTAATTGTATAGCATAACCACTCTTACGGCTCTTTGCCACGGTGGCATCCTCACTGGTTTCGGCCTTAACGGCAGGCGTGTGCTTCACCTCGGCAGGTTGCGCCTCAGGCTCGACTGCAATCTGCTCAGCCACTCCACCTGACAGACGGTTAATATAGCCCACATACTCCTTCACAGCATCGCACAACATTCTTGCGTAGGCATTCTGTCCCTTCTCGGAGTTCATATAAGCAAGCTCGCTCTTGTTCGACATAAAGCCCAACTCTGTGAGCACACTCGGCATATCGGTAGCATACAACACCTTGAGCAGTTGTCGCTTAACGGGTCTAACCACACGGCCACCCTTTTGGTAGTTCGACTGCATTATTCGAGCCATCATCTCGCTATACTCGCCGTATGTAAACTGCAGATTCTGAATATAGGCTCGCACCATAGCGGCCGTATTCTCATCCGACATATCGATCAACTCCTCCTTGTTGTTATCATACACTGCGCTCTCATTATAGCGCGTCTCTTTCTCACTCTCGCCCATAATGATGGTCTCGGCACCCTGCACCGATGTAGCTTTAGGAGCTGCATTGGCGTGAATCGAGATAAAGAAGTCGCCACCTGCCTTGTTGGCTATATCGGCTCGGGCCGTGAGGTCATCATTAAGACTCTTTCCCAGAGCCTTATCGGTGGTGCGAGTATATACTACTTTGACTGACGGCAACTCTTTCTCTATCAAAGCTCCGAGCTTTAGCGCAACAGCCAAATTTATATCTTTCTCCTTCACGCCGCCATACACTGCGCCAGGGAAGGCACTGCCGCCGTGACCAGCGTCAATGACAATAACCTGCACACCCGCTCCACTGTTTTGAGCAGATGCAGGCGCGATGGCAAGCACCACAAAGATCAATATCAGTACACAACCGACTATATGTTTCATACAAAAACTGCCGAATAATTAGCGATAATAGACAAAAAAACGCTATATTTGTCGGTTAAAACTCTGCTACAAAGAGGGTTAAGAACCCCATTTGAGCGGTTTTGCCGACTTGTCGGCAAAGTTACGAAAAAATATTGAATTTTGGGTAAATTAAATGTTAAATATCTCCTTTCGGTAGCCGTTGTGTTACTATTGGCGCAATTCGTTTTCGGATTTACGCCGATGCACCATATTGACCCGTCGCTCGCAGCCTCGGTTCAACATCAAGACACACTCCGTCAGGACACCACGCGTCGCACTATCATAGAGAGCGACTCCACTTCTACGCCCATCGACACTGTGGCGCGTCGCAAAGCCGTATCGAGTCTCGATCAGATGATCAAGGGACGAGCAACAGACTCGCTCTTCTACGACCTACGCAATAACAAGGTCTATATCTACGAGCAGGGCGAGGTAAACTACGACAATATGAGTTTGCAGGCCGACTTTATGAATATCGACCTCAACAATAAAAACATCTACGCCTACGGCAAGACCGACACGGTGAATGGAGAGTCAGTATCGACCCGCCCCCTATTTACGCAGGGCGAGACATCGCTCAATATGGATACCATCACCTACAACATCGAGACCCAGCGTGCCAAGATCAAAGGTATTGCCACACAGCAGGGCGACGGCTGGCTCATCGGACAGGATGTTAAGCGAATGGCTGACAATACGATCCACATTGCCAGCGGTATGTACACCACTTGCGACCAGACTGATCACCCCCACTTCTACTACTATATGTCGAAGGCGAAGGTTATCCCAGGCGACAATGGCAAGGTGATTATGGGTGGAGGTCATCTCGTAATCGAGGATGTTGACATTCCCTTCCTCGGCCTACCCGAAGGTTTCTTCCCGCTGAGCAGTGGTCCCAAGTCGGGTATTCTGATGCCCACCTACGGCGAGGAGGCTCGACGCGGATTCTATATGCGTGGATTGGGTTACTATTTTACACTTAGCGACTATATAGACCTCGCCCTCACGGGTGGATTCTACACACTCGGCTCGTGGGAGTTGCAGGCCGTATCGCGCTACATCAAAAAGTACAAATACACGGGTAACTTTAACCTCGACTACTCGAGCATACGCTCGGGCGACAAGGGCGACCCTGACTTCGTAAATCAGAATAACTTCCGCCTGCAGTGGACCCACTCGCAGGATGCTAAGGCTAACCCAGGCTCTACATTCTCGGCCTCGGTGAACCTTGCCACCAGCGGTTATAGCCGTTACTCGGCCACCACGCTGAACGATATGCTTGCCACGCAGACCAACTCATCGATCGCCTACTCGAAGAATTGGGCAGGCACACCCTTCTCGCTATCGATGAATATGGCCGTATCGCAGAACTCTCAGACCGAGGCTATATCGGTAACGCTTCCCAATGTATCGTTCAATGTATCGAAGTTCTTCCCTCTCAAGCGCAAGAACAAGGTAGGTAAGGATCGTTGGTATGAGAAGATCTCAATGAGCTATGCAGGAAAATTAACAAACTCCATAACAGCAAAGGAGAGCACAATCTTCGATCGTGAGACCCTGGATGCTATGCGCAATGGTATTCAGCACAACATTCCGGTACAGGCCTCATTCAACGCCTTAAACTACATTAACATCACGCCATCGTTCAATTACACCGAGCGTTGGTACTTCAAGAAGATTGAGCAGGAGTGGAATCCCGAGACCAACAAGCTGGAGAAGCTCGATCCGGAGTATGGTTTCTATCGTCTCTACAACTATAACGCCGCCATATCGGCCTCGACAACCATCTATGGTACTTGGCAGATTAAGGAGAAGTACAAGCAGATGAAGTTGCAGGGTTTGCGTCATATGGTTACACCATCGGTTAGCTTCTCTTATGCTCCCGACTTCAGCAATCAGAAGTATGGCTATCACAAAACCGTACAGTCTGATTCTACAGGTCGTACGACAATCTATTCGCCATTTACCGACAATGCCTTTGGTGTGCCGCCTTCAGGAAAAAATATGTCGCTCAACTTCTCTCTCTCGCAGAGTCTTGAGGCTAAAGTATTGAGCAAACGTGACACATCGGGCATAAAGAAGATTAAGTTGATAGACGATTTGGGTATCAGCGGATCATATAACTTCTTGGCCGATTCTATGAAATTGTCGACCATATCACTTTCGTTGCGTACAACCATTTCAAGCAACTTTGCTATCAACCTGCGCGCAACACTCGATCCTTATGAAGTAACACCCGAGGGTAAGCGCTACGACAAACTTACGTGGAGCCGCGGAAACCTTGGACGTATTACCAACACAGGTTGGAGTTTCGGCTATACATTCAAGTCAAGAAATTCGTCACAGCCGGCTATTAACGATATCAACAGTATACCTCCCGAGTATATGAATCCGTTTACCGATCCCTACGGAACGATGGATCCCGTATTACGCCGACAATATATGTCGAAGATGTATTACGACTTCTCTCTGCCGTGGAATCTTGGATTCAACTACAATATCAACTACTCTGTAAACTATGTCAACAACGGCACAACGGGTATAAAACGCAACGTCACGCAGACGATTGGCTTCAACGGAAGTATTACATTCTCTCCCAAAATGGCAGCCACCATTTCGGGAGGTTACGACATCTCGAATAATAAGTTGACAACCTCTGCCATAAGCATAACGCGCGACTTGCATTGTTGGCAGATGTCCTTCTCGTGGATTCCATTCGGACACTACAAGAGCTGGAGTTTCCACATCGGAGTCAAGGCAGCATCATTGCAGGATTTGAAGTACCAGAAGAGTCAATCTATGTATGATAACTTCTTTTAGCAGGGCAAATTGAAAAACAAAAATATATTTGTTATGAAACGAATAACAGCCTTTTTACTCGGTATTGCACTCGTGTGCCTATGCTCGACTTCTGCCATAGCGCAGAAGCACGACGATGGCGTACTACGCATTTTGGCCATTGGTAATAGTTTTTCTGATGACGGTATGGACCATTTGCCTGCACTTTTGGAAAACCTTGGCGTAAAGAATGTAGAGTTGGCACGTTTGTACGTAGGTGGCTGTACATTGGCTCGCCACACCGAGTTTTACAACAATAATCAGGCAGCATATTTATTCTATCACTCAAAAGCCGGAGAAAATCGTTGGACTTCGCAGAATGGAGTCTCAATTCAGCAAGCCTTGGCTATGGGCGAGTGGGATATCATCACAATGCAACAGGCCTCTGGTGTTTCGGGCCTTTACGAGAGTTACTCACCCTATCTCGAGCAGCTTATTTCTGCAGTAAATGCAACTCAGCCGCAAGCCGAAATTGTATGGCATATGACTTGGGCTTACTCCGTTGAGAGCCAACATCCGGAGTTCCCCAACTATGATCGCAATCAGCAAAAAATGCTCGATGCCATCCATCAATGCGTGCGCAATCTAAAAAAGGATTACAGAATTAAGAGAATCATACCCTCGGGCACTACTATTCAATCATTGCGTCTATCGGAAGTAAACAATCCGCCTATGGAATTTACTCGCGATGGTTACCATATGGACTATGGTGCCGGCCGTTATGCCGTAGCCTGCACTTGGTATGAGACTCTTATCAAGCCTTATACACATATATCGATGTCTGGCAACACACTTCGTCCTCATATGGGTAATATGCACGTTGACGACCACAACGCTCCTTATATACAAAAGGCAGCTAAGCACGCCGTAAAGCGCCCATTCAAAGTAAAAGTAGTAAAAGTTAATTAATAAACGAAAGGCTCGATGGCAAGTTTCCTCCAGGTAGAAAATATCAGTAAATCGTACGGCGATAAAGTGCTGTTCGAGCATATCTCTTTTAACATTAACGAAGGCGATAAGATTGCACTTATTGCACCAAACGGCACGGGAAAGAGTTCGCTGCTGAAGATCTTGGCAGGCTTGGATTCATCGGACCGCGGAGGCGAGGTGAAGTTTATGAAAGATATCAAGGTTGCATTCCTTGATCAGTCAACATCTTTCAATCCACAAAACCGACTGTTTGATGAGGTATACTCTCGATTAGGCAAGACATACGACGTAATTCGCAATTACGAAAAGGCTATTGCCAGCGGTGACCAGCACCAAATCGAGCGAGCCATTGCCGCAATGGATGCATCGGATGGTTGGAGCGCCGAGCAACGTATCAAGCAGGTACTCTCGTCGCTTAAGCTCACAAATCTCGATCAAAAGATGGGTGAGTTATCGGGCGGTGAGGCAAAACGCGCCGCCATTGCGCTGATGATTCTCCAAGAGGCCGACTTCCTTGTGATGGATGAGCCGACAAACCATCTCGACATCGACATTATCGAGTATTTGGAGGGTTATCTGCAAAAATCACGTTGCACACTCCTGATGGTCACTCACGACCGTTACTTTCTGGACCGCATTTGCAACACGATTTTCGAATTGGATCGCGGTGAATTATTTGCCTACAAGGGTAACTATTCCGAGTTTCTGGAAAAGCGCGAAGAGCGATATACAAATATGCAGGCCAATATCGACAAAGCCCGCAACCT
>JAZONC010000034.1:0-20421 GCA_045654285.1 Alistipes sp. | reverse complement strand
CTTTTGCTCGTTCATAAAAAAGTTGTACCTTTGTTCCAAGATGAGTTGTACATCAATGCAAACCACGCAAGTATGTAGAAATCAGAACAGTTGCCAACTCATTACCTCGTTCTTGAACTTTCCGCATAAACTTTTCATTCTTAGCGGATTATGAGATTATTCCAAAAATACTCCATAACTTTCTGCATTAGGAATCATACCTGTAAATGTTGATACTCCATTCTCTAAATATGAAATGATTGCCATATCATTTTTCTGAGCATTAGGTGTATCATTGCATACCCACATACCAATAATCTCATCAGAAAGGTCGTTCTCGCAATAGTGATAAGTATAACGCTCACCACTATCCTCATAGAGCGAAAATGACTGCTGTGGGATAATATCAAAGTGTCCTGTGAGGTTATCATCATCCTCGAAAGTCATAGTGATATTGCCACCTTTGGTAACAATAGTACCCCTTACATTCTCCCAATACTCACCATCCTCTACGCCATAAGACACAGCAGTACCATCAGCATTGATAATCAACGCCTCTGCATAATTCTCTGTAAGGATTGTCCAAGTACCAACGAGGTCGGCACTATGGTCGTCATAGATGTGTTCAGTCTCCTTGTCGCAAGCGGTGAAGAGCATTCCAACCGCCGCAATCATAAGTAATAACTTTTTCATAACTGTTTTGTTTTTAATTTGTTTGAGATATATACATACGAAAAAAGCACTACTGCTCGTGAAAAGCAGCAATGCCGACTATAATTTACAATATCCGTACTAACCACCTGATTATCAGAGTACTTACAGGGGGGGGGTATATACTGCACACAACGACTCCTCTGCCTTTGCACAGGAGATAATGCGATTACCGTATGTAAACCCACTTGTATTCACTCTTCCACCTTCAAATAATCACTTCACAAATATACTATTTTTTTTTGGCGTGGCAAAATGTGGCTAAAAGAATAATATAAAAAACTTTTTTGTTATCGAAAATCGCCGCTTGGCCTATCGGATATTTTGCCACACGAAAAAAAAGAGTAACTTTGCAATAAGGATTTTTATTATGAGCAGACCTTTGGCAGAGCGGCTTCGACCGCAGACAATCGACGAGTATATCGGCCAGCGACATCTGGTCGGCGAGAATGGCGTGTTCCGCAAGTTTCTGGAGACGGGCAATGTGCCCTCGTTCATCTTGTGGGGCCCTCCAGGCGTGGGTAAGACTACGCTCGCAAAGCTCGTGGCCAACCATCTGCAACGCCCTTTCTACACCCTATCGGCCGTAACATCAGGCGTGAAGGATGTGCGCGAGGTGATCGAGTCGGCACGCAAGCAGAGTCTGTTCCAGCAATCGACGGCCTTTCTGTTCATAGACGAGATTCACCGTTTCAACAAGAGCCAGCAGGACTCACTACTCGGTGCCGTGGAGCAGGGTATCGTAACACTCATAGGTGCTACTACGGAAAATCCCTCGTTCGAGGTTATATCGCCATTGTTGAGCCGTTGTCAGGTATATATCCTGCGCTCGATGGAGGATGAGGAGTTGCAGACGCTACTCGACAGAGCCATTACCGTCGATGAGGAGCTACGCAAGCGCAACATAACCATAAAAGAGACCGAGGCGCTGTTTAAGTTCTCGGGCGGCGATGCGCGCAAGCTGCTCAACATACTCGACATAGTGGTTGGTGCTACGGAGGGCGACATAACAATCTCCGACGAATATGTAACCGAGTGCCTGCAACAGAACATAGCCCTATACGACAAGAATGGCGAACAGCACTACGATGTGATCTCGGCCTTCATCAAGTCGGTGCGAGGCAGCGACCCCAATGCCGCCATATACTACTTAGCGCGTATGTTAGCTGGTGGCGAAGAGCCCCGCTTTATCGCTCGACGACTGGTTATCCTGGCCTCGGAGGATATAGGCTTGGCAAATCCCAACGCCCTGTTGTTGGCCAACGCCTGCTTCGACACGGTGCACAAGATTGGTATGCCCGAGGCGCGCATTACGCTTGCCGAGACCACTATATATCTGGCCACCAGCCCAAAGAGTAACTCGGCATATATAGCCATTAACGAGGCTCTTGACTTCGTATCGCACGACACGACCAACCGCCCCGTGCCGCTGCACCTGCGTAACGCTCCAACCAAACTTATGAGCGAGGCGGGCTACGGCAAGGATTATAAATATGCTCACGACTACAACGGCGGCTTTGTCGAGCAGGAGTTCCTGCCCGAGAGTCTAAGCGGAAAGAGTTTTTACCACCCCAACACGCAAAACGCCTCGGAGGCGAAGATGGCCGAGCGTATGAAGCAGTTATGGGGAGATAAGTATAAATAGTATGAAACATTTTATCAGTATCATAGCACTGCTATTTTGCAGTCTCTCGGCCTTTGCTTCGGCGCCCCTGCAGAAGCAGACACACCTATTTGCCGTTAAGGATGCCGACTCGCTCTATCTCGACCACTACATCTCACCCGTGCAGGGCGAGCGCCCCTGCGTGATGTTTGTCTTTGGCGGAGGTTTCGTTGCCGGCACACGCGACAACGAGCTCTACACGCGTTACTTCGAGATGCTCACACAAAATGGCTACGATGTGGTGTCGATCGATTACCGTCTGGGGCTAAAAAAATTAAAGGAGACTCCAAATGCATCGATGAAGGATATGATCCCTCTACTCAACAATGCCATCAACATTGCCGTCGAGGATCTATTCAGCGCCACACTCTTTGTGTTAGACAACGCCGAGGAGTGGCAAATCAATCCCAAGCGCATTATCACAAGCGGTTCGAGCGCTGGCGCTATCACTGTCCTGCAAGCTGAGTACTCGCTCTGCAACCACACCCCCTCGGCCGCAGTACTCCCAGCAGGGTTCCGCTACGCAGGTGTGCTATCGTACGCAGGAGCTATATTTTCTCTTAAGGGCGAACCCAAGTGGGCCGAGACACCCGCCCCCATTATGTTCTTCCACGGCAGTTCCGACCAGCAGGTGCCTTACGACAAGGCAACGATGCTCGGAATAGGTTTCTATGGGCCTAAACATCTGGTTAAGGAGTTCGAGAAGAGGAGTTGGGCACACTGGTTCTACGACATCGAGTACCACACCCACGCTATCGCTGGCTTGCCGATGTTAGAGAATCACAACGAGATATTGACATTCTTAAAGGATTTCGCTTGCGACCGCCGTCCGCTGTCGATCACCACAACGGTGCGCGATGCAGCTCTGCCCGTGCGTGAAACAAAGTTCAAAGTAAAGGATTATCTCGAAGCCAACTATAAATAATAGAATGAAACGCATAGGAGTCATATCCGACACCCACTCCACATTCGACGATACATTGCGCCACTTCCTGCGCGATGTAGATGAGATTTGGCACGCTGGCGACTTCGGCTCGATGGAGATTGCCGACGAGATTGCCTCTTTCAAACCACTAAAAGGGGTTTATGGCAATATCGATGGCGGCGTTATGCGTCGCTCCTACAGCGAGTTTTCGTTATTCGAGTGCGAGAACAAACGGGTGCTGATGACTCACATAGGTGGCTATCCCAAGCACTACTCCCCTGCCGCTAAGCGTATGATCGAGCAGACACGCCCCGACATCTTTGTTGCGGGACACTCCCATATCCTGAAGGTGATTTTCGATCCGCAATACAACCTACTCCACCTAAATCCTGGCGCGGCGGGTTGCTACGGTTTTCATAAGGTGCGTACGGCTCTGCGCTTTACCATCGACGGCGACGATATACGCGATATGGAGATTGGCGAGTGGCCTAGAGTGCCGTAATTATTCATAATTATTTAATATCATAGTCTCTACTCCGTCGTTATATATGCGAAAAAGAAACTGGAGTAGAATATGGAAAATAAGATTTCAAAAATACTGGATACCGTCTTGGCCCGCGTTGCTTTCGATTTGGGCAAGCACGACATTCGCATCTCATACAAGGATCATATTGCATTAGAGATAATTCGCAACTCGGGGTCGATGGCTCATCATCTGCTTGCCTCAAAACTTAAAGATTGGGAGATCGAGCAGGTTACATCACGCATCGAGAATCAGATTAACACACAGCCTAAGGAGGAGAACCTTATGGTGGAGGAGTTTTTGCATAACTATCGCGAGCAGCTACAACAGGATTACCTCCTATCGCATAATGTATCGACCGCACACGCGCTATGCGACATTGTGGCCGACACCTCAACAGGCGCATCGCTCATCTTGGCTCAATATGGCATTTATGCCCACACTATCTCATCGCTCATACGCGAGATAGCCACCACGGCCGAGGGGGCACATAGCCCTATAAAATACCACATATTGGATCTAGGCGACGATGCTGAGAGATCGTCAGCAGGCACTTCGTTACTCGACAAATTTGGCACCGACCTCACTCGTATAGCTCGCGAGGGAGGCATCGACCCCGTAATTGGACGAGAGAAGGAGATTAATCGTGTTGTACAGATTCTGGCACGTCGCAAGAAGAACAACCCCATCCTTATTGGCGACGCTGGCGTTGGCAAGAGTGCCATCGTCGAGGCATTGGCTCTGCGCATCATTTCGAATGATGTACCAGCCCCATTAAGGGGCAAAAGGCTCTACTCGCTCGATGTTGCATCGCTGGTGGCTGGCACCAAATTTCGAGGTGAGTTCGAGGAGCGTATGCAACAACTACTCGATGAGCTACGGCACAAGGAGGAGACGATAATTTTTATCGACGAGATACACACCATCGCAGGTGCTGGCTCAACACAAGGGAGCCTCGATACGGCCAACATACTCAAGCCCGCCCTCGCGCGTGGCGAGGTGCAGACCATAGGAGCAACAACACTCGACGAATATCGCGAAAACATAGAGTGTGATGCGGCCTTAGAGCGTCGTTTTCAAAAGGTTATGATCGAGCCTACAACGGCCGAGCAGACTCTATCAATACTGCGTAATATAGCCCCTCGCTACGAGCAGTTTCACAATGTACGCTACACCGACGAGGCCTTACAGGCGTGTGTTACGCTTACTCAGCGCTACATAACACATCGGCACTTTCCCGATAAGGCCATCGACATACTGGATGAGGCTGGAGCCTACTATCAGTTAAGCGAGCAGGGTAAGGCACATCGTGCCACAAACTCGCGACATAATTGGCTAATAGCAATGGATCGTGAACGCGTTATCGAGCGATGTGATATTGAGCAGGTAATAACTACAATGACAGGCATACCAACAGAGCGTATATCACACGATGATGTGTCGCGACTGCGGGGCTTGAAGAGCTATCTGCAGAGTCGTGTAATAGGTCAGCGAGAGGCCATCAGCAAAATTGTCCACGCCCTGCAACGCTCGCAGGCGGGGCTACGCGATCCCGCACGCCCCATTGGGGTGTTTCTGCTTGTTGGACCTACGGGTGTGGGGAAGACGCTACTCGCCAAAGAGTTATCGAAATACCTATTCGATGGCGATCGAGGCCTAATTCGAATCGATATGACAGAGTATGCCGAGCGGCATAACATCGCCCGCTTGATTGGCTCTCCGCCAGGATATGTGGGCTATGGCGAGGGTGGACAACTTACCGAGGCTGTACGCCGACACCCATATTCGGTAGTGCTCTTCGACGAGATCGAAAAGGCTCATCACGAAATATTCAACGCTATGTTGCAGATTTTCGACGATGGACACCTAACCGATGGTTCGGGACGAAGAGTCGATTTTAGAAATACGATAATCATACTCACCTCGAATGTAGGCTCACGCTCGGCTCTTGAGCGAGCAACACCCATTGGCTATAACAACATAGCACAAGACAACCATACGGAGTATACCAAAGCATTGGAGAGGGTCTTTACCCCCGAATTCCTCAACCGAATCGATGATATTATCTGTTTTCGTTCACTCTCCATCGACGAGATTGAGCAGATTGTAGAGATTGAGATCGGCTACATACTCGCGCGTGCGCGAGAACAGGGCTACGAGGTAGAGATCTCGACCGAAGCCAAACGCCGCCTGGCCACTTTAGGCTACGAGTCGCGCTACGGCATACGCTCACTACGACGCACTCTAATACGCAGTATCGAGGAGCCTTTGGCCTCGCTAATAATCGATGGCAGGCTCACATCAGGCGGGCGTGTAGCCATCGACGAGGGGAGCGATGAGGGTATTACCCTGAGTGTGGCATAGGCAATCAAAGATGTACCCTGCTTAAAAAAAGAAGAGAGGCCGACTGCACTAAGCAGTCGGCCTCATCGTCCACATAAAAATCCTAACTATTTGAAATATCTGTTATAAAGGCCCTGGAAACCGGCACCGTGACGAGCCTCGTCCTTTGCCATCTCGTGAATTGTATCGTGAACAGCATCGAGATTCTCCTGCTTAGCCAATACTGCCAAACGGAACTTATCCTCGCAAGCACCCTCCTCGGCGTTCATACGCTTGTAGAGGTTGGTCTTAGTATCCCATACTACCTCGCCGATAAGCTCTGCGATCTTCGAAGCGTGCTCTGCCTCCTCCCAAGCGTAACGCTTGAAAGCCTCGGCAACCTCGGGGTAACCCTCACGGTCAGCCTGACGGCTCATTGCAAGGTACATACCTACCTCGGTACACTCACCCATAAAGTGCTCCTGCAAGCCCTTCCACAACTCCTCGCTAGCACCCTTGCCATCGCCGAGCTTATGCTCAGTTGCGAACTCAAGCGCACCATCTTTCTCCTCTATCTCAACGAACTTCTCAGCGGGAACCTTGCAAAGCGGACACTTCTCAGGAGCTGAATCACCCTCGTGAATATAACCACATACTGTACAACGAAATTTCTTTGCCATAATCTTAAAAGTTTTAGTTTGTTTATAATTGTTTGTTTTATTTTTCTAATGCAAAGATAGGCTCTTTTTCGAGCTTTGCAATAGGTTTTTTATCACTATTTTTTATGGTTCGATAAGTTTTGTTTATCGCTCCTTCTCGGCTTGCACGAGCCGTTGCTCAATCTGCGCCACATCGGTGCAATCCTTCACCATAACCCGTTTCTGCGCATCGAGCAGGTATAGCGATGGGATAGCCTTCAGGTCGTATAGTCGCTCGCGCATAATCACCGTACCCTTATCGTAGGCGTTAATCCACTGCGATGGATAATCAGTAAGGTGCTCGCGCCACGCCTGGAGATCCTCGTCGGGATACAACACAAGAATCGATAGCAAGCCTCGTTTAACAAGATCTGTAATCACGGCCGATGATTGAATCTGGGCCTTCACATCGCCACACATTGCGCACCCGGGATTACTTATAAATAAAAGGAGGTAATCTGACTCAATATCCGACATCATTGCCGACTCTCCCCCTACGAGCGTATAGCGAAAATCGTTAGCCTCACGACCCAATCTATTTTGGCTGGCAATCTGCAGATCGTATTGGTAGGGCATACGCTCATACTCATCGTAGAAAGGCGAGGCGATAGCGGCCTCCAACACAGGGATATACTTCTCGTCGCTACGCAGTGCCGAATTGGGATCGTTAAGGATCTGCTCAGCCATATCCACAAAACAGTCGAACATCCTACGCGAGGTGTGCGCTCGTCGCATAAGTTGCGTCATCGGGGCGGCAGCCTCCTCGTCTAAAATCAACGACACATACGAAGCATAGGCTGAGAGCATCTGCTGAGGATCGGCATTTGCAATAAATAATGTATCAGAAAAGTCGAAACCATCCCAATAGTGCTCCACCATATAGGCCCGACGTTGCTCTGCAGAGAGCATAGCCGGGGGCTGTGCGACATACAACATCTCAGCCGCGGCACTCACAGCAGTCGACTGTGAATTGTCCTGCCCCCTATGCTGACGACAAGCCACAGACAGACTACACATCGCCACAATGAGGATATATATTGGGGATCTTTTCATCTTTTAGTTGTTTCGCAAACAGCTACATAGTTACAACGCATAGTTACCGATTACAAATATAGCAAAAAGCAACATTTTGCACACCACACCAATAAGAAAATAGCAACAAAAAAAAGAGAAGGCAGCCTAACTCATAAGTTAGACCGCCTCATTCATTTAGCAAGCGCAGAGAATTATCCAATCCTGCGATACTCCTTGGGCGAGAGCCCCACTCTTCGTTTGAAATATTTGCCAAAGAAGGTCTGCGATGGGAAATTGAGCACATCGCTTATCTGCTGAATGGTCATATTGGTTGACTTGAGCAGAGCTCGTGCTTCCAATACCACACAACGCTCAATCCAGTCGGCCGCCGACGAGCCCGTGCACTCCTTCACCACGCGCGAGAGGTAGCGCGGTGTGATACACAACACATCGGCATAGAACTGCAACTGTCGCTCCTTGCGGAAATTATCCTTGACAAGATCCATAAATCTTTTTGACAGCACATCAGCATTGGTGCGATACACCTCCTTGGTATTGACCTGGCGAATCTTCTCCGAAGAGTAGAACATTGCCATAATTACGTGCTGTACAACCTGTAAGCGATAGGGATTCTGTTTATCCTGGATACAATGTCTTACAATGCGTTGGAACAGATCGGGCGAATAATCCTCCCCGGCACTAAAATGCTCGACCACCTTATTACCGATGAGCATCGGCAGGGGCACCGAGCCATTGACAAAAACCATCAATCCCTCGATAAATTGCTTCGACATAAGCATCACCGAGGCATCGAAATCCGAACTCACACGCTCGATAGATAATATCTGACCAGGCGCGAGCTTTACCACATTGCACGGATTCTCGAGCACGATCTCCTCCATATCGATCTTAATTGTAGCGCTACCCGATGTGTGATTTATGAATACAAAGAAATCAAACTTATGGGGATTACGCATAGTATCGCGATGGAAGGGGCTCTTGTGCAGAATCTTGTTGATTAACTCCGAATAACGGAATATCAACAACTCGTTTTCGATGTAATCGACCTGCTCAAAACCCTCCAACTCTGTCAGCCAATTCAAATACTGTATCATTGTTACACAAAATCTTATATTTTTCCACCTTTACACCAGCAAAAGTAGCCAAAAAGTTGCATCTCACAACGCTTTGTGTACTTATAGAACAATCGTCAAAACATTTATTCTGCAAATACTACTTTTCGACTGCTACACACATCATTTGGCCTATCCGACCAGAACTATCAGAGAAACGCACACCCTACCGAGTTTATTATATTTTAGCACTTTTTTTCACTATATTTGCCAGCGCTATGAACATTTTTACCAAATATAAACCCTACTACAAGGAAAATTTCCGACTGGCTCTGCCCGTAATTCTCTCGCAGATAGGACAAATCACCGTACAACTTGCCGATACGGCTATGGTTGGCCGCTACGGAGGCGACGATCCCACGCCACTGGCGGCTGTATCGTTTGCCACCAATTTCTTCTATATTCTCTTCATCTCGACGATGGGTATTACATTTGGCCTCACGCCCCTTGTCGGCGAGCACTATGCCAAGAACCATCGCACATATGTTGCTACACTGCTCCAAAATGGAGCCCTGCTCTTTGCACTTATCGGAGTGGTTGCAACGCTACTACTCATTACCACTCGCAATCTGTTACCAATAATGGGCGAGATAATGATAGGTCAGGGTGGCGACACCTCCATCCGTGCCGTTGTCGAGACTGCACTACCCTACTACAACACTCTTCTCTGGAGTCTTCTGCCCATAATGATATGGGGCACTGCCAAGCAGTTCCTTGAGGGTATAGGCAACACCAAAATCACGATGTACACGATCATCATCGCCAACACGCTTAACATCTTCCTTAATTGGGTCTTTATCTTCGGTAACTTCGGCTTCGAGGCTATGGGTGCACTCGGAGCGGGCTATGCGACACTCATCTCTCGCGTGGTGCAGTGCATATTGCTGGTAACATATTTCCTATTCACTCCAAAGTTCAAATGTTATACAGAGAGCCTTTTCAAACGCTCGTCACTGAACATCAAGACTATGGCGGATATTCTGCGAGTGGGTGTGCCTATTTCGTTTCAGATGCTAATGGAGTCAAGTGCATTTGTCGTAGCGGGCATTATGGTGCTGGCCTTTGGTGCCACATCGGCGAGTGCCTACCAGATTGGCGTTAATATGATGAATGTAACATTTATGATTGTCGTTGCCATCGGCTCGGCAACCACTATTCTCACCTCACACATCTACGGTCGCGGCGACTTCCATCGCCTGCGCAACACGGTCAATGCCTCGTTCCAGATGGGTCTCGTGTGGAATGTATCAGTAGCTATACTTTTCGTAGCTCTACGATTTATCATCCCTACGCTCTTTACCACCAATGCCGAGGTGATACGAATAACAGGCTCGATGCTGATTTTCATTGCTCTGTTTCAGGTGTCAGACTGCCTACAAGCACTATCTATCAGCGTCCTGCGCGGATTACAAGATGTGAAGATTATCATCCCGATAGTTATCTTATCGTATGTGCTAATTAACATTCCTGCAGGCTATCTTTTAGCCTTTAAGTGCGGCTTACAGGCCAATGGTCTTATCATCGGTTTTATCATAGGCCTATCGTGCTGCGCCATAATGACAATGAGCCGTGTTAGACGCAACATAAAGCAATTTGAAAGTAAAATAGGAAATTAAAAAAAATTTCATATCTTTACAAAAATTTTTCTTAACGATGAGTTGTAATAAAAAACATATACCCGAACCTGGTAGAGGATTCACACTTTGCGATTGCACGGCAGATCTGAAGGTCGAGCCCGTGGAGGGGTGTTTCAAACTACACGAGACACCTTGGCTGGAGCCCTATCCCGACAATATCCCGAGTGATATTTTCGAGGTTCGCTTCAAGAATACACGCCGTTCTTACTACAAGAATGTCAATAATTTAGATCTCAAGCGCGGCGACATCGTAGCCGTAGAGGCATCGCCTGGCCACGACATTGGTATCATCTCGCTCACTGGCGATATGGTAGCCAAGCAGATTCGCCGTACGGGCTTCACTCCCTTCAATGGCGAGTACAAGAAGATCTACCGCAAGGCCAAGCCCTACGACATCGAGCGTTGGCAGGAGGCTATTGCACTGGAGCACGACACGATGATTCAGTCGCGCCAGATTGCTGCCGATATGGGTCTTGATATGAAGATTGGCGATGTGGAGTATCAGGGCGATAAGATTAAGGCTATCTTCTACTACATTGCCGAGGGTCGTGTCGATTTCCGCGAACTTATCAAGGTCTTTGCCGAGCGTTTCCACATCCGTATCGAGATGAAGCAGATTGGTGCTCGTCAGGAGGCAGGCCGCATTGGCGGTATCGGTGCCTGCGGGCGTGAGCTGTGCTGTGCATCGTGGATCTCGTCATTCTCGAGCGTTACGACCAACGCCGCCCGCGTGCAGGACATCTCGCTCAACCCGCAGAAGCTGGCTGGCCAGTGTTCGAAGCTAAAGTGTTGCTTGATGTATGAGTACGATGTATATGCCGATGCGCGTCAAACCCTGCCCCGCGTGCGTGAGCCGTTGCAGGCAATGGATGGTGAGTACTATCTGGTTAAGACCGATATATTGGCTCGCACGATGTCGTTCAGCAGCAGCAAGGATACAATGTCGAATGTGGTTACAATCCCCACCTCTCGTGTGCGCGAGATTATCGCCGCCAACCGAGCTGGTCGCAAGGTAGAGTCGATCCTCAACAAGGACGATATGCCCACCATTGAGGAGCCTACATTCCGCACCGAGGAGGATAGCATCACCCGTTTCGACAACCAGAACAAGCGTCGTCGCAACCGCAATCGTCGTGATCGTGATAATCGCAACCGCCGTCAGGAGCGCTCAGGACAGGAGCGCCAGGACCAACACGCAAACGAGAATGCTGGCGAGGTAAAGGAGAGTGCCCCCAATGAGAACCGCGAGCAGGCGCCCAATCGCGAGAATCGTGAAAACCGCGATAACAGAGGTCGCGACCGCCGTCGTAACCACCGCTCACGCCCCCGCCAGGAGGGACAGAAGGGCGAGGGTCAGCGCGAGCGCCGAGGCGAGGGACAACATAAGGATTCCAACGCAAATAACTAAACTAAGATGCGGGGCGGAGTATTACGCTTAGGGCTGATGGCTGCGCTTGCCATTGTGCTACTCGGCAGTTGTAGTGTTGGCGAATCGGTAGTGGCAATGGGTGATGTGAGCCTCGATGGGTGGGACGAGCCGGTGAGCATAACCTATCACAATGGCGACACCTCATCTTCCCTTGATTTGGATGTTACATTGCACATCAATCGCCGTTTCAAGGCCTCGAGCATCGCTCTGGAGATTACCACCTTCTCACCCGACTCACTGCGCTACAGTGAGAGTGTAACCTTGCCCGTGCGTGTGCGATGGCCAAGCAATAGAGCAAAGACAACCGACATATCATTACCCTACCGCCGCGATGTGCACTTTGCCCACGAGGGTGAGTACCACATCTCACTACGCCCGTTGCAGAACATTGTGGGCGTGGAGGCCGCAGGTATAACCTTTCAAATGAAGAGATAATTATGGGAAAAGATAAACTCAGACGATTTGCCGAGAACCTCACATTCGAGTGTATGGTGCAGCCCGAATTTGAGGATATATTCCACAAGGACCACCCGCTGAAGGGTCGTTGGCACAAGGATTTTTTCAAGAACGACAACCCCATCATCTTGGAGTTAGGCTGTGGCAAGGGCGAATATACCATCGCCTTGGCCGAGCGTAACCCCAATGCCAATTATATTGGTGTTGACATCAAGGGTGCGCGTATGTGGCGCGGAGCGAAGACCGCAACCGAGAACGGGATGAAGAATGTAGGCTTCCTGCGCACACACATTGAGTTTATCAACTCGTTCTTTGCCGAGGGCGAGGTGGCCGAGATCTGGATTACCTTCCCCGACCCCCAGCTAAAGACCCGCCGTGCGAAGAAACGCCTCACATCGCCCATCTTCCTGGAGTACTACGCGCAGTTCCTCGCTGCCGATGGATGGATAAATCTGAAAACCGACTCACAGCACCTCTACGGCTATACAAACGAGGTCGTAAAGCATTTTGATTTGCCGTGCGAAGCGTCGAATAACGACATATACGGCACAGGCTATGCCGATGCCGAATTATCGGTCAAGACCGCCTACGAGACCAAATTCCTGCAACGCGGCCTGCCCATCACCTACACCCGCTTCTCATTGGCTGGAGGAAAGGAGTTCCCGATGTTCGAGTGGGAGGAGGACGAAAAATTGGAGAAAGACAACGAAGAGGCCCGAATCGGAATAAGTAAGTGCTAAAAACACATAGAAAAAATTAAATCCCGAACCATCTGGTTCGGGATTTAATTTTATAAGAATATTTGCTCCTTTACAAATATTTTAATACTCATATGTAACTTCTTCCCACTGCTCATCAGAAATTACATTAGGATTAAGCCCTGCGAAAATATCCTCCAAAATCTCCTTTATATCAAGATTTATTTTCACTTTTGTCATTCTTTTTACTGACTCATCAAAATTCAAAATTGTTATGTTTTTTCCATCTGTTCCAATATAATCTACCGAAAAAGCAGCTCCTCCCTTATAATTTTTTACATCATCCTCAGATGATGCACCACTACCCCACCAAGGCATAGTTTCCATCTCCAACACCTTGTACACAGATGGGGTTGAGGGCGTTAAAATAATTTCATTATTCCCAGTTTGATCATTCATACCAGAATAAATTCTAATAGTTCCTTCTGTGAAATTAGTAGCATTAATTTCCAAGCCAAACATTTGTCTATATAAATTCACATCAAGGGTAAGACTTGCAGTAGCTTCAACTTCTACATAACCATGATATCGATCCACATCGTTTAAGTAGTATCCGTTAGAAACCATACCTGATTCTTTATCTTCTTTTTTTCTTGCAGAGCCAATCAAGCCTGAGTGATTTCCATACTTGCCTCCATAGCAAATACCATCATTCAAGTCTGGGCATATTTGACTAATACCATTAAAGGGGGCATAACCAACACCCTTAAGAATATTTTGACCGTCGGGGATATACATAACCCATATTTGATATGTATATCCTTTTAGGAGCTTAATCCTATCTGTTGTTAAATCACTTGTTACCCATGTTGCATAATCGTTTCCTTCGTCATTAACTGTTTTATATTGGCGAACTTGAACGCAATACATGTCGCTTGATGAAGCTCGAGATGCTATCGGCTCAATCGAAATATCAACACCTTTAGGCTTAAGTCCCAATTCTACATATTCTTCTTTTTCTGCTTCAAAATTTTCATTATTTTCACAAGATTGCAGACATAACAACAGAGTTGTTGCTATACAAAAAATAAATGCTATTTTTCTCATAGTTAGTTAAGTATGTATACCGTATCATCTCCTATGCGGTGGGTTGGTATATAAACAGAAAGTGTGGAGATGATTCCCGTTTATTTACAAGAAGGTTGTGGAAAGACCTATGAGAGAATAAACGATACAATGCCCCACACTCGTATAGCGTGAGACATAGGCACAGAATATGCCACTACTCTCATACATATACAAGAAATGAGTGCTATTCGTCTGTCCTCTCTCATTGAAAACTTCCACATTTTCTTATAAGGACTGCGAAAACACTTTCAATATGTCCGCCGAAGGACAAAACACCCCCGACAAACACAAAATTAGAAATAATTTCCGAAACGAACAACACCCAAACGAGGCATTGCAAAGAAAAATAATTTATTTGC
The DNA here is from genome assembly GCA_045654285.1 of Alistipes sp. Classification (GTDB taxonomy): domain Bacteria; phylum Bacteroidota; class Bacteroidia; order Bacteroidales; family Rikenellaceae; genus Alistipes. The sequence goes on along the minus strand of JAZONC010000034.1, from coordinate 5,746 downwards.
TCAACGACAAAAAATCCCCGACCTTGTGGGATCGGGGAATAAAATCATAAATATTAGAGTTCAAAATTACTTCACAATCACATATCGCAGGGCACGGCCATTAGGATATACGCCGTCGATACTCTCCACATTGTCGCTCAAGCGCTCCAAGTCCTTGAGTGAGGTTACAGGACGGTCGTTGATATAGGTAATCACAAAACCCTCCTTGACACCCGACTGCGCCAGCACGCCATCGCGCTCAACGCTTGTAACCTGCACCCCGCCACGAATCTCCAACTTCTCGCACAGGCTCTTGCTTACCTCTGCGAACTTACCGCCGAGTGCTTCGGCCACATCCTTCGTATCGGCCGTAACGGGCTCAGCCTTGCCGACCTTATTCTTAAGCGTAACCTGCGCCTTCTTCTCCACGCCGTTGCGGTTGTACTCGATGGTGATCTTATCGCCGGGACGATACTGCGCCATCTGCTCGCTCATAGCCGATGCGTCGTTGGTCTTCTTGCCATCGACTGCGGTGATAATATCACCCTTACGCAGGCCTGCATCTTCGGCAGCACCACCCTCGACAACCTCGTTTACATAGAGGCCACCGGTCTTTGTAATGCCTAACTCCTCGCCCATCTGCTCGATGAACAGATCGTCGATTGCGCGGTAACGCACGCCCAACATAGCACGCTGAACAACGCCATACTCCTTCAAATCCACTACAACCTTACGCACGATGGTCTCGGGAACAGCGAACGAATAGCCGATATAACTACCTGTTGATGACTTGATTACGGTATTAATACCCACCAACTCACCACGAGTATTGACCAGCGCACCACCCGAGTTACCAGGATTTACCGCCGCGTCGGTCTGGATGAACGACTCCACGCGCAACTCATCGGGAATAACGCCCAACTGACGAGCCTTGGCGCTGACGATACCAGCCGTGATGGTCGACTGCAAATCGAACGGAGAGCCGATAGCCAACACCCACTCGCCCAAGCGCAAGTCATTAGAGTTACCGAAGGGGATGGTAGGCAGGTCCTTCTCATCGACCTTAATCAGAGCCACATCCGTCGTGGGGTCTGTACCGACCAACTTTGCATCGAATGTGCGACCATCGTTGAGTTTTACTTTGAGTTTGGTGGCATCCTCGATAACGTGGTTATTTGTAACGATATAGCCATCGGCCGAGATAATCACACCCGAACCACCCGAACGCTGCTCGCGTGTCTGCGGCTCGCTATAACCTCCTCCACCGTAGGGGATACCGAAAAACTCATAGAAGGGGTCATAACCGCGCGAACGACCACCATACTGCACTTCGCGGATAGACTCGATATTCACAACCGCCTTTACAGCGTTCTCGGCCGCATAGGTGAGGTCGGGATATTGATCGGCCTGATATGCCGTAAAGTGATTACCAGCTTGGGGTGTTGTATCACTCCATAGCGCTGAAACATTGTTTGACTGAAATAGGCTTTCGCCTGATGTATATTTACTTACACCGAATGCTGTCAATCCACCTGCGAGAGCCGACACCGCGGCTACCGCAACAATAACTAATGCCGTCTTTTTCATAATAACACAAAAATTAAATGTTTATAATTCAAATTAGGCAAATTTCCTCATAGGCTTACTTATCTTTGTTTTACTCTTTTGCTCTACTAACGAGACCTTCGGGCGGTTTATTATGCATATTGGCATTTTTTTCTCCTCGCCCGAGCCTTGCCTTACCACAAATATACAATAATCAGGCGAAATGACAAAAAAGGGTTGCCGAAAAAAATCGACAACCCAACATATACATTATGTAGTTATATACACTACAAACCGAACTCGGCCTTGATCTGCTCGACAGCATCCAGACGCTCCCAACCGAAGAATTCGATCTCGCGCTCACACTCAACGCCATTCTCCCACACCTTCTCAACCTTGGTGTAGGGACGATTGCCGAAGTGTCCATACGATGCTGTGGCCTCGAAAATAGGATTCTTCAAGCCGAAGCGACGCACAATAGCTGCGGGACGCAGGTCGAAAAGTTTACCAATGCGCTCGGCAATCTGGCCATCGGTCATACCCTCCAACGCTGCGGGGCGAGCCGAGTGGTAGGTATCGACATAGATTGACAAAGGCTCAGCAATACCGATAGCGTAGCTGAGTTGCACCAAAACCTGATCGGCAATACCTGCAGCAACCATATTCTTGGCGATATGACGCGCAGCATATGCAGCCGAACGATCCACCTTCGACGAGTCCTTACCAGAGAATGCACCACCGCCGTGAGCACCACGACCGCCGTAGGTATCAACGATAATCTTTCGGCCTGTAAGACCTGTATCGCCGTGAGGACCACCGATAACAAACTTACCTGTGGGGTTTACGTGCAGGATATAGTCGTCGCCAATAAGCTCGGCCAAACGGTCGCCAGCACGCTCCAGGCGAGCTTTCACGCGGGGAATCAATATATTCTTAACATCGTCGCGAATCAAGCGCTGCATCATTGCCTCGGCCTCTTCTGAGGTGCGAGTGGCTGTGGGCTTTACGAACTCATCGTGCTGTGTAGATACAACGATTGTGTGCACGCGCACGGGATGACCTGTAGTCTCGTCGTACTCCATCGTAACCTGACTCTTGGCATCGGGACGCAGGTAGGTCATTGTCTCGCCCTCGCGGCGGATAACGGCCAACTCCTTTAGAATAACATGCGAAAGGATAAGCGTTGCGGGCATATACTCACGAGTCTCGTTGCAAGCATAACCAAACATAATACCCTGGTCGCCAGCACCCTGCTCCTCCTCAGCAGCACGCTCGACACCCTGATTAATATCTGACGACTGCTCGTGGATAGCCGACAAGATACCGCACGATGCGGCATCGAACTGATACTCGCTCTTGTTGTAGCCAATGCGGTCGATAACACGACGAGCTACGCCCTGAACATCGACATAAGCCGACGACTTAACCTCACCCGACACTACTACCAAACCTGTAGTACAGAGTGTTTCGCAAGCCACCTTCGACTCCGAGTCGTGACGCAGGAACTCGTCAAGAATAGCATCTGAAATCTGATCTGAAACCTTATCGGGATGTCCCTCAGAAACGGACTCCGATGTAAATAAAAAAGCCATACTTTAATAGTTTTTCTTAATTAAACAATTAACGTATGGAAGTGAGACTGTCGTATAACTGAATTGCTGGTTTAGCATTTTTTTCGTGGTTGCAAGCAGTCCAAATCCTTCCACATCAATTTTAACGGGCGCAAAGTTAGCATTTTTTTTATAAACAACCATACTTTCAGCAAGATTTAACAAAAACTCTCGCCCATCAACCTATTTTAAGACCGTAGGCTCGGCACCCATACACCGAGCCTACAACCTTATAACTTAGAATCGCACCGTTATATTCGCCAATGCGTGTAGCGGTGCTTGCGGGAAGTAGTATGCCTCGTCGTAGCGTACGCCATCCCACATATATGAATAGCCATAACCATTGCTACAATATGAGGCATTGAGCAGGTTGTATATCGTAACACCAAATCTGACACTCTTGGCCGAGCGAGTCTTGAACGTATAGGCCAAATCAAGATTAGTTACTGAGTAGGCATCAAGCGTGAGGGCCTCAACCTCGTTATTGGTAAAATACTGTTTACCAACATACTGTGTGCGCCATACTGCCTCAAAGCCACCCAAGTGGAAATCAAGATATGCCGAGCCAACCAAATCGGGCGAGTAGGCAATAGTCTTCGTACCCAGATTCTCGCCATAGGTGGGACTTTCTGCCAACAAATCTACATAGTCGAGAATCTTGTTTCGGCTAAGTGTAGCATTTCCACCCAGCGTAAGCCAATCAGATATATTCCACGCCGCAGTAAACTCAGCACCCAAACGATATGAGTCGGGCACATTCACATTCAGTGCATCGGAGCTATCGTTGACCATACCGGTAGGAATAAGCTGGTCCTTGTAGCGCATATAGTAGAGATTAACACCCAAAGCCAAACGCTCAGAGGCATACTCATAGCCCAATTCATAGTCAAAGAGTCGCTCGGGCGAGGGCTGAGTCTGATCGGCAGCGAACATATAGCGATCGGTAAAATCGGAACGAGTTGGCTCTTTGTGAGCTACCGAGAATGAAGCAAAAAGTTTATGACGCTCTCTGAACGAATAACTTACACCTACGCTCGGATTAAAGAAGTTATACTGCTTATCCACCGCAATAGGCTGCATCTGCATAGTGTTCCAATCGAAATTGTCGTTCACGCCCCACGCACGGTAATCGACATAGCGGTACTGCACATCGGCAAAGATATTCAAGCCATCGGCCGCCTGCCACATAGCCTTAGCAAAGATATTTGCATCCTGCTTATCCACATCGTTGTCGTACCAACGACCTGCAATCTGCTCAGTGCTATAGCCATCGACCCAATCCAACTCACCCCAATGCGGGCAGGTGTAGAATGAGTAGAAACCACCAAAGAGCAACGACAATCGCTCGGAGTTATATCCTACCGAGGCATTCACACCGGTTGTATGGTTACGCATTACCTTGCGACGTATCATATCGGCCTCAACACCGTAGTCGGCAATGCCCATATTCATATACTCAACAAGTGAGCGCTCAGCCTTGTACTGCTTATAGAATCCGTAGCCATAGGTGTAAAATCCCATTGCAGAGAGGGTCCAAGCGTCTGACAGACGATGATTGATAATAAGTTGATTATTGATTTGCAGGTAGTTATCAGTATGGTCATCATAGTAATCGACGTGTGTACCATCAGCCAAGACATAGGGGCCTGACGATGTCTCATACTGACCCTCAGTGTGGTAGCGTGGGCCATAGAGCTCCATCTCCTGCTTTGTTACGCCCGTGTAGGTGAGGTAGGTCTTAGCCTTACCGCCAAACGAGAGCAACTTAACGGTGGTGCGATCGCCGTAGTAAGCACCCTGCAACATATACGATTTGAGGTCTGTAGCACCTCTATCCACATAGCCGTCGGAGCCGATATGAGTGAGGCGTGCATCTACCATCCAATGACCATCGATAAGGCCCGAGCCGATATGCACAGCCTGCTTATTGGTGTTGTAAGAGCCATACGAGAGCGATACATCGCCACCAAACTCGGTCTGCGGCGCCGAGGTGGTCATATTGACTGCACCACCAAAAGCACCTGTACCATTGGTAGAAAGGCCCGCGCCACGCTGCACCTGTACATCACCCACAGCCGAGATTACATCGGGTGTGTCGTACCAATAGGTCGAGTGTGAGTCGGGATTGTTCAGAGGCATACCGTTTATGGTTACATTAAGGCGTGTAGCATCCGTACCACGCATACGCATCGATGTGCCGCCAATGCCGATGCCTGTCTCGTTGGTCGCCACCATCGACGGAGTGAGTGCCAGAAGTGAAGGCACATCCAAGCCATAGTTATGGCGGGCAATAGTGGCCTTCTCGAGGTTTGCATAGGCTACGGGAGTGGATTTTGTGGCGCGCGTGGCCACTACTTCGATTTTTTGAATCTCGTCATACATCGAGATTGAGTCGGGCTCGATTTGCTGCGCCCCTGCGCCGAGCGACAGATACACTGCGGCGAGTGTGAAAAAAATCCTTTTCATCGTTTTTAATGTTAAAAATTAAAAATACAGAAAAGGGGTATATGTGTCGATTACGCTTTTCCCGGTCTCGGCATTACCCGTATCCGGTTCAATGGGTATAATCTCAGCCTGATAGTAAGGCACCCCTTCGAAATGTCGGGGCAAAG
>JAZONC010000033.1:0-64847 GCA_045654285.1 Alistipes sp. | reverse complement strand
GAGTTCAAACCGAGCTCCTTGTAGTTCTCAACCTTAGCCTTAGAAGCGTTCAATACTACGAAATCGGGCTCACCGTAAACCTCCAACTCAGCGTCAGTAGGACGGATGAACATATTCTTAACGAAGTGTGCCTGCCAAGCAACCTCCATAATGAAGCGAATCTTGAGGCGTGAGTTCTCGTTAGCACCGCAGAAAGTATCAACAACATAAAGCTTCTTGTTAGAGAGCTCCTTTGAAGCCAAAGCCTTCAACTCAGCCCAAGCAGCCTCAGTTACAGGCTTGTTGTCGTTCTTGTACTCCTCTGAAGTCCACCAGATAGTGTCCTTAGAAGTCTCGTCCATTACGAAGAACTTATCCTTAGGTGAACGGCCAGTGTAAACGCCAGTCATTACATTAACAGCATCCATCTCGGTCAAAACGCCCTTGTCGAAACCAGTCAAGCAAGACTTAGTCTCCTCGCGGAACAACTCATCGTAAGAGGGGTTGTAAACAACCTCAGTAGTACCGGTGATGCCGTACTTAGTCAAATCAATCTTTGCCATAATTTTTTTTAATATTATAAAGTTAAACTACTAATTTTCCGTTCACTTCTCGGCTCAAAGCCGTTTTTTAGCGGTACAAAAATATGTAAAGTATTTGAATTGTGAAAACAGCGAGGCCAAAAAAAGTGAAAATTTATCGTTTTCTTAACACTGCGATAACAGATGTTTAGCAGGTGTCATTTTTGTGTTGCAATATTCTGAAAAAAATGGTACATTTGTAATTTTACGGCTTTGCCTAAAAAGCACATAAAAGCGAGTTATGGCGGGATTATATTTTCACATACCTTTTTGTCGGCGTATATGCGCCTATTGCGACTTCTTTCGTGAGGCCGACCTCAGTGGTATGGCCCCAGCGTTGGAGGCTATGCATCAAGAGATGGAGGAGCAACGCGAGTTTCTGCACGATAGAGATATACGCACCATCTATTTCGGTGGCGGCACACCCTCGCTGGTGGCTCCTAACCAGGTGCAGTCGCTCATTGATAGGGCGCACCGCCTGTGGAATTGCAACGCCGTTGAGGAGATAACGCTGGAGGCCAATCCTGACGATATTACAGCTGAGTATGTGGCTCAGTTACGCACGACAGATGTCAATCGAGTGAGCCTTGGTGTGCAGTCGTTCGACGACGAGGAGTTACGCTTTATGAATCGCCGCCACTCGGCTTCGGCGGCTGTCGATGCGGTGAAGCGACTGCAGGATGCGGGGGTGGATAATATTACTATCGATCTTATCTTTGGTGTCGATGGTTTTGGCCACGAGGTGCTTGAGCGTAGTCTCGAGCAGGCCATCGCGCTTGGCGTGCAACACATATCGGCCTATCACCTTACCGTCGAGGAGAATACAACTTTCCATCGTAGTCTGCAACGAGGCCAGATGCGCGTGGTGGACGAGGAGTGCAGCGAGCGTGAGTTTTCGCTGATTCATAAAAGATTGACCGAAGCGGGTTTCGAGCATTATGAGGTATCGAACTATGCTCTTGCTGGGTGTCGCTCGCGCCACAATTCGTCGTATTGGCACGGGGCTGAGTATCTCGGTATTGGAACTGGAGCCCACTCCTTCAATGGGGAGGTGCGTCGTTGGTCGCAACAGTCGGTGGCCGAGTATTCTCTTGTGCGCCGTTACGAAGAGGAGCGCTTGAGCGAGCGCGACCGCCTCAATGAGTATGTGATGACGGGTCTGCGTTGTGTCGAGGGAATCGACCTTGATTATGTGTGTGAGCGCTTCGGTAAGGGGCATTGCGAGCGTATAAAGAGGGGTGTAGAGCCGTGGATTAACTCGGGTGATGTTATTGCCAATGGAAGCAGAATTGCCGTTGATGCTGAGCGATTTCTGATATCCGATGCAGTTATCGAATCACTTTTTGAAGTATAATTACTAAAAATTATTAATTTATTGTTAATTTATTTTAATAAAAGCAAAATCGTTGGGTAATAAGCGATATAAGTATTATCTTTGCAACGATTTTTCTATCGTGCGCACATTGCGTACATATATTTATATAGAATTATTACTAACAGAAATATTTTATGAGTAACAAGAATCAAATGCCCGACCACTTGTTCGAGGTGAGTTGGGAGGTATGCAACAAGGTTGGAGGTATTCACACCGTGATTGCTACCAAGGCTTTGACCGTCACCAAGCGTATGGGTGATAACTACATCGTGATTGGTCCCGATCTTATGCAGGAGAACTCGAACCCTGAGTTTGAGTCTGACGATACACTTTTGACCGCTTGGCGCGAGAGCCTCTACGAGGAGGGTATCCGCGTTCGTATTGGTCGTTGGAATGTTGAGGGTCGTCCCATCGCAATACTTATCGACTTCAAGTCACTCATCTCGCAGAAGGACGAGGTGTTGAAGCGTATGTGGGAGGATTATCACGTAGATTCAATCGCAGGTCAGTGGGACTATGTTGAGCCCGTGTTGTTTGGTCACGCTGCTGGCTTGGTTATCAAGTCGTATGCCGAGAACTTCTGCACTTCGGCCGATAAGATCGTGGCTCATTTCCACGAGTGGATGACCGCATCGGGTGGTCTCTACTTGCGTAAGAACGCTTCGTATGTTGCAACCGTGTTCACTACACACGCAACCGTTGCGGGTCGATGCATCGCAGGCAATGGTCTCTCGCTCTACTCTGATTTGCACAAGTTCAATGCCGACGACTTGGCTCGCCGTTTTAATGTAACCGCTAAGCACTCTATCGAGAAGATGGCGGCTATGTATCACGATGCGTTCCTCACCGTTAGCGACATCACAGCCAACGAGTGCAAGTACTTGCTCGGTCGTGAGGTTACACACATCACCCCCAACGGTTTCGAGAACCACTTTGTATGGCAGGGCGAGGAGTACGCAGCAAAGCGTAATGAGGCTCGCAAAGCGATGATCGAGGTTGCCGAGGCTTGCTACGGCAAGACATTCGATAAGGAGCCCTTTATCATCGGCACCAGCGGACGCTACGAGTATCGCAACAAGGGTCTCGACCTCTTTATGGAGTCGTTGAAGCGTTTGGCTTCTTGTGCTCTTGATCGCGAGATCTTGGCATACATCACCGTTCCCGCGGCTAACAACGGTCCCCGTGCTGACTTGGTTCGCCACTTGGCCGACGCTAAGCAGCCCATCGACGCTGAGCAGTGGAAGTACTCTACACACTACCTCGAGAACCGCCAGTGGGATCCCGTTTCACAGTCTATCCGCGGTAGCGTGTTGGAGAGCGCCGACTCGAAGGTTAAGGTTATCTTCGTTCCCTCATATTTGAACACTCAGGATGGTGTATTCAATAAGAACTACTACGAGATGTTGGCAGGTATGGATCTTACGATCTATCCCTCATACTACGAGCCTTGGGGTTACACTCCGCTCGAGTCAGTAGCATTCTCAGTTCCCACCATCACATCAAACCTCTCAGGCTTCGGTCTTTGGGCTGTTAAGCAGGCCGACCACGCAGGTGTTGAGGTTATCAGCCGCGACGACAACAACGACGCCTACGCCGTTGAGCAGATCGTAGCTGCCGCTTTGCGCTTTATGCAGCTCGACCAGGAGCAGGTGAAGGTAATCCGTCAGTCGGCTTCTGATCTCTCGAAGAAGGCTTTGTGGGATAACTTCTACACATACTACGAGGGTGCTTATGCCGAGGCTTTGGAGAACTCTACAGCCCGCATCAACAATAATGCAATCGAGGATGGTGGTAACTACACCGAGCAGATTAACTTCGTTCGTCAGCAGCTCACCTCAAACAAACCCTCTTGGCACCGTATGATGGTTGAGAAGCGTCTTCCCTCGCGTTTGACTGCATTGGAGACCATCTCGCGCAACTTGTGGTGGAGCTGGACTCAGGACGCACGCGATTTGTTCGAGTCTATCGACCCCGCATTGTGGAATACAGTAGATCGCAATCCTATCGCATTGCTCGATAAGCTCCCCTTAGAGCGCATCAACGAGCTCGAGAACGACAAGGAGTTCCTCGCTCGCTTGGATAATGTGGCTGCACAGCTCGAGGCATATATGACCGAGGAGCCCGATGGCAAGAGCGCAAAGGTGGCATACTTCTCAATGGAGTACGGTTTGCACTCATCGCTTAAGATCTACTCAGGTGGTCTTGGTATCTTGGCAGGTGATTACCTCAAGGAGGCATCAGATAAGAATGTTCCTATGGTTGCCGTTGGTCTTTTGTACCGCTACGGTTACTTCACACAGCAGCTCTCGGCTCAGGGTAGTCAGGTTGCAACCTACGAGGCTCAGAATTTCGCTAAGTTGCCTATCTCTCCCGTTCGCGACGAGGCTGGCAACTGGGTAACTATCCAGATCGCATTCCCCGGCCGTACATTGTCGGCTCGCGTGTGGAAGTGCCAGGTGGGTCGTACCGACCTCTTCCTTTTGGATACCGACTACGAGGCAAACCGCGACGAGGATCGTCAGATTACATACTATCTCTACGGTGGCGACTGGGAGAACCGTCTCAAGCAGGAGCTTTTGCTCGGCGTAGGTGGTATCCGCGCTCTGGAGAAGATGGGTATCAAGCAGCAGGTTTACCACTGCAACGAGGGCCACGCTGCATTTATCGGTATCGAGCGCATTCGTAACCTTATCTCTAAGAAGCGTTTGTCATTCTCTGAGGCAATGGAGGTTGTGCGTGCATCATCGCTCTTTACTACTCACACCCCCGTGCCCGCAGGCCACGATGCATTCCCCGAGTCAATGATGCGCCAGTATATGTCGCACTATCCCGATGTATTGGGTATCACTTGGGAGCAGTTCATCAACTTGGGTAAGACCAACCCCAACGATGTGAACGAGCGCTTCTCAATGTCAGTATTGGCTTGTAACCTTTCACAGGAGGTTAACGGTGTGTCTTGGTTGCACGGTGAGGTATCGAAGGAGATCCTCGGTAATATGTGGCCCGGCTACTTCAAGAATGAGTTGCACATCGGCTATGTAACCAATGGTGTTCACTTCCCCACTTGGGTAGCGTCGAACTTGCGCCGTCTCTACGAGCGTTACTTCCCCCAGGGCTTTAACTCTCATGTATATAACATCCCCGAGTGGCAGGGTGTACACAAGATCGACGACGCTGAGCTCTGGCAGGAGCGTATGGTTCTTAAGAATCGCCTTATCAACCATATCCGCAAGCGTTACAGCGATCCCGCACAGGTATGCTACGACTCTCCCCGTCAGATGGTTCGCGTGGCTGATAGCATCCGCCCTGATGTACTTACTATCGGTTTTGCTCGCCGCTTCGCTACATATAAGCGTGCTCACCTCTTGTTCACCAACTTGGAGCGTCTGTCGGCATTGGTAAACAATAAGGAGCGCCCCGTACAGTTCATCTTCGCTGGTAAGGCTCACCCCCACGATATTCCTGGTCAGGATTTGATCAAGCGCATTGTTGAGGTATCGAAGATGCCTGAGTTCTTGGGTAAGATTGTATTCCTCCAGAACTACGATATGGAGCTTGCTCGCCGTATGGTTCAGGGTGTGGATGTATGGTTGAATACTCCTACTCGTCCTTTGGAGGCTTCGGGTACTTCAGGCGAGAAGTGTGTTATGAATGGTGTTATGCAGTTCTCTGTACTCGACGGCTGGTGGGTAGAGGGCTACAAGGAGGGTGCTGGTTGGATGCTTCCTATGGAGCGTTCGTTCGCCGACCAGAACTTCCAGAACGAGTTGGATGCCGAGATGATCTACAACACTATCGAGGATCAGATCGTGCCTATGTACTACGACCGCAGCGAGGATGGCGTGCCCCATCGTTGGGTTAATGCCGTTAAGAAGTGTGTTGCCGACATCGCATCTAACTTTACAATGAACCGTCAGTTGGTTGACTACGAGGATCGTTTCTATAATAAGTTGGCCGTTCGCAAGGAGCAGATGGTGGAGAATAACTTCCGTATGGCTCGCGAGATGGCAGCTTGGAAGCGTAAGGTGTCAGCCGCTTGGGACGATGTGAAGATCCTGAATGTTCAGCGCGTAGAGTTGGACAACGAGGCAATCTTCGTCGATAAGAAGTACCTCTACGAGGTTACCCTCGATGTTGCATCGTTGCGTGCCGACGATTTGGGCGTTGAGTTGGTTGTGGCTAAGCAGATTGAGTCGGGCGAGCCCATCAATGTTGTAGCAACCAAGCAGTTGGAGGTTAAGAGTGTGAACGGTAAGGAGGTCACCTTCTCGATCGACTACACTCCCGCACGCACCGGTTCGTTCGATGTAGCATTGCGTGTATATCCCAAGAACGACCGCTTGCCCCACCGTATGGACTTCGCTTTGGTGAAGTGGGCATAGTCGTAATAAATCAATCGTTTCGGGCAGCAATGCCTGCCTGAAACGATTTTTTTAGACACATAGGTGGTGAAAAAGACCTTTTTTTAGGAATATTCATAATATTTTATAGAAGGGGGTGAATATTGTATTATATTTTTCACTAACTTTACATTAGATAAGTAATTTTCTCAAAAATTTTAATATGTCGGCACTAACATTTGACAAGAGTGAGTTGGGTAATCTCGAGTATTCGTTGCAACGCGAAATGCTGGCTACCGACCGCAAGGGTGGTTATATGAGTACAACCATCGTGTGTTGTAATACTCGCAAGTATCACGGCTTGATGGTGGCTCCGATCGACGAGACCGATGAGGCTTATGTATTGCTCTCTTCGCTCGACGAGACAATTATTCAGCACGACCAGTCGTTCAACCTGGCTCTGCACCGTTACCGCGGAGTGTATGAGCCCCGAGGTCATAAATACATTACCGATTTCCAGTATACGCCCACTCCAACGATTACCTACCGTGTGGGTGGCGTTATCCTGCGCAAGGAGTTGTTGTGGATTCACAAGCGCACACAGCTAATGATTCGTTACACGCTTGTCGATGCTCACTCCGATACTACGCTCCGTCTGCGTCCCTTCTTTGCTTTCCGTAACAAGCACTCGCTCTCGAAGGCAAATATGGAGGCCAATGGTCGTTCGTATCCCATCGCAGGAGGTGTTAAGTGCAAGCTCTACGAGGGATTCCCCTGGCTCTATCTGCAGACCAATAAGGCTGATGCCGAGTTCGTTGCAGCCCCCGATTGGTACTACGATTTCGAGTATCCCGAGGAGATTAAGCGTGGTTACGATGGCTACGAGGATCTCTTGACTACGGGTTACTTCGAGATGCCTATCAAGAAGGGCGAGAGCATTATCTTCTCGGCGGCAACCCATGAGATGGCAACCAACGAGACCATTTCGCAGATCTACGAGGCTTCGATTGCTCGACGCACTCACAAGATTGACTTCTTGAGCTGTCTGCACCACTCGGCTCGTCAGTTTGTTGTTCGTCGTTCGGGCGGTCGCACCGAGATGATTGCCGGCTATCCGTGGTATGGTACCGTAGGTCGCGATACATTCATTTCGCTTCCGGGTATCGTGCTCGAGCAGAAATATAAGGAGGATTGTTTGGATATCCTCGATACTTTGGTGAGCCAGATGCACGACGGCGACTTCGCCGGCTCGGCTTCGGCGTGGGGCGCGGCAGACGCTCCGCTGTGGTTCTTCTGGACTCTGCAGAATCTGGAGAAGCATATCACATCGAAACTATTGTGGGAGCGCTATGGCGAGGCTATGAAGTCAGTTCTTGAGGCCTACCGCCGTGGTTTTGGCGACCGCATTCGTCTGCACGACAATGGCCTTATTTGGGCTGCTGCCGAAGGTGAGTGCCTCACTTGGATGAATACCAAGGTCGATGGCCGTCCCGTGGCACAGCGTGCGGGCTATGCCGTTGAGATCGAGGCTTTGTGGTATAACGCAGTATGTTATACGCTGGCCTTGGCCAAGAAATATAAGGATAAGGAGTTCGTTCAGCGTTGGGCCGATATGCCTGCAAAGACCAAGCAGTCGTTCATCGAGAAGTTCTGGTTGGAGGAGGGTTACTTGGCCGACTATGTAAACGACTATGAAGTCAATAAATACCGCCGCTCAAATATGCTTGTGGTATGTGGTTTGGATTACACGATGCTCAACGAGGAGCAGATGATGGATGTGCTGGGTGTAGTACGCCGTCACTTGCTCACCCCGCGTGGTGTTCGTTCACTCTCGCCGCATAATCCCTTCTATGAGCCGTCATATGCCGAGGACCAGCGTTCGCAGGATTTGGCAAGCCGCAATGGCTCTACTTGGGTGTGGCCTTTGATGTTCTACGCAAAGAGTTGCTTTGCAATCGGTGGCGAGCGTTTCTTGCCTACTGCCGAGGAGTTGCTCAGTGGCTTCGAGGAGGATATTCAGACCGCCTGCATCGGCTCGGTGAGCGAGTGTTTCGAGGGTGATCCCCCCTTCCGTGCTCGTGGTTGCACATCGCAGGCAACCAGCGTAGGAGGATTGCTCTATATCCACTCATTGATCGAGGAGTGGAAGGCCAAGGTCGCTAAGGAGAAGGGCGAGAAACCCGCAAAGAAGTGTGTACGCAAGAAGAAATAGATAAAACGATTATAGGATGAGAGTATTAATGTTTGGTTGGGAGTTCCCGCCTCATATTGCCGGTGGTCTGGGTACTGCTTGTTATGGTATGACCCGTGGTCTGGCGCGTAACGATGTGGAGGTTATCTTCGTGATGCCCAAGGCGTCGGGCGATGAGGATGAGCGATTTGTGAAGGTTGTGAATGCCAGCGATGTCGAGGCTCGTTACTGCGATTCTTCGATCGAGGGCGCCGAGGATATTATGCGCAAAATATCGTTCATTCATATCGACTCGAATATGGTTCCCTATATCTCTCCCGAGGAGTTCGCAACCTATCGTGAGGGTTACGAGCGTACAGGACGCAAGTTCTGGGAGAAGGAGGGCGATAGCTGGACTCAGCGCTACACCTTCTCGGGTAAGTATGGTGCTAACCTGATGGAGGAGGTTGCTCGTTATGCTGTCGTTGCTGCCGAGGTAGCTCGTCAGTTGGAGGGTCAGTTCGATGTTATCCACGCCCACGACTGGCTTACCTACTTTGCTGGTATTGCCGCAAAGCGTGTGTCGGGCAAGCCACTGGTTGTGCATATGCACGCTACATCGTTCGACCGTTCGTCGAGCGATAATATTGACACTCGCGTTTACGAGATTGAGCGCGCAGGTATGGCCGCTGCAGATCGTGTGATTGCCGTGTCGAATCTTACTCGCAAGATTGTAATCGAGAAGTATAACATCCCCGCCGAGAAGGTCGTAACGGTTCATAATGCCGTGCGTTTTGCCGAGAAGGAGAACGAACTGCCCGAGCGTGGTGTAACCGACAAGATTGTAACTTTCCTCGGTCGTATTACTTTCCAGAAGGGTCCCGACTACTTTGTTGAGGCGGCTGCTAAGGTGCTAAAGCGTGTGCCTAATGTGCGCTTTGTGATGGCTGGCTCGGGCGATATGATGAACCACGTCATTCGCCGTGTGGCGCGTCTTGGTATTGCCGACCGTTTCCACTTCACCGGTTTCTTGAAGGGCGACGATGTGCATAAGATGTTCCAGCTCTCTGATGTATATATTATGCCTTCGGTATCGGAGCCTTTCGGTATCTCACCTCTGGAGGCTATGCGCGCCAATGTGCCTTCGATTATCTCGAAGCAGAGTGGTGTAGCCGAGGTGTTGGACTACGCCGTTAAGGTCGATTACTGGGATGTAGATGCTATGGCAGACGCCATCTATGGTTTTGTGAAGTATCCCGCCTTGGCTAAAATGTTCTCTGAGAAGGGTCTCGAGGAGGTTACTGGTCTGAAGTGGAATAATGCCGCTGCAAAGATTAAGACCGTGTATGAGGATGCTATTAACGAATGTGCAAAATAATAAAAACACAAGATATGAAAACTGTTTGCTTATATTTTCAGGTGCACCAGCCGTGGCGTTTGAAGGTTTACCGCTTCTTCAATATCGGTAAGGATCACAACTACCTCGACGACTTCACCAACCGCGCTATTATGCAGAAGGTTGCACGCCAGTGCTACCTGCCTATGAATGCACTCTTGCTCAAGCTCATCAAGGAGAATAAGGGCGCGTTTAAGTGCTCGTTCTCAATCACAGGCTCTGCCGTTGAGCAGTTCCGTGCCTATGCTCCCGAGGTTTTGGATTCATTCCGCGCTTTGGCTGACACAGGTTGTGTTGAGTTCTTGGCCGAGACCTACTCACACTCTTTGGCCTCTCTCTCATCGAAGGAGGACTTCGTTGAGCAGGTTAAGCTCCATACAAAGATGATCAAGGAGGAGTTCGGTAAGAAGCCCGTAGCATTCCGTAACACGGAGCTTATCTACTCTGACCAGATTGGTGAGATGGTGGCTGGCCTTGGTTTCAAGACTATTCTGGCTGAGGGTGCAAAGCACGTTATGGGTTGGAAGTCGCCTAACTACATCTATACAAACGCTATCGACAACAGCTTGCGTGTGTTGCTTCGCAACTACAAGCTCTCTGACGATATTGCTTTCCGCTTCTCTAACCAGGGCTGGGATCAGTATCCTTTGACAGCGGATAAGTTCGCACAGTGGGTTAAGGAGGATAATGGCGATGTTGTTAATCTCTTTATGGATTACGAGACCTTCGGCGAGCACCAGAAGGCCACAACGGGTATCTTCGACTTCGTGAAGGCATTGCCCAAGGCTATCCTCAAGCAGGGTGATACTTGCTTTGCTACTGTTAGCGAGGCTGCTAAGTCATCACAGCCCGTAGGTGTGTTGCATTGTCCTCACGTAATGTCGTGGGCTGACGAGGAGCGCGACGTAACCGCTTGGCTCGGTAACGAGTTGCAGAACGAGGCATTCTCGAAGCTCTATGCTCTAAAGGATAAGGTTAAGTCGTTGAAGAACGCCGATTTCGAGTATGTGTGGAACTTTATGCAGACCTCGGATCACTTCTACTATATGGCTACAAAGTGGCTCTCTGATGGTGATGTACACTCATACTTCAATCCCTATGGCTCGTCTTATGAGGCGTTTATCAACTATATGAATGTTCTCTCTGACTTCGAGATTGAGATTGAGAAGGCTCTCGCCGCTAAGAAGTCGCGCAAGAAGGAGACTGCTTCGGCTTAAAAATTGTCTGATGAGTATTAAAGAGGTTATCTAACACATTTGTTGGATAACCTCTTTTTTTATACCTTTGTGTGAAACGAACTCAAGCCTATGAAACGATATGATTTCCTGCGCCTGTGTGGCGGTATGCTGCTGGCTACACAAATCCCCGATAGGGTGTTAGCCCAATTGAATGCGACCGATGACGATGCCGTTGAACTCAAGACCGTGCGCCGCCTGACTATTTCAGTGGGAGCCACCAAGCCTTTCAAGGCTCTGCATCTGTCGGACACCCACCTTACACGAGTAGATAGCCGCGACGACGAGCGCAAACATAAGCTCGCCGCCACGCGTACAAAGTACTTTCCTATGGCCGAACAATACTTCGATGCGGCCATACGCTATGCCGCCACGAACAACCTTATGCTATTGCATACTGGCGATTTGCAGGATTTTGTGAGCTACGCTAACCTCGACTGCATCGCCTCGAAGCTGGGCGCCGACAAATGGTTTACGGCGGCGGGTAATCACGAGTATTCGCAATATGTAGGCGAGGCGCGCGAGGATGAGGCTTATAGAGCACAGACCTACGACCGCGTACAAGCGGCCTTCCCTAACAATCTTACGGTGGCGTCGCGCGTGATAAATGGAGTGAACTTTGTGGCTCTGGATAATGGATACTATAAAGTTTCGGCCGAGCAATACGAGGCTATGCGTCGAGAGGTGGCTAAGGGACTACCCATCGTGCTTATGTGCCACGTGCCATTTTACACCCCCGAGCATTGTAAGGTTATCCTGAAAACAAATGGCGGTGTGGCAGGCTATATGACGGGCGTGCCTCTCTCGATTACCGAGACCTACCAGCAGGACCCCTCTCTGCCCGCCGATGAGCAGTGGCGTAACCGTACCGTGCAGCAGCGTGCCGACCAGACTACACTTGACTTCGTCGAGTGGCTCAAGGAGCAACCTCTGCTGAAGGCTATACTGTGTGGTCATCTTCACGTCTTCTATGAGGAGCGTTTCTCTCCTACCGCGATTCAATATACCGTTGAGTCGGGATTTACAGGAGGAGTCCACGAGATTCAATTTGTGTAACTTGTTATAAAATTATGCATAAAAAGTAAGGGTGCTAAACCAATCGGTCAGCACCCTTTTCTTATTTCTCGCATATGAGCAGCGACGAATCGCCATAGGATAGGAATCTGAAGTCGTTCTCCAGTGCGTAGTCGTACATGCGGCGCCAATCATCACCCACATAGGCCGACACCAGCAGGAGCAGGGTCGATTTTGGCTGGTGGAAGTTGGTGATTATGCGATCCACGATGCGGAATCGGAAGCCGAGTGGCGTAATCATAATCTGCGTGGCGGCCTTCATTCGCTCAATCTTCTCGCGGCGCATATATCCGATTAGATCCTCCAGCACATCGCGTGTTGAGTAGTCGGCAGGCAGGTCGTAACTCTCCCATTGACCCACCACCTGCTCGGTGTGGGGACTTCCGCTCTGGCGTATGCGCCAAGCCAGTACGGGTAGCGACTCGAGTGTGCGAACCGATGTGGTGCCTACAGCTGTGATGCGTGAGCAGTGGGCAAGCAGATTCTCGAGTGTTGCAAGGCTTATCTCGAAGTGCTCGGTGTGCATAGGGTGCTCGGCGGCGTTGTCGCTCTTCACGGGCAGGAATGTACCGGCGCCCACATGCAGAGTAACCTCGTCGAAGCCAAAGCCCTCGGTGCGCATCTGCGCAATCATATCATCGGTAAAGTGCAGACCTGCCGTAGGGGCCGCAACCGAGCCCTCGAACTTCGAATATACGGTCTGGTAACGCGAGAGGTCAATCTCCTCGCTCTCGCGGTTGAGATATGGCGGGATGGGAATACGGCCTAAGTGTTCGAGTAGTTGTCCGAATGTAAGGTCGGCATCCCACTCAAAACGCACCTTGTGCTCGCGTGTGCCACGCTCGACGATCTCGGTACGCAGGGTGTAGGGCGAGTCGTTGTAGTCGAAGTTGATAACCACATTTCCCTGTTTCCACTTCTTTACATTGCCCACGATGCAATCCCACTCGCAAGCCCCTTTGATGGCAAAGGCACGCTCGTAGTCCGAGGGGTTGTGCGGCTCGAGGCAGAATACCTCGATGCGAGCGCCCGACTCCTTATGCATAATCAATCGCGCGCGAATAACTTTCGTGTTGTTGAACACGAGTAGCGAATTGGCAGGCAGGTGCTCGGCAAGCGAGCGGAAGTGGCTCTGCTCGATACTGCCGTTGCGGTAGATGAGTAGCTTAGAGTCGTTGCGATGCTCTAACGGAAACTTGGCAATGCGCTCATCGGGCAGTGGGTAGTCGAAATCGTTTATATCTATATGACGCTCCATATCTTTTAATCTTACTCCGCAAAGGTACAAAATAACAATGGTTTGAGTACAAAAGTGGCAAAAAAATGAGGCGAGCTGCAGTTTTTATCCTCCGCACAGCTTGCCTCAGCTCGTTCTTCTATCGTCTATTCATTTTACTTGGCTACAAAGGTGTAGTGTCCCGAGCCAATGCTGATGCGGGTATAGCCATCGGCATATCCAAGCACCTTAGCATCCTTCGATGCAGTAGCAGCCACGCCATCGAGCATTACGCTCTGCTCAGATGATGAGGGTAGATACACCTCGGCCGTTGTGTTGGCGGGGATTACTACATCGAGCGTAAATGTGCCATTCTCTTTGCGCCACTCGGCCGCGGCACGGCCGTAGGGGGTCTGCTGTTCGGCACGCATCTGCGTAAAGTCGGCACCAGGGTGGGGTTTGATGGCCATAGTCTTGAAGCCTGCCGATGTCTCATACAGACCCACCGCGTCGCGGTAGAGCCAATCGCCAATGGCACCATAAGAGTAGTGGTTGAACGAGTTCATACCATTGTCGGGAATGGTGCGGTCGGGCATCATCGAGTTCCAACGCTCCCAGATGGTTGTTGCGCCCATCGTTACAGGATACAGCCAGCCAGGGTACTGCTCGCGCAGAAGAAGCTTGTAGGCAAGGTCGTTGTAGCCATTATCGGTCAGCACGTGGCAGATGTAGGGCGTGCCGAGGAATCCCGTTGTGATGTGGCCATACTTCTCGACATTGGCCGCCAAGTGCTTAGCCGCCAGCGGGCGCATCGCCTCGGGCAGCATATCGAAGTGAAGAGCCAAGACATAGGCTGTCTGTGTCGATGAGACGAGCATACCCGACTCGGTTACATAGTTCTTGCAGAATGCCTCCTTGGCCTTGCGTGCCACCTCAGCATACTTTGCGGCATCGGCCTTGTTGCCCAACACCTCAGCCGCGCGGCTTACGATGGTTGCTGAGTTAGCAAAGAAGCACTGCTGCACCAGCGGGGTGTAGGTTACGGCCGACTGACCCGAGTTGTCGTTGTTTACGCTGTAGAAGAGCCAGTCGCCATAGTGCCAGCCCGTGTTCCAGAGGTAGTCGTTTGTCTGGCTGATGACATAATCAACCCACGCACGCATACTCTCCCACTGCTGCTCGAGAATCGACTTGTCGCCATATGCCATATAGTGTTGCCAGGGGATGATTGTTGCGGCATCGGCCCAGCCCACGCGACCTGCACCCACCAATCCTTTGAGGTTGGGTACAATGTCCGACACGCGGCCATCCTCAGCCTGATCCAGAGCCAAGTCCTTTAGCCACTTACGGAAAAAGTTCTGCACATCGCGGTTAAATGTCGCTGTGCGGAAGAATACCTGCGCATCACCCGTCCAGCCAAGACGCTCGTCGCGCTGAGGACAATCAGTTGGCACATCGAGGAAGTTACCCGTAAGACCCCACTGGATGTTGCTCTGCAACTGATTTACCATAGCGTTCGACGACGAGAAATTACCATTCTCGGCAATGTCGGAGAAGATAACGGCCGCCTGGAAGTTATCGGGGTTGAGTTCACCCTCGATACCCTCGATCTTGAGGTAGCGGAAGCCGTAGAAGGTGAATGTGGGCTCGAAACGATCCTCCTCGCCACTGCATATATAGTTGCTCTGCGCCTTTGCCGAGCGGAGGTTTACGGTGTAGAAGTTACCATTTTCGTCCAACACCTCGGCGTGCGAGATGGTAATCTTCTGACCAGCCTTACCCTTGTAGGTAACAATCTCGCGACCCACTATGTTCTGTCCGAAGTCCAGCACCTTCTCGCCCTTGGGAGTGATGATTACGGCCACAGGTTTCATCACCTTATGTTTTACCACAGGCTCACTCTCCGAGGGTACAAGATCCGAGAGCGAGTAGTCGGCTACACGCACCTTCTGCCACGCCGCATCGTCGAAGCCGACCGTTGCCCAGCCCTTCTGTGCCTTGCGGGCGTCTACGGTCTCGCCATCGTAGATGGTCGAAAGGAGAATCTCGCCCGTCGATGACTTCCACTCGTTGTCGGTTGATATAATCTCCTGTGTGCCATCCTTGTATGTTACTACAATCTGCGCCAGTGCCCCCATACTCTTAATCTGGTATGTCGTGCGACCGCTGTCAGCCGCCCAACCCAGTACGCTGTGATACCATCCCTGGCCGAGCATAATGCCGAAGGCGTTTTCGCCCTTGACGAGCATATCGGTAACATCGTAGGCTTGATACTGCAGGCGGTGGTGATAGGTGGTCCAGCCGGGGGCGTAGAGCGCATCGCCAACCTTGGCTCCGTTGATTGCCGCCTCATACATTCCGTGAGCAGTGATGTATGCCACGGCCGAGGCCACGGGCTTCGAGAGCGTAAACTCACGACGCAGTAGGGGAGAGGCCGAGCCCTGCTCCGTGGGCTCAATCCACTTGGCCTGCCACTCATTTTCGGTGAGCATACCCGACAACCAATCGGCGCGGGCGCTCCACTTCGATGCTTTGCCTGAGTTATCCCATACTCTTACCTGCCACTGGTAGCGGGTACCCGACTTAAGCGCGGGGCCTGTATACTCTACGCCTGTCGAGGTGTCGGATGCTACCTTGCCCGTGTTCCATATACGCTGCGAGCCTTCATAGACCGATATCTCGTAGGCTGTCTGCACGATGCCGCGCGAGGGATTCTCCATCACCCAACTCAGCGAAGGGGTGCTGTCGGCCACGCCCTGGGGCGAGCTCATACGGTTGACCTTCAGCGAGGTAACGGTGGTCTGTGCCACAGCCAGCGAGCAGAAGCACAGCGCAATGGCAAGGGTTAGAATTCGTTTCATAAGTATGTCTGTTTTTAGTTTTATCGGTTGCAAAGTCAGCCTCAGGGCATAACTTTTTACAAATATACCTCTTTTTTGTGCCCCAACAGGGTGGAAAATGATTTTTTTTCTTCGTGAAGTGATTTGCACCCGCATAGAGTGGCATCGTAGCCGAAGTGTGTGATATTGTGAGGAAAATACTTGCAATAAAATCAATTAATTTGTATATTTGCGCTCAATAATCGAATACGAAATTATATTCACTAATTCATAACTAAAGTAAAACTATGATTTCTTACAAAGATCTCGGCCTTGTGAACACTCGTGAGATGTTTAAGAAGGCAATCGAAGGTGGTTACGCTATTCCCGCGTTCAACTTCAACAATATGGAGCAGATGCAGGCAATCATCTCTGCTTGTGTAGAGTGCTCTTCACCCGTTATCCTCCAGGTTTCTTCTGGTGCTCGTAACTACGCTAACCAGACTCTGTTGCGTTATATGGCTCAGGGTGCTGTTGAGTTCGCTAAGGAGATGGGTAAGAACATTCCTATCGTTCTTCACCTCGACCACGGTAACTCTTTCGAGTTGTGCAAGAGCTGTATCGATATGGGCTTCTCTTCAGTAATGATCGACGGTTCACACCTTCCCTACGAGGAGAACGTAGCTCTTACTAAGAAGGTTGTTGACTACGCACACCAGTTCGACGTAACAGTTGAGGGTGAGCTCGGCGTATTGGCAGGTGTTGAGGATGAGGTATCTTCAGAGGTAGCTCACTACACTCGTCCCGAGGAGGTTGTTGACTTCGTAACTAAGACTGGTTGCGACTCACTCGCTATCTCAATCGGTACTTCACACGGTGCTAACAAGTTCAAGCCTGAGCAGTGCACACGCAACGCTGATGGTATCCTTGTACCTCCCCCCTTGCGTTTCGACATCCTCGAGGAGATCGAGAAGCAGTTGCCCGGTTTCCCCATCGTATTGCACGGCTCTTCATCAGTTCCCCAGGAGTATGTGAAGATCATCAACACTCACGGTGGTGCTTTGAAGGATGCAGTAGGTATTCCTGAGGAGGAGTTGCGCAAGGCTGCTAAGTCTGCAGTTTGCAAGATCAACATCGACTCTGACGGCCGTCTTGCTATGACTGCTATGGTTCGCAAGATCTTCGTTGACAATCCTGCTGAGTTCGATCCCCGTAAGTACTTGGGTCCCGCTCGTGACGAGCTCAAGAAGCTCTACAAGCACAAGTGCGAGAACGTTCTCGGTTCAGCTGGTACAGTTGAGTAATCAACGGTTTCACGCTATAATAAAGGCGACTCCTGATGGGGTCGCTTTTTTTGTTCTCGCACTTGTGTCAAATTGATATAAACTTAAAAAAGCCTGCCTAACTTTTTTGTTAGGCAGGCTTAAATTCTGTTATTTGTCGTTGATTAAAACTCCGAAGTGAAGTAGAATCGAATGTCCTTGAAGTTCTCCTGAGCCAGAGCCAATGCGTAGCTTGTGTCGGCGAGGAATACATCGCGGCCATGCTTGTCAATAGCCATATTCGAGTGCTTGCGGCGTTTGAAATCGGCAAGCTGCTCCTGGTTGTCGCTCTCGATCCAGCACGCCTTGTGAATAGAGATAGGCTCCCAGCGACACTTCGCGCCATACTCGTGCTCCAGACGGTACTGAATAACCTCGAACTGAAGCTGTCCTACGGTACCGATAATCTTGCGACCGTTGAGAGATGATGTGAAGAGCTGTGCCACACCCTCATCCATTAGCTGATCGACACCCTTAGCCAACTGCTTGAACTTCATCGGGTCGGCATTCTCGATGTAGCGGAAGAGCTCGGGCGAGAACGAGGGAATACCCGTAAACTTGAGCTTCTCACCCTCGGTGAATGTGTCGCCAATCTTGAATGTACCAGTGTCGTGCAGACCCACGATGTCGCCAGGGTATGCGAAGTCGATAACCGACTTCTTCTCAGCCATAAAGGCTGTGGGCGACGAGAATTTGAGCTGCTTACCACTACGAACGTGCAGATAGTTCTTATTACGCTCGAATGTACCCGAACATATCTTCATAAAGGCGATACGGTCGCGGTGGTTGGGATCCATATTGGCGTGAATCTTAAATACAAAGCCTGTCATCTTCTGCTCGTCGGGCGTAACATTGCGAGTCTCGGTAGTCGAGGGGCGGGGCGAGGGGGCGATGCGGATAAAGCACTCCAAAAGCTCGCGCACACCAAAGTTATTTACCGCCGAACCAAAGAACACGGGGGCGAGTTTACCCTCGAGGTATGCCTCGCGATCGAAGTCGTCGTACACGGCCTCCACCAGATCCAGATTCTCGCGCAACTGGTTGGCGTACTGCGGTGTGATGTATGAGTCGAGCTCGGGGTTCGATATATCGCTGAAATCTACCGTCTCGGCATCGGCTGTCTGGCGCTCGTCGGTAGTAAAGAGCGAGAGGTTCTGCTCGTAGATGTTATATACACCCTTGAATGTGTCGCCACTTGAGATGGGGAACGCCAGCGGGCGCACGCGAATCTGCAACTCGCGCTCCACCTCGTCGAGCAGATCGAAGGGATCCTTGCAGGGGCGGTCCAGCTTATTGATAAATACCATCACGGGCGTTGAGCGCATACGGCAGACATTCATCAACTTACGGGTCTGTGCCTCCACACCCTTTGCGCCATCGATTACGATGATTACTGAATCTACGGCTGTTAATGTACGATAGGTATCCTCGGCAAAATCCTCGTGGCCGGGGGTGTCGAGGATGTTGATCTTCACATCCTTATAGTTGAAACCCATAACCGAAGTTGCCACCGAGATACCTCGCTGGCGCTCGATCTCCATAAAGTCGGATGTAGCACCCTTCTTAATCTTGTTACTCTTAACGGCTCCTGCCACGTGGATAGCACCTCCGAAGAGAAGAAGCTTCTCCGTCAGGGTAGTCTTACCCGCATCGGGGTGTGCAATAACGGCAAATGTTCTGCGCTTGGTGATTTCGTCGATTAACGCCATAATAATTCCTTTTTTTTTGATGGTTGCAAAGATAGTGTTTTTACCTTAAATATAAAAAGGGGAATAAAAAAGTGCTATAAGAATTATCCTATAGCACTTAAGATTGCGATATTTTACTCTCTATTAGTACAATCCTCTAAGCATCAACTCGAAATAAATGGGCTTCAGACCATACACCTTCAGTAGCCACGCCACCCACTGCTCCTTCGACATATCCAGCAGCGAGAGTGGGAATGTAATCTGCTCCTTCTTGTCGTAGTCGAACTCGCACATCAGCACCTTGCCATACTCGGTAACAATGGGACAAGCGGCATAGCCGTTGTAGATAGCCTCGGGCGCACGACCCTCCATCAGCGATACGAGGTTTGCCGTAGCAATAGGCAGCTGTTTGCGGATGGCAGCCGAAGTCTTCGAGGTGGGTATGCCTGCGCAGTCGCCCAAGCAGATGATGTTGGGATAGGTCATATGTACGAGCGTCTGCTTATCGGTCATTGCCCAGCCATCGGCCGCCAACGACCCCTCAGTCCAGCTCAGTCCCGATTCGCGCACGAAGTCGGGTGCGCACTGCGGCACCATAAAGTGCATAAAATCGTACTCGGCCTCAATCTTTTTGACTTCGGATGTGCCGTCGGCAAGTTTGATAGTCTGATCGAAGTATGCCTTCTTAGCGTGTGTATCAATTGCTCGCAACTTGCATTGAGTCTCTACGGGGATGTTGCGCTCGCGGTAGATCTCCTCCAGGCGGGGTGTGAAGTGAGGCACATTGTAGAGTGATGTGCTACCCGTGTAATAGCGCATATCGATACGGTCGGTGGTACCCTCCTTGCGGGCGTTGTCCCAGGTAAGGAGTGAAATCTTCTTGGGCGCACCGCCACACTTATGCTTGGTGTAGGTGTCGCAGAACACTCCTCGGCCACCCTTGCGGGCAAACTCCTGCATTGCGGGCCAGGTCATCTGCGCACCGCGCCAGTCGTAGATGGTGTGGGCATTGCCCTCGCCAATGGTCTGATAGGTGATACCCTCGATGCGGCTCCAGTCATACTTAACGCCCGGTGCAAGCACCATAAAGTCGTAGTCGAACGAGCCACTCTTGGCCGTGTCGACGCGGTTGAGAGTGGGGTGAATGAGCGTTACCACATCCTTAATCCACTTTACCCCCGAAGGCATACAATCCTCCTGGCGGCGCCACACATCGTCCTTGCCATACACGCCACCGCCGATGAGCGTAAAGCCAGGCTGGTAGAAGTGCTTCTCGCTGGGGTCGATTATGGTGATGTCGGGATTCTTAAGCGCACGCTTCAAGCGCGAAGCCATACTGATACCTGCTGCACCGCCACCTACGATCACGATGCGACCGTTTGCGTTGCTCTTTGCTGCGTAGGCTTTGTCGGTTCCGAGTGCTAAGAAAGCACCCGCCACTGCCATTAGCTGCAGGAATTGTTTACGAGTGATGAGTCCGTCGCGCTCCATCTTCCGCAACTGCTTTTCGAATTCGAGTTCTGCCATAAATCAGAGGGTATAATAGTTTATTCGGTTGTAAATTTTGTCTTTTAGAGCGGTGCAAATATACTCGAATAAAGAATAAAAAACAACCCCCGACAAGTAATTTGTCGGGGGTAATTATGAGCGCTCGCTTGGCCTATCTCACGGGCGAGATAATGAAGCGGAATGTGTAGTCCTTATACTCGACCATATACTTCTCAAGAGGCAATGCCCCCCACGAGTTAATACAGCCCAAGCCCATCTGCTCAAGATCGAAGCAGAGGTAGGTGTTGGTGTCGGCCTTCAAATCACCCGAGTGGCGCTGCAAGGGACCTACCGATACATCCATAGCCTCCTGTGAGTAGGGCAGAGCCGATGCTGAGAAGGGATTCTCGGCAATGATGCGGATACCTGCACCAGCCGTATTCTTGAGCTCGTAGTAACGCAGGTCAGAGCGTGTGCCCGACTCCTGCGGACGAGCCATCTTCTCGTTGTACTGCTCCGAAACGCTCTGCTTGTAGAGGCCAATGTCGGCAGCACTCTTTCTATCGGCATAGTTCTCTACCTCGCCACGGCCGTAGTACTCCACAACATTATATGCTGCGGGCAACTCGGCACGCATACCGTAGCGGAACATATTCGAAATCTTTGCACCAGCGGTGGTGGTCATTGCCTGCTCGACAGAGATAGCGCCCTCGCCGTTGATTGTGTAGGTCATACGCAGGGTAGCCTGCACGGCGGCAATCTCGTAGTCGGCGACAACCTTTGCCACACCATCCTCTACCTTGGCATCGAACTTCTTGAGCGCGATAGCGGGGTTGCGCCATACGCCATAACGAACATCGAGCTTCGCACCCAGGTCGTTCTCGGTGGGAGCACGCCAGAAGTTGGGACGCAGAGCTGAGTCTTTAGAGATGATCGTCATTGAACCATACTCGATCTGGTTGATGAAGCCCTCACGGTTGAAGCCGATAACCCAATCGTAGCCCTCGACCTGAGTCGATTTCTCGAACTTGGTAACCTTTACGGGGCGAGCCGACTCAGCGAGCGTGAACTCAGCCTTGGTGTCGTACTCCTTGATGATATGCTGCTGCTCGGCTACTATGTGGCCGATGTTCAGCATAGGCTGCTTCTGAGTGAGGATATAACGCACATTGAGCGTAACCTCCTTTGCCTCGGGGCATATATCCTTTGACGAGTAGCCCAGCGTGTATTGCTTGCGCTGCTGGGGAGCAACCTCCAACTTGTCGATACGACCAGCCTTAGTTACAACGCCATCCTGCTGCAACTCCCACTCCAAGGCGTAGGGCTCAAGGCCTGCGAAGAAGTTTTCGTTGTAGATCTCCACCTTGCCCGAAAGAAGGTCAACGGGTGAGGTCCAGATTGACTGATACTCGCGCTTAACCTCGTAGGCGTGAGCCTGCGGTGTGCGGTCGGCGGCGATGATACCGTTGTTGTTGAATGAGTTATCCGTAGCGTCGTAGTTGTTGAAGTCGCCACCGTAGTAGAACGATACCTTACCGTCGGCCTCATACATCGCCAGACCCTGGTCTACAAAGTCCCAGATGAAACCACCCTGATAATGGGGGTACTTGCGAATCAAGTCCCAATACTCCTTGAAGCCGCCCATCGAGTTACCCATTGCGTGGGCGTACTCGCACTGGATAAGGGGCTTCGATGGCGAGTTCTTA
The DNA here is from genome assembly GCA_045654285.1 of Alistipes sp. Classification (GTDB taxonomy): domain Bacteria; phylum Bacteroidota; class Bacteroidia; order Bacteroidales; family Rikenellaceae; genus Alistipes. Next base: position 42,458 of record JAZONC010000033.1, on the reverse strand, counting down.
ACATAGTTCTCGCTCCACTCCAAATTGGCGTACATAGGACACATAATATCGGTGAAGTCGTTACCCTCGGCACGCTCGTAGTGTACGGGTCGTGAGGGGTCCTCCTGCTTAATCCAACGGTAGCAAGCCTCGAAGTTGGGACCGAAGCCAGCCTCGTTACCCATACTCCAGATGATAATCGATGGGTGGTTTCTGTCGCGCTGTACCATACGGCTATTGCGCTCGAGGTGAGCCTTGGCAAAGAGCGGATTCTTGGCCAAAGTCTTCTCGCCGTAGTACATACCGTGAGACTCGATGTTAGCCTCGTCGATAACATACAGACCATACTCGTCGCACAGGTCATACCACTCGGGAGTATCGGGGTAGTGGCTTGTACGCACGGCATTGATGTTAAACTCCTTCATCAGACGAATATCCTGAATCATACGCTCGCGCGACATCACAAAGCCCTTCAAGGGGTCAACCTCGTGGCGGTTTACACCCTTGATAAGGATGGGCTGACCGTTTACGAGCAACTGACCACCCTTAATCTCCGAAGAGCGGAAGCCTACGCGCTGAGCGTAAGACTCTGTAGCAGTTGTAACAACCACCTTGTAGAGGTTGGGTGTCTCGGCTGTCCACTTAGCGGGGTTCTTCACCTCCAACGAGAGCGAAGCCTTACCCTTGGTGGGCGTTACCTTAGCCTCGGCTACACTCTTACCTGCGGCGTCGAGAAGCACCACATCGGCAGACTTTACGCCTGCGGTGAAGTCCATCTCGATATTCAAACGGCCATCGGTGTAGTTATTTTCAAGCGAGGGTGTGATAACCAAATCCTCGATACGGGCCTTGGGGCGAGCCACGAGCTCCACATCGCGTGAGATGCCACTCAGACGCCACAAGTCCTGGTCTTCGAGGTATGTGCCGTCGCACCAGCGGAAAATCTGCAGTGCGATAAGGTTCTCGCCTGTCTTTACGAACTTTGTTACATCGAATGCAGTACCCAGATGGCTATCCTCCGAGTAACCCACGAACTTGCCGTTTACCCATACATATACATTCGATGTTGCAGCACCGATGTTGAGGATAATGTCGCGTCCCGACCACGATGCGGGCACATCGAATGTGCGACGATATGAGCCTACGTGATTCTGCTCAATGGGCACAACGGGCGGGTTGTTCTGGAAATTGCCACGCCACGCATAGCCGATGTTTACATAGATTGGATCGCCATAGCCGTTGAGTTCCCACATAGCGGGCACCTCCATTGTATCCCAACCTTTGTCGTTATAGCCAACACCAAAGAAGTCGGTGGGACGCTGGTCGGCATTCTCAACCCAGTTAAAACGCCACGTGCCGTTGAGCGATAGGCGGTAGGGGTTTGACCGATCGCAGTATGCACCCTCAGCCTCGGCCTTGCTTAGGAAGGTCTTGTAGGTGGTGTGCATCGGCTGACGATTAATCTCATTTACATTGGGGTCTTGCCACTCGGTAAATGTTTGCGCCTGCACGCCTATGGCGGTGAGCAGGGTTGCAACAATAATGGATAGTCGTTTCATATTTTAAGTTTGTTTGTTGATTATTCTATGCAATCAGAGGCTTTACTACGCCAAAGAGCAGATATGCCACGATGAGCGTAACTACAATGTTGAAGCCCTGCGCCGTAAGGAATGCCCACAGAGGACGGCGGTTCTCCTTCGAGAAGATGTCGGCGAAGCGGGTCTCCAGACCTACGCACACAAAGGCGATGCTGAACAGGGTGTTGGTGAAGCCCTTGGTAATCTTACCTACGGCCTTTGCGCTCTCCACATCGAGCAGGAAGCTGAATACGAGCGATGCTACGACAAAGCCAACAACGAATTTCGGGAAACGATCCCAGATAACACCCAGCGTGGGCTTCTCATCGTGCTGTTCGTCCTTGTAGGTCCACATAAGCGAAATGACAAATGCCGCCAAGCCGAGCAGTACATTCTGCGACGACTTAACGATAATAGCAGTCTGTGCTGCCGCCTCGCCCAGCATCGTGCCCGATGCGGCTACGGCACCTGTGGTGTCGATAGTACCACCCAACCAAGCTCCGGCTACCTCCTCGCTCAGTCCCAATAGATCGGCTACCCACGGCATTATGTACATCATCGGGATGGCGCACACCAGCACCAACGAAATAATGTATGATAGCTTCTTGTTGTCGCCCTTGATTACGCCAGCCGTAGCGATAGCGGCCGACACACCACAAATAGAGACTGACGATGCAAGCATTGTTGACATTTCACGATCTACACCCAAGCGACGAGAGATATAGAATGCGAAGTACCACACCGTGAAGACCACAATCAGAGCCTGTGCCAGACCGAATACGCCCGACTTCATCACCTCGCCAAAGAGGATTGTCGAACCCAAGCATACGATACCGATCTTGATGTAGAACTCGCTCTGGATGGCTGGTTTCAACCATTCGGGCACACGGAAGCAGTTGCTCACGATAAGTCCGAAGATTACAGAAAAGAATACCGACTCCAAGCCCCACTCCTTGATGATGGGGATGTTGGCTACGACCTGCGCTCCGAGCGAGAGCAGGAAGATAACAAGTAGAGAGAGGAATATGCCTACAATCTTGCGGCGCAAAACGGCTTGACACAAGTAGGTCAAACCCAAGATAGCAGCAAACATAGTGGTAGCCTGAAGCCACGACTCAGCCGACACCAACTCCTTTGGCATTGTGGGCATAGCACCAGGAAAGAGCGTCGCCAGCAGTAGCACGATGGCACCGGCATAGACTATTACCCAGTCTTCATTTTTTAAGGTTGCAATAAGTTTCTTCATTATAGTTTAGGTTTTATTCTTTCAAGTATTATCTGCGTTCGTCGCGCTGAGGTAATTTACTTTTTGTCCACCTCGTTAAGTGCAAAGGCGTAGGCTCCCAGTGAAATGGCCTTGCTTGCGCCAATCTTCGATATCATTACGCCGATGCGTTTCTGCGGGTCGTAGGTTATGCTCTTGTCCGTTCCATAGACCTTCAGTTCGCGCGAAGCTCCACGGGCAAACTGCTCGAACTCCTCCTGATTGTCCAAATCGTAAACCTTCATCTGCACGCGGTCGAACTCCTCGCCCGAGATCGAGTGCATCTGGCTACGCAACTCCTTCAAAAGGGCGGGCATAATATATTTCTTTGCTGCGGTGATACCTCCACCGATAACGATCACTCCATCGATGAGCGTTACGGCCGTAGCCATAGCGTCGCCCGCAACCTCGCCCATCGTAGCGAAGGCCTTGCGTGCGGCCTCCTGATCACCCTCGCGACTGCCCTCGGCTATGTCGAAAATATCCTTTGGCTCAAGCGAAGGATCGTCCACACCCGACGCCTCGCGATATACACGCTTCACGGCACGCACGGCCACGCCATCCTCCACCATAACATCGGGCATATGCTTATGTCTGAGGCAGAAGGTCTCGATGCACGAGTTGTCGCCCGTGTGTAACTCTCCATTGCTCACAAAGCCAAAGCCAAAGCCCGTGCCGAAAGTGTAGCCCAAAAGAGTCTGGCAACGCTTCACACTACCCAACGCCTCGAGGCGCTCGTTAATCTGTGGCAGTGCGCCCGCCAGCGCCTCGCCATAGGCGTAGAGGTCGGCGTCGTTGTTGATATATACGGGAATTCCAAACTTCTCCTCAAGGTAGGGACCCAGCGCCACACCATCGCGGAACGAGGGGAAGTTGGGTAGATAGAAACCACCCACAATGCCACGCGCATAGTCGGCCGGTCCGGGAAATGCGAAGCTAATGGCTACGGGTGGCTGGTCGAGTTGTGCGATTACGCGCTCGAAACCCTCTACCATAGTGGCCATACAGCGGTCAAGATCGTCGGCATTTGAGGGCAATGTGATGGGCTCAACTACAAACTCGTTGGCCCTGATGGCGCCAAATACGAAGTTGGTGCCTCCTGCGTCAAGTGTGATGACGGTTCGTTGGTCGTTTCTGTACATAGGTCAAAAAAAATCTCAATAATCACCCAAAGATACACAAAAAGCGTGATAATTCAGTATAAAAAGTGTAAATTTGCTACACGAAATATATAAACAAAAAAACAACTAATCAAAATGCGAAAAACATTACACTATCTGTTACATTTGGCCGCTATGGTATGCCTGCTTTGTGGTGTATCGTGCCAAAACTCTGTTGCGCCCTCTGCTCAGGAAAATCGTGCCGAGAAGATTCTCAAACATCTGCACGACCCACACTCTGATTATGTTATCGTCGTTAGCCATCGTGGCGACTGGCGCGACTATCCCGAGAACTCAATTCCCGCCATCGAGTCGGTAATCAAGATGGGTGTCGATATGGTGGAGTTGGATATTGCAATGACAAAGGATAGCGTGCTGGTGCTCTCGCACGACCGCACCATCGACCGTTGCACGACAGGTAAGGGCCGCGTGAGTGATATGACCTACGACTCGTTGCAGAGCTTTACCCTGAAGTCGGCGCACGGCGGAGATTTCGGTTACAAACTTAGAATCCCTACGCTGCGTGAGGCTCTGGAGGTGTGCAAGGATCGTATCCTGATTAATATCGACAAGGGTTATGACTACTACGATCAGGTGCTGGCGCTGACCGAGGAGTTGGGCGTAACACATCAGATTCTTATCAAGGGTAGCAAGCCCGCCGCCGAGGTTGCTGAAAAGATGGCCACACATAAGAATAATCTGCTCTATATGCCCATCGTTACTCCGGCAAACAAGGCGCATCAGCCTCTGTTGGAGGAGTACCTTGCTGGCGAGCCCCAGCTTGCTTACGAGATTTGCTGGAGCGATATGACCCCCGTGGTGGAGTCTGCTATTGAGCGAGTGAAGGCCGGCGGCTCGAAGTTGTGGGTCAATACACTGTGGAACTCAATCAACGGGGGGTTGAGCGATGATATGGCGTTTATGACCTCGCCTGATGAGATATACGGCAAACTCATTGATATGGGAGCGACAATGATTCAGACCGACCGCCCCGAATTTTTGATTGACTATTTGCGCGGACGAGGTTTGCACGACTAACCCAAGGCAATAAAAATAAATAAAAAGGCCGCTAACCCGAGGTTAGGCGGCCTTTTTTATTATGTCCTATAAGTATAACATCGATAGCGCGCAGAGTAAAAATCCGCCAACAAAGCCCACGAATAGTTGCATACTGCGGTTGCGACCCAGATACAATCTTGCCGAGGCCGATAGACCAGCCGCGAGTAGCGTGCCGAGCAGACTCCAGAATACAGCTTGCTCGCCTGCAATGTTAAGCATCACGAAGAATGCTACGGCCGCACCCATAGCCGTGAGGTGGGTGCTGGCACGCGTAAAGCGCGATAGCACGATGCAAAACAAGGTGCAGAGCAGAGCCGATGAAGCCATCTTACGGAATATAATGAGCGATGGAGCGCGCATCATCGTAATGGCGAAGAGAAGGTAGCAAATCGCACATATGAACATCATTATCGTTGTCTTGTGGCGTTGTTGTATCTCGCGTCCACGCAGGCGCTGTATGCGTTTGAGCAGCGCCATCGTAAGCAGAGGCAATACGGCAGAGTAGAGCGCTATGGCCCACATAAGATATACCTTCAGACGCGAGGGATAGAGAGCATAGATCGTCCCTGAGAACAACAATAGAGCCTCCACATAGATCGGTATGAGGAAGGGGTGCAGTATGTTCAATAGTATCTTTGCTATGCTCTTCATTGCTTAAATCTGTTTGCGCAGGCGTGCCACGGGTATATCAAGCATCTCGCGATACTTGGCCACCGTGCGGCGTGCTATGCAGTAGCCCTTGGCGTTGAGTATGTTCATCAGAGTCTCGTCCGTTAGCGGGTGGCGCTTATCCTCCTCGTCGATGCAGTTTTGTAGTATATTCTTAATCTCGTAGCTCGAGACAATCTCACCGCTCTCGGTTTGCATAGCCTCCGAGAAGAGCGACTTGAGTAGTATGATGCCGAAGTGAGTCTGCGCATATTTGCTGTTCACTACGCGCGAGATGGTCGATACATCCAATCCCGTGCGGTCGGCTATATCCTTGAGAATCATAGGACGCAGACGACTCTTGTCGCCATCCTTAAAGTACTCCTGCTGGAAGTTCAGAATCTCCTGCATCGTGCGCATCAGTGTGTCGTGGCGCTGCTTGATGGCCGATATAAACCACTTGGCCGAATCGATTTTGCTCTTGACGAACTGTACCGCTTCGCGGTTTTTCTCATCTGCCACGCCACCCGATGAAACCATATCGCGGATCATATCGACATAGCGGCGATTGATCTTTATCTCGGGAATATTGTATGAGTTGAGCGTAAGATCGAACTGCCCGTCGTGGTAGTCGATGTGGAAGTCGGGAATGATGTACGGCGATGCATCCTGTCCTCCGTCTGAGTAGAGATTGCCAGGCTTGGGCGAGAGTCGTTTAATCTCGTCGATGGCATCGCGGAACTCATCCTCGCTAACCGACAGGCGCGAGATAAGTTTCTCGTAGTGTTTCTTTACAAATTCGTCGAAGTATGAGGTGAGAATCTTCTTGGCAAGACGCTTTGCTGGGGTGTCGGCACGGCGCTGGCTCATCTGCAACATCAGGCACTCCTGCAGGTTGCGGGCACCTATGCCTGCGGGTTCCAACTGATGGATTATGCCCAGCAGACGCTCCAGCTCCTGGGTTGAGGTCTCGATGCCGAGCGAGAAGAGTACATCGTCGGAGATAGACTCCAGATCGCGGCGCAGGTAACCATCCTCGTCGATGCTACCCACCAAGAACTCGGCCACGGCAAGCTCCTGCTCGCTGAGGTTACGAAACGATAGTTGCTCGATCAGATACTCCTGCATCGAGCGGCCTTCGGTTATGTTTACGGGGCGTTGCTTGTCGTCTTTCGAGAAGTTGTTGATGCGACTCTTGTAGCTCGGGGTGTCATCCTCGCGAATGTAGTCATCTACCGAAATAGACTCCTCGTCTTCCTCCGAACGGTTATCCTCCTCGAGCACGATGTTCTCCTCAATCTCCTGCTTGATGCGTCGCTCGAGTTGCAAGGTGGGCAACTCCAGCAACTTGATCATCTGAATCTGCTGCGGAGAGAGAGTCTGTAATTGATTTTGAATCTGACGCTGTGAAATAGACATTGTTGTTGAATTTAAGTTCCACTTCGACAGGTTCCTTCACGAGAGCCGAAGAACGAATCTCCTTATTTGCGGGTACTATTGATACTCTTCACGATGGCCTCAGCCCAGAAGTGTGCCAGCTTCTTTGCTCCCGATTCGTTGGGGTGGAGATAGAATACTCCTGCCTTGCCATTCTCGGCGAACATAAACTTACGATGCTTGGCCTGAAAGAAGTCGAAAGCATCGTTGTCGCCGAAGAATATGTCGTTATTCTTGCGAGCAAGGTCAATCAAAACATCGGTGTAGCCGACCATACGCTTTTGGCCAGCAACCAGATACTGCGAGTTGTTGTGAGTGTTGGGGCTATACCAAATAGGGCGTTGCAATACGAAGATCGCACCAGGGCACAACTCGCGGATACGCTCAATCATAGTCATCAGGTTGCGCTCATAATCCTCGTTCGATACCGGAGAACCATTCGGCCCGAAGTTGGCCGAATCGTTGGTTCCCAGCATAATCGAAAAGAGGATAGGCTCATAGCTGATGGCCTGAATATCCTTAATAGCCTTCTCCACGCGCACGAAGTCGCGCTCCTGCGAGGGTAGAAAATCTACCGTCGTGGCGCCCGAACGACCGCAGTTGCGGAAGTTGATGTCGGTCGAGAGCATCTTGCCGACCATCTCTGCAGCCAGCACGGGTGGTGCGGTCTTGGTCTTGTCGGCGTGGAGTACACCCTCGGTGATGCTGTTGCCGATAAAAATCAGGTTGCAGGTGGTATCCTTGCGACCCTGCGCCATCACGCCGTTAAGCGCAAAGGCGACAATCAACAGACATAACAATCTCTTCATAAAGCGTGGATTTTAGGTTTGTTAACAAATTAAAACTCAGCGTTGTTCGGTGTACGGGGGAAGGGGATCACATCGCGGATGTTAGCCATACCTGTTACGAACAGAAGCAGACGCTCGAAGCCCAAGCCGAAGCCTGAGTGAGGAGCCGAACCCCAGCGGCGTGTGTCGAGATACCACCAGATGTCGGCCTCGTTCATTCCGAGCTCCTGCACTCTTGCAGAAAGCTTGCCATAGTCGGCCTCTCGCTCCGAGCCACCGATAATCTCGCCGATTTTTGGGAACAATACATCCATTGCGCGTACTGTCTTGCCATCCTCGTTCTGCTTCATATAGAATGCTTTGATCTCCTTAGGATAGTTAATCAAGATTACGGGACGCTTGAAGTGCTCCTCCACCAGGTAACGCTCGTGCTCCGACTGAAGGTCGCAACCCCACTCGCAGGGGAACTCGAATTTGCGGCCTGAAGCCTTCAGGATGTTGATACCCTCGGTGTAGTCCAAGCGCACGAAGTCGTTTGCAAGAACAAACTCCAGACGCTCGATAAGCTCCTTGTCCCACATCTTGTTCATAAACTCCAAATCCTCACGGCAATTCTCCAACGCATAACGGATGAGGTACTTAAGGAAGTCCTCTGCAAGCTCCATATTGTCCTCCAACTCGTAGAACGCCATCTCGGGCTCAATCATCCAGAACTCGGCCAAGTGGCGGGGAGTGTTAGAGTTTTCAGCACGGAATGTGGGGCCGAAGGTGTAGATACGACCGAGCGACAAGGCGCCGAGCTCACCCTCCAACTGTCCCGATACGGTAAGGTTGCAAGGCTTGCCGAAGAAGTCCTGAGAGTAATCTACCTTGCCCTCCTCGGTGCGGGGAGGATTGGCGATGTCCAAAGTGGTTACATTGAACATAGCACCTGCACCCTCGCAGTCAGAGCCTGTGATAAGGGGAGTGTGGAGGTAGTAGAAACCGTTGTCGTTGAAATACTTGTGAATAGCATATGCCATAGCGTGGCGGATACGCAACACTGCACCAAAGGTGTTTGTGCGGGGACGCAAGTATGCGATGTCGCGCAAGAACTCGAGCGAGTGGCCCTTCTTCTGCAAGGGGTAGGTCTCGGGATCGGCTGTGCCGTAGATCTCGATAGAAGAGGCCTGCACCTCTACGCCCTGACCCGATGCGGGCGACTCAACGAGCTTGCCGTCAACACGGATACAAGCACCCGTAGTAACCTGCTTGAGCTGATTCTCGTCGAATGAGGCCAAATCGACCACAATCTGGATATTTCCTACGCACGAACCGTCGTTCAATGCGATGAATGCTACATTTTTGTTACCGCGCTTGGTGCGCACCCAGCCCTTAACGGTGATGTCGCTACCCACAGCGCCCGATTTCAGAATCTCTGCAATTCTCAGCGTTTTCATATTATTGTTCTTTTGTTTGTTATTTTCCTTTGCTTTGACCCTCTCGGCAAAGAGAGGCGTTTATCAATCCACAAAGGTAGGGAATAATTTGCTATTTGTCAAAAAAAAAGTACCTTTGCAAACGGTACTTTGTACCGTCAAGCGTTAATTCATTACTAACGACTAACTTTTTGCACTCCAATATATGAAAAAGTTTATCCTTTTGGGACTCTCCCTGATGACCATACTTAGCTCCGTAGCACAATCCTCACGCGTATTCCGCAGCGAGTTTTTGACCTACGACAAGCGCGAAGATGCCACCTCTGACAACCGTTCGCAGACGGCTCGTTATACACTCTTCAAACCTACGCTCTTTGCCGAGGGTGGTGGTCAGAAGCGCTATTTGCAGAATCTGGAGATCGATGGCACGATGAATGACTACAATCTCTTTCTGCACCTTGAGAACATCGGTGCGGCCTACACCCTGTTAATCAATAACGAGGTGGTGGCCGAGGTTGAGGATCCTATGACTCCTGCCGACTTTATGGTATCGTCGTATCTGCATCAGGGTCTTAACGAAGTTATCATCGGTCTGCGTGAGAGTCACACACCACAACTACACGAGGGTGTGAAGCCGCTTGGCACAAAACTTTTCGACAATAGCTACTTCTTCGCTCAGCGTCGTATTGCGGTGCGCGACTACTCGATTATTCTCGAGCCCGATAGCACGCGCCAGTTTGCGCAGTTGCAGTTGGATGTGGCCGTGGCTAACGACTTTAACTATGCTGAGACCATACAGGTGGGCTTCGATATTTACAACCCTAAGGGCAAACTTATGGAGTTTAGTGTGAATGAGTTGGAGGTAGAGGGTCGCTCGATTGACACCCTTACCTTCCACCCCTATATCTACCACGCCAACGAGTTCAAGTGGGGTAATGGTCAGCGTCCGCTCTATAGCGTTATGCTCTACATCAAGCGCAACGGTATGTTGTGGGAGTATATTCCGCTGAAGGTGGGCTTCGGTAAGACCGAGTATCGCGATGGCAAGTTCTATCGTTTCGATAAGGAGTTGCAGCTCAAGAAGAAGACCCACTTCAATGCCAAGGCCGACCGTGAGCAGACCCGCAAGGAGATCGAGCAGATGCGTCAGAGCGGTTACAACACCCTCTGTCCCGACTATCCGCAGCCCAAGTGGTTCTACGATATGTGTGATGCGGCGGGTATGTTTGTGATTGATTGCGCCAATATCAACTCTCCCACCAATAACGACAACCGTACGGTGGGAGGTACGCCTGCCAACGACCCAGCGTTGGTGGATGAGTATATCGAGCGTGTGAAGGCTATGTACTATCGTTCGCGTAACCACTCGTGCATTATCGGTTTTGCACTCAGTGGCACAAATTCGGGCAATGGCTACAATATGTACAAGGCCTACGAGTGGCTCAAGTCGGTGGAGAGTCGTCTGCCCGTATTCTACGAGGGTGCCCAGGGCGAGTGGAACAGCGATAACTAATCCCGAGCGACGATGAATATTGAACTTATCGTGGTAGGTAAGACCGACTCGAAGGAGGTCGAGGCGCTGGTGGAGATGTATGCCAAGCGTGTAAATCGCTATTGCCGTTTCTCGATTACCACGCTTGCCGATGTGCGTAACACACGCAATATGACCTCTGCCAAACAAAAACAGATGGAGGGCGAGGCTATCCTTCGTCTTGTGGGCGATGGCGACTGCCTCACGCTGATGGATGAGCGTGGCGCACAATACACTTCGATGGAGTATGCTCAGTGGTTGCAGAAGCGTATGCTCAGTGGCGTGAAGCGTCTGGTTCTTGTGATTGGAGGCCCCTACGGTTTCTCTGACGAGGTATATGCCCGTGCTGACCAGAAGATCTCACTCTCGAAGATGACCTTCTCGCACCAGATCGTAAGAGCGATTTTTGCCGAGCAGCTCTACCGTGCATTTACAATCCTGAATAACGAACCATATCATCACGAATAACATAATGAGAATTTTCCGAACAAATACTATTCTTACGGCGTGGCGCATCATCTTGCTTTATATTGTCTTGATGTTGTGCCGCGTGGTGTTTTATATCTACAATAGCGCTCTTATCGGCCCCCTGCCCCAAGATGAGTGGTGGAGCCTACTGTGTGGCTCGCTTAAGTTCGATACAGTGTCGATACTCTATGCCAATGCGGTGTTCATCCTACTCTCGATGGTGCCCCTGCACCTTAGGGAGAAGCTCTGGTGGCAGGCCATTATGTATTGGTACTATGTGGTGGTGAATACACTGCTTATCGTGGTGATAAATATGGCCGACGCGATCTACTTCCGCTACACGCAGAAGCGCTTCTCGGCCGACGAGATATTCTTTGCTGACAACGACAATTCGTTGCAACTTATCTTCACCTTCGCCGCCGAGAATTGGCACATCGTGCTCTCGGGCTTAGCGCTCATAGCCCTGCTCGTAGTAGGTTATCGCCGCAAGGCAAAGGTGGAAAACCTATTTGCTGGCGTGTGGTATTATGCCGTGGGCGTGGTTATGTTTGCCTTGTCAATAGGCCTTGCCATTGGTGGTGTAAGAGGCGGTTTTACCAAGATGACACGCCCCATTACACTCTCCAATGCTACGCTCTACACCCCCGATAATGCCCGCGCTACGATGATTCTAAGCAATCCGTTCAGCATCCTGCGCACCATATCGTCGAGTGGTAAGCTGCACTACGAAAAGTATTTCGACGAGGCCACCCTCTCTTCGATCTACTCCCCCGAACATTACCCCGCTGAGGGTACTTCGGCAACCGAGCTAACGGGTCGCAATGTGGTGCTCTTTATTATGGAGAGTTTCTCGGCCGAGCACTCTTACCTGTTGCGTCCCGACCTCTACGAGGATGCCGAGCAGAAGGGTTACACCCCCTTTATGGACTCGCTTATGCGCCAGAGCTACACATTCTATAATATGTACGCTAACGGCAAGCGCTCGATTCAGGCTCTACCTTCGGTGTGGAGCTCTATACCCTCATACAAGTCGCCCTTTGTGCTTATGCCGCAGGCTATGGCTGAGACTCGCTGTCTGCCAGCCATTCTGAAGGATAAGGGTTATGAGACAATGTTCTTCTGCGGCTCCGATCACGGCTCGATGGGCTTCGGCGCCTATGCCCGCCAGACGGGAATCGAGAATCTCTACAGCCGTCAGGACTATGAGAAGGTACACGGCACAGATGATTTCGACGGCTATTGGGGTATTTGGGACGAGAAGTTCCTCAACTATATGGGCGAGGTGCTCTCTGAGCAGACAGAGCCCTTCTTCTCGACGATGTTTACTCTCACCTCGCATCACCCCTTTGTGGTGCCCGAGGAGTACGAGGGCAAGTATCCTAAGGGCCTCACGCCCAACCATCAGTGCGTGGGATATGTCGATGATGCATTTAGAAAGTTCTTTGCCAAGTACGAGAACGAGGAGTGGTTCCGCAATACAATCTTTGTATTTGTGGCCGACCACGTCTCGAGCGAGAAGATGACAGAGACATTCCGTCGTTCGCCGGGAGATTACCATATTATGAGCTTTATCTATGCCCCCGATAGTTCGCTCTTTGGCGAGCATCATCAGGTGGTGTCGCAGATCGACATTATGCCTACACTGCTCGGCCTTATGGGTAACACCGAGCCCTACTTCGCCTTTGGTCGCGATATTTTTAACGAGCATAGCGATCGCCCCTTTGCTATCAACTATGACAATAACGCCTTTCAGGCCATTACGGCTCAACATTTGATACGCTTCGACGAGAAGAGCATCACAGGCGTCTATGCTATCGACGACATTATGCATGAGCGCAACCTGCTGGGTGAGGTGTCGGTCGATGATGTAGAGCAGGAGTTGAAGGCTATGATTCAGAGCTACTACTCTCGCGTCGAGCAAAAAGATTATTTGATAGATGATTCAGTTCCTTCCGCTGCAACTGAGTGATAAACCTATCATCGACTCGCTACTTGCGCGTGCCGATGCACCCATTTGCGACTGCACCTTTGCCAATATATATATGTGGCAGCCGACCTACCACACCTCGTGGGCTAAGGTTGGCGGGTTGCTTGTTGTGAGTTATCGTCTTGCCTCGTCGTGGGGCTATATGGTAGCAGGTGAGGGTGATTGGGCATTGGCTTACGATGCGTTGAATGAGTATGTTACAGATAAAGGCGAGGCATTGCGTTTGGTGTCGATGTCAAGCCGAGGTGTAGCCGAGTTTCACAAGTGGATAGATTGCCGAGGCCTCGATGAATGTAATTTTGCCATCTTCAATAGTCGCGATTATCAAGATTATATCTACTCCGTTGAGGAGTTATGCGCATTCCCCGGGCGACGTTTTCAGCCTAAAAGAAACCACCTAAACCGTTTCGCATCACGATATGAGTATCGTTTCGAGCCACTTCGTGCCGAACATTTCGATGCGTGCCTGCACTTGGAGTGTCGTTGGCAACGCAGCAAGGGTGATGGAGAGTGTGTGGAGACCAGCGAGCAGTGCGCTATACGCCGTGCCTTCGAATCGTACGACGAGCTGGGACTACAGGGCGGAGTGATTATTGTCGAGGGTCGCGTCGTGGCTTTCACCTTCGGCTCTGCCATTAGCAAAGATATATTCTGCACCCACGTCGAGAAGGGTGATACCACTTATGACGGTGTCTTCCCGATGATCAACAACTGCTTTGCAAAGTTGCTTCGTGAGCAAGGATTTACGCAGGTCAATCGCGAGGAGGATATGGGCATAGCAGGTTTGCGAAAATCGAAACTTTCATACTATCCGCAATTGCTGCAGGAGAAAATCAGTGTAAAGACACTATCTGAGGAGCAGGTGCAGTGCCGTGAGTTGTGGATGGAGGTCTTTGGTGATGAACGAGAGTGGGTTGACCGCTACTTGGCGGAGTACTCTGCTCAGGATAATATGCTCTTAAGCAAAGAGCAGGGCAGGGTGGTGTCGATGTTGCACATTGTAGATATTACCACCGACTATGGCCCTACGGCATACCTCTATGCCATTGCAACCGATCCAGCTTATCGAGGACAAGGCTATGCTAAAGAACTTATTTCGAAAGCTATCGGCCTTGCGCGAGAGAGGGATTATAAGGCAGTTATGCTTATCCCTTCTGAGCCCTCGCTTGTGGAGTATTACCAACGCGTTGGATTTAGTGAGCCGTCGTATAGACTGGACTTTTCCAATGGATTTGATTTCGGCACGGGTGCTGCAGATAGAGATATTGCAATGACACTCCTCTTATAAAATAAAAAGGCTGCCCTGCGGGACAGCCTTTTCTTATCGTGGTTAAGATGTTACATCTTGTAGAACTCCTCCCAACCCTTGCGCGGGGGAGTGTTGGTGAGCATAGCATCGGCGAAGCGGTTGTTGACGATGCGCTTTGTCTCGCGGTCGAAGATAATCTTCTCGTTAAGACGCTGAGCCATAACGCCGAGGCAGAATACCTGACACAGAGGACCGAACACCTCGAACGGCGAGTTTGCCTTCTCCTCGCCCATAACAGCCAAGAGGAAGTTCTCGTAGTGGTTCGAAGGAGGTGTGGGAACCACGGGCAGACGGCTTGCCATCTCGCGAGCTTTCGACTCGGGGATAATTTGAGTAGTAGCACCGTGTGAGCCACGCTTGAAGATCAACTCGTCAGAGTACATAATAGTACCGGGGTTAATCTTAACGGCCGATGCAGCGGCAGCCTGACCACCGATTGTAGGAACATCAGCACCCATCTTCGATTCGCCATAGCCCTCGGGGATGGGGGGATAGTTGCCAATACCGTCCCACCAAGTGATATCCATAGCGGGCATATCGCCACGACGCGGGAACTTGAAGTTGATGGTTGACGACATCGGGAAGAAGTATGTATTCCAACCCTCGAACTTAACGGGCGTTATCTCATAGGGCAGACCCAAGTTCAAGAACTGGTGGATGGTGTCGATAAGGTGAGCACCCCAGTCGCCCAGCGCGCCCATACCGAAGTCGTACCACGAACGCCAGTTGCCGGGGTGATACTTCTCATTGAACTCGTGGAACTGTTGTGTGGTGTGCCACAAATCCCAATCCATACCATCGGGAATGAGCTGTGCTTGCGGGAAGCGGTCGATATTCACATCGTAGCCGTGCCAACGACGCGAGTTGTTCATATGTGCATCGACGTGTGTTACATTCTTGATGATGCCAGCCTCGGTCCACGCCTTAAACTGGTAGTAGTTGGCGTCAGAGTGTCCCTGGTTACCGCCCTGAGTTACAAGGTGAGGATTGCGCTTTGCAGCCTCGATCATCAACTCACACTCGTAGAAGGTACGACCCATAGGCTTCTCGACATATACGTGCTTACCCTGATTAAGAGCCAACATCACGCAGGGGAAGTGTGAGAAGTCGGGTGTCTCAACCACCACGGCCTCGAACTTCGAGCCCATCTCGTCGAACATCTTGCGGAAGTCGGTATATACCTTTGCCTTGGGGTGAGCCGCGATAGACTCCTGGCAACCCTTCGACTTGAGATCTACATCGCACATAGCCACGATGTTAGCCATTCCTGTCTTCTCGAACTCGCGCATTACCTCGCGACCACGATTGGCCATACCTACCCAGGCGATATTAACCTTGCCCAGTTTGGCAAAACGCTTCTTCTTATCCTCAGCCTGCTGCTGAGCCGATGGAGCCGCCGATGTCGATGACAGACCGCCCATCATTACGCCTGCTGCAGCCAATCCCGACTTTTTCAGGAAGTCGCTGCGTGAAATTTTGTCGCTCATAGTGTTATAGTTTTTTAAGTAGTTTCGAGTTAGGGTTAAAGATAGTAATAAATTTTCGATTTAGCGCAATTTCGCGCCAATTTTCTTTCTCAGGGTGTGGCAATGAAAACTTTTTTTGAGGGGGAGTGTAACTTTTACTCATTTTTCGCGACTAATGGTGTAACGGAGAAAAACACTTAAAAAAATAGTTCGGAAAAGGGTAATCGCTATTTCGTTATTGATAAGCGATAACCGAGAATTGAAAACTGATTATAATTTTATGAATTATCCCAGCTGCAAGGTGTCGCGACTTAGCCCTTTTAATATAATGTGTCTGGCTAATGTGCAAAGCCCCGATTGTGAGCGTAAGAATATAATGTAAAAAATAGGTAGTTTGTTTTGCAAAGTAGTAAAATGTTTATATATTTGCATTAGCAAACTCAACTAAACAAACTCAGAATAACTCAACAATTACAATTTTATTCAACTATGAAACAATTATCTTTATTTGCTCTTGTCGCAATTATGCTCTTTGCCGCCCGTGTAGCGCGTGCGGCCGAGAGCCCTGCGATGGATCGCACCTTCTACGCAGAACAACAACAGAAGATGTTACGCGGAAGCGTCGTTGATGAGTCGGGCAACTACATCAGCTATGTTACCATCGTGGCTATGCAGGATGGTCGTCAGGTTACGGGCGCATCGTCCAATACGCAGGGCGTATTCTCTTTCTCGCTTGCCAATGGAACATACACCGTTATGGTGGAGTGCGTCGGCTATGAGACCTACGAACGCGAGGTTACTATGCCCGAGGGTGCCGATATGGGTACAATCACGCTGAAGGAGTCCTCGACCGAGATTGACGATGTGATTGTCAAGGCTGAGATGATTCGTCGCGAGGCAGACCGCTTCGTGGTCGATGTGGCTAACTCGGCCTCCGCCATCGGCAAGGATGGCGTGGAACTACTGCGTCAGTCGCCCGGCGTGTGGGTTAAGGACGATGATATTTCGATCAATGGCTCATCGGGCACGAAGGTCTTTATCAACGGCCGCGAGATCAAGCTATCGGGTAAGGATTTGGTCAATTATGTCAAGGCTCTGCGTGCCGAGGATATCGCAAAGATCGAGGTCGTGCCGCAGACGGGTGCCGACTACGATGCTGACTCTACGGGCGGCGTGCTACTTATCACCCTGCGTCGCCGATTGGATAATGGTGTGATGGGTTCTGTTACGATGCAGACCGTGCACGGCGAGTGGACGGAGGACTACAATCCTTCGGCCTCGATAAATGCACACATCGGAAAGTTTGATATATCGGCCTCGGGATGGTACTACAATTACGATATGGATCTGAAAGCAACCGAGCATACCATCTATACGGGAATGGACACAGAAATAGATGCTAACTCTGATATAATCCCCACGGGGGCCAATAGTGGTGCCAGTCTCTCGGCAGTAGCAGAACTCTCGCCCCGACACAGCATTGGTCTCTCGCTTGATTACACTGGCAATAGTACGAATAACGTTACCGAGTCTGTAACGAATTATCGTGCAGGCCTTGATGAGAGCCTTTTGACGAGTACATACACCGGCTACGACCGTTTTTACCGTTATGCCGCCACGCTGAACTACATCTTCAAGACCGACACGCTCGGCTCAAACCTGAAGGTCATTGCCGACTATAACCAGAGCGATCCCCACTCGGGCAATGACAACCGTACCGTCATCACCGAGGGTAGCAGCCTGATTGACTCGCTCTACCGCGATCGCAGTAACTCAACATTCCGCATTGCCACCGCACAGCTCGCTCGTGAGCGTTACCTCTCTTCCCGATGGAAGCTAAGTTACGGTGCGAAATATACCTACAACGAGATTAACAGTGCGATGCAGTATCGCTACCTGTACGATGGAGCGTGGGTGCCCTCGACGGTGGATGACTACGACATCTCTTACATCGAGAATATAGGCGCAGCGTATGCGACTGCTACGGTAAACTACGGTCGATTCAGTGCCGTTGTGGGTCTGCGAGGCGAGTACACTTACGCACAGGGTAAGGGCTCGGATGTGGAGCAGAACTACTTCTCGCTCTTCCCCAATGCCAACTTCTCATATGCACTCGACAAGACGGGTAAGCACTCTTTGGTGGCACAGTATTCGCGTACCATTACACGCCCCTCGTTCTGGAATCTTACTCCGCGTCGATTGCAGGTTACCGATTACACAATACAGACGGGTAACCCCGAACTCGATCCACAGTTTGTCGATCAGGTTACGCTGACGGCAGTGGTAGGGTATAAGTATAGCCTGACGGCAGGTGTGCAGTTTATGCACGATGCCATCCAGCAGATGGTTGTAAACGATGCAGAGGATCCGCGAATAATGAATCTTACGATGGATAATTTGCCGACGATGAACCAGTATTTTGCTATGCTGAATCTTCCCTTCACCCTCACCCAGTGGTGGGATTGGAATACCTCACTCACGGGCCTTCTCCTTGCACAGCGCATCACGGCAGCCAGCCCCATTGAGCATAATAGCGTCTTGCAGGGACAGACCACGATGACCTTCAAGCTCCCTGAGAAGTTCTTCGTCGATCTCTATTACAGCGGAATGACGGGTGTTAAGATGGCGAATATGGACATTCTTGCCAACCACAGTATGACGCTCACGCTGAAGAAGCAGATCAAGGATTCGTGGATCTTGCAGTGTGGTCTGAAGAATATCATTCGCCAGGGTCAGCGCCTTGCTTCCGATGGAGAGGGCTTCCGCCGCGAGATGGAGACTTTCGGTCAGAATCAGGAATTTGCTGTTAGTTTTGCCGTAACGTGGAACTTCAAGAGCGGTAAGCAGTTCCGAGCAAAGAGCGTCGAGAAGAACGACACATCACGAATGTAAAGCATACAACTCAACTATTACCATAAGCACTTATGTTGAGAAAGAGGCCGTCAACTTTATGGTTGAACGGCCTCATCTCATTATCGTGTGTAGGTCCTATATCGCCTCCTTGAGCGCTGTGAAGTAGCGTAGAGCCTCGTCCGAGGTCATATAGCGCGATAGATTCTCCTCGCCCTTATCCTGCTTGTAGAGCACCACCTCGGGATGATACTGCACGCCCAAGACAAAGCGTGCATCGGTGCGCTCCAGGGCCTCCACTATCTCAATGCCATTTGTCGAGGTTGTTGCCGTTACGATGGCGTTGGTGCCTTCGAGCGAGCCTATGGCCTGATGGTGCCACGAGGGACATTTTTCTATTGTTAGCCCGCCCACAGCCTTATGCAGCAGGGAGTTTTTGACGGTTACCGCCACATCGTGGCTCATATAGTCGTGCTCGGCATCGGGATTTGACTTATCGTAACGGTGCGTGTGGCTATACTCAGCACCCACCTGGGCATAGTAAGTGGGAATATCCTGAATAAGTTCTGCGCCCGACACCACGGCCAGCATCTGTGCACCACGACAGATGCAGAGAGTGGGAATATCGTTTTCGATGCAGTATTGCAGTAGCAAATAGTCGCTCACATCGCGCGTGGGGTTATAGTCGCGTTCGGCCTCGATGCCGTGCCACGGCTGAGGGTTGCGGTAGAGTGTGGGGCTGATATCCTCACCGCCCGTCATCACTACAGCGTCGATGCCACGCATCACCTCCTCAGCATTCGACGCAAGGAATGAGCCCTCTTTTACACGCTCAGCATCGGCAAGGAGCAGAAAATCGAGCGAGTCAATATGTTCGGGCGCAATCATTGAGTCGGTATATGTCAATGCCGATGACTGCACCTGACCGAGTAGCACGGGGCGTGCGCCGATGGCCTCAAGGGCGAGGTATGTGCCCATATATGAACTACCCGTAAGTCCCTCGCGCCAGGCAATGCCAATCACGGGTCGTCTGTCCACCGTGCAGCCGCTGATGGCCACAAGGCAGAGCAAAAATATACTTAGTAAGTATCGCTTCATAATAATTTATTTGGTTGTAAAAATCACCTCCTCGCCATCGCGTGCAGCACGCAAGGGGTGGGGTAGGTCTCTATCCAGCTCTGCCTGCGTGCCGTGTAGTGTGCGTGCCATATGCGTTAGATATACAGCCTGACCTTCGGCTGGGGTATAGCGTTTGGTCTTCTCCAATATGCGTACTATGCGCTCGACACCTGCCACGCTGGTGTGGGTGTAGGAGCGGAAATCATCGTCGTAGCCAATACCCATCGTGGCCTCCATAATAAGTGCGGTGATGGGTTTGCCTGCCGCGTCGTGGGCATCGATACCCGCCAGTCGTGCCGCAACGGCAGGAATACCGCCCGTGTCGGTGGCGTAGATAAGACGCACGCCCTGCTTCTCGACAAGATACATAAGCGTCTGCTCGAACATATAACTCGTGGCGTGGCTAGCGGGCAGGGGTGTAATATTAATCTCTCCAATGCTCACCTTCTGACCTACATATACGGGGATAATCTCGGGCATAGCCACCTGCAACTCCTTCGCCGCACGCTGAAAATCGCCCTTTGCGATGTCGTACCACGTCTGGCTGAGATATACTCGCTTCACGCCCGCCCGCAGAGCTGAGGCAGGGTGGTAGTGGTCGCCGTGCGAGTGGGTGTAGAAGATGGTGTCGGGGTGTGCCGACGAGGGTATCATCTCAAGGTTCTCGGCCGTGAGGTCGATGAAGACGTTATCGTCCATTAGTATGCTCGACAGACGGCGGTGCTCGCCACGCTCGTCCTTACCCTTCCAGTCGGCGGCGCCCGTACCCAAGAAGCGTACATTGAGGCCACTGCTCGCGGGTGCCGAGGTGTCGAATATCTTGGCGTGTACGCCCTCGGCGCCTACGGCAAGCATCGAGGCGGCGGTTGTCTTCAGAAATGTCTTTCTATTCATTATCGGGGCAGTTTAGTCTATACACATTAGTTATCTTCTGCTCGAAGCCGCTCGAACGATAGAGCTCGTTGGCTACTACGCGCGTAGGGTTCGAGGTGAGCATCAAGGTGCAGGGTGCAAGTTGCGTTTGGCAATATCGTTTGGCATACTCGACCAACTCTCGTCCTAAGCCGCGACCACGGAAGGAGTTATCGACCACCACATCCTCAATCCACGCCTTGCGACCCGTGGGTGAAGAGTAACAACACAGCGTAAGCATAGCCACTACCTCACTCTCGGCTCGCACAACGAAGAGGTGCGACGCAGGGTCGGCTACAATACGCCGCAGGTCGTCGTCGCTAAAGGGGCGAGACAGTTCGGTTAGTTGTCGGAGCAACTTGTTTATGGATGGAGTGAGCGAGGGCTCGAATGAAGTGATCTCGTCAATCATAGGTTATACCTTAGTTGGATTAAAACCTTGTCCATAGACACTCGATACTGAGGCTACTGTCATAAAGACATTGGGGTCGATGTTGCGTACATAGCTCATTATCTCCGAGGTCTCGCGATTGTTGCACACCACCATCAATATCTTCGTTTGGTTGCGAGTATATCCACCCTCACCCTCAATGAGGGTTACCCCGCGATTGAGCTCTTGATTAAGTCCCCGTGTTATCTCGTCGTATTTGGGCGATATGATAAATATCTGGTTCGACTGTCGTTTACCGTTGAGAATCATATCGACCGTGTAACCAAACACAAGTGTCATAATATAGCCGTAGATGGCGGCATCGATGGTAAAGCCTACGAGTAGCGACGAGGCTATGATCATCAAATCGAGTAGGAAGATCACGCGTCCGTAACTCGTCGAGCGAAACTTATTCACGATCATTGCCACGATGTCGGTGCCTCCGGCCGAGCCTCCTTGCAGGAGGACTGTGGCGACGCCTATACCAGTGATCACACCTCCGACGACCATCGATAGAAAACGGTCGATATGCAGGAAATCGTCGGGCGGTAGAATCATCTGCCATAGGTTCATCGATAGCGATAGGGTAACGATGCAGAAGATGGTCTTGACGCCAAAATTCCAACCCAATGTCAGACCCGCAATAAGGAGTAGAATGGCGTTGATGATAAGCACTATCGTACCAATCTTTACATCCCATCCGAGAGTATTCTCCAGCGCAGTGCTGATAACGATGGCAAGTCCTGACGCGGCACCTGCTGTACTTTTGGCAGGCAGCACGCACCCGATCCATCCGAACGAGTAGACGAACATTCCGAATGTCATCAACAGATACTCCTTAGCGTGGGTGAGTAGGCTCTTGTGTTCGTTCTCTTGTTTAATTGTTGTAGTCATATAGAATGAGGTAGTGTAATTATATCTTTTCAAAAAGTAAAATTAATATAATCTTTGAGAAATGATGCTCCCCGTGCCCATTTTTTATTGCTCAAAATGTTATATATCACCCGATGAGAGCGTATAATAAGAGTAAAATACCGATTTATGTCGGTGCAGATAGTTGGTCCGCAAGGGATGTTTTTTGGACATTATGTGCAATGTGGGTGGGGTGATTGCACTAATTGACTCAAATAGTGCTGTTGCGTGTAGTCGTGTAGAAGCGCATTTTTCATATATTTGCAACCCGAAATGGATGACGGGCGCAGATTGGTCATTTTGGATAAAAAATGCGCATAAAACTCGAAAACCTGAAAACTTTTTTTGTTTTTCAGTTTTCTGTCGTTATATTTGCATTGTGAAATTGCGGATTTTATGCAACCTTATATGCCGAGAGCAGGTGCAATTGCTTGGGCGAAGGTTCGTAACTGCTATAAAACAAGGTAAATAGATGACACAAAAAGAGAAAGTAATAGTCCACGTTGCCGAAGTGATTCAGACGCTGGGTGTTAAGTCGGTTCGAATGGATGATGTTGCTTCGTCGCTCGGAATGTCGAAGCGTACGCTCTACGAAATGTTTGGCGATAAGGATGACCTGCTCTTTGAGAGTATTAAATATATCACGGAGGCTCGCCCTCGTGAACTACTTGCGCAGATTGGTCCTTGCGAAAATTCGCTTGAGATGCTCTTTAAATGTAGTCGTGCAATGCTTGATGGCGGAGCTGTGTCAGATGTAGAGAGGCGTATGGCCTTGAACCTTAAGAAGTTCTATCCTGAGATTTCGGAAAAGGTGATGCACTACCACTCGGAGGTGGCGATGAATGCTCTGCAGGGGATTTTGGATAACGCTTGTAAGGAGGGATATATTGAGCCCAATATCGATATAGAGTTGATGGTTCGCCTGCTGTTTAGTGTTGTAACTGCAGCCGTGTATGAGAACTCGCTGGTAATTCCACCTGAGGTATCGCGTGAGGAGGCGTATGGCGCTTTGGTGGTAAACTTTTTCCGAGGCATCTCGACGCACAAGGGAATTGATGTGATTGATGCATATCTGGCCAAGCAACCTCGCCCGCTGACACTCGAGGAGCGTCGCGCCGCAAAACAGAATAAAGAATAAAAATAGATAACTTAATTATTACTTAAATTACAATTAGTATGAAACTGAAGAATCTCTTTTTTACACTCGTAACGCTTGTGTGCGTTACAGTGGTGCCTGCAATGGCGCAAGAGAATGCTGAGGCTACTGCATCGTCGCAGTCGGGTACATTGGTGCTCACGCTCGACGATGCGTTGAAGATTGCCCTAAGCGAAAGTCCTACGGTACAGATTGCCGACCAGACTATCGAAGCTAAGAAGTACGCCAAGAAGGGTACTTATGCTGCGTTGTGGCCCGAGATTTCGGCCTCAGCGTCATATCAGCGCTATATCGCCAAGCCCTCGTTCCACATTATGGGACAGACCGTTAAGATGGGTACCACAAATACTATGACTGGCGGATTTTCGGCAGCAATGTCGTTGATTAACGCGCAGTTGTGGAAGTCGCTCAAGCTCTCGGCTATGGATGTTGAGCTGGCCGTTGAGCAGGCTCGCTCATCGCGCATCGATATGATCGAGCAGGTGTCGAAGGCTTTCTATCAGGTGCTGTTGGCTAAGGACTCTTACGAGGTCTACAAGCGCGTATATGACAACGCCGTAACCAACCACAAGATCGTCGAGAAGCGTTACTCGGTAGGTCAGGTGTCGGAGTACGATTTCATCCAGTCGCAGGTGAGCGTGGCAAATGCCGAGCCCAATGTGTTCAGCGCCGAGAACTCTATTATGCTTGCTCTCTGGCAACTCAAGGCGTTGCTTGGTCTTGATTTGGAGCGCGCTATCGACTGCGCTGGCTCGTTGGCTGACTATGAGACAACGATGACCGCACAGATCGACTCTCAGAGCTCATTGATCAACAACACCACTATGCGTCAGTTTGATATTCAGGAGCGTATGCTCGTGCAGAGCCTCAAGATTCAGCGTGCGGCTAACCTCCCCTCGTTGGCTGGTACGATTAACTACCAATGGACTGCGATGGATGAGACAATGAAGATTTCAAACTTTAAGTGGATGGGCTCATCGACTGCAGCCTTCAGCCTTAACATCCCCATCTTCTCGGGTGGTAAGCGTCGTGCGGCTATCAACCAGTCGAAGATCGATATTACCAAGTTGCAGTTGCAGCGCGAGGATACCGAGCGTCAGTTGCGTACAGCCGCTATGTCGTACTACAGCAATATGCAGACCAGCCTGAAGCAGTATCACGCCCTGTCGCAGACCATCTCGCAGGCTAAGCGCGGTTACGATATTGCCGTAAAGCGTTACGAAGTGGGTAGTGGTACATTGGTCGAGATCGATAACTCGCAGTTGGCATACACGCAGGCCGAGTTGTCGCGTTCGAACGCTATCTATAACTATTTGATTAACCAGGTGTCGTTGGAGAAGCTCTCGGGTGATACCTACACAAACAATTCAGAGGATAACTAAAAACAGACAAGAATATGAAAATGAATGTAATCTTGAAAACATTGCTCGTTGGCGGTGTTTATGTAGCAAGCGTTGCTTGCCAGTCGAAGCAGGCTACTACGACCACTCAGGTCGAGGAGAAGCCCAAGGTAACTACTGAGATTGTACATCTGCAGAATGTTGAGCAGCAGAGTGTATTTACTGGTAATGTTGAGGGTTATGCAGTAAATAATATCACTCCGCAGCAGGCTCGCCGTATTTCTCGTCTGTTGGTAGATGTGGGCGACCGTGTTGTAGCAGGTCAGCGTCTGGCCGAGATGGATAACTCGGCTCTTGCGCAGGCCAAGGCTCAGTATGAGAACAATAAGGCAAACTTCGAGCGTTCTGACGAGCTCTATAAGTTCGGTGGCGAGTCGAAGGCTAATTGGGAGGCAGTCAAGACCGCTTACGAGGTGTCAAAGTCAACCTACGAGAATATGTTGGAGAACACAACTTTGGTTTCGCCCATTTCTGGCGTTGTTACCGCTCGTAACTACGACAATGGCGATATGGTTGGTGGTCAGCCCATCTTCGTTGTGCAGAAGATCAACCCTGTCAAGGTGTTTATCAATGTTTCGGAGTCGCTCTACTCATACATCAAGAAGGATATGAGCGTAGATGTTGAGTTCGATGCTCTTCCCGAGAAGAAGTTCGTGGGTAAGGTGTCGCGTATTACTCCCTCAATCGACGCACAGACTCGCACATTCGAGGTTGAGCTTACCGTTGCCAACGGCAAGGAGGAGATTAAGCCGGGTATGTATGCTCGCGTAACGATGAACTACGGCTCACGCAAGAATGTAGTTGTGCCCGATCGTGCTATTGTGAAGATGATGGGTTCGGGCGACCGTTTCATCTATGTGTTGAAGGCCGATGGCAGTGTATCATACCAGAAGGTTGAGCTTGGTCGCCGTATGAACGACAAGTTCGAGGTATTGAGTGGTGTAGCTGATGGTGATGAGGTAGTAGTATCAGGTCAGTCAGCACTTAAGAATGGTGTCGCTGTTGAGCGCGTAAAGTAGTCCGTAGTAAAACAAGTAAAAAAGTCAAACGATGAATATATATAAGACATCGGTCAATAACCCCATAACCTCGATTATTGTCTTCGTGGCAGTAGCCATTATGGGTATATTCTCGTTGTCGAGATTGGGTATTGACCTCTTTCCCGATATCGAGTCTAATATGTTGATGGTTATGACCTCATATCCTGGCGCTAGTGCCGAGGATATTGAGAATAATGTAACACGCCCTCTGGAGAATGTGCTCAATGGTGTGGACCATCTCGATAATATCACTTCGCAGTCTAAGGAGAATATGTCAGTGGTAACTCTCGAGTTTGAGTATGGTTACGACCTGGACATCCTGGCCAACGATGTGCGTGATAAGCTGGATATGCTCTCAACGCTGCCCGATGGTGTGAGTCAGCCTATCATCTTCAAGTTCTCTTCTGATATGATTCCCGTCTTGATGCTCGGTGTAACTGCAGAGGAGAGTATGTCGGGACTATACAAGATTCTCGATGACCAGATTGCAACGCCGCTGGCGCGTGTTAGTGGTGTGGGTACAATCTCTATCGCGGGTATCCCTGAGCGAGAGATTCAGGTATATTGCGACCCCAACAAGCTGGAGGCTTACGGCCTTTCGATCGAGGCTATCTCTAACGCTATTGCAGCCGTAAACCGCAACACTCCCGCAGGTTCGTTCGATGTAGGTTCTAACGCTTATTCTTTGCGTGTGGACCACGAGTTTGAGGATCCCAGCGAGATGTATGACCTTGTGATCGGTTATCGCAATGGTGCCCCCATTCTTTTGCGTGAGGTGGCTACTATCAAGGATACCGTTCAGGAGCGTATTCAGGAGACCTATAACAATGGTGAGCAGGGTGGTATGATCATCGTGCAGAAGAAGTCGGGTGCTAATGCTGTGGCTATTTCGCGCGAGGTTAAGGCATACATCGAAGAGTTGAAGGAGACACTTCCTGCCGATGTGCAGCTCTTCACCATTATGGATACATCGGACAACATCGTATCTACCGTGAAGTCGTTGCGCGACACCATCATCACCACCTTCCTTTTGGTGATGCTCGTAGTGTTCCTCTTCTTGGGTCGCTGGCGTGCAACCTTCATCGTAATCTTTACGATCCCTATTTCGTTGCTTGCTGCCGTTATCTATATCTTGGCTACGGGTGAGACACTGAATATCATCACAATGTCGTCGCTCTCAATCGCTATCGGTATGGTTGTGGATAATGCCATCGTAGTATTGGAGAATATCACTACTCATATCGACCGAGGCGCGAAGCCCAAGCAGGCGGCAATCTTTGCAACCAAGGAGGTGGGTATCTCAGTTATTGGTGGTACACTTACTACAATTGCCGTATTCTTGCCCCTTACTATGGTAACAGGTATGGCGGGTGTGCTCTTCAACTCAATGGGTTGGATGGTAACCATCACACTTACCGTGTCAACAATCGCGGCGATTACCTTTACTCCGGTACTCTGCTCTCTGATGATGAAGAAGAGCCCGAAGAAGGCGTGGTTCCAGCACCATATAGACAATGTGATGGAGCGCTTCAACAACTTCTATGGCGGCATCCTCGCGTGGTGCGTAACACACCGTAAGACTATCATCATTGGTTCGTTGGTGCTTTTCGCTGGCGTGTTGGGCGGTTTGTACCCCCTCATTAAGTCGGAGTTCTTCCCCGCACAGGATAATGCATCACTCTCTGTGTCTATTCAGCTTCCCGCAGGTACGCGCCAGGAGATTACACGCGACCTCTCGCTTGAGATCTCTGATCGTTTCCACAAAGCATTCCCCGAGGAGTTGGAGATGGTGAGCGTTCGTGAGGGTCAGGCCGATACCGACAATATCTTCGGCGCAATGTCAGAGAATGGTACGCACATTATCTCTATGAACCTGCGCTTTGTTGAGAAAACCGAGCGCGAGAAGGGTCTTACCGAGATTGCCGATGAGATGCGTGCTATTCTGGATGAGTACACCGAGATTCGTACCTTTAACGTAACAACTGGTGCTGGTTCGATGGGTGGTGCAAGTTCAGTAGATATTGAGCTCTATGGTTACGACTTCGATACTTCGGATGCTTTGGCTGAGCAGGTTGCCAACATTATGCGCAATATCGAGGGCTTTACCGAGGTTACCATCTCGCGTAACGAGTATACTCCCGAGTATCATGTCGATTTCGATCTGGAGAAGTTGGCTCGTAGCGGTCTGGATGTAACAACGGCTTCAATGTACTTGCGTAACCGTATCAATGGTTCGGTGTCATCATACTATCGTGAGGATGGTGATGAGTACGATATTCGTGTGCGTTATGACAAGAAGTTCCGTGAGTCAATCGAGGATATTGAGAATATCACCATCTACAACCAGATGGGTCAGGGCGTGAAGATCCGCGATATCGGTACCGTAAAGGAGGCTTCGACACCTCCGACCATTACACGTAAGAACCGCGACCGTTATGTTACCATTTCGGGTATCGTAGGTACGGGCTATGCGCTTAGTGATATGGTTCTGCAGGTTCAGACCGAGTTGGATAAGATTAATATGCCTGCTGGTTTCTCTTGGCTCGTGGGTGGATCGTATGAGGATATGCAGGAGACATTTACCGATATGGCGCTGCTTATGGTGCTGATGGTTATCCTGGTATTTGTGATTATGGCTTCGCAGTTTGAATCATTGACCTATCCCTTCGTAATTATGTTCTCACTGCCCTTCGCCGTGTTGGGTGTTGCTATCGGTTTGGCAGTTACGGGTACACCTCTTAACATTATGTCAGTGCTTGGCGTGTTGATGCTTATCGGTATTGTGGTGAACAACGGTATCGTGTTAGTGGATTACACCATCCTCTGCCGTGAGCGTGGTATGAATATCATCGATGCTGTGGTTACAGCCGGTAAGAGCCGTCTGCGTCCTATCTTGATGACTACTACCACTACAGTGCTCGGTATGATCCCGATGGCAGTGGGTAACGGTGTAGGTGCCGAGATGTGGAACTCGCTGGGTATGTCAGTGGCGTGGGGTCTTGCGTTCTCAACATTAATTACGCTGATTCTTATCCCTACGCTCTTTGCAGCCTTCGCTGTTCGTGGTGAGAAGCGCCGCGCAAAGCTGGCATTGAAGCAGGCTAATAACTAAAAATGAATGTTACTATGAAAGCAGTATTTTTATCGTGTAACCAGTCTATGTATGACGCGGTTATGGATGTAATGAAAGATATGGGTATTCGTGGCTTTACAGGCTGGGAGGAGCTTATGGGTTGTGGCTCGAACGATGGCGAGCCTCACCTCGGCTCACACGCCTGGCCCACGATGAACTCGGCACTTATCTCTGTGATGGAGGATGATGTGGCTGCGGCGTTCCTTGCCCGTATGAAGCAACTCGACCAGGAGAACGACCAGCAGGGTCTTCGTGCCTTCGCTTGGCCCGTTACCGATATGATATAATAGATTATCGCCCACAGAAAAAACTGTCCGATAATTTTTATTGGGCAGTTTTTTTTATTAATTTTGAGAAAGGAAGCATATAATTTGCTCCAGTATTTATAAAGTAGATACTAACTTATAAAACACATAGAATATGAAAAAAATTATTTTTGCAGCGCTGTTCTGCCTTGCAGCAGTATGCGGCGTGCAGGCGCAGGAGAATCCTATGAAGTACAATGGTCTGGTGATGGAGTATAATGGCGATGATGCTCAGGCAAAGGCTGTAGTTGATGCCTTGCAGTCGGTATTGCCCGATGTGGAGAAGGCTTTTGGCTGGCAGGTCGGTCGCGAGGTTATTCTGATTGATAACAGCGGCGTGGTAACCTTCACCTCGGGCGAGAAGAAGACTACGGGTCAGATTTTTGCTTTCGATCAGAGTACAGACTTTATGAGCCTTGGTGCATCGATGAGTATTGCAGGCAAGAGCTATGATCTGAATGTCGATATCGTTGCTCACGAGGATATGAAGGGTGCTAACCTTATCTTCAACAATCAGGAGGTTATCAATGTCGTTTCGCAGGTTATGCCCAACGCAGATCAGAACGATGCCTTGATGAAGGTTTACGGCGCTGTATCGATGTATCCCGGCGTTAAGATCGGTATGAAGATTGCTATCGACCTGGCATCGATGATGTAGTCTCTGTGTGCAATCACACATAAAAAAGAGGGTGCTAACTCAAAAGTTAGACACCCTCTTTTTTGCTTGTCCTCCCTCTTTGATAGGGATGAAAACAAAAAAAGAGAATCACGAGTGATCCTCTTTTTCAGTGACTCCGACAGGATTCAAACCTGTAACCGCTTGATCCGTAGTCAAGTACTCTATTCAGTTGAGCTACGGAGCCATTTGCTGATTGCGAGTGCAAATATACGGCACTTTTTTGTCTTGTGCAAATCTTTTGCGAAGTTTTTTTAGTATATTTTTGTTCCCTTGCGGCAATCATCTGATTATCATACGATTGTTTGCCGAATAAATTTTACTCAAAGCAGTGCTCCAATTCGTGCAATAGATCCTCGCCGTAGATATTGCGTGCTACGATTACGCCATCGGGTGAGATCAAGAAATTCGTCGGCACGGCCGTTAGACCATACTTCTCGGCCGCCGAGCCCTCCTCGGGGCTATCGATAAAGTGTGTCCACAGCATATTGTTTTGTGCAACGAACGAACGCCAACGGTCAGCATCGCGGTCGAGTGAGATGCCACATATCTCAAACCCTTGCAGGGCATAGCGGTTGTAGGCCTCCTGCTGGTAGGGAATCTCGGTCAGGCAGGGCTCGCACCAACTAGCCCAAAAGTCGAGCAACACCCACTTCCCCTTGCCGCATATCTCCGAGAGTCGTTTTGTCTCGCCCGTGATGCTCTCTAGCTCCATATCGATAAATGGTTGCCCCACCTCGCTACGGGCGTAGGTCTCGATGTAACGCTCGAACTCGCGCAGAGCCGTCGTGCTGCGCATCTTAGGCGAAAACTGCTTCAGGCGTACGCGCATATCCTCGGCTGTCATCGTGCGCGACTCCTGCGCGGTGAAGAGCTCCACGCCGATGATGTTGTCCAGGTTGTCGGTTATGGCAGTCGAGAGTATGTCGTTGTACTTTGCCACCAGCGACTCGTACATCTCACCAGCATACTCCTCCGCGGGATTGATTGCCATTATCTGCTGGGCTATGTCCGATAGGCGGCCGACGATCAGGTTGTACTTGTCGTTCACTGGGCCTCCCTCGGCGATGTAACCACCCCCGTCGAGTGCGCGCAGTGTTACAGTACTGCTCTCGGTGAGTAGCATAGCCAGCACATTGCCATTGTCGTCGCACACGAAAGCTGTGGTGGGCTCTTCCACGCGGCCACGCAGGCGAAAGGTGTTGTCGCGCTCAACCGTGGCCGAGGCCAGCGTGTCGGTCGAAGTGTTCTGCACCACCAAATACACTGTGCTGGCAGCCCTTTGCGCAAGGCGTCCCTCGATGTCGTATCGGACACCGTGCTGACACGCGCTCAGAGAGGCGAGCATAAAGAGGGCTACAATGATTCGTTTCATAACAGAGCAATATATGACAAATGTAGGCAAAAAACTTGCATTATCCTACCCCGTGCGCAAAAAAAATGAGAATTATCCCGTGCCGACCATATATCGACTATTAAAAGGCCTATATACAATGTTTTCACCCCTGCCAGAATCTCCGACAGGGGTGAAATAAACCTTGCGTGAGGCGTAGCTTGCCTCCTATCCTATAACCTCGTTACTCAACGGGCATCGGGGTGTGCAACTTCTTCTTGGGAGTCTTCAGCACCTTATTTATAGCGTCGCAAACCATAGGCTCCATCACCGTGCGGTAGCACTCAAGGTTGGGGTGGCAGGTGTCGGTGCTCCACTTTGCGGGCAGGCCACCCAGATCGTCGGTCAGAGCGGGGTAGTAGTTCAGGAAGTAGATGCCGGCCTCCTTGGCGTAGGCCTCCAACATCTTGTTCAGGTCGCGGATAGGCTGCGCGGGCGAGATCTCCTTGCGCCAGCCAAATACAGATGTGGGAGTTACCGAGCAGAGGATAACCTCGATGCCATTGGCCTTGGCCAGCTCGCACATCGAGATGATGTTGCCCAGAGTGTTCTCGGGTGAGATGTAACCGTTGTTGCGTGCCACATCGTTCGTGCCCGAGAGAATAACCACACAGCGGGGATTAAGGTCGATCACATCGCGGCGGAAGCGCACGAGCATCTCCGACGAGGTCTGACCGCTGATACCTCGGCCCACGAAGTTGTTCTTCTCGAAGAACTCGGCGTCGAAGCGCGCCCAGTTGTCGGTAATCGAGTTACCCATAAATACAGCGTCGGGGCGAGTGGTAACCTTCTCGTTTGCCTCGGCGTAGCGGTAGAACTGTGCCCAGTCCTCCTTCTTGGTGTTTTGTGCCATAGCGCCAACGGCTACAAGGCACAGAGCAAATGTGAATAGAACATGTTTCATAGCAATAATATTTTAGTCAAATTGTTTTCGAATTACACAAATGTACAAATTTATAACTCAATTTCTCTATCTTTTGACGAAATTTATTACTTTTGCATAATACAAAAGTGTCAAAATCAAACAAGAGATGAAAGATTTCAAAGCAACGGCCTATACGCTTTGCTGCGTGGCCACTGAGCGCAAATTTGAGGATACGGGTTGGGTACTCGAGGATAAGCAGTGCGAAGAGCCTTCGCTCGTGCGTGCCATCTACGACAAACGAGAGCTGGAGCTCAAGGGCGATGAGTGGGGTTTCTATACCTTCTGCGATTGGTTGCCCGTAAAGCGCCTGCTGAAGGGCTCGGCCGCCCCTGTAACCTATCGTAGCGAGGGTCTGGCAAAGCATTTGGGTCTGGAGAATCTCTATATCACCCTGAATGGCTACTCACCTCGCCACGGTGCTAATATGACTACCTGCTCGTTCAAGGAGACCGAGGCATACAGCGTGTGCGGTCGTATGGACGAGAACGAGAAGCGCATCCTCGTGGTGGCTTCGGCGGGTAACACGGCGCGTGCCTTTGCTAAGGTGTGTTCAGAGAATAATATTCCGTTGCTGTTGTCTGTTCCAGCTGATAATCTCTCGGCTATGTGGTTCGAGAAGCCCATTAACCCCTGCGTGAAACTGATCTCTTGCGAGAAGGGTGGCGACTACTTCGATGCTATTCACCTCGGCGATTTGGCACTCAAGTCGCCTCGCTTCTATGCCGAGGGCGGTGCGAAGAATGTGGCTCGCCGCGACGGTATGGCTACCACCGTGTTGTCGGCCACAACGACCATTGGCCGTATCCCCGACTACTACTTCCAGGCAGTGGGTAGCGGTACGGGCGCCATTGCGGCGTGGGAGGCCAATATGCGTCTTATCGAGGATGGTAAGTATGGCAACAATATAATGAAACTTATGGTGTCGCAGAACGCTCCGTTCGTTCCGATGTACGATGCGTGGCGTGCCGACTCGCGTGCTATGCTGCCGTATGATGCCGACAAGGCTCGTCGCGATGTGGCTATTATCGATGCTAAGGTGCTCTCTAACCGCAAGCCCCCCTATGGCATCAAGGGTGGTTTGTACGATGCGCTGAAGGCCACCAATGGCGAGATTCTGGTTGCAACCAACCCGCAGGCCCGCAAGGCTGCAAAACTCTTCGAGGAGTTGGAGGGCGTAGATATTCATCCTGCGGCGGCGGTGGCTACGGCTACGCTCATCAAGGCCGTGCAGGATGGTAAGGTGGAGAAGGATGCCACCATTATGCTCAACATCACAGGTGCGGGCGAGCAGACTTTCAAATCGACTCACCAGACCTATGCTCTTGAGCCGTCGAAGATTTTCCCCCTCAATGCTACGGCCGAGGAGGTAATTGAGTGTGTAGAGGCACTTTTTGAGCATGAGTAAAACGCGAACGATTATGTTATATCCAATAAAATTTATTCCGCGCCTCAAGGAGCGTCTGTGGGGTGGCACCGAGTTGCTCTCGCGTGTGAAGCAGGGCAAGGGTGCAAAGATAGACCCCTCGAAACCCTATGGCGAGTGTTGGGATCTCTCGTCGGTTGCGGGCGATGAGTCGGTGGTGGCTAATGGTTACCTTAAGCGCAACACCATCGAGGAGATTGTCGAGGTGTATATGGGCAATCTCGTGGGCGAGAAGAACTACGATCGCTATGGCCTTACATTCCCGCTCCTTATAAAGAGCCTTGAGTGCTGCGATACTCTCTCGGTGCAGGTGCATCCCGATGATGATCTTGCGGCCGAGCGCCACGACTCATACGGTAAGACCGAGATGTGGTACATCGCGGGCTGTCGCGAGGGTGCCGCGATATATATCGGCTTCAAGGATGTCAATATTTCGCGCGAGCAGTACTTGGTGGCGGTAAATGAGGATCGTCTGCCCGAGATTATGAATCGTGTAGAGGTCAAGAAGGGCGATGTGTTTTTCATCCCTGCGGGCACTATCCACGCTTTGGGTAGCGGAGTTGATGTGATTGAGATTCAGCAGACATCTGATATTACCTACCGTATCTACGACTGGAACCGTGTTGATGACAAGGGCCAGCCCCGCGAGTTGCATACCGCCTTGGCTGTTGATGCCATCGACTTTGGTAGCGATGCCGATGCCTGCTACAAGCGTTATACACTCAAGGAGAATCAGGCCGTAGGCGTTGTCGATTGTCCTTATTTTACCACTAATATGATTGCCCTTAATGGCAATAAGGAGTTCGATTACTCGTCGCTTGATTCGTTTGTGCTCTATATCTGTGCCGAGGGCGAGGCCGATGTGGTGATGGGCGAGCATACCGAGCATATCACCCCCTACGAGTTGGTGCTTATTCCCGCCGAGGCGGATGTGGTGGAGCTTAGAGGTGAGGCTACGCTGCTCGAGGTCTATATCAAATAGAAATCGCCTAACAAGAATTATCGCTCCGATAAAGTAAATAAAATAAGGGTGTCCAATCTGACACCCTTTCTTTTTATACTCTTGATACTTTTCAGCTCCTTTATATTATAATGTAAACTTAAGTCCTACGAAGAATGTGCGGGGATTCATCGGACCATAGATATATACCGAGTCGCGGAATGCACCACGATCGATGTCGCTTTGGTAGGCGTCGAAGATGTTCTTCACACCGCCGTTGAGTTCCAGACCGATGGTGGGCGTGAGTGTAAAGTTATAACTTAGTTTAAGACCCATATCCCAGAACGATGGGGTAAGCTCGGTGCGATCGACCTCGATATAGCCGGCGTTGTGCTGCACGAGCATAGAGCCCGTGTAGTTACCAAAGAGCGAAGTTTTGAACTTGCGGGTGATGTTAGCCGAGGCTGTGAAGTAGGCGTAGTGGTCGGGCGTGCGGAACATACGACGCTGTGCCACTACATTGTCAGACCACTCCTCAGGCTCGTTGTAGTGGCTACGCTGGAAGGTGTAACCCGCCTGAAGTTCGAAGCGGTCGGGAATACCCAGCTTAAGCTCTGCGGTCAGACCGCGTACCTTGGCGCCTGAAGCGTTGTAGCGGGTCTGAATAATATATCCAGCCTCATTCTCTCCCGTCTTTGCCAATGCAAACACATCGTCGAGCATCGTGTAGAAGCCCTCGATCAAAAGGTTAGTTTGCAACGCGCCAAAGTTGTGGTAAAGGTCGGCCGAGGCGCTGAAACTGTGCGAGTACTCGGGCTTGAGGTTGGGGTCGAGCTGTATGATTGACGACTGGTTGTTCACCGCGTCGATATGCAAATCCTCGTCGAAGGCCTGCGGAGCACGGTAACCACTCGAGTAGCTCACACGCAAACCAATATCCTCGTGGGGGCTATATCGCAGGTTGGCACGGGGCGAGAAGATAATGTTCTTCATCATACTATGCTTATCGAAACGACCACCGATAACGAAGTTTACCTTCTCGTTCTTCCACTCATTCTGTACGAAGACGCCTGCCGTGCGCACGGTCTGCTGAATAGAACGGTCGAAACCGATAGAGTGGTCGTCAAGGTCGTTGTACGAATACTCAAATCCTACGGTGAACTGCGCCGGCATAAAGAGGCACTTGTTGAATACATAGCTATACTGCGCACCTGCTACGAGCGTGAGATCCTCGGTTCGACCATAGGCGTTGGGGTCCTTGCCTGTGCCGTAGTAGCTGTCGCGACCAATGCCCTGCGCCGAGGCGTAAATATCTACAAAGTGGCGAGTATTGGGGGCGTAGTAGTTCCAACGCAGGCTACCGCCGTTGATGTTGTGATCCACCTGCTCGGCAATCTCGGCCATATGGGGCGGAAGGTCGATGTTGTCGCCACCGCGACGGAACTCGCTTATGTGATGATACTCAGCCGTGAGCTTCGATGTGGCCGTGGTCTTGTAGTAGCCGCGGAAGCCTATGGTGCGAGCGAGCATACTCGTAAGATCAACAAAGCCGTCGTCGTTACGGTCGTAGGCATCACGATCCTTGACCATACCAAACAGATACACACCTGCGCGGCGGTCGTCCGACACGAACGAGCCGTTGATCGAGGTGTCGAACTCGGTATCGCCACTCTCAAATATATTGGTTGTATGACCTACCGAGAGCGAGTTGCGAAGGGGCTCCTTGGTGATGATGTTCACCACGCCACCGATGGCGTTAGAGCCGTAGAGCGCCGAGCCACCACCACGAATAACCTCTACACGCTCGATCATCGCCACGGGCAACTGCTCCAGGCCATAGACGCCCGCCAGCGACGAGAAGATGGGGCTCGAGTCGAGCAGAATCTGTGAGTACTGACCATCCAATCCGTTGATGCGGAGCTGCACGGCACCGCAGTTACCGCAGGTGTTCTCCACTCTTAGACCAGGCTGAAAGGCGAGCGACTCGGCGAGGTTTGTCGAAGCCGTGTTCTCGAAGAGTTTTGCTGAGGCTACATTTACGATGGTTGCCGTACTCTTCTTGTTGGTCTCGTTACGCGTGGCCGACACTACCACCTCGTCCATTGTGTGGGTGGCATCGGTCATTGAAAAGTTAATCTCAATACTCTTGCCTGCCTCGGTCTTTACTACCTGCTCTACGGTTTCAAGACCTATGGCCTCGGCAACGATCGTTAGTTCGCCTACGGGAAGATTTTTCAAAAAGAAGTGTCCCGATGAGTCAGCTACAAGACCGATGGTGGTACCCTTGACGGTGATGGTAACGAAGGGAATGTGCTCGCGAGTCTGCGAGTGGATTATGTGTCCGTGAATGTTGGCGTCGCTGTTGTGTGAGTTTTGAGCCATCATCTCGGTGGCTGATACTATATAAAGGAGTGCGACACAGAGTGTCTTAAGTATAAATTTAATCTTCATATGTTGTGGTATTATGTAATTTATGGGTGTGTAGCAGATGCAACACACAAGTACAAGACAATTCGGGGGGGGAATCGTCGAGTGTAGTCTTTCTGGAAGAAAGCGGACTGAAAATTACATAATAGCAGGAGGTGCGCGAAGTGAAAAGTGAAGCACGCTACGCGTTGCTACACCGTGGGCGTCGGTAGAGTCAAGTGTGATTGCCGTGCTTGTGGGCAGGTCGATGTGTTCGGCTACGACTGCGGCCAGAGCAATATACATAGCCAGAGCGGCCAGTGTCTTGAACTGCAACGACGAGTGCGTATGGTCGGGTTGCTCGGCCGAGCCCGTGTGAAGGTGCGAATGGTAAACTGTCTCTCCGTCGATGGTATGGCCGTGCGAAAAGAGGGTTATGCCACCTATATATACAACAAACGAGAGCAACATCAGTAAGATGGAGCCCGTCTGGCGTAGATATGTCATTACTCGTGAAACCATTTGCGGCGGCAAAGATATGAAAAAAACTATAAAATGATTACCCCCTAAAGTAATTTCACTACTAATAGTGAAGCACGCTAAACACTATTCGCTATTTTTTGTGATAAACAACTTCTAAATAGAAGGGGTTGCCCAACAAGTGCGTCGGACAACCCCTTTGTATTAATCTATCGTAGTGCTTATTTTACTACACCCACATAGTTGTGAGGTGTGATAGCACGAAGCTCCTCCTTAACACTCTCCTCTACATCGAGTGTCTCGACAAACTCCTTGATAGTCTGCTCGGTGATGTGGCCGCCTGTGCGGGTCAAAGCCTTCAATGCCTCGTAGGGGTTGGGGTATGCCTCACGGCGCAAGATGGTCTGCATAGCCTCGGCAACTACAGCCCAGTTATCCTCCAAATCGGCAGCGAGTGCAGCCTCGTTCAAGATTACCTTGCCCAAGCCCTTCTGCAATGAGCTAAAACCGATGAGTGTGTGTGCTACGGGAACACCCACATTACGCAAAACTGTCGAGTCGGTCAAGTCGCGCTGCATACGCGAGATGGGGAGTTTTGCTGCAAGGTGCTCGAAGATGGCGTTTGCCACGCCGAAGTTACCCTCGGCATTCTCGAAGTCGATGGGGTTAACCTTGTGGGGCATAGCCGATGAGCCAACCTCTCCCTTCTTAACCTGCTGGCGGAAGTACTCCATAGAGATATATGTCCACATATCGCGAGCGAGGTCTGTAAGGATTGTGTTGATGCGCTTCAGGGCATCGAATGTAGCGGCAAGGTTATCGTAGTGCTCAATCTGTGTGGTGTACTGTGCACGCACCAATCCGAGCGAGTCAACGAAGTTGTTACCAAACTCCACCCAGTCGATCTCGGGATAAGCTACATTGTGAGCATTGAAGCCACCTGTTGCACCGCCGAACTTAGCCATAGGCTCAACATCCTGCAGGAGGTCGATCTGACGCTCCAGACGCTCAACGAATACCTTGAACTCCTTACCCAAGCGTGTGGGCGATGCGGGCTGACCGTGAGTGTGTGCCAACATAGGCACATCCTCCCACTGCTCGGCCAGCGAGTAGATCTTATCAACCAACTCGTGCAGTGCGGGCAGATATACATTTGTCAATGCCTCCTCCAACAAAAGGGGAGTAGCCGTGTTGTTAATATCCTGCGAGGTGAGACCAAAATGCACGAACTCGCGGTAGTCGTTCAGTCCCAACTGCTCGAGCTTCTCCTTCAATAGATACTCAACAGCCTTCACATCGTGGTTCGTTACACTCTCAATCTCCTTTACGTGGAGTGCATCCTCCATAGTAAATTCGGTGTAGAGTTTGCGTAACTCGTCGTATGCCGACTTGGGCACGCCTGCGAGCTGGGGCAGGGGCAGTTCGCACAAAGCAATGAAATACTCCACCTCCACGCGTACACGGTAGCGAATGAGGGCATACTCTGAGAAATAATCCGACAGAGCGGATGTTACTTTATTATAACGGCCATCGACCGGTGAGATTGATAAAAGTTGATGTGACATATTAAATGGGTTTATTTGGCCTCAAAATTAAGCAAATTTATCCACACAACGAGCAGATATTTCTCGGAATAGTGATTTTTTTGTAATTTTGCGATGATTTTTCCCGCGTAGGGAGTGTAAAACTAAAAGAAAATGTTTGAATCGATAATAAATTATATACAGCGCAACCCGCTAACCACGATCATTATCGTGATGCTTCTGGTCTTTGCTCCGTCGGCTTTCGGAGTATTGATTATTGGCATCGCCATCGCGGTGTTGCTTCTGCTCGCTGTGCCTCTGTTTATGCTCTTCCGCCTGCGTCGTATGAGCCGTAAGAGCGAGCAGCAGGCTCGACAGGGTAGCCAGCAGGGTGGTTTTTATACCTACACCAACTCTTCACAACGGAGCAATGCCCGCTCCTCGGAGGGTGAGGTTCGCGTGCACTCGACCTCGAGCCAGCCGCAGAAGCGAGTGAATGATAATGTCGGCGACTATGTCGATTTCGAGGAGGTCAAGGAGAAGAAATAAGCCCAAGACCTAAAAATGAAGTATTAAATCCTAAAAACTGGAATAATTGAAAATATTTGAAGCCATAGGTAAGTACACCCTGCTGATGCAGAAGGTATTTTCGCGCCCCGAGAAGAGGAGTATCTACTACTCGCGCATTATGTACGAGATGGAGGCTCTGGGCTTGAACTCAATCGGCTTGACGGCTATCATTTCGGTCTTCATTGGCTCGGCCGTAACGCTACAGATGGCCATCACATTGGAGTCGCCATTCATTCCGCAATTTATGATTGGCTACGCCACTCGTGAGGTAATGATTTTGGAGTTCTCGTCTACAGTTGTGGCTCTTATCCTGGCAGGTAAGGTGGGCTCTAACATCGCCTCCGAAATTGGCACGATGCGTATCACCGAGCAGATCGATGCCTTGGAGATTATGGGTGTGAACTCGGCCTCGTATCTGATTCTGCCCAAGATCGTATCTACGGTCTTCTTCTTCCCCTTCCTGGCTATCTTCAGTATGCTCATCGGTATTGCCGGCGGTTATGGTATGGCGGCCATTACGGGTATTATGAATCCTACGGAGTATGTCGACGGTTTGAGATACTATTTCTATGTGAGCGAAATCTGGTATGCGCTGGTTAAGATGGCCTTTTTTGCCTTCTTCATCACCAGTATCTCGGCCTACTGCGGCTACTACACCAAAGGTAACTCGTTGGAGGTGGGTAAGGCTTCGACCAAGGCCGTAGTTGTCAGCTCTATCGTCATTATGATTTGCAACCTTGTATTAACTCAACTTATACGCACGTGATAAAAGCCGAAAACATAGTAAAGTCATTCGAGGGACGCCCCGTACTGAAGAACATCACCACTGAGTTCGGTACAGGACAGACCAATCTGATCATAGGCCGTAGTGGTTCGGGTAAGACCGTGCTGCTGAAGTCCCTGGTGGGTCTGCACGAAGTGGACGAGGGCGCCATCTATTACGACGATGTATGCTTCTCGACACTCGACTTCCGGAGTCGCAAGGCTATCCGCCGTGAAGTGGGTATGATCTTTCAGGGTGGAGCACTGCTCGACGCCTCTACCGTAGCGGAGAATGTGAAGCTGCCACTCGATCTGTTTACCGAGCAGTCGGAGGAGGAGAAGATGGAGCGCGTGAACCTCTGCCTGAAGCGCGTTAATCTGGATAATGCACACCACCTCTACCCCTCGGAGCTTAGTGGTGGTATGGTTAAGCGTGCCGCCATTGCGCGCGCTATTGTGATGAATCCTCGCTACCTGTTCTGCGACGAGCCCAACTCGGGCCTCGACCCGCAGACCTCGATTGTGATCGATAACCTCATCTATGATATTACCAAGGAGTATAACATCACCACCATTATCAATACCCACGATATGAACTCGGTAATGGAGATTGGCGAGAAGATAGTCTTTATCTACGAGGGTAACAAATGGTGGGAAGGCTCGAAGGATGATATTCTGCACTCGGACAACCGCGAGCTCAACGACTTTGTTTTCGCCTCGGC
The DNA here is from genome assembly GCA_045654285.1 of Alistipes sp. Lineage (GTDB taxonomy): Bacteria > Bacteroidota > Bacteroidia > Bacteroidales > Rikenellaceae > Alistipes. Next base: position 1,290 of record JAZONC010000033.1, on the reverse strand, counting down.
TATGGCTAAGCGTGCTCGTGGCGGATTTTAATTCAGGGCGAGTCAAATTGTGCATTTAGGGCATAAAATAGGGTCGTGTGGCGGGTTTTACATCGTGTAGCGGCTTTGCAAAGTAAATTCTATGTTAAGTTATTGAAAAAATTTACTTTTTTCGTGCTCTAAATTTGCGTAGTATTCTTAAAGTATATAATTTTGTGGTGATAAAAGAGTAACAAATTTTTACTTAATATAACAATTTAAACAAATTATGGCACAGATTAAGATTGGTATCAACGGTTTCGGACGTATCGGCCGTATGGTATTCCGTGCAGCTTGCACACAGACTGAGAAGTACGATGTAGTAGGTATTAACGACCTTTGCCCCGTAGAGTACTTGGCTTATATGCTTAAGTATGACACAATGCACGGTCAGTTCGATGGCACTATCGACTATTGCACAGAGAAGAACCTCCTTATCGTAAACGGTAAGTCTATCCGCGTAACTGCAGAGCGCAACCCCGAGGATTTGAAGTGGAACGAGGTTGAGGCTGAGTACGTAGTTGAGTCAACTGGTTTGTTCCTCACTGCTGAGAAGGCTGAGGCTCACATCAAGGCTGGTGCTAAGTATGTAGTTATGTCAGCTCCTGCAAAGGATAAGACTCCTATGTTCGTATGCGGTGTTAACACTAGCACTTACGCTGGTCAGACAATCGTTTCTAACGCATCTTGTACTACTAACTGCTTGGCTCCTATCGCTAAGGTTTTGAACGACAACTGGGGTATCGCTGACGGTTTGATGACAACTGTTCACGCTACTACTGCTACTCAGAAGACTGTTGACGGTCCCTCTTTGAAGGACTGGCGTGGTGGCCGCGCTGCTGCTGGCAACATCATCCCTTCTTCAACAGGTGCTGCTAAGGCTGTAGGCGTAGTTCTTCCCGAGTTGAACGGTAAGCTTACTGGTATGGCATTCCGCGTTCCTACTTTGGATGTTTCAGTTGTTGACTTGACTGTAAACTTGGCTAAGCCCGCTACATACGCTGAGATTTGCGACGCTATGAAGGCTGCTTCTGAGGGTGAGTTGGCAGGTGTTCTCGGTTACACTAACGAGGACGTTGTATCATCTGATTTCTTGGGTGATGCTCGCACTTCAATCTTCGACGCTAAGGCTGGTATCGCTTTGACTGACCCATTCGTTAAGGTTGTATCTTGGTACGACAACGAGTGGGGTTACTCAAACAAGGTTCTCGACCTTATCTCAGTTATGAAGGCTTACAACAAGTAATCTATAGCTGATAAATAGAAAAGCGG
>JAZONC010000032.1:0-91946 GCA_045654285.1 Alistipes sp. | reverse complement strand
GGTCATCTGCTTCTGTCGCTCGACCTCGCCCAGGGTGTAGGAGGGGTCGATGTCGGTAATCTGCAACGAGAGGCCGTAGAGCTCGTGGTACGACACCACCACCTTGGCCATAATCTTCATACCCGCCGCCAGTGCCGATCCTGTCTGCGACTGAAAATAGGAAGAGAGCATACCCCACTGCGACCGCCAGATGACGGCGCGCACCTGCGCACGCGGGATGGGTGTGCCACCGCGCGTGGGCTCGCTCTTCTCGATAAGTTCGAGGTAGCAATGGCCCGAGTAGTTGACCTTCAATTCCGACACCTCGGCCACCACCCACAGGGGCAGGGCGAGAGCACCCTCAACGGCCGCCTTGATGCGGTGCTGAAGCTCGGTGAGAGTGATATGTTGTCGTTGCGAGGTCATAGCGTGGCAAAACAGTTATTCTAATCTACAAATATACAATTCTAAATGCAAAAATCAAAGATGAAAGATGAAAGAGCAAAGATGAAAGAGAATTTTTTTTGGGGCGATATAATAAAAAAACACCACCCCGTTGGGGGTAGTCCTTATACTGATTTTATGTAAACGCTTATAAAAAGAGGGATTTTCAGATGCTTGAGATACCCTCCCCGCCAAGAACGGGTATAAAAAGAGGGATTTTTAGGCCTGCGAAGTCCGAGAAACCGCAGTTTGCTGAGCGCAAATGAGGATTTCGAGGGCGAGCATAACGCAGAAATCACCTTTTTAGGCGCGTTCTTTACAACTCGCTCTCCTTCAGTCGCTCCGCATTCTCCGCCACAATCAGCTGGTCGATGCAACCCTGGATGTCGCCATCCATAAATGCTGAGAGGTTGTAGATGGTGTAGTTGATGCGGTGGTCGGTGATTCGGCCCTGGGGGTAGTTGTATGTACGAATCTTTGCCGAGCGGTCGCCTGTCGACACCATTGTCTTACGCTTCGATGCGATCTCGTCGAGGTACTTCGAATACTCGAGGTTGAAGATACGCGTACGCAACTCCTCGAAAGCCTTGTCGAAGTTCTTGAGCTGCGACTTCTGATCCTGACACTGAACGACGATACCTGTGGGGATGTGGGTAAGACGAATAGCCGAGTAGGTGGTGTTCACCGACTGACCACCAGGACCCGACGCACAGAAGATATCCTTGCGGATGTCGTTCATCGAGATCTCAACATCGAACTCCTCAGCCTCGGGCAACACAGCCACCGACGCCGCCGAGGTGTGGACACGGCCCTGTGTCTCGGTCTGGGGCACGCGCTGCACGCGGTGTACGCCCGACTCATACTTCAAGGTGCCATATACGCTCTGACCTGTAACCTTGAGCACAACCTCCTTGTAACCGCCTGCCGTACCGTCAGAGAACGATGTGATCTCGTAGCGCCAGCCCTTCGACTCGATATACTTGGTGTACATACGCAAAAGGTCGCCAGCGAAGATCGCCGCCTCGTCGCCACCTGTACCACCGCGAATCTCGAGGATAGCGTTCTTGTCGTCCTGCGGATCCTTCGGAATGAGCAGGAGCTTGATCTCCTCCTCCATCTTCTCGAGTGCAGGCTCCAGCTCCGAGATCTCCATACGCGCCATCTCGCGCATCTCCTCGTCCTTGTCGTTAGCCAAAATATCCTTCGCCTCGGCCAGGTTGGCGGTGGCGGTGCGGAAGCGCTCCGAGGTCTCGATGATGGGCTCCAACTCCTTGTACTCCTTGGTGAGCTGAATGAACTGCTTCACATCGGCGATTACTTCGGGGTCGGTGAGCTTCTGACCAATCTCCTCGTATTTGAGTTTAAGTCCGTCTAAGCGGATAAGTATTGAATTGTCTGCCATAAGGTTTTGCAAATTTTTTGCAAAGATATAAAAAATATCGGAACTACACGCTCTGCGCCCCCTTTGCGCCGATCAAAGTGCACAAAAACCGACCAAGAAGTGTAGTTTTTTTGCACATTTTGGCGCCTATTATAGAAAATGAGCTATCAAATAGTGAACAAGGGGAGAAAATTTTTGTATATTTGTTAATCGTAATGGTGTAGTGGCACCGAGCAAACAGAAAAATTAGATACAATGGAAGAGATAAAGAATGAGTTGGAGAAGACCTCGACTCCCGCGGTGGAGAGTACACCAGCAGTTGAGGCAACAGAGAATGTAATGGCTAAACCCGCAGAGGAGATAGAGGCAAAGGCTGAGACAAAGGCTGAGGCAACAGAACCCGCCGCAAAGGCTGAGGCACTGCCCAAACGCAAGGTGGCAAAGAAGAGCCCCATATCGTTTGGCAAGGTGTTTTTGGCGGCACTGCTGGCCGTGGTGGTGGGTAGTGCGGTGACATTCCTGTTGTGGATGTCGATCTTCTCGGGCATATCGGCTATGTTTGCCCCGAGTATGGAGAGTGTTCCCGACAAGGCTATCCTGCGTATTGACCTAAGCGAGAGTTTGGTGGATGCTCCCTCGAACGATCCGATGGGTGGATTCGACATTATGACAATGACACCAGCCCATTCGCTCACCATCTACAACGCACTGCGCGCCATAGAGAGCGCCGCCACCGATGAGCGTATCAATGGTATTTACATCAATCTGACAGGTAGCGGTACGGCCGAGTTGACACTTTTGGAGGAGTTGCGTGCGGCCATCGAGCTCTTCAAGCAGAGCGGCAAGTGGGTAGTAGCCTACAACGAGACCTACTCGCAGGGCGGATACTATCTGGCATCGGTAGCCGACAAGGTATATATTCAGCCCGAGGGCTCGTTCGACTGGTCGGGACTAGTGATGAACACTATGTTTTATAAGGGTTTGATCGACAAGCTGGGTGTCGATGTAGATATTCTGCGCCCCACAGCCTGCAAGTATAAGAGTGCTGTGGAGCCCTACTTCCTGGACAAGATGTCAGATGCCAACCGCCAGCAGATGCAGGAGTTGGTTGACCAGATGTGGAGTGTGATAGTAGATGGCGTATCAGCTTCGCGAGGCATCACCCCCGATGAGCTCAACCGCCTGGCCGACGAGTTGGCCGTAACATTGCCCTCGGAGGCTTTGGAGCATAAGTTTGTCGATGGCATTAAGTATGCCGACCAGATGGAGGAGCTCTTCGCCAAGGAGTATGGCATTGAGGAGCCCGAATTTGTATCGCTGGGCGACTACGCCTCGTCGCTTGTTGACGACCCCAAGCGTGCTTCGGCACCCAAGGTGGCTATCGTATATGCCAACGGTCAGGTGATGGATGGCAGTGGCTCGGACGACAACATCTACGGCTACACACTCTCTGAGACGCTTCGCGAGGTGGCCGAGGATGACGACATAGCATCGGTAGTATTGCGCGTGAACTCGCCCGGAGGTAGCGCCCTGGCGTCGGATCTTATCTGGCGCGAGGTGGAGAACCTGAAGGCGAAGAAGCCCGTAATCGTATCGATGGGTGGCTATGCCGCATCGGGCGGATACTATATCTCGGCACCGGCCGACGCCATCGTGGCCAACCGCTCGACGCTCACAGGCTCGATCGGCGTGTTTGGTATGATGCCCAGCTTTGGCAAGGCTTTGGAGGATAAGGTAGGTATCACGGTGGATGGTGTTAAGTCAAACGCCAACGCAGGTCTGGGCAACGGATTCTCGGCGCTCAACTCAACTCAGTATAATGCAATGATGCGTAGCGTAGATCGTGTATATGAGCGCTTTACATCGCTTGTAGCTGAGGGTCGTAACCTCACCATCGAGCGCGTGCTGGAGATTGCCGAGGGTCGTGTATGGTCGGGCGAGCAGGCACAGCGAATTGGTCTGGTGGATACTTGCGGCGGCTTGAAGTCAGCTATCGCCATCGCTATCGACAAGGCCGAGATGGGCTCGAACTACCAGATCGTCGAGATAACAAACGAGCCCGAGGGCTTTATGGCTATCCTCTCATCGCTCAATGTGAAGGTGCGTCAGGCTATGACCTCACGCTCGGAGCTGGGCACACTCTACAACGAGTACCGCCGTCTGGAGCAGGCACTCTCTGAGGAGGGCGTATGGGCGATGTGTCCCTATGTGTTTAAGTTCTAAAGATTAAAGATATTTCGAAATACAAGCTAACAACGGTAGAAAGCCTTAAAAGAAAACTTCAATACAACCAACCAAAAAACCGTTTAAGCATTAAATTTTCAGGTGAAGAGGGGCACAACTGCGATAGTTGCGCCCTTTTTCCATTATTTTTTACTATCTTTGCCCTTTAGAGGCGTGCGCGCGCGACGGCGCGACGGCCAACACCCATTCTAAAGACAAAAAATACAAAAACGATAAACAATGGAGTACAATTTCAAAGAGATCGAAACCAAGTGGCAAAAACTTTGGCAGGATCGCAAAACCTACCGCGTAGAGGTTGACCCCTCACGCCCCAAATTCTATGTTCTGGATATGTTCCCCTACCCCTCGGGAGCAGGTCTTCACGTAGGCCACCCGCTGGGATATATCGCATCGGATATCTACTCGCGCTACAAGCGTCTGTGTGGCTTCAATGTGTTGCACCCGATGGGCTACGACGCCTTCGGTCTGCCCGCTGAGCAGTATGCTATTCAGACAGGTCAGCACCCTGCCGTAACCACCGAGCAGAACATCAACCGCTACCGCGAGCAGCTGGACAAGATTGGTTTCTGCTACGACTGGGACCGCGAGGTTCGCACCTGCGAGCCCGAGTACTACAAGTGGACTCAGTGGGCGTTCTTGAAGATGTACGACCACTTCTACTGCAACGCTTGCCAGAAGGCGGTGCCCATCAAGCAGCTCGTCGAGCACTTCGCACAGAAGGGTACCGAGGGCTTGGATGTAGCCTGCACAACACCCCTTAAGTTCACTGCCGAGCAGTGGAACGCCTACTCGGAGCAGGAGCGCGAGCAGGTATTGCAGAACTACCGCCTGGCATATCGTGCCGACACTATGGTTAACTGGTGCCCTCAGCTCGGTACAGTTTTGGCCAACGACGAGGTGAAGGATGGCCTCTCAGTTCGTGGTGGCTTCCCCGTTGAGCAGAAGCGAATGAAGCAGTGGTCGCTGCGCGTAACGGCTTACGCACAGCGTATGCTCGATGGTTTGGACTCACTCGAGTGGAGCGACTCGCTCAAGGAGATTCAGCGCAACTGGATCGGTCGCTCGGTTGGTGCTCAGGTATTCTTCGATGTGAAGGATTCGGAGCGCAAGCTTGAGATCTTTACAACTCGCCCCGACACTATCTTCGGTGTTACATTTATGGTTATCGCCCCCGAGCACGAGTGGGTTGAGGAGCTCACAACAGCCGAGAACAAGGCTGCCGTTGAGGAGTATATCGCCCAGACAAAGAAGCGTTCGGAGCGTGAGCGTATTGCCGAGACACGCCGTGTGAGCGGTGTTCAGACAGGCTCTTACGCCATCAACCCCTTCACCGGAAAGGCTATTCCTATCTATATTTCGGACTATGTGTTGGCTGGCTACGGTACAGGTGCTATTATGGCCGTGCCGGCGCACGACTCGCGCGACTACGCCTTCGCACGCCACTTCGGCCTCGACATCGTGCCAGTGGTTGAGGGTGGTAACATAGAGGTGGAGTCATACGACGCCAAGTCGGGTAAGATGATTAACTCAGACTTCCTCACTGGCAAGGATGTTACCGAGGCTATCCCCGCAATGTTCGACGAGGTGGAGCGCCGTGGCTTGGGTAAGAAGCTTATCAACTACCGCCTGCGCGATGCTATCTTCTCGCGTCAGCGTTACTGGGGCGAGCCCTTCCCCGTATATTACAAGGGCGATACAGCATATCCTCTGCCCGAGGATAAGTTGCCTTTGGAGTTGCCCCCTATCGAGAACTTCGGTCCCACCGAGCAGGGTGAGCCCCCCCTGGCACGCGTAGCCGACTGGGCTTACGAGGGTAATCAGTTGGAGCTCTCGACAATGCCCGGTTTTGCCGGCTCATCGGCTTACTTCCTGCGCTATATGGATCCTCGTAATCAGGAGGCACTGGTATCGAAGGAGGCAAACGACTACTGGCGCAATGTTGACCTCTACATCGGCGGTATCGAGCACGCTACGGGACACCTGATGTACTCGCGTTTCTGGAATATGTTCCTCTACGACTTGGGTTATGTGTGCGAGTCGGAGCCCTTCAAGAAGCTGGTTAACCAGGGTATGATTCAGGGCCGCTCGAACTTCGTTTACCGCGTAGTGGGTACAAATAAGTTCGTATCGCTCGGCCTTAAGGGCGACTACGAGACACAGGAGATTCATGTCGATGTAAACATCGTGAAGAACGACCAGCTCGACCTGGAGGCCTTCCGCGCTTGGCGTCCCGAGTTTAAGGATGCAGAGTTCATCTTGGAGGATGGCAAGTATATCTGCGGCTGGGCTATCGAGAAGATGTCGAAGTCGATGTTTAATGTCGTTAACCCCGACAACATCGTGGAGAACTACGGTGCCGACACACTGCGTATGTACGAGATGTTCTTGGGTCCCCTGGAGCAGTCGAAGCCTTGGGATACAAACGGTATCGACGGTGTGCACAAGTTCCTGCGTAAGTTCTGGCGTCTGTACTTCGACCGCGAGGGCGCATTTGCTCTTACCGACGAGGCTGCTACACCTGCCGAGTTGAAGACCCTGCACAAGACCATCAAGAAGATTCGCGAGGATATCGAGAACTTCTCATTCAATACCTCGATTTCGGCCTTTATGATTTGTCTTAATGAGCTCGGCGCTTGCCACAAGCGTGAGGTATTGGAGCCACTTACAATCCTCATCGCCCCCTTCGCACCTCACATCGCCGAGGAGTTGTGGGCAGCTATGGGCCACGAGAAGACAATCTTCGACGCCTCATACCCCACCTTCGACGAGAAGCACCTGGTGGAGAGCTCGTTCGAGTACCCCGTGATGGTGAACGGCAAGTTGCGCTTCAAGCAGACCTACGCTTTGGATATGGGTCCTGCCGAGATTCAGGCCGACATCGTAACCACCGAGGGCGCACAGAAGTGGCTGGAGGGCAAGGCTCCCAAGAAGATTATCGTTGTAAAGGGTAAAATTATTAATATCGTAATGTAATGAAACGACTCCTAACCATTATGCTCTTATCGCTTATGACACTCAGCGCACAGGCTCAGAAGGTGGTCAAGTTGTGGGACAACACCACAGCACCCCACTCAAGTGGCCTCACCGGTCCCGAGAAGGACGAGGGCGAGGTACGCTACTCAAACACTACGGAGGCTGTACTCTACATCTTCGAGGCAAAGAAGAAGGTGGCTACGGGTCAGGCTGTAGTTATATGCCCGGGTGGCGGTTACTTCCTCGCGTCGATGGGACACGAGGGTCTGGACTATGGCAAGTGGCTGGCAGAGAATGGAGTAACGGCGGCGGTGCTTAAGTACCGTATGCCCAACCACATACCTGAGGTGCCTATGGAGGATGCAGCCGAGGCGCTGCGATATATGAAGGAGGAGTACAAGGCCAAGACACCCATCACACAGCTCGGCATTATGGGTTTCTCGGCTGGTGGCCACCTGGCGGCATCGACAGCCGTGGGTGTGCTGAAGGCCAATGGCGATACATCCCCTCGCGCGGCCTTGCGTCCCGACTTTGCCGTGTTGTTCTACCCCGTGATTACCTCTGACGAGCTATTCACACACAAGGGTACATACAACAACCTGCTGGGTGAGGATCGCTCGGAGGAGCTCTCACGCGCCTGGTGTCCGCTCTATGTTGCGGGCGAGGATGCACCCCCTGCGCTGATGATTCTCTCGGACGACGATAAGACCGTACCCTCGCAGAACAGTACCCTCTTCTACAACAAGCTCAAGGAGCTTGGCAAGGAGGCCTCGATAAACATCTACCCCACGGGAGGCCACGGCTGGGGCTTCCGCGACTCGTTGCCCTACAAGGCACAGTGGCAGCAGACGCTGTTGCAGTGGCTCGAGAGTGTGAGAGAGTAAGGGAATGTAGAATGCAAAATTAAAGCCTGTCTTCGGACAGGCTTTTTTTGTTGGCTCTCGCTTAAGCATCGTCGGTTCATCTTTCATCTAACAAAAAAGCCTGCTCCCTTTAGAAGCAGGCTCGTGGTATATAGCACACCCTCGCTTACCAGATGATGATACGCTCCTGCTCGGGCAAGAACATAGCGCCATCGGTGATGCCGAAGGCCTTGTGAAAGGTCTCGATGTTGCGAAGTGTGATGTTCACGCGGTTCTTACCGAGTGAGTGCTCGTCGGTCTTGGTGCGGCGGATGATCTCCTCGTCGCGCATTGTCTGTGCCCATATCGTAGCGTAAGAGAGGTAGAAACGCTGGTCGGCAGTGAAGCCGTCGATAGGCTCGGGCTGCTGGCCGCCGAATGAGTTGTGCATAGCGGTGTAAGCTACACGCAGACCACCCTGATCGGCAATGTTCTCGCCAAGTGAGAACTCACCATTAGCGTAGAGTGCAGGCTGATCGCCCTCGGCAGGCATAATAAGCACCTTGTTAAACTGGTCAACAAGCACATCGGTGCGCTGCTTGAAGGCCACAGCGTCGGCCTCGGTCCACCAGTTGCTCATATTACCATCCTTGTCGAACTGACGGCCCTGATCGTCGAAGCCGTGAGTCATCTCGTGGCCGATAACCACACCGATAGCACCGTAGTTTACAGCGTCGTCGGCAGCCGAGTTATAGAACGGGGGCTGAAGGATAGCCGCAGGGAAGCAGATCTCGTTAGTGGTGGGGTTGTAGTAGGCGTTCACGGTCTGGGGAGTCATATGCCACTCGTCGCGGTCAACCTCCTTGCCCAACTTCGAGATGCTATCCTCGGTGTACCAGATGTTGGCACGCTTGATATTATCCCAGTATGAGAGTTTGGGGTTGATGCGAAGCGACGAATAGTCCTTCCACTTGTCGGGGTAACCGATCTTCACAGTAAATGTATTCAACTTCTCGTGAGCCTTAGCCTTGGTCTCGGCTGACATCCACTCCAGAGCGTCGATATGCTGACCGAGTGCTGTCTGCAAGTTCTTCACGATACCCTGCATACGCACCTTGTCGCTCTCGGGGAAATACTTCTTAACATAGAGCTCACCCACAGCCTCACCCAACATACGGTTGGGCACAGCCATAGCGCGCTTCCAGCGGGGACGCATCTCCTGCTGACCCGACATCTGACGGCCGAAGAAGTCGAAATAAGCTGCGTAGAGCTCGTCGCCGCAGTAGCCTGCTGCGCTGGCCATAACGCTTGATACGAGGTAAGCCTTCACGGTCTCAACATCCTCCTTCTCGAAGAGCGAGAATACGCGGTCCAAAACCTCGGGCTGACCTACGGCCACCTTGTCGAATGAGCCGATACCCATCTCACCGAAGTAAGCCTCCCAGTCGAATGCCGAGTAGCGCTTAACAAACTCGTCGCGGGTCATAGGGTTGTAGTTGGCTGTTACATCGCGAAGCTCCACATTCGAGCGGAACACCTCAGCCATCTTAGTCTCCATAGCCAGCACGGCCTGAGCCTTCGCGGCTGCATCGTTCCAGCCCAAGAGTGAGAATGCCTTGGTGAGCCACTGCGTGTAGCCCTCGCGCTTTGAGGCGTTCTCCTTCTCGAGGTAGTAGTCGCGGTTACCAAGACCCAAACCTGCCTGGTCGATGTTGAGGATATTGATCTTTGAGTTCATAAGGTCGGCACCTACATACAAGCCAAAGAAAGGGTTGCCAGCAGCCTGGTGGATGCGAGCCACAGCGATAGAGAGCTCCTGCGGCGTTGAGAGTGCCATAATCTGGTCGATGTCGCGCTTTACGGGTGCTACGCCCTCAGAGTTAAGGCGCACAGAGTCAAGACCCATAGTGTAGAGGTCGGCAATCTTCTGCTCGACGGTGCCCTCGGCGGCTTTGCTGTCGATCATAGCCGAGAAGAGCTCGTTGATCTGCAACTCGTTGTTCTTTGCCAACACCTCGAACACGCCGTAGCGTGAGTACTCGGGCGTGAGGGGGTTAGCCTTCTGCCAGCCACCTGTGGCGTACTGGTAGAAATCCTCGTTCAGAGCCACCGTCTCGTCGAAGTTAGCGCGGTCGATGGCGGGGACGGCGGGAGCCGTCTTCTGGTTACAACTTGCCATAATAGCAACAGTTGAAATGGTTAATAAAATCTTTTTCATCTTTCTATTTAATTAGTAGTATCGCTTTGAATACTTGTTTGCCTTAGCGCTTCATCACACGGTCGGGACACGACTTGAAACCCTCGACCACGATACGCTCGGCGCTCACCTCCACCACAGCATAGGCATTGGCAGGTGCAGCCTGCTCAATCATACCCGGAAGGGTGAGATAGTGTATGCCCGCGCGCTGGCTGTAGTGGCCTGGGTGATGGTGTCCTTGAAAGACGGCTACGACCTGCTTGTGGCGCTCCAACACGGCTACCACCTCCGAGGCGTTGCCCACGCAGAGATCTTGGCTAATGTCGGAGAAGGAGTCCAGCATCTGATGCACGAAGATGAGCGTGGGCTCACCTGCGTGGCGCTCAAGCTCCCCCTCGAGCCACTCGATCTGCTCTTTGGGTATAAATGCCTTGCGCCAGTCGAAGTTACCTCGCTCATAGGGCGAAAAATCGGCGTTGTAGTTAGCGTCGAGCACTATGCAACGCACGCCACGCGCCGAGAACGAGTAGTGAGCCTTGCCGCGCGCACGGCCAGCATTGCGGGTGTGGGCGAGGAACTCGGTCTTAGTAAGGCAATCCATATCGTGGTTACCCAAGACGTGATATACGGGACCTGAGAAGGCCTGCAACTCGCGCTCGATACTATCGAGGAAACGGAGCGTGGGCTCGGCCTCCGAGTGTTGAGTGGTGTCCTTCCAGTCGCCCAGCTCGATCACAAAATCGACCTTCGCACGGCGGAACTCATCCACAGCCTCGCGTACCTTAGCGATGGAGTCGGCGTAGTAGCGCGTGCCGCTGGGTGTGCGATCGGCATAGTGGGCATCGGTGAGGATACCAAAGCGCAGGGTGCGCGGTGCGGCCGTGGCCTGCTGTGGCCAGCGTCCCACGGAGAGCATTACGATGCCTCCCGTAACATATTTTATAAACTCACTGCGGCGCATACGCGAAAATCAAATAAAGGGCCGAGCGGACTCGACCCTTAGTTAATTCAAAATTATTTTGCAGCTCAAAAATTCATTTATCGTGAGGGTTTTCAAAATGAAAAACTCCGAAAAATAATTTCCAAGAAGTTGGTTAGTTTGAGCTTTTTGATACTCTCAAACCTTCCTAAAATTCATTTATCGTGAGGGTTTTCAAAATAAAAAAACTCCGAAAAAAATTTCCAAGAAGTTGGTTAGTTTGAGCTATTTTGAAGCTGGTCGAAGTCCGAGAAAGCGGAGTTTACTTGCGTAAATGAGCATTTCGAGGAGGAGCCAGATGCCGAAATAGCCAAACTTGACAACTTATTCTTACTTGCGGATAGCAGCTACACCAGGCAACTCCTTACCCTCCATATACTCGAGCAGGGCACCACCACCGGTTGAAACATATGATACCTTGTCAGCCAAGCCGAACTTGTTGATACAAGCTACAGAGTCGCCACCACCGATGAGTGAGAATGCGCCCTGAGCAGTAGCCTCAGCGATAGCATCAGCAACAGCCTTAGAACCAGTAGCGAACTTATCCAACTCGAATACGCCTACGGGACCATTCCAAAGGATAGTCTTGCACTCGAGGATCTCCTGGCGGAAGAGCTCCTTACCGCCCTGAGCGATGTCAAGACCCTCCCAACCGTCGGGAATTGCGTTTGCGGGGCACTCCTGAGTGTTAGCAGTCTCAGCGAAGTCGTCAGCGATCAATGCGTCGGGAGTAGTAACGATCTTGATACCCTTCTCCTCAGCCTTCTTCAAGATCTCCAATGCTACGGGGAACATATCGGGCTCGCAGATTGACTGGCCTACCTTGCCACCCTGAGCAGCAGTGAAGGTGTAAGTCATACCACCACCGATGATGATCTTGTCGCACTTCTCCATCAACTTCTCGATGATAGAGATCTTGGTAGATACCTTAGAACCACCTACGATAGCCACGAAGGGACGCTGGGGATTCTCCATAACGCCGTCGATAGCCTTGAGCTCGTTCTCCATAACATAACCGAACATCTTATCCTGGGGGAAGTACTCAGCGATAAGTGCGGTTGAAGAGTGAGCACGGTGAGCAGTACCGAATGCGTCGTTGATGTAGCAGTCAGCGTATGAAGCGAGCTTCTTAACGAACTCCTTCTGGGGACCCTCCTTGAGAGCCTTCTTAGCTGCCTTCTTCTCCTCGTCGGTAGCATCCTCAGCCAAACCACGGGGCTTACCCTCCTCCTCAGCGTAGAAACGGAGGTTCTCCAACAGCATAACCTCACCGGGCTTCAGGGCAGCAGCCATCTCAGCAGCCTTCTCACCCATACAGTCGCCAGCGAACTGAACCTTTACGCCCAAACGAGCCTCGATAGCGGGAACGATCTGCTCCAATGAGAACTTGGGATCGGGATTCTTCTTGGGACGACCCAGGTGCGACATCAAGATTACAGAACCGCCCTTCTCCAACACCTTTTTGATGGTGGGGATAGCAGCACGGATACGAGTGTCGTCGGTTACCTGACCCTCGCCGTTGAGGGGCACATTGAAGTCAACGCGGATGATTGCACGCTTACCGGTGAAATCGTAGTTGTCAATTGCGAACATAGTGTTTTAAGTTTTATTAGTTTATTGAATTTATGAAGTTTCTTTGCAGAATACGGGCAAATATACTCAAAATTTCGATACCTTCTACCCCTGCAGCCGCCTTTTTGCAGAAAATGTGGCGATTATGCGCCCTCGGCGCCTCGCTTTGGGTTGCCCAGAGGCGGGGCTGCGGAGTGGCCGAAAGCCCAAAAGAGGTGAAAAAGTGGGTTCATTCGCCACAAAATGGCGTGTTTCGTCACGCAAACATAGGTTTTCATACCATTCCGGGGTGCTTAGCCACATAAATTTTGTGAAACGAAAAAAATATTTGACTTTTGCACTCGAAAATCCGTCGAAACGGAACATTTCACGCAACGCATAAAAAAACCAATATTAACAACTACACAGTGCCGACCTCTTCAGCAATCGGGCGGCGATGTGTGATAAAAGAAAAAGTATGAAGATTTTTTACAAACTTACATTGGCTCTCGCAGCTTCAATGATGGTGATCACCTCGGCTTTTGCAGGTGGCCCTATGACTAACACAAACCAGAGTGCGCACTTCTTGCGTAGCATCGCTCGCGGTACTTCACTCGACACTGACGCAGTGTACACCAACCCCGCAGGTGTTGTGTTTATGGATAACGGTTTCCACATCGGTATCAACGACCAGATGGCAAAGCAGACTCGTACCATCTCTTCAAGCTACCCTCTCTTCGCACAGGGTGCCAGCAACCACGGTCTTGCAACTAAGGATTTCAAGGGCGAGGTATTCTCTGCCTTTATCCCCAGCATTCACTTCGCGTGGAAGCACAACCGTTGGGCTGTGATGGCTGGCATTGGCGTTAATGGTGGTGGTGGCTCATTGCACTTCGACGATGGCTTGGGCTCATTCGAGCGTCAGTTCTCGGTTCTCCCCACTGCAATCAATCAGTTGGGTGCTCAGTTGGCTCAGAAAAACCCCGCAATGGGCGTGACAGTTTCGCAGTACGATATGGATATGGAGCTTACAGGTAAGTCAATGACTTTGGCTTTCAATGTAGGTGGTGCATTCCGTATTACCGACTGGTTGTCAATCGCTGCTCAGGTGCGTGTAGGTGTTACTAACAACTCATATACTGGTGAGATCGACGACATTCAGATCAACCCCACAATGGCCGCTATGCAGCTCAATGGCCAGATGATTCCCGCCGAGAAGTTCTTTACCGATGCAGGTGAGGCTTTGAAAACTATGAACCCTGCACTCGCAGGTATGGCTGAGGGTTATGCTCTGCAGACAAAGGATCACATCCTCGATGTTAAGCAGAAGGGTATCTCAGTAAGCCCCGTAGTAGCGTTGGCATTCCACCACGGTCCTTGGGACGCTTCATTGAAGTATGAGTTCAAGATGGGCACCGAGCTCGAGATCGAGTCGGCTGCAGTATCGGCTGCTGACCCCATCATCGACGGCATCTTCCCCAATGGCGCGAAGGTAAAGTCGGAGACTCCCGCCCTGTTGGCTGCTGCTGTTAGCCGCCACTTCGGTCCCGTGAAGGTTACTGCCGAGTGGCACCACTACTTCGATAAGGACGCCGAGAACTCATTCTCTAATGTTATCAAAGGCAACACTAACGAGTATTTGATGGGTGTTGAGTGGGCTATCAACGACCGCTGGTTGGTATCGGCTGGTGCACAGCGTACACAGCTCAATATGATCGAGAACAACTACTCTGATATGAACTACTCGATCTCATCTTGGTCAGTAGGTGGTGGTTTGGCATTCCTCTGCAGCGAGAAGGTGCGCCTCAACCTCGGTATTATGCCCACATTCTACGAGACAGCTACCGCAACAGGCTCTGTAGCATTGTCAGAGACTGTAAGCTTGCCCTTCACCGATGTTTACAAGCGTACATCACTCGCTTGGGGTGTAGGTCTTGATTTGAAGTTTGGTCGTAAGTAATCGACCAACAAGATATAACCCTGCCGCCACTCGTACGGAGGCAGGGCAGACTACCCACCTACGGGTGTAACGACCCGTAGATCAAAATAGTAGGTAGTCGGCACGGATTGCTCCGTGCCATCGCAGGAGCGGCAGGGCGCGAGCACGGCGCCAACGACGACGAACGACGCGACAATCTGAATAACGCGACAATTCGGATTGACACGGAACTTCAGAACCGTTTTAAGTGCAAGCGCACTGCTTTTCCGCGCGATAAATTACAAGACGCGGGCACTTAAGCCCAACCTCGCAAGAGGTGGTCTTCAAAACAAATATCAAAGAAGAAAATACTCTTTTTGTAGAATATGGTTTTTTGATTGCTGGTCGGCTGCGCCCTTAGTGACGCAGCCGTTTTTTTTGTTTAGATAAAAGAGCAAAGAGATTTTCTTTTTGTGCGTCAGCCCTCCTGCACTGCGAAATTTTGGGAAAAAGGAGGATACATCTTCAGATGTAGTTTATAACATAAAATAGTAAAAAAAGCAGCCCTCAAGGACTGCTTTATTATTTAAGGATTAACGCCGAAAGAGCCTTCTTAGGCAATTTCTTACGCCAATGACTGCATTTCGATAAGGTGGGCATAAATTCCACCCTTGGCCATCAGCTCGGCGTGGGTGCCCTGCTCGGCGATGCGGCCCTGGTCGATTACGATGATGCGGTCGGCATTGTGGATGGTCGAGAGGCGGTGAGCGATAACAACCGATGTGCGACCCTCCAAGAGCGTGGTGAGAGCCTCCTGAACCAGCTTCTCGCTCTCGGTGTCGAGTGCCGAGGTAGCCTCGTCCAAAATGAGTATCTCGGGGTTACGCAACACGGCACGGGCAATGCTCAGGCGCTGACGCTGACCACCCGAGAGCTTCGAGCCACGGTCGCCGATGTTGGTGTCGTAGCCATTCTCGCTCTGCATAATGAAGTCGTGGGCGTTGGCCACCTTCGCCGCGGCGATAATCTGGTCGAGGGGCGTGCCCTCGCGGCCCATAGCTATGTTATTGCGGATAGAGTCGTTGAAGAGGATAGTCTCCTGCGAGACGATACCCATATGCTCGCGCAGGCTCTCCTGCGTGTAGTCTGTAATAGGACGGCCATCGATGTAGATAGAGCCCTGCTCGGCGTCGTAGAAGCGGGGAATAAGCTCGCTCAGGGTTGACTTACCGCCACCCGAGGGGCCTACCAGCGCTACGGTCTCGCCTTTGCGTACCTCGAACGATATGTCGTGCAGAATCTCGCGTGAGCCATCGTAGCTGAAGCCTACCGAGCGGAACTCGATCTTATCGTTGAACTGCTTGAGCTCGACAGCATCCTTCTTATCCTGCACCGTGCTCTCGGCGTCGATAATAGAGAACACACGCTCACCAGCGGCAATACCCTGGTTGATATTGGCAAACTGGTCGATGAACGAACGCAAGGGGCGTGTGAGCTGCGAGAAGGCGGCTATGTATGCCACAAAGCCCGATGCCATAAGCGCTCCGCTCTGCACCAGCGAGCCACCGAAGACAAGCACTACCGAAATAGCCGTAATGCCCAGGAACTCACTCATAGGCGAGGCCAGCTGCTGCTTGCGCGCCATAGAGATAAGAATTGACGAGATCTCGTCATTTATCGTGCGGAACTTCGAGCAGATGTAGTCGAAGGCGTGGTAGCTCTTCATAGCCTTCACGCCTGTGAGCGACTCCTCCATAACACCCACCATATCACCCATACGCTCCTGACCACGCTGTGCGGGGTGGCGCAGGCGCTTCACGATGGAGCCGATGATAAGACCCACGACGGGCAGGTAGAGGATAGAGAAGAGTGTTAACTGCCAAGATATGTTGACCATCAGCACGCAGTAGCCGATGATAAGGAATGGCTCGCGGAAGGCCACCTGCAGGGTGTTGGTGATGCAGAACTGCACGATCATAACATCCGAAGTGATCTTCGACATAATATCGCCCTTGCGCTGGTCGCTGAAGTAGCCCACATTCATTGTCATCGTGCGCTCGAACATCTCGTTACGCATACGCTGAAGGGTGCGTGTACGCATCACCTCGACGGTCATCGAGCCCAAGTAGCGGAACAGGTTGCTCAGCACATTCGAGAGGATGAGAATGGCGGCCAGCATAGCCAACAGATGGGTTACGCTATAGTGCTCGCCAAAAAGGGCGGTATAGATATAGTTAAGAACCTGATTCAGGCACTCGACATCGAGTGTAATCTGCGGAAACTCATATACGGGAGTGAAGACATACCCATCGGAGAAGAGTGTACCGATGATGGGGATGATCATCGTGTAGGTGAAGGTGTTGAACAGGGCGTGCAACACCGAGTAGAAGAAGTAGGGTATGGCATAGCGACTAAGCGGCGAGGCAAAGCCCAGCAGTCGCAGGTAGGTTTTCATCATAATTAGTAGTATGTTATTTTGCTTCTATACCTTTTTTCGTTTAAGGTGGAGGCCGCATTTACAAATCTGACCCACCCCCTAAATCCCCCGCCTCAGGCAGGGGACTTTGGTCGCTACGCTCCATAAGAGTATACAACCAAAGGTAGTATGTTATTTTGCTTCTGTACCTTTTTGTGTTAAAGTAGGGGGCGCTCTTCTCGTTTATAGCAGTCCCTCGTTGGCATACTCCTCGACAGCGGCCTCAAAGCGGGCGATGGTCTCCTCCATCGACACATAGGACTTACCGCCAGCGGCATTCTTGTGGCCACCGCCCTCGAAGTAGCGGCCTGCAAATACATTCACATCGACCTTGCCACGCGAGCGAAGCGACACACGAATAAAGTCGGTGTGCTCGATGAAGATGGCCGACATACGCATCTTCTTCACCGTGAGCGGGTAGTTCACGAAACCCTCGCTGTCGCCCTGCTGGAACCAGAAACGGCGCATCTCCTCCTCGGTGAGCGACATATGTGCCACGGTGCCCTTGCGCAGGAACTTCATCTTGCGATTGATGGTGTAACCAAACAGGCGTGCACGACCCTCGGTGAAGGAGTTATATACATTATTATAAATCTGCGGAATATCGATACCCGTAGCCGACAACACGGCCAGCGAGCGGTAGAGCTCGGGCGTGAGGTGCGAGAATGAGAAGTTACCCGTGTCGGTCATCATACCCACATACAACACCTCGGCCTGGGTGGCCGTTACGCTCTGGGCGCCCCACAGAGCCTCGATAATAGAATATACGAGGAAGCAGGTGCTCGACGACTCGGGGTGCGAGAAGATGATGTCGAAGTCCTGCGACGGGTCGAGGTGGTGGTCGATGAGCACACGACGAGCCTTTGTGTTGGCGGCAATCACATCGCCCAGCGCATCGAGACGCGAGAGGGTGTGAAAGTCGAGGCAGAAGATAACATCGGCCTCGGCCACTGCCTCGGCGGCACGCTCGGCCTCGTTGCGGTAGATGACAATGTCGCGAATGCCTGTCATCCAATCCAGATAGTAGGGGTACTTATTGGGCACGATGCAGGTGGTATGGTGGCCACGACTGCGCAGTGCCTCGGCCCACGCAATAGAGGAGCCCACGGCGTCGCCATCGGGGTTGGTGTGCGAGAGTACAACTACCTTGAGTGCAGGCTCCGAGAGAAGAGCCGACAACTGCTCAATGCTATTTTGAGATAACTCCATATCGTGTGTTTTAACTCTTTTGTCGATGGGACCCAGCCCAAAGTGCGACAAAGATAGTAATTATTGGTCATTTTGAGCACTCAGGATTGTGCCCGAAGTGGTTTTAATAGGTCATTTCGTGCTTAATTGCACCATCGCGACCCACGATCTTCACATATACACCCTCGCTTGACGAGCGCACCACCATAGCGCTCACATTGTCGTTGGCGATAATGGGGAACTCCACCACGCCCTTTTGCACGGGGAAGATGACCTGGCGGTGCAGGTGTGCCGAGAGCATAACATCGATGTCGGCCTTATTAAGAATGGGCAACAGCAACTCGCCCAGGTGGGCATTGCCGCGCCAAGTCATCAGGTTGGCCACCTCTTTGCTGTTAGCCTCCACCTCGGCCATACGCTCAACCGTTGGGGGAATATGCACGATAACGATGCGGCGCTCGGCACGACGGAAGGCCTTGCTACGCACCACTCCTCTAAGCCACTCGGCCTGCTCCTCGCGGTAGCGGTCGAAATCGACCAGACCGGCATAGACGGGGTGCGCGTCATCCTTATCCTCGCCACAGTCGAGCATCACAACGGCCGTAGAGCCGAAGTAATAGACGCCATAGTACTTGCCATCGCGCGTATTGTGTATATAGTCGCCATATTGGCGTGCCAGGTGGCCACGGGTCTCGTGGTTGCCACGCACCACGGCAAAGGGTTTATTGCGTGCGAACTTTTCGACCGACACATCGATAAAACTTGTGTATGGCTGGCCATCCTGTGAGTAGTGGCTCATAATATCGCCATTGTAAAAGACCATCGAAGCCTCGTCGAGAGGCAGTCGATCGAGCAGGTCGGCGCACTTCTTAGCGTCGTCGTGTATGTCGTTGGCCACAACAAAGGTTACGGCCTCGGCCTTAGGGTCGAATGTCGAGAAAGAGTACCAATCGGTGGCTATCTCCTCGCCGAAGGTTACCTTGTAGGGCTCGAATGAGAGCATACGCTTCGAGACGATGCGGTACTCATACTCGGTGGCGGGCTGTAGGCCCTCGATATGGATCGAGTTGAGTGTGTTGTCAGCCTCGAACAATCCATCCTTAGAGGTGCGGCAGAGTCGTATCTCCTCGCTGCCTTTCTCCCTAAGCTCCACGCCCGAGAAACCACGGTGCGAGGTGGTAAAGCATACGATAACGCCATCGTAGGTGAGACCCTGCAAGTAGGGGCCGTGGTTGATGGTGTAAGGCTCGGCATCGCTCTGCGCCACACCCGCAGTGGGGATCAGCATCAGGATGAGTGCCAGACAAAGCAAAATACTCTTTTTCATACTCTGCTACCTTACTACTGAATATCCTGCTCACGCACAATCATACCGAGTGATTTGAGGTCAGTGCGCTCAGCCTTGAGCGATGTGCGCTGGGGCATAGAGCCCAAGCCCGAACGGGTCATCAAAGAGTTACGAGCAAAGGCCTGGTCAGATGGTGAGTCGAACAACGACTCGCCACATATCTGCAACACTGTCTCACACAGAGCAACATCTCTGGTTACATCACCCCAAGCGACTTCGGGCACGGGGAAGTATCCACACGCACTGCGCAAATCCTTACTCAAGTTCTTATCCTTCGACTTCTCGCGGAGATAGTGCTCGGGAGTAATGCCATCGCCATAGTCGGAGAAGCCCTTGCCGTTCTCGATCATAAAGGTGATGGGAGCAAAGGTGTATCGGTAACCCTCAGAGTCGAACTCATCGTCAGAAGGACCAGGGTAATAGGTAACACGCATACCGCAGTTCTTACCCTCGGTGATGTTACCCACCAACTCAACCTCAACATCCAGGCCACGCAGACCCACGATAACCATCTCGCTGGCCGAAGCCGATATCTCCGAGCAGATGACCCACACCTTCTTCAAGCCGAGGTTGGGTATATCCACAGCTACGCTGCTATCTTCGGGTGTGTACTTCTGGATCAGGTGATAATCACTATCTTCGCTGACCTTATTTTTGGGGTTGTGAATCAGATGTGCATACACCTTATCGCCCATAGCATAGCTCTCGTCGAGCAGCATACTCGCCAGCAGGGCACTCGATGTTACGTGGCCACCGCTATTAGCACGCAGGTCGAGGATAACATCGGTTGCACCCCCCTCGACAAGCTCCGTAACGGCATCGATAAGCTTCATATCGAAATCGGCCTCAAACGCGAGGTAGCATAGGTAGCCAATCTTCTTATCGCCCACATTGAAGAGCTCCTTATCCAGATCGAGAATACCGCTATAGGCCACGGGGTTCTCCTCGTGGTGCGCGGCTGTGAGATCACAGGTGAGGATTTCGCTCTCTCCACTCTCCTCGTTCAAAGAGTAGACCTCCAACTCGATGGGTGTCTTGCCACCTATCACCGTGTTGTACAGCTCTTGATAGTTATGTGCTCCGATAGTAGTGCCATTGATTTTCATAATCGTGTCGCCACGCTTCAAGCCTGCCTGCTCGGCCTGTGAGCCAGGGTAGATGTGCTCGACAACATAGCCATAATCATCTTCGCTATAACCCTCAACCTCATTGATCACATAGGGCGAGAGCAGGATACCATAACCCCTCACGGTGGGGAAATCCGAACGGGTGGCACTTGCCACTACATCGTCCTTCTCGTCGCGATATACGGTAGTGTAGAAGTGGCGAGTACCATCGATGATACTGCCGTCGTCGCTGTTGGTGGTAAGTTTCTTAAGAGTAGCATCCAAAAACTTGTCCCAGGCGAGCGTGAGGTCGAACGACGAGTGTTTCTCGTTGTACTCGTCGAGCCAATAGTACTCATTCTTCAGGCGGCCATCCATCCACTCGACAACCTTGCTTATCTCCTTGGTTGTAGGCTTGTCGGGGTTGTCGTTAGCTGTGGGATCGTCGCTACAAGCCACCATAGCCAGGGTACACAAGGCGAACATCGCCGCGCGGGCACTGCTCCCAAAAGATGATGTTATGAAAGAAAAACTACGCTTCATATCCTATTCTATTTTGTATTTTTCAAAGATAGTGATTTTTATTTATTTCTCAGCCTTTTGAGCCGAAAAGTGTCGGCAGAACTCCTTTATACCGCACTCGGCACACTTGGGCGAGCGGGCGATGCATACATAGCGGCCGTGCAGGATGAGCCAATGGTGCGCCACGGGCAGCAGGTGCGAGGGTATGTGTCGCTCCAACTGCAGCTCGGTCTGTAGCGGAGTCTTCGCGCCGCGCGTGAGGCCTATGCGGGCCGCCACACGAAAGACATGGGTATCGACGGGCATAACCTCCTTCTGCCAGATGACTGCACCCACTACATTGGCCGTCTTGCGACCTACGCCCGGCAGGCGTTGCAGCTGCTTCAGGTCGCTGGGCACCTCGCCTCCAAACTCCTCAACCAGCATACGCGCCATCGCGGCTAAGTGGCGCGCCTTATTGTTGGGGTAGGAGATACTGCGAATGTATGGAAAAATCTCCTCAGCCGTGAGTGCGGCCATAGCCTCGGCCGTGGGCATAGCCTCGAACAGCGCAGGGGTGGTGAGATTGACACGCTTGTCGGTGCACTGCGCCGAGAGGATTACGGCCACCAGCAACTCGAAAGGGTTGTGGTAGTTGAGCTCGCTCTCAGCCACAGGCATCGAGGCCTGGAAGTAGGCTATGACAGCCTCGTATCGTTGTTTTATGGTCATCGTGTTGTGCAAAAAATGGTTTATGCAAAAATACGAAAAAAAAGAGGTTGCACAACATTTCTGTCGGCAACCTATATTCCTACTATACTCGGAAATTGTATAACAGGAGCTATTTTGAAGCTGCTCGATGGCCGAGGGTGCGGAGCATACTAAAGGTATGTGAGCAACCCGAGGGCGAGGCAGATGCCAAAAGAGCCTTGTTAGGCAATTTCCTACTCCTTGATGCGAGTCCAATAGAGGGTAACACCCACACCCATAATGGTGCCGCGAAGTTTAAGCTTGTCGGCGGTCTCAAACTCGGCTGTGGCGTTCACACGAATACCCTTTGTGGGGTCGTAAATCTTAGCACCTGACCAACGCTTCTCCTTAGCGTCGTACTGCAAGCCCTTGACGATTACAATCTGATCTACATCGACATTACGCAACGCCTTGTCGGGATTCTTCTCGTCCTTACGCTTCTTGCCATCCTTGCCATAGGGGTTCTCAACCCAATATACCTGTGCGTTGTAGGTGCCGTCGCTGTTCTTTGTTACGCGAACCTTGCTCTTGCTGCCGCCACGGTCGGTGAGGTAGTTACCCACGATAGCATCGGGATTGTTGTTGCTTGAGTGCTGAGCCTGAGCCGTAGCCACGAAAGCAAAGAGGCACAGGAGTGTAGTGATAATGCTCTTCATAATGTTTGAAATTTCTTATTTAGTGTTCATTTTCGGTGCAAAGATATAAATTTTTACCTTTCCGCCACCAAAATCGAGCACAAAATAAGCATCTCGAGAGCAAAATCTTTACTACTCTAACTCGATAGAGTTGAGCAACTCGAGACGACCGTCGCCCACGATCTTCACGATAAGCTCGCCGAAGAGCGTGTTCTGCCAAGCGAACCACTTGCGGGTGAAGTTCATCGGGTCATCGACATTGAACGACTCGTGCATAAAGCCTGTGCCGGCATCGGTACGCATAAGCATCTCGATACACCACTTAATCTCGGCATCGTCATTAGAGGTGAAGGCCTTCATCATAATGCTCATAGGCCAAGCCATATCGTAGCCAATGTGGGGTCCACCGATACCCTCGCCCGCCTTGCCACGGAAGAAGTAGGGGTTCTTTTCGCTCCACACATAGCGGCGTGTGTTGGCGTAGATTGCGGGGTCGATAACCTCGGGGTTGAGGTAATCCATAGCCAAGAGGCTTGGCACATTGGCGTCGTCCATAAAGAGCTGGTTACCAAATCCATCCACCTCAAAGGCGTAGATAGTGCCGAACTCGGGGTGGTCGTATGTAGCGTACTTATCGAGCGCATCGGCAACCTCTGCAGCCAGAGCCTTGCACTCCTGGGCCAGAGCATTCTCGCCATTTACCTTGGTCAAAATCTCGGCAGCCTTCTGCAGAGCCGACACAGCGAAGAAGTTCGACGGGATGAGGAACTGCAACACGGTAGCGTCGTCAGAGGGTCGGAA
The DNA here is from genome assembly GCA_045654285.1 of Alistipes sp. Classification (GTDB taxonomy): domain Bacteria; phylum Bacteroidota; class Bacteroidia; order Bacteroidales; family Rikenellaceae; genus Alistipes. The sequence goes on along the minus strand of JAZONC010000032.1, from coordinate 68,633 downwards.
CGACGACACGATAAGGCCCACGGGGTTGATGGGTGCGCCCAGACCATCGTTCGAGAGGGTGTCGAACTGGCGGTCGGTAACTCGCAGGAATGTGTAGGGGCCATTGCCCTCCTTGCGCTGCTGCTCCTTGAAGGTCTTCAGCACATTTTTGATTGCCGCGAGCCACTCCTCGCCGAAGATAGATGTGTCGCCCGTAACCATCCAATAGTAGTAGGCCAGACGGATGGGGTAGCAGAGTGAATCAATCTCATACTTGCGCTCGTGCAGCTCGGGCTTCATAGCGGTGCGGTCGCTCATCCAGCCTGTGCCCGTAGCGCCATCGTTGAAGGCGTTGGCATAGGGGTCGATGTTGATCGAGAGGAACTGGCGGTTGATAACACCTGCGAGCATAGCCTTGAGGTGGGCATCGTCGTTGGCATAGGGCACATAGGGCCACACCTGCGCACCCGAGTCGCGGAGCCACATAGCGTGAATGTCGCCCGTATAGACAAATGTGTCGTCCTTGCCATCCTTTGTGCGGTAGTGCACGGTGGTGTCCAGAGTGTTGGGGAAGCAGTTTGAGAACATCCACGCCAAACGCTTGTTGGTGAGGAGCTTGGTGATGCGCTCGATTTCGGCCTCGACAGCCTCGGAGGTAAATAGGCGCTCGCCCTCGGCAGGACGCTGGCACACATACTCGCCATCCACGATTGGGGCGGGGGCGGGAGCTACCTGCGAGTAGTCGGTAAGGGGTTGGGGCTCCTGCGTGGGAGCCGACTTAGAGTCGCACGCAACGGCCGCGAGCGACACAGCAATGGATAGGATTAGGTGATTAAATTTCATAAAACTTGGTTTTCGTTGTTTATTTGGGTGGAAAGTTACCACTTTTTTTCCAAAAAAAAGATTTATAATATTAACTTTGCCTAATAATCAGAATCAAAACCTAATATACAACAGTAAGATGCAGAATACTTACTTAATTTCTAAAACCCTTAATGTTATGAAGTGGCCTATTATTGGTATTGTAATTTCGCTGGTACTTATTCTCGTTGGATTTTTAGGCGATTCTACACGCCTGACGATGGCAGGAGTGGTGTTTCTGATGTGTAATGTGGGTGTTATCATCGGCATCAAACTCAAGCAAAAAGAGCAATAGTTTCTGCACGGCAAACACTCATTGGAGGCCATAGTGAAGAGGCGCGCAGGGTACAAAATGCCAAATTAAATTGGATTTTTGTACAAATGTTGTTATATTTGCACATCAAAGTGCCCTACGGGGTCGGCTTCAGCGGTCGTTTTCGTGCGTTTTTGGCAGGGAAATGGGGTGATGGAGTGTGCGCCGAGGGTTATTGTTTAACTAATTAGGATTACTTATGGATGATGGCTATCAATGCACGCATAGCGGCTGTGTCGTATCTCAATACGATACCATTCATCTATGGTATCCAGCACGAGGGTAATCTTCGCGCCGACCTTCTGTTGGCTCCACCCGCAGGGTGTTACGAAAATTACATCTCAGGCCGTGCCGACATCGCACTGATGCCCTCGGCAATGGTTCCCACACTCACCTCAACAAACATCATCACCGACTACTGCATAGGCTCATCGGGCAAGGTACGCACCGTCGTGCTGCTCTCGAATGTGCCCATCAATCAGGTGCGCCGCATCTTCCTCGATGCTCACTCACGCACCTCGGTGCAGTTGTGCGGTTACTTGGCGGCCAACCTGTGGCACATTGCCCCCGAGTGGTACGACCTGCAGGATTACTCGCAGGTGGCCTTCGCACAGCGAGAGGATGCATTCCTTCTCATCGGCGACAAGGTGTTCGACCACGAGGGGTTGTTCAACTACTCGTACGACCTTTCGGAGGAGTGGAACCGCTCGACAGGTATGCCCTTTGCCTTTGCCGTGTGGGTGGCTCGCAAGGGTACATCCTACGAGCATATCGACGCACTGCAGCGCGCGCTTACATTTGGCGTAGAGTCAATATGGGAGGCTGTGGTGGAGAATGGCTTCGACCAAAAGCCCTACAACGCATACGAGTATCTGACTCAAAATATCGACTTCGTGTTTAACGCCGAGAAGCACTCGGCACTGCAAAAGTTTTGGAACGCAGGCCTCAAGGTGGAGCCTCGATCCAACCCGGGCTGAAGAGGTTAGCCGCCCTCGGTGGGGGACGGATGACTCGGGCGGTGTGTTGCTCACTGCCAACAATCAAACAAGGAGTTCAACCCGTTAAACTTTGCAGACGATGCTCACAATTTACCTCAAGCAATACAACAAAATCATTCGCAATGCCGAGCCCGAATTGCTGGACAATCTGGGCTACGACGATATTCTCTGGATTGACCTGCTCTCGCCCTCGATCAAGGAGCAGAAGGCTGTCGAGAACTTTATGGAGGAGAGCCTCCAGACCCGCCAGCAGGTCGAGGAGATTGAGTCAACATCAAAATATTCTGAGAACGAGAATTCGATTATCTCGAATGCCAACTTCTTTATCCCGCAGGGCGACGGCACCTTCGAGGTGGAGCCCGTGTCGTTCATCCTCTCGAACGAGGGTGTGCTCGTGTCGCAGCGTCAGGCCGAGTCGCGCACATTCCGCGAGACCGAGAAGCGTCTGCAGATGAACTACCGCAGTTACTCGACAGGTTACCACATCTTCATCTCGCTGTTGGAGGTGCGCATCGACTTCGACGCCGACCTTGTTGAGCTTGTGGCTAAGCAGGTTGCTACGCTAAGCAAGGATATTAACACCGAGGATTCGATCGACAAGGAGGTAATCCACCGCATCAACTCGTTGCAGGAGAGCACGATGGTGCTTCGAGAGAACTTCTTCGACCGCCAGCGTATCCTCTCGAACATCCTGCGAAGCGAGCGCTTCCCCAACGATATCTATCCGCGCCTGCAGCTGATGATCAAGGATGTTAATTCACTTATCAACCACGCCGACTTCAGTTCACAGCGTCTGGACTATATTCAGGATTCGGCTCTGGGACTTATCAACATCGAGCAGAACGAGATTGTGAAGATCTTCTCGGTGGCAGCTGTTATCTTCCTGCCCGCAACACTTATTGCGAGTATCTACGGTATGAACTTTAAGTTTATGCCCGAGTTGGATTGGATGCTCGAGATAGGCGATATAACCCTGCCGTTGGGTTATCTGTTCGCCATAGGGTTGATGATTATGGCGTCGGGACTTACCATATGGTATTTCCGCTATAAGAAGTGGTTGTAGAGGGGTATTATTAGGTGCGATAGATATTATAAGTGATCATAGAAGCATAACACATATAGTAAAAGGTTGTCTTGTGGGGCAACCTTTTTTGTTGTAAGATTTATTGATTAATCTTTTTGCCGCTAATAAATGGAAAATAAAAAAACGCAAGAAAAAATTTGTTTATCAAAATAATATCATTACTTTTGCGTTATAATGATAAACGATAAATAATAAACATATTTCATTTATTATTTTCTATAAAAGATAAAACTATGAAAAAACTACTCTTCATCTTTCTGCTCTGCCTTGTAGCTACAAACCTTTTTGCTCAGAGGATAGATCCACAAAAAGATTTTCACTTAGTGAAGCGTTACCCTGCCTACTACGCCACTCAGGGTGTGGCTGTGGATAAGCATCACTTCTACGCCATCGAGAATAACCACATAACAAAATTTACCCTCGCGGGCGACTCCATCACCACGTGGCACGAGCCCAACAAAGATAAGATACGCCACATAAACAGCGCCTTCGTCAAGGGCCACCGCCTCTACTGCACCCACTCGAACTACCCGCTGGTGCCGATGGCAAGCTCGGTGGAGATCTTCGACACACGCACTATGCAGCACATCGAGAGCATAAGCCTCGGCATCGACATAGGCTCGTGCGTATGGTTCACCCAGGGTAAGGGTTGCTGGTACGCCTTCTTTGCTCACTACTCGGGCAGTGGTAAGGAGCCAGGCAAGGATGTGTCGTGGTCGCAGTTGGTGAAGTATGACAAGAAGTGGCGCCGTCTTGAGTCGTGGATCCTGCCCAAGGAGCTTATCGAGGAGCTACATCCCAACAGTCTGTCGGGCGGTGTGCTGGTTGATGATACATTCTATTGTATGGGCCACGACAACGAGAAGTGCTACCTAATGAAACTACCCAAGTATGGTATGCAGCTCGATTGGGTAGGCACCATCAATGTGCCCATTGCAGGTCAGGCGATCGACATCGACAAGGATGGTAATATGTGGGGTATAAACCGCAAGAACCGTCAGGTGATAAAGGCTTCGCAAAAGTAATTTGCTACCTACACGACAAAAAATTTTTATTGAAAAAGTAAAAGCCAAGCGAAAAAAAAGTAAGAGAGAGATAAAAGTAGAAAAAGTAAAAGAATATGGCAAAGATTTATATCCCAACATTTGGCGAGGAGGTGGGCAACGCTATCTCGCACGGCGTGATGAGTATTCTGATGCTCATTGCAATGCCCTTTGCGGCTGTTTATAGTTATGTTAGTAGCGGCGGCGATGCGCTTATATGCTTCGGTGTGAGCGTTTTTTGTGTTAGCATCTTTATGATGTTCCTTATCTCGACACTCTATCACTCGATGCTGCACGACACACGCCACAAGGAGATTTTCCACATCCTCGACCATATATTTATCTACTTCGCCATCGCGGGCAGTTACACTCCCGTGGCTCTTTCGGTGATAGGTGGCTGGCAGGGTTGGCTGATCTTCGCTCTGCAGTGGGCGATGGTGATTTTTGGCATATTTTATAAGTCGCTTAGTCGCCGATCAATACCCGCCATCAGCCTTACTATATATCTTGTTATGGGCTGGACCGTCGTGTTCTTCTTCCCGCTATTTTTGCGTAACGCCTCGTGGCAGTTTATATTTTTTATTGCGCTGGGCGGCGTCTTCTACACCATCGGTGCGGTGTTCTATGCTATGAAGGCTTTTCGTCATCACCATCTGGTGTGGCATCTGCTTATCAATTTAGCGGCTGCCTCACACTATATAGCAATCGTATTCTATTTATAGATGGCTGTTTGCCAAAAGTAAAAAAATAAAAACTCACTCAACTATTAAAATTATCTTTTATGAAAATTTCACATTCAACTCAGCGACGCACCATCATACTGGTGGTTGTGGTAGCGCTCTTTGCGCTCTTTCATCTTACGCAGATAAGCCTGCAGATGATTAATATGGTAAACCCTCTCGCCCATAAGAACTACACCTACATAGGCGAGATGGATACCCAGTTTAATAACTTTACTAAGGACTCATCGCACGACGAGTATGCCATCGTGCTTAATCGAGCCGACGACGGTAGTCCGATGGTGGAGGCTCTGACCTCGAGAGTGGTGCTTATTTCGACACACCCCGACTACACACGCCCCGAGCACTTTGGCTGGGTGTGGAATAATGTGATAACCTATATTACTCTGGCTCTGTGTGTTGCCATTGTGGTTATGGTGGCGTGGATGTTGCTGAGTGCTATTCGCGGCTTTAAGACAGGTAACATATTCAAGAATATCCATTCTCGTATGTTGCGCTGGACTGCTCTACTGGTGTTCCTCTATTATTTCTGTAACGAGAATCGCGAGGTGTTCCGAGAGTTGGCCGTTGGTGAGTTGTATGGCGAGGCTATGCCGTTTGATCTGTATAGTGCGCTAACCATCAGCACCGAGTGTTTTGTTGCGCCACTACTCTTGCTTGTATTTGCAGAGTTGATGGCCGTTGCGGCACGTATTAACGAGGAGGAGTCAATGACAATCTAATCTGCACGACAATGGCTATAATAGTAAATCTTGATGTAATGCTTGCCCGCCGCAAGATGTCGCTCTCGGAGCTCTCGGAGCGGGTCGATATATCTATCGTAAATCTATCAATCCTCAAAACAGGCAAGGCTCGCGCCGTGCGTTTCTCCACCCTTGAGGCTATCTGCCGCGCGCTCGACTGCCAGCCAGGCGATATACTTGAGTACAGAGAAGACGAAGAGTAGAGAAACTATCTAACAAGGATCCTCTATATGAAAAAGGTTGCCCTAATGGTGGGCAACCTTTTTTCTTTTGACGCTTTCTACACCAAAAGCGTTGCGAAGGGAAGTTTTATAAAGAGAAGATGCATTTAATAACTCGGAAAAAGGCTGTTAATAATGTGATGAAAAGATGATGATAAGTTTATAATAAATTTTAATAAATATTTTTCACAAAAAACCGTCGAAATTGTAACTCTCTAATACTCTATCGGGGTAGTGAATGACCAAATTTTTATGCCAAAATTTGTTAAAAATTGTGCTACCAATTATCCACCGTTTTAGCCATAGGAATGATAATAAAAAGTTGGTGTTAAGATGTTGAAAAGAGTAATAAATTGTATTGTTAAAATAGAAAAAAATCTGTTTTTTTTATTAGTTAAATAATTGAAACATAAATATATATAGCAAAAAATAATACTATTAATAAGTAAGTTGAAAAAGTGTTGAATAGTGTGCAAAACTATTTTCAAAAAAAGATATCAACACTATCAACACGCATATTTATATTACTATTTTTTAATTTAAATTAAAAAATATATAAAAATAATAATAAAATATGTTGACAACCCGAGAGATGAGAGATTAAAGAGCAAAGAGAGGTTGAGGTTGGAGAGCGATAAGCGAAGACCAATAGAAAAAACTCATATATCACCTATAAAATTCCGTTGCAGCAATAACCTTCCTCCGCTCTTCTCTCTACCTTGCTTGAAGACTCCCCGTAAAGCTCTATTTTAAGCCAAAATTTAGGGTTTAATAAGTGTAATGGGAGAATGATCAAAACGAAGAATTGACCCTGTGAAAAGGCCTTATTTTACTAAAGTAAAATCTACTCAAAGAAAACTAAAATCAGTAGCAACAACACCGCAAAGCAACTATCGAGCGAAAGAGTATAAAAAAAAATATAGACTCAATGGGATAATTTGCCTGAAAATGTTGTATTTTTGTCATAAGTTCGACTATTGTGTACTCACGCTCCAGGGGCCTAAGGCCATAAAGCCGTGGGGCACTTGGGCGATTTGGATTACAACCAGGTGGAGAGAGAATGGTGGAGGAGAAGGTTGTATCCACCTTAAGAACTAATCAACAGAGAAAAATATATAAATAAAAACAATAATAATATGTCAGAGAAAAAATTTAAGCGATACCTTATCACTTCGGCTCTGCCCTACGCCAACGGCCCTGTGCATATCGGCCACCTGGCTGGTGTGTATGTGCCGTCGGATATATATGCCCGCTACCAGCGTCTGCGTGGCAATGATGTAATCTCGGTTTGCGGTAGCGACGAGCACGGCGTGCCCATCACAATCAAAGCTCGCAAGGAGGGTATCACTCCGCAGGATGTTGTCGATCGTTATCACGCCATCATCAAGGATGCCTTCGCACGCCTTGGTATGTCGTTCGATATCTACTCGCGCACATCTTCGCCCACACACCGCGTAACAGCGTCGGATTTCTTCCGCAAGCTATATGACGAGGGTAAGTTCATCGAGCAGACCTCGGAGCAGTTCTACGACGAGGAGGCAAAGCAGTTCCTTGCCGACCGCTACATCGTAGGTACCTGTCCCCGCTGCCAGAGCGAGGGTGCCTATGGCGACCAGTGCGAGAAGTGCGGTTCGACACTCTCGCCCGACGAGCTTATCAACCCCAAGTCGAAACTCTCGGGTGCCGTGCCCGTAAAGAAGGCTACCAAGCATTGGTATCTGCCTTTGGATCAGTATGATGCGTTCCTTCGTGAGTGGATTTTGGAGGGACATAAGGAGTGGAAGTCAAATGTTTATGGCCAGTGTAAGTCTTGGCTCGACACAGGTCTTCAGCCTCGTGCTGTGAGCCGCGATTTGGATTGGGGTATTCCTGTGCCTGTTGAGGGTGAAGAGGGTAAGGTGCTCTATGTTTGGTTCGATGCACCTATCGGCTATATCTCTGCTACTAAGGATCTTACACCCGATTGGGAGAAATATTGGAAGGACGAGGAGACAAAGATGGTACACTTCATCGGTAAGGACAACATCGTCTTTCACTGCATCGTGTTCCCCTCGATGTTGAAGGCACACGGCGACTATATCCTGCCTGAGAATGTACCCGCCAACGAGTTCCTTAACTTGGAGGGCGACAAGATCTCTACTTCGAAGAACTGGGCCGTATGGTTGCACGAGTATTTGGACGAGTTCCCCGGTAAGGAGGATGTGTTGCGCTATGTGTTATGCGCCAACGCCCCCGAGACTAAGGATAACGACTTTACTTGGAAGGATTTCCAGGCTCGCAACAACAACGAGTTGGTGGCTATCCTCGGAAACTTCGTAAATCGTGCTCTGGTACTTACAAAGAAATATTACAATGGTGTTGTTCCCGCGTGTGGCGAACTCACCGACTATGATAAGGAGACTATTGCTGAGTTGTCAGGCATCAAGTCATCTTTGGAGTCAAATATCGAGAACTACCGTTTCCGTGAGGCTTTGAAAGATGCAATGAATTTTGCGCGTATTGGTAATAAGTATCTGGCCGACACCGAGCCTTGGAAGGTTGTTAAGACCGACCCCGAGCGTGTTAAGACTATTCTTAATATTGCGTTGCAGATTACCGCCAACATCACTATCGCCATCGAACCTTTTATACCCTTCTCTTCAGATAAGATTTTGAAGATGCTCGCAGTTGAGAAGTTTGGTTGGGATAATCTTGGATCGATGTCGCTCATCGCCGAGGGTCATACTATTGGTGAGGCTACCCTACTCTTTGAGAAGATTGAGGACGATGTTATCGAGGCACAGCTCAAGCGTCTGGCTGACATCAAGGCTGCCAATGCTGCAGCGGCCGCTGCCGAGAATGTAACCGAGCAGAAGGAGGAGTGTACTTTCGACGAGTTCCAGAAGATGGATATCCGTGTATCTACCATCCTCGCTGCCGAGAAGGTTGCAAAGACCAAGAAGCTTTTGAAGCTTACAGTTGATACTGGTATCGACAAGCGCACCATCGTGTCGGGTATTGCCGAGCACTTCACTTGTGAGGAGCTTATAGGCCGTCAGGTGTTAGTATTGGTTAACCTCGCACCGCGCGAGATGCGTGGCATCGTATCGCAGGGTATGATTCTTATGGCCGAGGATGCATCGGGTAAGTTGGAGTTGCTTGCGCCCGAGCACAAGACCAATAATGGTGCTATCGTGGGATAGTTCCACGTGGAACATATAATTTACAGTAAAACTTAAATATCAGTTGGGTTATGAGTAATATAGATTGGAATAACATAGGTTTCGATTATATGCCTACCAACTGCAACGTGCGCGCATATTATAAGGATGGCGCTTGGAGCGAGTTGGAATATACCGATAACGAGTATATCAATATGCATATGGCAACCACTTGCTTGCACTATGGTTTGGAGTGCTTCGAGGGTTTGAAAGCTTTTCGTGGTGCTGATGGCAAGGTGCGTCTGTTCCGTGTTGACGAGAACGCGCGTCGTATGCAGTCGTCGGCCGAGAAGTTGTGTCTGCCCGCCCCTACTGTCGATATGTTTGTGAAGGCTTGCTACGAGGTTGTTAAGCGAAATATCGAGTTCGTGCCTCCTTATGAGTCGGGTGCTTCGTTGTATATTCGTCCCGTATTGCTCGGTACAAAGGTTGGCATTGGTGTTAAGGCGTCGCAAGAGGCTATGTTTATTGTCTTCTGTTCGCCCGTTGGTGCCTACTTTAAGGGTGGTATGAAACCTATCAAGGTTATTATCGACCGTGTTCAGGATCGTGCTGCTCCACGTGGAACAGGCGATATTAAGGCTGGTGGTAACTATGCATCGTCGATTCTTTCGGGCGAGAAGGCTCACACATTGGGTTATTCTAATGTGATGTATCTCGATGCTACCGAGCATAAATATATCGAGGAGTGTGGTGCTGCCAACTTCTTTGGTATTAAGGATGGTAAGTATATTACTCCCAAATCGCCATCAATTCTGCCCTCAATCACCAACAAGAGTCTGCGCACTCTGGCTGAAGATATGGGTTTGCAGGTCGAGGAGCGCCCTGTTCCCGTTAGTGAGTTGGCTTCGTTTGAGGAGGCTGGCGCTTGCGGTACTGCGGCTGTTATCTCCCCTATCGGTTATATTTTCGATATCGACACCGAGGAGAAAATCACCTACGGCGATGGAGAGACTGTCGGCGCAACTTGCAAGGCTTTGTATGATAAGTTGCAGGATATTCAGTATGGTCGATGTGAGGATAAATTCAATTGGACATTAGAAGTGGAGTAAATTATATTAATAAGGTGTTTTCTGCGTTACGCTTGCCCTCGCAATCCTCATTTACGCCTTAAGTAAACTGCGGTTGCTCGGGCTTCGAAAGCCTTGAAAACCCTCTTCTTAATACAATTTATAGGAGAATATTAATGCTCCACGTGGAACATAATAAAAAAAGAGAGGCTTTCGGCCTCTCTTTTTTTGTCAATATTATAAGTATTTATCTCGCTTATCTTCCAAATTTTATCAGCATCACATTAATATCGGCTGGGCTCACACCAGGTATGCGCGATGCCTGACCTATTGTTTGGGGGCGAATTTTAGTGAGTTTTTGGCGTGCCTCGATCGTGAGGGCGTTCATTGCCATAAAGTCGAAACCATCTGGAATGGTAATATTTTCGAGTCGGTGCAGCTTCTCGGCAAGTAATTTTTCGCGCTCGATGTAGCCTTTATACTTAATTTGAATCTCGGCCTGCTCAACAATTTCGGGTGTGATGTTGTTCTTTTCGATAAAACGCTTCACCTTTGGCAACGCCTCGATAAGTTCCGAAAACGAAAATTCGTTGCGCGAAACCAGAGCATAAAGCTTTCTTCCCTGCGAAATTGGTGGTAAATTGCGCGATTTTAAATAATTCTCAATTTCCGTTATTTTGACACTCTGCTCGTGCGCAAACGAAATAAGCGAAAATACGAGTGATTTTTTTTCTTCGAATTTTTGCCACTCCTCCTCCGTGATAAGTCCAATTTCGTGACCCAACGGAGTAAGTCGGAGGTCGGCATTATCCTGTCGGAGCAAAATTCTGTACTCGGCTCTCGAGGTGAACATACGATATGGCTCATCGACTCCCTTGGTTACAAGGTCGTCAATCAATACACCGATGTATGCCTCGTCACGCTTGAGCACAATAGCCTCCTCGCCTTGCAAGCGTCGGTGGGCGTTGATACCCGCAATGAGTCCCTGCGCCGCAGCCTCCTCATATCCTGTGGTGCCATTCACCTGACCCGCAAAGTAGAGGTTTTCTACCAGCTTGGTCTCCAGCGAGTGTCGGAGCTGTGTGGGCGGAAAATAGTCATACTCGATGGCGTAGCCGGGTCGATAGACGTGTACATTCTCCAGTCCGCGTATCTTCCTTAGGGCCGCGAGCTGAATCTCCTGTGGCAGCGACGACGAGAAACCATTTATATAATACTCGTTCGTATCCCATCCCTCGGGCTCGAGGAAGAGCTGGTGTTGCTCCTTCTCGGCAAAGGTGCGGAGCTTGTCCTCGATGCTCGGGCAGTAGCGTGGGCCAATGCCCTGAATAGTGCCGTTGAACAGGGGTGAACGGTCGAAACCTGTGCGCAGATGGTCGTGAACATCGACCGAGGTATAGACCAAATAACAAGGTTTTTGCTCTTTAACAACCTGAGTATCAGTCGAAAAAGAGAATTTTGAAGGCTCTGCATCACCCTCCTGAATCTCCAATGCTGAGAAATCAACCGAGCGGCCGTCAATACGCGCCGGCGTGCCTGTCTTCATACGCTCCACCTCGAAACCTATCTCTGCGAGTGCCTCCGTAATGCCGTGCGAGGCAGCGTCGCCTGCCCTACCTCCCTCGGCATTTTTCTCGCCGCAGTGCATCAATCCACCCAAAAAAGTACCGGCCGTGAGCACCACTGCACGAGCCTTGAACTCCACGCCCATACGCGTGCGCACGCCCGTAATTCGTGGCTGTGAGCCCTCGTCGGGGGTAGTAAAGAGTAGTTCCGTGGCGGCATCCTGCCATATGTATAGGTTGGGCGTGTTCTCCAACTCACGACGCCACAGGCGGCTGAAAAGCTCCTTGTCGCACTGCGCGCGTGGGCTCCACATAGCGGCTCCCTTCGAGCGGTTGAGCATACGGAACTGAATGGTCGATCGATCGGTTATGCGTGCCATACGGCCACCCAGAGCGTCAATCTCGCGCACAATCTGACCCTTGGCCACACCACCCACGGCGGGGTTGCACGACATAGCGGCCATCTTCTGCATATCCATCGTCAGCAACAGCGTGCGCGAGCCCATACGGGCCGCCGCCGAGGCCGCCTCACATCCTGCGTGGCCTGCGCCAACGACTATAATATCGTAGTTGTAAAGGTCTGTATTTGGTTGAATAATAGGCATTTCCTACTTTTTTATCACTTCAGTTTGACTCTCGCGCCACACTTTCAGATACTTATCCTCCTTGCGGTGCATCTGCTTCTCGGTGCGGGGTGTCTTGTCCTTCTGACCACACAGGTGTAGCAGGCCGTGAACAACCACGCGGAGCATCTCCTCGCGTGCCGTAGCGCCATATATACGGGCATTGTCGGCCACGGTCTCCACGTCGATAAACACATCGCCACTCACCACTCGTGTGCCCTTGCGGTCGCTGTAGTCGAATGTAATCACATCAGTGAAGTAGTCGTGCCCGATGAAGTCGATATTCATCTTGCGGTGCACGGCCGCCGAGCAGAATATATAGGTAACATCGCCCAGCGTGTAGCCCTCGGCCTCGGCCACTGTTTTGAGCCACGCGGCCACGCGGCGCTTCTCGCGCAGACGATATGTTGTTGAGTCGTTGTAGTAGCGTATCATAATCTATTTCTTCTTAAAGCAGTCGGCTGCACGCATAGTCTCCTTGGGGTTGGGCGAGTAGATGCCGAACACCACGCGGTACTCGGTCTTCATCGAGGCCAGATCCACCGAGGCGCCAATGGTACCCAGAGTGCCGTTTTTAGCCACTTTGGCCTCCTTTGCCACCGTTACATTATCCAGTCCCGCGTAGGATGTGATATACTCTCCGTGGGCCACAAAAACATCATATTTGCCCGATATGCGGTTGCGTCTAACCTCCACCACCTTGCCATCGTAGATCGAGCGCACCGAAGCACCCTTCGTGCCTGTGATGACGGCCATATTTCCCTTATACTCCTTCACCTTGCCACCCACTACGGGCAGGTTCAGGTTCGATGTGTTCTTCGAGAACGAAGCACCCTCCTTGTTTCCCTTCGTCAGTTGACGCAGGGCGTCGATGGCGGCATCCAATCGCTCCTCGTTCTCCATCTGCTCACGCAGAGCCTTCTGCTCGCGCGTGGTGAGTTGCTTCATTGCCTGCTGGGCCGAGCGTACATCGCCCTGCAGCTTGTTGCGTTGCGCCTCGGCACGGCGTTGTACCGAGTCCAGTGAGTGGCGGCGTGCGGTGAGCGAAAGTTGTTGCTCGTCCAGAGCCTTGCTCAGCGAGTCGATGCGGTGCAGTCGCTCGGCACGCAGAACTGCCACGGCGCGTATGTTGGCTATGCGTCGCGCGGCATCGGTGAAGCTCTCCGATGCAAGGAGATATGTTATGTAGTTGTTTTGCTTGTGGTTGCGATATGCCTCACGCACCATCTCGGCATAGCGCTCGCGCTCGTTTAGAATCTGCTCATTGGTCTTGGCTATGAGCGAGTCGTTGAGCGTGATGTTACGCTCGATGGAGCCTATCTCGCGCTCGGTGCGCGTGAGGAGTTGGTTGCGCGAGTTAATCTGACGAGTGATGCTCTTCACACGCTGCTGGGCTGTGGATTTATCCTTCTTGATGGCCGATAGAGCCTTTTCGCTGGCGGCCACCTCACGCTCCAACTGCTCCACGATGCGGCGTTGCTCGGCTATGCGGGCCTTCTCCTCGGCTGTCTGCGCACACGCGGTGCGGGGCAGAGCTACGAGCAGTGCCAAGAGTAGGGTCAGTATGCTTACACGGTGCATCATTCTTTAATTATATCCTCGATTCTCACGCCCGCCTCGGCATCCTTGCCAAGGGTTATGCGGCGCTCTATGCGCTTGGCGTCGGCACCCATCTCCAGAGCCTTGCGCCAGTAGGTCTCGGCCATAAACTTCTCGCCCAGCACGAAGAGTATGTCGCCATAGTGCAACGGCAACTCGGCACTTCCCGTGCGGTCGAGCGAGAGAGCCTGACGCATATAGGTGCGGGCGTCGGCGTAGTTGCCCGTCTTGTAGAGTATCCAGGCGTAGGTGTCCAGATAAGTGGCGTTGTTATGCTCGAGCTTGATGGCTTGCTCCGACATCGTGCGGGCACGCTCCAGCTGCTCGCCCTCGACGCTGAGGAAGTAGGCGTAGTTGTTGAGTACCATTGCGTTGTCGGCATAGAGTGCAAGCGCACGCTCGTAGGCTTGGAAGCACTTCTTCTGTGCCTTCTTGGCGCTCAGACGCATCTTGTAGCCTGTGGTGTCAATCTTCTCGGACTCCACGCGCTCCTTAATGGCGTTGTAGGTGTCGCCTATGTATCCCCAGATCTGACCTTGCAACGAGTCGCTCTGCACCATCTCGAGTGCCTGCTCGAAGCTCTCAATCGAGCCGTGCAGGTCGCCACGAATATACTCTCGGTTGGCCTTGCGGATGGTGAAGGTGTGGTCGCCCGGGAAACGCTCCACGGCACGCTGAACATAGTAGTCCACCGAGTCGGCGTGGCCGAGGTACTCCTCCATATCTATCACGGCCATATAGTAGTCGAGCTGTGGGGGCTCGTCATCAAGGTGCAGTTTGAAGTGGTGCAGTGCCGCATCCAGCTCACCACCTGCTATGAGGTGGTCGCCATAGGCATCAATCACACGCTTGTCCGATGGGTAGTGCAGAGCCATTGTCGAGGCCAGTGCACCGATGGCGAAGTAGTGCTCGCCGTAGAACTTGCGGTCGGCTGTGAGGCGGTCAAACAATTCGAGCTTGCGGTCGAGCGGAAACTCGGGCTGTGCATACAAAAGGCGCAGCGTCGATAGGTAGCTTCGCATATCCTTACGCCCCGAGCAGTAGTCGGCATAGGCACCCAGAGCCTCGACGCTCGTGGAGTCGATCTCGAGCGCGCGGCGGTACGACACGCCTGCGAGCGAGTCATTGCCTGCGGCTAAGTAGGTGTCAGCCAGTGAGATGATGTTCGACTGCTCGTAGGGGGCTGCCTCCACAATCTGCTCGGCCTCGCTGATGGCACGCTCCATCTGACCTGTCGAGATCAGCAACGAGCGCTTCATATTCGAGAGCAGAGGAATCGTTCCAAAACGCATATCGGCCGAGTCCAGCACCGAGATAGCCGTGTATGGCTGCTGGCGTTGCTGGTAGAGCAGAGCCACGATGCGGTAGTGGTCGGCATTCTGCTTATCGATACGCATCAGGCGGCGATAGATGTCGAGTGCCTCGTCGCCCTTGTTGTTGATTAGCAATGACTGACCATAAACGGTTGCATACCAACGATTTGTTGTGTCGCTCTCGTAAGCCTTGCGGGCATACTCCATAGCCTGCTGGGGCTGTGTGCGCAGCCTCTGCTGTGCCACCTGATAGAGCGCAGGGGCGTAGTCGCCATCGATAGCGAGTGCTTCACGGTAGAGGCGCATAGCCTCGGCCGTGTCGCTATGGATGGTTGCCGCACGCAGTGCGTCGGTGTACTTGTAGAGGGCTCTGAGTGAGTCGGGGACGACGAGTTCGCGTATGATGGTGTCCTGTACCACGCGCTCGCCCCACGCTCGACCTACCACAGTGGCCCGTGCCATAAACCCACCGAGGAGTATGGCAACGAGTGTGGTCAGCACCAAAGCACGATATATGCGGCTTGCAGTCAAATTTTGAATTCAGATTTTTGAATTACAGTGCCGAGTCGAACTGGTGCAGGAAGCGCACGTCGTTCTCGAAGTAGAGGCGCAAGTCCTTCACGCCGTACTTCAGCATAGCGATACGCTCAACACCCATACCAAAGGCGAAGCCCGAGTACTTCTTCGAGTCGATGCCGCTGGCCTCCAATACATTGGGGTCAACCATTCCGCAACCCATAATCTCCAGCCAGCCAGTACCCTTACATACATTACAGCCCTTGCCGCCGCACAGGTTGCACGATACATCCACCTCAGCCGAAGGCTCGGTGAATGGGAAGTATGAGGGGCGCATACGAATCGTTGCCGACTCGCCGAAGAGCTCCTTGGCAAAGTAGAGAATCGACTGCTTCATATCGGCGAACGACACATTCTCGTCGATGTACAAACCCTCCACCTGGTGGAAGATGCAGTGTGCGCGGTATGAGATAGCCTCGTTACGGAACACACGGCCGGGGCATACGATGCGGATGGGGGGCTGCTGACGCTCCATAGCACGCACCTGGATAGATGATGTGTGGGTACGCAGCAACAAATCTTTTACATTGGGCTCGTTCGAGGCCTTCTCCACGAAGAATGTATCCTGCATATCGCGAGCAGGGTGTGAGAGGGGGAAGTTCAGAGCCGAGAATACGTGCCAGTCGTCCTCAATCTCGGGACCCTCGGCTACGGTGTAACCCAGGCGTGAGAAGATCTCCACAATCTGGTTCTTCACAATCGAGATGGGGTGGCGAGTGCCGTCGGCCGATGCCGAGCCAGGGCGGGTCATATCGTCGATCGACTCGCTCTTTACGGCCGAGCTCTGCAATGAAGCCTTCAGCTCGTTGATGCGAGCCGTAGCGGCCTGCTTCAGGGCGTTGATCTTCTGACCAAGCTCGCGTTTTTGCTCAGCGGGAACGCTCTTAAACTCGTCCATAAGTGCCGTAAGTTCGCCTTTTTTACCGAGGATTTTGATACGGAACTCCTCCACCTCGGCGGCTGTAGTGGGCGCAAAGGCCTCCACACGCTTGAGTAGTTCGTCAATTTTGTTAATCATCGTTATTTTGCTTTTATATTATTTTCGACTATTTTTGCGTTAGCGTTATGTATATATAACGCGCAAAGTTACGAAAAAATATGAAAACTGCCCGTTTTTTTCTACTAATTATCTCGCTCTGTTCTCTTATTACTCTCGATTGCGTGGCGCAGTCGGCAGTGGTGGGTGAGCCTTCGCGCCGCAGAGTGAAGAGTGAGCGTCGCATAAAGTCGGCACAGCAACACGATCAGGCGTCGGTGCGCCTTGACTCGGCACTGCTCGATGGCTCGCTCAAGGAGGTAGGCACCGATGGCCGCATCGGTTTGGTGCTGGCGGGTGGCGGAGCCAAGGGACTCTACCATATAGGCGTTATTAAAGCGTTGGAAGAGAACGATATACCTATCGACTACATATCGGGCACCTCGATGGGTGCCATCATCGGAGCACTCTACGCCTCGGGTTATACGCCCGACCAGATGGCCTCGATAGCCACCTCGGGCGAGGTCGAAAAGTGGGTCTCGGGCAAGATCGACGACCGCTATCGCCTGTTCTACACCGAGCGTCAGGATTTGCCCTCGATGTTTTCGGTCTATGCCGATGTGCGTAGCGACTCGCTCAACCATCGTGGCTCGCTCAACCTGGCTCTGCCCTACTCCTTTGTCGATACTTCGCAGATCGATATGGCCCTCATAGGCCTCTTCTCGGCTGCTGGTGCTGCCGCCGGTGGCGACTTCAATCGCCTGATGGTGCCGTTCCGTTTGATGGCGGCCGACATCAATAGCCACGAGTCGGTTGTATATCGCAGTGGCGATTTGCCGTTGGCCGTGCGTGCCTCGATGTCGTACCCCGTGGTCTTCCGCCCCGTAACCGATGACGATGGTCGTGTGGTGGTCGATGGCGGAGTCTATAATAACTTCCCGTGGCAACCCCTCGACGAGGAGTTCAAGCCCGACTTCCTCATCGGCTCGCAGTGTCTCGAGGGCAACGAGCCCGTTACGCAGTCCTCGTCGCTCGAGAAGCAGATAATGGCTCTGGTAACCACCCCCACCGACTACTCCGTGCCCGAGGGGCGTGGCATAATGATTAAGCGCAATATCGACGCCTCGCTACTCGACTTTGCGGGTGGTCAGGCCACCATCGAGCAGGGCTATGCCGACGCTATGGCCGCAATGCCTTACCTCAAAGAGAGGGTCAAGGCGCGCCGCTCGGCGGCCGAGGTGGAGAGTCGCCGAGAGAGCTTCCGCGCCCAGTGGCCCGAGCTGAATTTCAACCAGATGGAGGTGGAGGGACTCTCGCCACGCGAGGAGGAGTATGCGCTCTCGTTTATGAACTTCAGCAAGCGTAGGCGTGAAGCTGCGGAGGCCATCTCGTTTGACGATGTTCGCGAGCGTTACTTCTCGCTGATGACTACCGAGGATTTCTCGTCGCTCGCCTTCCCGAGCGTAAGGTACGACTCGCTGAGGCAGAGCTTTGCGATGAGCCTCGAGCTTAAGGCGAAGCCCAACCTGCGCTTCCGCGTGGGAGGTAACATATCATCTACCGTATTCAACCAAGCCTTTCTCAACCTCACCCACTTTAGCCTCGGCCGCACGGCACTCACCAGCTATGCCGACCTCTTCCTGGGGCCCGTATCGTCGATCGTAAAGGTTGGTGGTCGTGCCCTCTTCCTGGGGCGTAGGCCCACATACCTCGACTACTCGGTGCAGGGGTCGTGGCATAGTAACCTGCGAGGCTCGTTTGGTAATGTAACACCGGCACGAAACACCATCGACGCCCGCACCATCGAGACCTATGCTCATCTGGGTTTTGGCGTGGCTACAGCGCGTAGAAGTGTGTTCGAGGCAGCGGTAAATGCTGGTTACATATTCTACTCATACATAGATAGTTATGACGAGCCCGACAACCCCTCGACACACGACGAGTTTCGTTTCGTGGCCTCGCGCCTGCAGTTCCAGTACTCCACTCTTGACAAGATAGAATACCCCACGCACGGAGCCCGCTTCACGGCTTCGGCCATCGGCGTTGTAGGCCGCGACCGCTACGAGAACGAAGCACTCCACGCCGCAAAGCACTGGGAGCGCCACGCGCGTCAGTGGGTGGGTGCCAAGATCAAGTGGGAGCACTACCCCAGCAACTGGAAGGATTGGTGGTTCTCGGTGGGTTATAACATCGAGGCAGTATATACCACCCACTCCTCGTTTGGCAACCCCTACGCCACGATTCTCACCTCGCCACGCTTCGCCCCCACGCCCCACTCGCGTATGCTCTATATGCCCGAGTTCTTTGCCAACCGCTACGCGGCCGTGGGTGTGATGCCCACCTTCAGGCTCATCCCCAACCTCTACCTGCGTGCGGGAATGTATGCTATGTTGCGCGATTCGCAGGTCTATAACGAGTATATACACTATATCAGCGACCTCTCGTTTGTCTATCACACCCGCATCGGGCCCGTGAGCCTGTCGCTTACTAAGTATAATCTCGACACGAAGAACAACCTCTATGTGATGTTCAACTTCGGTTATCCGATCTTTGCACAGCGAGGACTATTCTACTAAAGGTTAATAGGTGTAATGGGTGTTATTATTTTTCCTATTGCACCTATCATTTTTTATACGCTCGGCCCAAAATATTTGATAATTGGAATTTTATTCCTAATTTTGTTATAGTGAGAAATATTAACCTATAACAAAATATGAGAAAACTTCGTTTTTGGGCAGTCTGTGCGGCCTTTGGTGCGCTCACCCTTACCGTTTCGTGTGGAGGAGGTGCTGCGGTGCAGAACTTGCGTGTAGCAGCTTTGGAGCAACCCACGGCTGTGGATAGTTTTACACCTGACTTTTCGTGGTCGATGACATCCGCGGAGCGTGGTGCCTCGCAGTCATCATATCGCATCGTAGTGGCCGAGGATAAGGCTATGAACAGCGTAGTGTGGGATAGCGGTGTTGTGGCATCGGATGAGTCGGTGGGCATCCTCTATGGCTCTACGGGCTCGGCCCAGAGGCTCGCCCCCGAGAAGGATTACTTCTGGCAGGTCGAGGTGGTGGATAACAACGCCCGCACACTCAAGGCCTCATCGTCATTCTCTACAGGTCTGATGAACCCATCGCAGGCCGCGTGGTCGGGAGCGCAGTGGATCGGAAGTGAGGAGTTTGCGCTGGATGCTGCGTCAGCTCTGCTCTTTAACATCACCACCAAGATGCAGATTACCGAGGGTACAGCCGCTTCGCTTGTCTTTGGTGCCAACGACTTCCGCCTGAGCGATAAGTTCCAGAATGTGGGTAATGTCGAGGGTGAGAACTACATCCGCCTCGAGCTCGATATCGAGGGCGTAGGCAAGGCTGAGGGCGCAAAGATCAATATCTATCGTGTAGGCTACGCCTCAACCGATACAGCCGACAAGCCTTTCCTTGTAATCTCGCAGAAGGAGTACCCTGCAACCAACCTCAACCGCCTGATTACTGCGGCCAATGCCCGCGATCAGCACTTGATCAGCGTCAGCGCCAATGCCAGCGACCTCTCTATCGCTATTGATGGCGAGCCTGTGGCTCTGGGTATGCGTGGCACACGCGCGCAGACATCGTTTGTAGTATCACCGCTGGGTCGCTCGGGCAATAACTTCAACACCTTCCCCAACCTTAACTCAGTAGGCTTCGCCGCCGCCAAGGGCTCGAAGGCTGTCTTTGAGGATTACGCTATTATGAATGTAGGACAGGGTGAGAAGGTAGCCCTTATGAATGCCACCACGGGCGCAGGCTACGACATCTTCAAGGGTATCGATGGCGTGAGCGTTGCAGGCAACAAGATTACGGTCGAGGGTGGCGCATTTGGTTATGCCGACCCCTCGCACTACGCATCACTTTCGATGCTTCGCACCGAGTTCTCGGCCTCAAAGAAGATTGCAAAGGCCAAGCTATACATCACCTCGATGGGTGTCTATGAGTTCTACATCAACGGCAAGCGTGTGGGCGAGGATTGGTTCAACCCTGGTATGAGCCAGTATCGTGAGACCCTCACCTACCACGCCTACGATGTTACCTCGATGCTCGGCAATGGCAACAACGCTCTGGGTGCTATCGTAGGCCCTGGCTTCTATACAGGTTATATGACCTTCACCCCCGCAAACTATAACTTCTGGGGTGACCACGAGGCCTTGATGGCTAAGATGGTCATCACCTATGCCGATGGCTCGACCGAGACCATCGTTACCGACCCAGCTACTTGGAAGCTCTCGACCGATGGCCCCATCGAGTATGCAAGTATGTTCCAGGGTCAGCGCTACAACGCACAGAAGGAGGCTGCCATCGCGAGCTGGAACGAGGTGGGCTATACAGATGCCGCTTGGCGTAAGCCCGATGTTATCTCGCCCCGCGAGTGGATCAACTTCGCTATCGTGGCTCGTCGCGACCGTCCCATCCGCGAGGTGGAGCGCCGCACGGCCGAGCGAGTGCTGAAGACACACAGCGAGCGAGGCACTACTTACACCTACGATATGGGTGTAGCAATGGTGGGCGTACCCTCAGTAACGATCCCCGCAGGTGCGTTGAAGGAGGGTGATGTAGTTATGCTCCGCTTTGGCGAGGAGATCTACCCCGGTAATGAGGATTCGCCCAATGTGGCAACCCCCGAAGGTGTTACCTACGAGTCGTTGTATGGTCCTCAGGGAACATACCGTGCTGGCGTGGCTGGTCGCGTTCTGCACGACACCTACCGTGCCGCTATGGCAACCGACTTCTACACCGCCTCGAAGGCTGACGAGGGACGCGATGTTGTTATCGAGCCCCACTTCACATATCGTGGCTACCGCTATATGCAGATCACTACCCCCTCACGCAAGGAGCCTCTGCCGCTGAAGAATGTGCAGAGCATTGTCCTCTCGTCGGAGCCTGTGACGGGTGAGTATGTAGGTCAGACTACGGATGGCGCTGGCGCAATGATTAACCAGCTCTTCAAGAACATACAGCGCAGTCAGCTGGGTAACTTCTTCTCAATTCCCACCGACTGCCCCCAGCGTAACGAGCGTATGGGTTGGACGGGTGATGCACAGGCATACTCGCGCACAGCATCATATAACGCCGATGTGCAGAGCTTCTTCCGTCAGTGGATGGTGGCACTGCGTAACGATCAGGGTGAGGGTGGCCGTGATGGTGCCCCCGCAGGAGGTATCGGCAGCACCGTGCCCACATACTCACGCACACGCGACGCCTCGTTTGCCGATGGTTCGACCTGGGCGGCAGCCGTATGTATGGTTCCCTGGCAGGTGTATCAGCAGTATGGCGACACAGATATCATTGCCGAGAATTTCGAGGCTATGAAGATGTGGTTGGACGGTATGCACTACTACAAGGTTCCAGGCTTTGAGGCCCTCTCTTCACGCACAAGTGGCTTGGCGGACTGGCTCAGCGTCGATTCACGCACAACGAGCGACATTTGCAACAACGCCATCTACCTTGCGATGGTCTATCGCACCTCGATTATGGCCGATGCCATTGGCGAGAGCGAATACGCCGCAACACTTCGTGAGCGTTACGAGGCGGGCAAGCGCGCCTTCAACGAGGCTTATATCGACCCCGCAACGGGTATGACCCGCTCAATATCTATTCAGACAGGCGAGATTGGTGGCCTGATGGACTCGCAGTCATCATACGCCACACCTCTGGCATTCGACATCTATAGCAACGAGATGACCATCCAGAGTGGCCCCAACGCAGGTATGACCTACAAGGCCTTCGCCGCAAAGCGTCTGGCCGAATTGGCAGCAGCTCCCTCACGCAGTGGTAACGAGGGCGAGGTGAAGGTTATGGGTCGCCGTGGTTTCGACCAGATGAGCAACCCCGCACAGTCGAACCCCACAGCCTCATCGCCCGCCTACACCATCACCACAGGCTTCTCGGGCACACCCAACATCCTGCCCGCACTTACGGCCAACGGCTATGTGGATGAGGCTTACCGTATGCTTGCCTGTACCGACTACGCTTCGTGGCTCTACCCCGTGAAGCTCGGCTCAACATCTATGTGGGAGCGCTGGAACTCATACGAGCTGGCCTTCCAGCAGGGTGGCGAGAGCTCAATGAACTCGTTCAACCACTTTGCTCTGGGCTCGGTAGGCTCTTGGCTCTGGGAGTACCACCTCGGTATCACCTCCGACAGCGGCCGTGGCTACAAGTCCTTCACCCTGCAGCCCCTGCCCGGTGGCACATACTCATCGGCCGACGGTACCTACCACTCATCTTACGGTGCCATCCGTAGCGCCTGGACAGCTGATGCAGGTAACCTCACATCATACTCTTGCACGGTGCCTGCCAACACCTCGGCAACATTGTACCTGCCCGTTGAGGCCTCGTCGATGGAGGGCTTTGCCGCAGCGGAGGGCGTGGAGTTCGAGGGTATGACCCATCGCAACGGTCGTGAGGTGGCTTGCCTGAAGCTCCTTGCTGGTGAGTATAAGTTCACGCTCAGTGGCGCCAAGTGGACAGTAAGGTAAAACCTTAAAAGGACAATTTATCGCAGTTTTTGTAAAAAACTTGCTATATTTGCAAAATAATAAACTCCTCTCCTGCGTTTGTTGAAGAGGAGTTTTCTACTTGACTTTATTGACAAATGAGGGGATGCTTTGGTAGCCTTATCGCAAAATTGAGGGGGTGCTAATGTAGCCTTACCGTCAAACAGAGTCCATAGCACGGCAAATAAGAAATAAAAATTATACTACAATGAGTGAAGTAATCAACATCAAGGAACTCAACGAGCGCATCGAGCGCGAGAGTGTATTTGTCGATACACTGCGTGCCGAGATGAGCAAAGTAATTGTCGGCCAGAGCCATCTGGTTGATACTCTTTTGATTGGCCTCTTGTCTAACGGCCACATCCTCTTGGAGGGTGTTCCCGGTTTGGCTAAGACTCTGGCCATCACCACCCTTGCCAAGGCTGTCGATGCCGATTTCGCCCGCATCCAGTTCACACCCGACCTTCTGCCCGCCGACCTCGTGGGTACGCTCATCTATTCGCAGAAGAGCGAGGATTTCGTGGTGCGCAAGGGCCCCGTTTTCGCTAACTTTATCCTTGCCGATGAGATTAACCGTTCTCCAGCCAAGGTGCAGTCGGCACTTTTGGAGGCTATGCAGGAGCGTCAGGTAACCATCGGCGATGAGACCTACCCTCTGCCCGAGCCCTTCCTCGTGCTGGCTACGCAGAACCCCCTGGAGCAGGAGGGTACCTATCCTCTGCCCGAGGCGCAGGTCGATCGTTTTATGCTCAAGGCTAAGATCTCGTACCCCAAGAAGCAGGAGGAGCGTGAGATTGTGCGTATGAACCTCTCGGGTAAGGGTATGCCACAGGTGGCAAAGGTTATCACGCCCGAGGATATTGTCAAGGCACGCAAGGTTGTCGAGGATGTATATATGGACGAGAAGATCGAGAAGTATATCATCGACATCATCTTCGCTACGCGCGAGCCCAGTGAGTACTCTCTGGAGAAGCTCCAGCCGCTGATTGCCTATGGTGGCTCACCCCGTGCCAGCATCTCACTTGCTAAGGCGGCTCGTGCCTACGCCTTTATCCGCCGCCGTGGCTATGTCATCCCCGAGGATGTGCGTGCCGTGTGCCACGATGTGTTGCGCCACCGCATTGGCCTTACATATGAGGCCGAGGCCGAGAACATCACCTCGGAGCACATCATCACCGAGATTTTGAATAATGTAGTAGTGCCCTAATGCAGCAGAGCGAGAACGATATTCTTCGCAGGGTCCGCAAGATTGAGATCAAGACGCGCGGCCTGTCGAACGAGATCTTTGCCGGAAAGTATCACACTGCCTTCCGCGGACGCGGTATGTCGTTCAGCGAGGTGAGAGAGTATCGTGCAGGCGACGATGTGCGCGACATCGACTGGAATGTAACGGCACGCTCGTCGAAGCCCCACATCAAGATCTACGAGGAGGAGCGTGAGCTGACGATGATGCTTTTGGTCGATGTTAGTGGCTCGCGTATCTTCGGCTCAACCACTCGCACCAAGCAGAACATCATCACCGAGATTGCTGCCGTGCTGGCCTTCTCGGCCGCACAGAACAACGATAAGGTGGGTTGCATATTCTTCTCCGACAAGGTCGAGAAGTTCATCCCGCCGAAGAAGGGCAAGAGCCATATCCTGATGATTATCCGCGAGTTAATCTCGTTCCAGCCCGAGTCGCAGCGCACGGCCATATCCGAGGCGGTGCGATTCCTTACGGCCGTCAATAAGAAGCGTTGCACGACCTTCATCCTCTCCGACTTCCTCTCGCCCGTGAGCGACCAGGCTCCGCTGGAGGATGCGCTGAAGATTGCAGGCTCGAAGCACGACCTGGTGGGTATCCGTGTTGTGGACGAGCGCGAGGCCACGCTGCCCGATGTGGGTATTGTGGAGTTGCAGGATGCCGAGACTGGCCGCAAGGTGTGGCTCGACACCTCGTCGCGTAGCGTCAGGGAGCACTATGCCGAGCGTTGGACCGAGCGTGAGCGCTCCATCGAGGAGCTGCTGCGCCGCAACCGCATCGACTCGGCTACCATCTCCACCGATGGCGACTATGTGGCCGAACTCATTAAACTATTCAAACAGCGATAGGATGAATCAACCATTCAAAAAATATATCTCACGCCTCTGCCTTACGCTTCTCGCCCTCGGCGTAGCGCTCACTCCGTTCCTGCTTTCGGCGCAGAGCACCGATGGTGTGGTGCCACAGAACGCCCCCAAGGTGAGCGGAGAGTTCGAGCCCGACTCGATAGGCATTGGCGATAGGTTTCTCTACTCGATCGAGGTGGAGAAGGATTTGGTGCAGACCGTCATATTCCCCAATTTTGTCGGTATGGCAGGTCAGCAATACGAACTCATCGAGGATCGCGCTGTCGATACTTTGGAGCGTGATGGCCGTCGCCTGAAGATACGCAAGAGCTATCTTCTGGCCGCCTTTCAGGAGGGCTGGCACCATATAGTGCCACAGGTGATGTATGCCGACAAGAACATTGTCGATACACTCCACGGCCCCGATACACTCGATCTGCTTGTTACCACTTTCCAGATAGACTCCACTTCGCACGGCCTGTTCGACATCAAGCCGCAGAAGACCCTGCCTTTCAAGCTGGGCGAGATTACGGGCTACATAGTCTGGTCGGTGGTGGCACTTATAATCTTGTTGGCTCTGCTCTATGGTCTTAAGCGCCTGCTGGCGCACTATGGCAAGAGTTTCGACTCGATTTTCAAGCCCGCTCCGCCCCTGCCTGCCCACGAGGAGGCCTTTGCCGCGCTGGAGCGCCTGCGTGTGATGCATCTGTGTCAAGATGGTAAGCATAAACTCTACTACTCGACCCTTACGGATATCCTGCGTGCCTACATCGTGCGCCGCTTCGAGGTGAGCGCTATGGAGATGACCTCCGACGAGATCATCGAGGCTATGCGTGGGGTGGACATCCCAAGTAAGTCGGCCATCGACCTTACAATGATTTTGCGTGAGGCCGACCTCGTAAAGTTTGCCAAGGCGGCTCCCGAGAGCGAGGAGTCGGAGGCGGCTATGCGTGCTGCGTGGGAGTTTGTCGATGCTACAAAACCTGTCGAGGAAGTTGTCAATGAGGAGGAATAGTATGAAACACAAGATATTACACATAGCACTTCTGTTCGTTACCGTGGCTTTTGCCCTGCCCTCGGCGGCACAGCGTATGCCCGAGCGTGGATTGGTGCGTAAGGGTAACCGCCAGTTTGCCAAGGAGCGCTACGAGCGCAGTGCCGACTCATACCTCGAGGCCCTGAAGCACGATAGCACCTCGTTTGAGGCTCGCTACGACCTTGCAGGCGCTATGTTCCGCACCGAGCGCTATGCCGAGGCCGAGCAGGCGTTGAAGCAGGTCGTTATTGATTCACTGCGTTCGGCCGAGGATCGTGCCGAGGCATACTTCAACCTTGGCAATGCACAGTTTGCCCAGCAGAAGTTGCAGGAGGCTTTGCAGAGTTTCCGCTCGTCGCTTGTGCTGAATCCCGATGATATGGAGGCCAAGTATAATTACGCCTATACCAAGAAGTTGCTCGAACAGAACCAAAATCAGAATCAAGACCAAAACCAGAATCAGGATCAGAATCAAAACCAGGATCAGAACCAGCAGGGTGGTGGTCAGAACCAGCCGCAGGGTGGCGACCAGAATCAGGACAAGAACGACCAAAATAACGATAATCAAGACCAAAACCAAGACCAAAATCAGAACCAAAACCAGCAGGGTGGTGGCGACGATAAGGATGGTGATGGCAAGCCCGACGAGCAGCCGCAGGGTGGCGATCGCCCGCGTAGCGGAATGAACAACGAGCAGCAGCAACAACTGCTCAATGCTATTCAGGCTCAGGAGGATAAGACACAGGAGAAGTTGGATGAGAAGGCCAAGGGCGTCGTTATCCGAGGTAAAAAGAATTGGTAAAGAAAAAGATAAAAACGTCATTGCGAGGGAGTATCTTCCGAAGAAGATACGGACGTGGCAATCTACCTTTGTGAATGGTAGTAATACACAAAGACAATGGACAGAGCATATATCTACATACTAACCAATGATAACCACTCTGTCCTGTATGTAGGAGTCACGACTTCTCTGCACGAGAGAATACTCCAGCACCGTAGGCTCGAAGTGGGTTTTACGGCTCGTTATAATTTGACGAAACTTGTATATGCTGAACAACACTCCGACGTGCGCTCGGCCATTGAGCGTGAGAAGCAGTTGAAGAGTTGGTCACGACTAAGAAAAGAGAAACTTATTGCCGAGAACAATCCTGCGTGGCAGGAGATTATGCCAATGGAGTAGGTGGCGGTAATTTTCAATGTGCATTTACGCTATGCACAAAGGTAGATTGCCACGTCCGTATTTCGGTGCATCGAAATACTCCCTCGCAATGACTCTCTATTAAATATTGTTTTAAATAATAAATGAGATTCGCAAATCCATATCTGCTTTGGCTGCTGGCGCTTTTGGTGCCCGCCATAGCTTACTATATCTACCGCACCTTGCAGGGCGGTGCCGCCATACGCATATCCACCATTGCGGGGGCGCGTAATGCTCCGCGCACATTGCGCTATTGGTTGCGCCACATCCCATTCGTGTTGCGCCTTGCGGCGTTGGCACTTATGATTGTGGCACTCGCACGCCCGCAGGATGTCGAGGAGCAGAGCCGCACCAATGCCGAGGGTATCGACATTATGCTGGCTATGGATATATCCTCGTCGATGCTTGCGCGCGACTTCACGCCCGACCGCCTCACCGCGGCCAAGGAGGTGGCTGGTGAGTTCATCGCCGACCGCTATGGCGACCGCATTGGTCTGGCCGTATTTGCGGGTGAGACCTACACGCAGAGCCCCCTCACAACCGACAAGGGCACACTGCAAACCCTGCTGGCACGCCTGCAGAGTGGCGTTATCGAGGATGGTACGGCTATCGGCAACGGTCTTGCCACGGCGCTCAACCGCCTGCGCGAGAGCGAGGCCAAGAGTAAGGTCATCATCCTTTTGACCGACGGCGTGAACAACCGAGGCGAGATAGCACCCCTGATGGCGGCAAACATTGCGGCCGATATGGGTATCAAGGTCTATACTATTGGTGTGGGTACACGCGGCAAGGCACCCTACCCGGCAGTCGATATGTTTGGCAATATGACCTTCCAGATGATGGATGTGGAGATTGACGAAGAGACCCTGCAGGCTATTGCCGATCAGACGGGTGGCCGCTACTTCCGTGCCACCGATCGCCAGAAGCTCAAGGAGATTTACGATGAGATAAACACCCTCGAGAAGAGCGAGGTCGAGATTACCGACCTTACCATTTACCACGAGCAGTTTGTAGCTTTGTTGCTGCTTGCCATCGGCCTGCTGGTGGCGGAGATGTTGCTCGAAAAATTAGTTTTGAAACGAATACCGTAGCCCCATATGTTCCGCTTTGCAAACGCTGAATATCTATATCTTTTGCTACTCATTCCTCTGCTTGTTGCAGTGCTGGGTGTAGCCTCGTTGCGCCGCCGCCATCTGTTGCAGAGGTTTGGTAATTTAGAGATTATCAAGACTTTGATTCCCGACTTCTCGCAGGCTCGCCTACGCCTGAAGGTGGGCATCTACCTTGTGGCACTGTCGCTTTTGATTGTCGCTGCCGCCCGCCCGCAGTTGGGTTCAAAACTGCGTGAGGAGAAGGCCAAAGGAGTGGAGATGATGCTCGTTGTCGATGTGTCGAATTCGATGCTCGCTGAGGACTTCGAGCCCAACCGCCTCGAGCGCACCAAGTATGCCATCAACCGCCTGTTCGAGGGTCTTCAGCAGGAGCGTGTGGGATTGGTGGCCTTTGCTGGTGAGCCTAAGGTGCAGCTTCCCATCACCTCGGACTATCGTATGGCTCAGGCCTTTGCGCGTCGCCTCTCGACCTCGCTCGTTGCCGAGCAGGGTACCGACATAGCACGCGCGCTGGAGCTTGCTATGCTGTCGTATTCGAGCCAGAGCGAGCGCAGTCGTGTGATGGTGCTTATCACCGATGGCGAGAACCACGAGGCTGATGCCGTCGAGCAGGCTCGCAAGGCTGCTGCGCTGGGAATAAAGATCTACACCATCGGTATCGGTACACCCGAGGGAGCTCCCATTCAGATCGATGGCGAGTTCATAAAGGACGAGGATGGCGAGATGGTGGTGTCGAAACTTGGCGAGCAGATGCTCGAGGAGATAGCCTCTGTTACCGATGCGGCCTATGTGCGCGCTACCAAGCAGTCTATCGGCCTGGAGGAGATCGTTAAGAGCATAAACGATATGGAGAAGGCCGAGCTCACTACGCTACGCTACGAGGAGTACAACGAGCAGTATCAGTGGCTGGTTGCCGTGGCTCTTGCGCTGCTTCTTTTCGAGGGCATCATCCTGCCCCGCCGCAATCCTCGCCTGCGCCGATTCAATATCTTCCGCGAATAGGGCGAAATAGCCTAATTAGGTCTTTTCTGCGTTAAGTTCCTTTTGGTTGCTGCGCTCGGCATAGTGCAAGCAAGACTTGCTCTCTGCTCTCTCTTATACGCAACCTTGTGCTCGCCTTCAAAATCCTCAGATTATACAATTTTCCACGCACCAGCCTCTCTTTTATCTTTGCTCTTTTATCTTTAATCTTTTTTTTGTAACTTTGTACCCAAATGTGCGTGCGTAGCGTCGTGCGCGCGTTGGGGGTGTGCTTCGCGCCCCCGCCCAAAGACCCGAAAACAAAATAAAGAACAAAGATATGATGGAACTTTCTGAACAAGAACTTTTGCGCCGTAAGTCGCTCACCGCGCTGCGCGAGTTGGGTATCGAGCCCTATCCTGCTGAGATGTTTGATGTAACAGCTACTGCCTCTCAGATTTCGAATAACCTCACCGAGGAGAACAAGGAGGAGTTCGCTCAGGTGCGCATCGCAGGCCGTATTATGAGCCGCCGCATTATGGGTAGCGCCTCATTCTTCGAGTTGCAGGACCACACAGGCCGTATCCAGGTCTACATCCGTCGCGACGACATCTGCCCCGAGGGCGACCCCACACTCTACAACACCGTATTCAAGAAGCTCTTGGACATTGGCGACTTCGTGGGCGTTGAGGGTTTTGCCTTCATCACCAACACGGGCGAGAAGTCGGTTCACTGTCAGAAGCTCACCGTAATCTCAAAGTCAATCCGTCCCCTGCCCATCGTAAAGGAGAAGGACGGCAAGCAGTTTGACGCTCTCACAGACCCCGAGGTGCGCTACCGCCAGCGTTATGTCGATTTGGTTGTTAATCCCCACGTGCGCGAGGTATTCGTTAAGCGCTCGAAGATTATGGCCACTATGCGCGAGTTCTTCAACGAGCACGGCTACATCGAGGTGGAGACTCCCATCCTGCAGCCCATCCCCGGCGGTGCTTCGGCGCGTCCTTTCATCACGCATCACAACGCTCTCGACACTGACTTCTATATGCGAATCGCAACGGAGCTCTACCTCAAGCGCCTTATCGTGGGTGGCTTCGACGGTGTGTATGAGTTCGGCAAGAACTTCCGTAACGAGGGTATGGACCGCACACACAACCCCGAGTTTACTTGTATGGAGATCTATGTTGCCTACAAGGATTACAAGTGGATGATGACCTTCACCGAGCAGATGTTGGAGCGTGTGGCTATGGCTACCAACGGCACCACCGAGCTTGAGATCGACGGCAAGCAGATCTCGTTCAAGGCTCCCTTCCGCCGCCTTACTATGACCGACGCCATCTTGGAGAAGACTGGCTACGACATCACAGGCCAAACCGAGGAGCAGCTTCGTGAGGCTTGCCAGCGCCTGAATGTTGAGATTGACGACACGATGGGTAAGGGTAAGCTCATCGACGCCATCTTTGGTCAGTACTGCGAGGGCGATTTGATCCAGCCCACATTCATTTGTGACTACCCCCGCGAGATGTCACCCCTTTGCAAGCGTCACCGCGACAACCAGGATCTCACCGAGCGTTTCGAGCTCTTCGTAAACGGTAAGGAGCTCTGCAACGCATACTCTGAGCTCAACGACCCCATCGACCAGCTGGAGCGTTTCCAGGAGCAGTTGAAGCTCTCGGAGAAGGGCGACGACGAGGCTATGTTCATCGATATGGACTTCGTGCGTGCTCTGGAGTACGGTATGCCCTCTTGCTCGGGTATGGGTATCGGTATCGACCGCCTCACGATGTTTATGCTCAACCAGCCCTCTATTCAGGATGTTCTGTTCTTCCCCACAATGCGCCCCGAGAAGAAGGTTGTAGCCGACGATGCTGCACTCTATGTTGAGGCAGGCATCCCCGAGGAGTGGGTGGCACACATCCAGAAGATGGGTTATATCACCGTTGAGTCGTTCCGCAACACTGCCTCAAATGGCGGCGGTAAGCTCTTCAACGATCTGTGCGGCTTCAACAAGAAGAACAAGCTCGGCCTCGCCACTGCAGGCATCAAGGCTTGGATCGACGAGCAGAAGGCTGAGTAACATAACTTAAAAACAACCAATATGAAACGCTCACTCTTAACCCTTTTGGCGTGCATCGTAGCACTTGGTGCCGTGGCGCAGACCCCCGCGTTGAAGTTTGTCGATGCGGCAACGCTTAACATCATCGGTCAGGCCGAGCCTACGGGCAAGCCCTACGACCGCATCAACACCCAGGAGCACAAGATGCCCGAAAACTGTGTAGCCTACTGTGGCTACTCTACTGGCTTGGCTGTGGTCTTCACTACCGACAGCCACATCATCACGGCTCGCTGGACCACATCGCAGTCGATGCCGGGTGTGAATATGTCGGCCATCACGCAGAAGGGATTGGATCTCTACATACGCGATGGCGAGGAGTGGGTATATGCTGGTGTGGCACGCCCCACCATCACAGCCGAGGCGCGCGACAAGCACGAGTACACCATCGTCAACAACGGCCCCGACGGCAAGAAGGAGTGCCTGTTGTATCTTCCCATCTGGGACCGTGTCGAGTCGCTCGAGATTGGCGTTGAGCAGGGTAGCACTATTGCCGCTATGGAGAACCCCTTCCGCCATAAGATCATTGTGCACGGCTCGTCAATCACTCACGGTGCATCATCTTCACGCTCGGGTATGACCTACCCCGCACTGATGGAGCGTCGCACGGGTCTCTATATGATTAACCTCGGTTATAGCGGTATGTCAACCCTGCAGGAGGAGTTTGCTCACTACCTTGCGCAGGTTGAGGATGCCGACGCCTTTGTCTTCGACACCTTCTCAAACCCCTCGGCAGAGGTTATCGAGGAGCGTTTCGATAAGTTCGTCGATATTATCCGCGCGAAGCACCCCACAACACCGCTTATCTTCACGCAGACCATCCGTCGCGATACGCGTAACTACAACCTCAAGACTGAGGACTTCGAGTCGCGCAAGCAGGCTATGGCCGAGAAGAAGGTAAGAGAGCGTATGCAGCGCGATGAGAATATCTACTTCCTCGACTCCGAGGGCTGGATCGGCTACGATCACCTGGGCACAGCCGACGGCACACACCCCACCGACCTGGGCTTTATGCGTATGGTCGAGCATATGGAGCCGCAGATTGTAAACATCCTCAAGAAGTACGGCATTAAATAAGAAAAATACACACAATACATTAACAAATAAAAATTAAAGAAAAATGAGAAAAAAGATTGTTGCAGGTAACTGGAAAATGAACACTCTCCCCGCTGAGGGCGTTGAGTTGGCAAAGAATGTAGTAGCAGGTCGCGGCGAGGTTTGCTCTTGCGTAAACTTCATCGTATGCCCTCCCTTCACTCACCTTTCACAGGTTATCGAGGCTGTTAAGGGTTCTGACATCGCTGTAGGTGCACAGGACTGCGCTACCGAGGCTAAGGGTGCTTACACTGGTGAGGTTGCTGCATCTATGATCGCTGCTTTGGGTTGCGAGTATGTTATCTTGGGTCACTCTGAGCGTCGCCAGTACTACGGTGAGACTTCTGAGACACTCAACAAGAAGATGGCTCAGGCATATGCTAACGGTTTGAAGCCCATCTACTGCGTAGGTGAGAGCCTCGACGAGCGTAAGGCTGGCAAGCACTTCGATGTTTGCAAGCAGCAGATCGAGGAGGTAGTATTCAACCTCACTGAGGAGCAGTTTGCTTCACTCGTTATCGCTTACGAGCCCGTTTGGGCTATCGGTACTGGCGAGACCGCTACCGCTGAGCAGGCACAGGAGATTCACGCTTACATCCGCGAGGTGTTGGCTTCTAAGTTCGGCGCTGCTGCTGCCGAGTGCCCCATCCTCTACGGTGGCTCTTGCAAGCCCTCAAACGCTGCTGAGATCTTCGCTAAGGAGGATGTTGACGGTGGTTTGATTGGTGGTGCTGCTCTTAAGGCTGAGGATTTCCTTGCTATTGGTAAGGGCTTCTAAGAAAGAAACCGTCTAACAAGGTGATTTTGGCGTTTCTCTTCTCCTCGCAATCCTCATTTACACTTAAGTAAACTGCGGTTGCTCGGAGTGCGAGGGCCTAAAAATCCCTCTTGTTATACAATTTCTTTGGTGGAGGAATCCCCTCGTTATCCAAATTTTCGGGTGGTGGAGGAATTTCCGCTTGTTATACAAATTTTTGGTGGAGAAATCCCCTCTGTCAAACAAATTTATAATATCTAACCGAGGTTGCTTCGTGCAACTTCGGTTTTTTTGTCTGTATATTACTCTCTACTTCCTATTTTTTCTTATCTTTGCTCGTAGAAATAACTATAAAACAACCTAATCTATGAAAAAGAGTATCCATATCTTCGCCGTTGTTGCAATCCTCTTTGCAGCCTTTGCCTGTACCCCTAAAGTGGCAACCGTGGCCACCGTCGAGCCCTATGCCGAGGGTAAGCCCTACACCCGTTGGTGGTGGTTTGCCGAGCACATATCGAAGGAGGATGTCCGCTATCAGTTGGAGTGGCTCAAGCAGCAGGGCTTCGGTGGAGTTGAGATTGCGTGGGTATATCCTATGGAGGGCGATAGTACCATCGCTCGCCCCGCGTGGCTATCTGAGCAGTGGGCCGAGCCGGTGAACTATGCCAAGTATGTGGCCGACTCGCTGGGTCTGGGTTGCGACTTTACCTACGGCACGCTGTGGCCCTTTAACTCCTACACCCTGCCCGAGAAGTATTGGACACGCTCTTACTATAACCGCGAGGGCGAGGCCAATCGCACCATCACCTGGGAGCACCCCCGTATGGCGCATATTATGAACCACCTCGACAGCGAGGCCTTCGACTACTACGCCGAGGAGATGAACGCAGGCCTGAGGGAGGCCTACAAGGGCTCTAAGTCGGGCATCTTTGTCGATTCGTGGGAGGTGGAGACACGCCAGCTCTGGACCGAGGGCTTTGGCGAGAAGTTTTTTGAGAGATTTGGCTACAAGATTGAGCCCTATATGGACGACCTCTACAAGGCGGGCAACGAGGATATCTACTACGACTATATGTCGCTTATGTCGGACTATGTCATCGACGAGTTCTACCGCCCCTTCACCGAGAATGCCCACGACCAGGGAGCCTTCTCGCGTTCGCAGTGTGGTGGAGCGCCTGCCGACCTGCTGTCGGCCTTTATGGCGGTCGATGTGCCCGAGACCGAGGCTATACTCTACGAGCCCAACTATGGCCGTATTCCCGCCTCGGCGGCGGCGCTCGAGGGTAAGAATGTCGTTACCTCGGAGACCTTCACCTGCCTCTACGGATGGCAGAAGTGGGGTGGTAAGGGTCCCTATCAGGAGCAGGAGCAGGTGGCCGATATGCGCCTTATTGCCGACGCTCTGTTTGCCAACGGCACCAACCAGATAATCTGGCACGGTATGCCCTTCATCGGCAAGAACGACACGAAGGACGAGAACTACTTCTACGCCTCGGTGTATGTAGGTCGCGATGCCTACTTTGTCGATCAGCTGAAGGATTTCAACGACTATATGGCTCGCGTGTCGCGCTATATGCGCAAGGGTAACACCTACTCTGATGTGGCTTTGTACCTGCCGCTGGAGGATTCGTGGATGGGTGTCGAGCTGCCCGAGGAGTTGCAGATGCCGTGGGTGTGGGGCGAGTACGAGTTGCGCTACGAGTGGGCACCCGACTATCTGGCTGGCTACCAGCCCCTGTGGGTCAATTCGAAGGTGCTGAGCGAGGCTGAGTATGAGGATGGCGTATTGCGCTATGGCGATGTCGAGTTCTCGTCGCTGGTTGTCGATGTCGAGTGGCTCGATATAGAGGCTCTGCGCGAGGTGGTACGCCTGGCGGAGGAGGGTCTGCCCGTAGTTATGGCGCGCGAGCCCAAGCAGCCTGGCAAGAATAAGTCGGCGGAGTATGCCGAGCTATACAAGCAGTTGATGGCTTTCGAGAACGCCTCGTCGACGATGTCTGTAGTGGAGCAGAAGCCGCTGGTCGAGGGTATCGAGTTGCCCGATTTCTGGTGCCGCCGCGAGGGTGATGACCTCTACATCTTCTTCGCCAACCCAGCGGCAAAGCGTTTGACTTATCCCTTGCGTTATGGCCAGGCCTTCGAGGATAAGGGCTCGAAGCGTGAGGTGATTATCAACACCGACGCTGGCGCCCGTCCGCTCTCGCTTGAGTTCAAGCCCAACGAGTCGCTTATGGTCAAGGCTACGGCCGAGGGTGAGCTCACTGTTATCGACCTTGGCTTCACGGCTAAGCGCATCGAGTAGGCGAGTGGCAATGAGCGAAAATCTTTGCGAGCAAAAAAAGTGCTCGGCACAATGCAAGGATTTGTCGGCTGAGCAGTTTAATGTATAGAACACCCCGCTTGGTAGCTTAGGCCGTTGGCATAGCGATTGCGTGTAGCAATGGCAATAATGCTGGCTGAGCATACTAAAAGTAGGTTGCTGAGCGTTATATAATAAAAGGAGAAGGAATCTAAAACAGTTGCGTTATGAGAGAGATTAAGCGACTTTTGATATTGGCGACAGTGGCTACGATGGCCACAGCCTGCTCTACGAGTTACTACTCGGCATTGGGTAGCGGTTACGACGACCTCTACGCTACGCACGACCGTGTGGCTATTGCCGAGCGCCAGAAGGCCGAGGCCGAGGCACGCAAGGCTGAAGCCGAGGCGCGTAAAGCCGAGTATGAGGCACAGCTTGCCGAGTTGCAGGCTATGGTGGCCGAGGCCGAGCAGAAGGCCTCGATGCGTACCGATTCAGATGGTATCATCATCGTAGATGAGGGAGCCTCGTACAACAGCTACATTGCCGACGACTACGAGAGCGCCTATGCGCGTCGTCTGCTCGGCTTTAAGTCAGCGTCGTATCGTATGCCCTCGAGCTACTACAACCTGCGCTATGGCACAGCGTCTCACTATGTAACGGCCTACGATCCCGCCTTCTACAATGTTATGGTGTCGGGCTCGCAGGTGTGGGTCGAGCCTAAGTATATCACCTCGATGTTTGGCACTTGGGGTGCGGTGAATGTAACTATGGCTGTCAACTCGCCCTGGTACTACGGCTTTGGCATAGGTCTCTACGATCCCTTCTACTACTCGTCGTGGGGCTTCCCCCGCTACTCGTGGTACGACTGGAATTGGAACATATGCTACGGCTATGGCGGTATGAACCTCTGGTGGGGTTGGGGCGGTATGTATCGTCCGTGGCACTACTCGCACTACTATCCCCACTACCATCATCACCATATCGGCGGCCACCCTCACGGCATTATGCTCGGCGGTGGCGGAGGCTACTGGAATCGTGGTGGCAGCTACTACGGCTCGCGCGGCAGTGGCACTCGTCTCGATGGAGTGGGTCGCGCACCCTCGCGTGGTTCGTCGCTGGTAAATCGCTCGTCGGGTCGTTCGACACCCTATCGCTCGCCCTCGTCGGGAGCTACCTACGGCAACTCGTCGCGTGGCAATAGCGGTGCGGCAGTACACGCACCTCAGCCGCAGCCCAGCCGCATAGGCTCGATTGGTCGTAACAACAACACCAGCCGTCAGCCTGCCGTGCAGCCCTCTCAGCCTCAGCGTCATAATCCTCCCCAGAATAACTCGTCGCGCGGCCAGAACTTCAATCAGGGCTCGTCGTTTGGCTCAGGCTCATCGTTCGGCTCAGGCTCGGGTATGGGCGGTGGTTCACGAGGTGGCGGTATGAGTAGTGGTGGTGGCGGTTCACGCTCATCGGGCTCTCGCGGCCGATAGATATAACGAGGTGGCACGCCTTCTCTTGCCACCTCAACTCTTTTTAACCAACCCCACAGCGGGTTTTTAATCAGTGTGCAAACAATGAACTATATTGCAAAAACTATTAAGGCCGTGTGCTTTGTCGCACTTCTTATGATTGTAGGCTCGGCCTCGGCTCAATATCGTTATGGTGGTCTTTTGATGGACCGCGACGGAATGATGTCGAACGATATGTACACCCTCTCGCAGCCCTCGTTTGGCTTCGGCACGGCTCGCTCGATGGCTATGGCGGGTGCTTTCACCTCGCTCGGTGGCGACCTCTCGTCGATGGGGATCAACCCTGCGGGCTTGGGTATGTATCGCTCCAACGAGGTGTCGATAACCCCTATGATGGGCTTCCAGACAGCAAAAAATAGTGCCACCGATTGGGGCGAGAATTCGCGTAATCGCTTTGCAATGGCCAACTTGGGCGTAGCCTTCAACCTCTACGAGGGAAGTGGCTCGGTGGTGAGTGTCAATATGGCTCTGGGCTATAACCGCGTGGCCGATCTGAACTACAGCTACGGCTACACATCGGTCAGCGCCCCCTCGTCGATGCCCTATCGCTCGATCAACGACGCCTTTGTGCGCCAGCTGGGTCAGGGCGGAGTATTCCCCGATAGTAATGGAGCTCTTAACTACGATTATGGCGACGCCTACTTCTGGGGTGGTATGCTGGCCTATAACAGCTACCTGCTCGATGTCGAGACCGATAACTTGGGCGACTATTGGAGCTCGGCCTCGCGCCTTGGCGCCAACGCCTCGGTGGGACACACCGTGGGCGAGGAGAGTCGTGGCTCGGTGGGCGAGTATGATGTGGCTATGGGCGTGAATATTGCCAATAAGGTTTATATCGGTGCAACGCTTGGCTTGCAGATGGTTAATTGGCGACGCCAGATATATTATAGCGAGGACTACATCTACGCCTCGGCTCCCGTCTATAGCGACGGCACACCTCTACCCGAGGGCTCGGCGGCTAATTGGATGGATTATAATCAGGCGGTGGATCTCGATGGCACGGGCGTGAACTTTAAGTTGGGCGTTATCTATCGCCCCTTTGCATCGTTGCGCTTGGGTGCAGCTATCCACACCCCCACCTACTACAACCTGACCCGTACCTATCAGGCACATATGGCAAGCAACTTCAACCCCTCGGGCGACACTACCCCTGCGCTCGACGATGTGGGCGAGAACTCGTGGGAATTCACCTCGCCTACGCGATTGATGTTGGGTGCTTCATATACATTTGGTCGTTTCGCCGTTGTGTCGCTCGACTACGAGCGTGCGTGGTATAACGCTATGCGTATGAAGGAGGTGCCTAACGGCTTCGATATCTATCCCAACGAGTATCGTCAGGAGATTAAGGATAACTTCACGGGCGCATCGACCCTGCGTGCTGGTGTCGAGCTCAAGCCTCTTAAGTTCCTTGCCGTGCGTGTGGGTTATGGTGTGAGCGATGGAGCACTGCGTAACGATAAGTCGCTCTACTACAACCGTCCGCTGACCCATCGCGTGGCGTGTTACTCGGGTGGTGTAGGCTTTGCCATCGGTCGTGCGACCATCGATCTGGCCTACCAGCACTTGGAGCAGAGCCAGACCTCGTACCTGCTCTACTATGCACTCGAGGAGAATGGCATTTTCGACACGGCGAGCCCCTACTACTCGACTGACTACAAGCGTAATAACATAATCCTTACTTTTGGATATAGATTTTAACCTACACTATGAGAAACATCCTACTCTTTGCCCTTGCCGCACTTACGCTGGCGGGCTGTGGCTCACGCTCGCTGGAGATGCGTGCTGCCACATTTAATGTACGATTTGATTCGGAGGCCGATGCCACCAATGGCGACTCGTGGGCCGAGCGAAAAGGCTCGGTGGCCGATGTGATCCTAAAGCACGACTTCGACATCGTGGGCACGCAGGAGGCCAACAAGGATCAGATGCCCGAGCTGGCCGAGCTACTGCCGGGCTACGATTATATCTACCACTCGTATGGTATCCGCGAGGGATTTCATAACTGCGCAACATACTACAAGCGAGATAAATACGAGCTCCTCGATCAGGGTACTTTCTGGTATAGCCCTACGCCCGAGGTGGAGAGCATCGGCTGGGATGCTAACGACCATCGCCTCTGCCATTGGGGTAAGTTCCGCGACAAGGCTTCGGGCCGCGAGTTCTTCTTCTTCAACTCGCATCTGTTCTGGCGTCTGGAGGTAGCGCGCTCGATGTCGGGCGGTGTGCTCGTAAGCCAGGTGCAGAAGATTGCGGGCGACAGCCCCGTCATTGCCGTGGGCGACTACAACTCGCGCGAGGAGTCGAAGCAGGTGCAGGATATTCTCTCTCTGCTCAACGATGCCTACCGCATCAGCGAGACCGCACCCGCAGGCCCCGTGGAGACCGACCTGGGCGGTGGTAACTTCCTCGGCCCCGCGAAGGCTCGCATCGACTTTATCTTCACCAGCAAGGATATTCGTGTGAAGGATTATACCGTTATCGACGATAAGCGCGACAACGGACACTATCCCTCTGATCACCTGCCTATTGTTTGCACCCTCTCTATCGAGTAGAAAAATTCGTCTGACGGGGTAATTTCTGCGTTACGCTCGTGCTCGAAATCCTCATTTACGCCTTAGTAAACTGCGGTTTCTCGCATTTCGCAAGCCTTGAAATTCCTCCCGTCATACAAATTTTGGTGTGAAGATTTCTCCGCTTTGCTCCCCTGCGACCAGCCTCAACCGACGCTGCGGTGCGAGAGCAGAGTGGGCTTGCGCACTTTGCCGAGCCGCGAGGAGGAAAAGCTACCCTTGTGGTGGGTTAAAATAGCCTCACAAAACAAATTTTTGCAGGAGACGATTTGTGCGATTTCTATTTTTTTCGCGAGAAGGCAGAGTAAAACCCTCGGCTAATAGTGCTTTTCACGAAAAAAACCGCTGATATAGCACACGATAAACAAAAAATGGTTACTTTTGTACTTTAGTACAAGGGTGGCCATTTTTTTTGGCCCGCAGCGAAGAAAAAAATCGAAATATAAAAGATATGGCAGTAGAACTTAAAGATCTAACCAAAGTCGAGGATAACTACTCGAAGTGGTATAACGAGCTGGTCGTGAAGGCTGGTTTGGCCGAGAATTCGGCTGTTCGTGGTTGTATGGTTATCAACCCCTACGGCTACTCAATTTGGGAGAAGATGCAGCGTGCGCTGGACGATATGTTCAAGGCAACAGGCCACGAGAACGCTTACTTCCCCTTGTTCATCCCCAAGTCGTTCTTCTCGCGCGAGGCTTCTCACGTCGAGGGTTTTGCCAAGGAGTGCGCCGTGGTTACTCACTACCGCCTGATGAATAGCCCCCGTGGCGAGGGTGTTGTTGTTGACCCCTCGGCTCGTCTTGAGGAGGAGCTCATCGTGCGTCCCACATCGGAGACCATCATCTGGAACACCTACAAGAATTGGATCACATCATACCGCGACCTGCCCATCCTCTGCAACCAGTGGGCTAATGTAGTTCGTTGGGAGATGCGTACGCGTCTATTCCTTCGCACTGCCGAGTTCCTCTGGCAGGAGGGCCACACCGCTCACGCTACACGCGAGGAGGCAATCGAGGAGGCAGAGCGTATGATTCGCGTATATCAGGACTTCGCCGAGAATTGGATGGGTGTGCCCGTCATCGTAGGCCACAAGTCGCCCAACGAGCGCTTCGCAGGTGCTGAGGATACCCTCACAACCGAGGCTCTTATGCAGGCCGGCAAGGCTCTGCAGAGCGGTACATCGCACTTCCTGGGTCAGAACTTCGCCAAGGCATTCGATGTAACCTACACCACCAAGGAGGGTAAGCAGGAGTATGTTTGGGCTACATCGTGGGGCGTATCGACCCGCTTGATGGGTGCTTTGATTATGGCTCACTCTGACAACAACGGCCTTGTGCTTCCCCCGAAGCTCGCTCCCATTCAGGTTGCTATGGTGCCCATCTACAAGGGCGAGGAGCAGTTAAAGGAGATGACCGAGAAAATGGAGGAGATTGCCAAGGAGCTTCGTGCAAAGGGCGTATCTGTTAAGGTCGATACCCGCGACAATGTGCGTTCGGGCTTTAAGTTTGCCGAGTACGAGCTCAAGGGTGTGCCCGTGCGTTTGGCTCTGGGTCCCCGCGACTTGCAGAACGGCACTATCGAGCTCGCTCGCCGCGACACCCTCTCTAAGGAGGTTGTTCCGCAGGAGGGCCTCACAGATCGCATCGTAGCGCTGCTTGACGAGATCCAGCAGAATATCTTTAAGAAGGCACTTGATTATCGTAACTCGATGATTACCGAGGTCGATACTTGGGAGGAGTTCCAGGATGTATTGGAGAACAAGGGTGGCTTTATTTCGGCTCACTGGGATGGTACTCCCGAGACCGAGGTGGCTATCAAGGAGGCTACGAAGGCTACAATCCGCTGTATTCCTATCGATGCCAAAGAGGAGGAGGGCAAGTGTATCTTCACAGGCAAGCCCTCGAAGTGCCGCGTATTGTTCGCTCGCAGCTACTAATATTAAGATTCTATATTTAAGTAAAATAGGTGTTATAGGTGTTCGCACTTATAACACCTATAACATATAAATACAACCCCCAATGAAAAGACTCCTTATCGCACTTGTAGCATTGTGCGCCGTGGCGTGTCAGCGTGGTGCCGAGCGCGAGGTGGTGGACTATGTAAACAACCGCATCGGTAACATCTCGCATCTTCTGGTGCCTACCTATCCTACCTCACAGCTGCCCAACGCTATGCTTCGTATGAACCCCGACCATAGCGAGTTCACCACCGACCGCACGGGTGGTGTGCCTATGAATGTGCCCTCGCACCGTCAGGGCTCGGTTACGATGATTAAGCCCTTCAGTGGCGAAGCCTCGGTTGTCGATGCCTCGTTCCGCTATCGCTACGACCACGAGAAGACCTCGCCCGTGCGCTACTCGGTATATCTTGACGACTTTGCCATCGCCCTGGACTACGCCCCTGCCGAGCACTCGGCCATTATGAGCCTACAGTTCGAGGAGGCTGGCCAGCGCTTCATCCTGTTGCAGAGCCTTAATAAGGGCGAGATTTTTGCCGAGGGTAATCGTATGTGGGGCTACGACACCTACTACGATACACCGCACTACTTCTATCTGGAGTTCGACCAGATGCCCGTAGCCTTCAGTGGCAAGGATGGCGACGCTGTGCGCTATGCGCAGTTTGCCCCCGAGGTGGAGAAGGTTACACTCCGCTACGGTGTTTCATATATCGACTATGCGCAGGCCGAGCGTCACTTAAATAATGAGATTCCCGCCTTCGATATCGAGGCAACAGTTCTCGCTGGCCGTGAGGCGTGGAATGAGGCTCTGGGTAAGATTGAGGTCGAGGGTGGAAGCGAGGATCAGCGCACGGCATTCTATACGGCTCTTTTCCGCACTCACGAGCGTATGATCAATATCTCGGAGGAGGGTCGCTACCGTGGTCCCTTCGACAAGCAGATTCACGACGATGGGGGCGAGGCCTTCTGGACCGACGACTGGGTGTGGGACACCTATCAGGCTCTGCACCCCTTGCATTGTATCATCAACCCCACCACCGAGGGCGAGAA
This sequence comes from Alistipes sp., assembly GCA_045654285.1. GTDB lineage: Bacteria > Bacteroidota > Bacteroidia > Bacteroidales > Rikenellaceae > Alistipes. The sequence continues at coordinate 25,514 of JAZONC010000032.1, read as the reverse complement.
GATGAACTCATATGTTAGAATGTATCGCGAGGCGGGCTGGATGCCCACCTTCCCTGCCGTGTATGGCGACTCGCACCGTATGAATGGCAACCACGCCGCCGCCATCTTTGCCGATGCTCTGGCCAAGGGTATCGAGTTCGATGTCGAGGGTGCCTTTGAGGGTATGCACCACACCGTGCTCAACGAGACTATGATTCCGTGGGTGCTGGCTCCGGCCACCGAGCTCGACCGATTCTACCACAAGAATGGCTGGTTCCCCGCTCTACGCGAGGGCGAGAAGGAGACCGTCAAGGAGGCTATGGGCTTCGAGAACCGTCAGGCTGTGGCCGTAACGCTTGCCGCATCGTACGACGACTGGTGCATAGCACAGCTCGCGAAGAAGTTGGGTCGCACCGAGGATTATAACTTCCACCTGCAGCGCAGTTTCAACTACCGCAACCTCTTCAATGCCGAGACAGGCTTCTTCCATCCCAAGGATGAGAAGGGTGAGTTCATACAGCCCTTCGACTATCGCTTCTCGGGCGGTCTGGGTGCTCGCGCCTACTACGACGAGAATAATGCCTGGACCTACATCTGGGATGTGCATCACAACATAGGCGATTTGGTGGCGTTGTTCGGTAGCGAGGAGCGCTTCATCGAGAAGCTCGACCAGCTCTTCAACGAGCCTTTGGGCCTCTCTAAGTGGCAGTACTACTCGAAGTTGCCCGACTCGACGGGTAATGTGGGTCAGTTTGTTATGGGTAACGAGCCGAGCTGTCATATTCCCTATTTGTACAACTACGCTGGTGCACCGTGGAAGACACAGAAGCGCATTCGTATGCTTATGGAGTCGTGGTTCCGAAACGATTTGATGGGTATGTGTGGCGACGAGGATGGTGGCGGTATGTCGGCCTTCTATGTCTTCTCGGCTATGGGCTTCTACCCCGTGACGGCAGGCCTTCCCTACTATGTGATCGGCTCACCCATCTTCGACAAGGTGTCAATCAACCTCGAGAATGGCAACACTTTCACCGTAGTTGCGAAGAACAACTCGGCCGACAACAAATATATCCAGTCGGCGAAGCTCAACGGCAAGCCCTACTCGAAGACCTACTTCTCGCACGAGGATATTCTCGCGGGCGGCACCCTGGAGTTTGTTATGGGCAACCGTCCCAACAAAGAGTGGGGCGTAGGCGAGGGCGCTGTTCCCCCTTCGGAGGGCAGTGTGATAAACCTAATAAGATAAAAGAGATAAAGAAATATTTACTACTATGCAACATTTTGATTCAGACTATATGGAGGGTGCGCACCCTCTGATTTTGGAGGCATTCGTGCGTACCAATATGGAGAAGAGCGTGGGCTACGGCACCGACGACTATTGTGCTTCGGCACGCGCTAAGATTCTCGAGGCTTGCGGTCTTACTCAGGACCAGGGCGAGGTGCATCTTTTGATTGGCGGCACACAGACCAACGCTACCGTTATCAAGGCGCTGCTCCGCCCCTACGAGGGTGTCATCGCCGCCACTACGGGCCACATCGCCCTGCACGAGGCGGGCGCCATCGAGTCGTCGGGCCACAAGGTGCTCACCATTCCTGCCGTCGATGGCAAGCTCACGGCAGAGTCGATCGACGAGTATATCAAGGCCTTCCGTGCCGACGAGGCGTGGGATCATATGGTGTGGCCAGGTATGGTATATATCTCACAGCCAACCGAGTATGGTACATTGTATTCGCTCACGGAGCTGGAGGCTATCTCTGAGGTGTGTCGCAAGTGGGAGATACCCCTCTTTGTCGATGGCGCGCGTCTGGGCTATGCCCTGGCATCGCCTGAGAGCGATGTTACGCTCAAGGATCTGGCTCGCCTGTGCGATGTATTCTACATCGGTGGCACGAAGTGCGGAGCAATGTTTGGCGAGGCTGTGGTTATGCGCAAGGGCTTGGTGCCTCACTTCTTCACCATCATCAAACAGCAGGGTGCGTTGCTGGCCAAGGGTCGTATGCTCGGCTTGCAGTTCGATGTGCTCTTTACCAATAATTTGTATATAGATATTGCGCGCCACGCCGTAGAGCTGGCATCGCGCCTTAGGGAGGCATTCCGCGCTAAGGGTTATGAGATATTTGCCGAGTCGCCCACCAATCAGGTCTTCGTGGCTCTCTCGGCCGAGCAGGAGGCTCACCTGCGCCGTCTGACCACCTTCTCGGAGTGGGAGCGCACGGTCGATGGAAGGCTTGTTGTGCGCCTTGCCACCTCGTGGGCAACGCTCGCCGAGGATGTCGATGCGCTGATAGCGCAAATAGGCTAAAACGGGGCATTATACGCAATATTGCGTACGATATGAGGCTCTCTAACCTTGGTGTTGGAGAGCCCTTTTTAGCGACAAAAGGCGCTATCCAAAAATCTTGGTAGCGCCTTTTGATGCAAAAAAAAAGCTTCAACAATTGTTGAAGCTCTGAATTTAATCTCTCTTGGCGGAGAGAGAGGGATTCGAACCCCCGGAGCCTCGCAGCTCAACGGTTTTCAAGACCGCCGCAATCGACCACTCTGCCATCTCTCCAGCGACAAAAGTAGAACACTTTTTCGAATTGACCAAATATTTTTGAAAATTTTTTATAATTTTTTTTATTAAGGCGAGGCAAAACACTCATTATCAGCAAAAAAGATGATCAATTTTTTTCGTTTATTAAAAAAATGATTTATATTTGTGTTAGATACGCTTTATTTACTAACCACCAAAACAACCTCTAATATGAATAAATCGCAGTTAATCAGCGCAGTAGCAGAGAATACATCGATGTCGAAAAACGATGTAAAACGAGTTGTTGATACACTTTTTGCTATTACCGAGGAAAAATTACAGCAGGGAGAGAAGATTGTTGTCTCAGGATTTGGAGTTTTTTCTGTGAGTCAAGTCTCGGAGCGCGTCGGTCGGAACCCTCGTACGGGCGAGCAGGTGAAGATTGCCGCACGGCGCTGTGTGCGCTTCCGCTCGAGTATGGAGATCGAATAATGAGCTTGAACCCTCTACCGTTTGAGGCTGTCTAACGATGCGTTGGACAGCCTCTGTTTATTTCTTAACACGGGTGTTTAGTATATGTATTTCTCTCGCAACTGCGCCGTAATATCCTCGACCGGTAGCAAGAGCGCAGTCTCGAAGGTGTTGCCGAAGTGGGGATTTATCACCGTGTCAAATATCTGCATCCGCCTGGAGAGCCGCATATAGGCACTTATTATCGGTGGTATCACCTCGCCGCGGCGGCGTAGCAGGCGCCTGAGGAGTAGATAGTTGTCGTCGAAAAACTCCTGCGTGAAGGGGTCATATCCCTCGCTCTCGACAAAGGGCGTGCGTGCCCTGAGTAGAGGTTCGCGTGGCGGAAAAAATTTGCGTAAAAATAGCATCAGCAGTCGCCGTGCCTTGGCGTCGTAGTGGCGGTAGATGGTAACCTTGCCAAAGAGGTAGCGCACCTCCACATTCGAGGCTACGATGTGCCCCAGGCCGCGCCACAGAGCCTCCATCGCAAAGAGCGGGTGGGCGTCGATGCGCCGCACGGTGAAGGCACGCCCCATCTCGATGGAGTGGGGCAGGTAGTGCTCCTTGAAGGTGTCGCTAAAGCGGAAGTAACGCAGGGTCGATATGTGTTCGATGGCCTCGGGTCGGCATAGGATGTAGCGATAGCCACCAACGATTTCGCTGCGGCGTATATCCCACGCAATTAGTTGGTTGTAGCCGTCGGCCGAGAGGTCGTCGCTGTCGATGTCAACGGGCTTGCCCGTGCCTCCGCCTGCCTCGCTGAAGGCTTTTTCGCGTAGGCGTCCCACCTCGCGCATCAGGGCTCGCTGCTCGGCTCCGCGAAAGGTGTAGAGGACCAGCGATCCCCGCTCCGAACGCAGAATGGGGTGCAGCGACGCGAGCTGTTGGGCTATGGTCTGGTCTAAAAAAAGTGTACTCATTCGATTGTTGATAAAATCTCGGGAAATATTTACAATATTTCTGCTAAAAAGCAGTAACTTTATGCCCAAATATACTTATGCATTACGAAAATGTCTTTTGACAACACTACATACCACACGCCCGTGCTGTTGGAGGCCTCTGTCGAGCAGATGAATATCCGCCCCGACGGCACCTATTGCGACCTCACCTTTGGTGGTGGCGGTCATTCGCGTCATATACTCTCGCTGTTGGGTGAGGGTGGCCGACTCTTCTCGTTTGATCAGGATCGCGACACGCTGGCTAATGCCCCCGACGACGAGCATTTCAACTATGTCGAGAGCAACTTCCGCTTCCTGCGCGCGGCTCTGCGCCTAAGAGGCGTTGGTGAGGTCGATGCCATTTTGGCCGACTTGGGAGTATCGTCGCACCACTTCGACGCTACCGAGCGAGGCTTCTCGTTCCGTGGCGAGGCGCCGCTCGATATGCGTATGAACCAGCGCGGCGGTCGCACGGCGGCCAACATAGTGAATGGTTACGATGCCGACTCGTTGGCGCGTGTGCTCAAGGAGTATGGTGAGCTGGACACAACTTGGAAGATCGCCTCGTGCATCGTTCGTGCGCGCGAGCAGCAACCCATCGCCACTACGGCTCAGCTTGTCGAGGCCGTGAAGCCTTGCACCCCCAAGCGCGACGAGTCGAAGTTTTTGACAAAGCTCTTTCAGGCTCTGCGTATCGAGGTCAATGGCGAGATGGAGGCTCTGAAGATGGCTCTCGAGCAGTCGCTCAAGGTGCTCAAGCCGGGCGGCCGTCTGGTCGTTATCTCGTACCACTCGCTCGAGGATCGATTGGTGAAGAACTTTATGCGTAGCGGAAATTTCGAGGGTAAGATCGAGCAGGACTTCTTTGGTCGTCAGCAGACCCCCTTCGAGGTCGTAACGCGCAAGGCTATCGTACCCACAGCCGAGGAGGTGGAGCGCAATCCCCGTTCGCGCTCGGCCAAGATGCGTGTGGCAATCAAACTGTAAAGATTAAACTATAGGCACGATGAGAGCAACAAACGACGAATTCAACCCTCTGACCGAGGAGGAGATCGAGGCACAACGCCGCGAGGAGGAACTCGACCGCCGCATTCGTCGTATGGTTGTGCGTGTGCAGAGTGGCGAGGCTGACGAGGAGATCGAGCGCGACCGCGCCGAGGAGGAGCAGCAGAAGGCCGAAGAGCAGGAGAAGGAGCGCCGCGAGCGTAAGCGTCGCTCGGGCCTCAGCTGGCAGATCTTCTCGGGCACGATCCTCACGAGCCGGGGCTTCGCTTCAGCCTATCGTTATTTTGTGGCCATCGCTGTTATGTGCTTTGTGAGCATTGTGGTGATGTTTGCCGTGTTGTATGCCGACCTGGAGTATTCGCGTATGGAGAACGATGTACAACTTCTGCGCGAGCGCTCTATACGCCTGCAAGAGCAGCTACACCGCCACACCACCCATCAGGCCATCAGCGACTCGCTCGCCGCGCGTGGCATCCCCCTGCAAGATCCACGCAAGACCAAGGCTGTGGTGGAGGATTAATTTTCGAGAGGCCTTCGGGTAGGGATAGCAATTACAGAGTAATAGGATTTAGCAAAAAACGGAGAGTAGAAAGATAACCAAATAGTAAGTAAATGGCAAAACGACGACAAGATACGGCTGTGAAGTTGGAGATGTACGCCCGCGTGAAGAGGGTGTATGTTGCCTTCGTTGTCGCGGCACTTGTCATCATCGCCCGTCTGGTGTGGGTTATGTTGCCTACATCCGAGACGGCCTATAACGCCGAGCGTCTGGAGAGCCGCATCTTCTTTAGCGATACGATCATCTCGCGCCGAGGCTCGATCCTCTCGCGTGATGGCGAGCCGCTGGCCACATCTATTCTGCGCTACCGCCTCGACTTCGATATGGGTAGCGAGGGCTTCGACGACGAGGAGACTTTCTACGAGAATGTCGATTCGCTCTCCAAGCTCCTTTCGTCGTTCTTCCGCGACCGCTCGGCCGCCGCATACCGCAAGCGCCTGCTCGACGAGCGCGAACGCCACATCGAGTGGGTCTATTCGCACGATTCGATTGTGAGCCGTAGTAGCGACCTCTTTACTTGGATTATGGATCATCTGCGCGACGACGCTTACCACATTGTCAAGGTCGATACCGCCGTGCGTAACCATACACCTGTGCAGATTTTGCCGCGTGCGGTCGATTTCAACGAGTGGCAGACGCTGAGCAAGTACCCCATCCTCAACGGAAATATGGGTCTTACCTTCAAGAAGGAGATCCTCGATCAGCGAGTATATCCCTATGGCGAGCTGGGTCGCCGTACGCTGGGTATGGTCTCGGCCAACCTGAGCGAGGAGGATCGCCGCAAGGCACGCGGACAGTATGGCGTCGAGCATATCTACGCCGACTACCTGCGTGGCACCAATGGCCGCACCCTACGCCAACGCATAGCCCCTGGCTTCTCCACGACGGTGCACAGCGACTCGAGCCTTGTGGCTTCAGACGGGTTGGATGTGGTTACTACTCTGGATATAGATATTCAGCACGCCGCCGATGCCGCCCTGCGCCGTCAGCTAATTGATCAGAGAGCTATCTGGGGCACGACGATGGTTATGGAGGTAGCTACGGGCGATATATTGGCGATGGTCAATTTGGGCGAGACGGCCGAGGGTAGTGGCGTCTATTACGAGAAGGAGAACTACGCCCTCTCGCGCCGCATCGAGCCAGGCTCTACCTTTAAGCTGGTGTCGTTGCTGGCTCTTATTGACGACTGCGGCCTGCCCATTACAACCGAGTATGAGACCCACGAGGGTCGCCGCGTGCAGGTGGGTGGTAGTCGAGGCCCTATGATTAAGGACGACCATAACATCGGCTCTATGATCGATATGAAGACCGCCACGGCACAATCGTCGAATGTCTATTTTGCCGATGCCATCTATAAGAACTACAACAACAACCGCGAAGCGTATGTCGAAGTGTTGCGCCGTCTGGGCTTCGACAAGAGCCTCGGCCTCGAGGAGTGGGGCGAGCGCGAGACGCTGATGCCACCCTCAAAGGTCAAGGATTGGAATGCTTCACAACTCCCCAATATGGGCTATGGCTACGCCATCGAGATGCCACCCATCCGTATCCTTGCGCTCTACAACGCCGTGGCCAATGGCGGCCGTATGGTTGCTCCGCGTCTGGTTAAGCAGGTGCTGAATGGCGACGAGGTGGTGGAGGAGTTCCCTACACAGGTGCTGGTCGATAAGATCTGCTCCGACCCATCGCTCGCGGCCGTGCGCGAGTGCTTGGAGGAGACCGCCCTCACGGGTACTACTAAGTCGTTCTTCCGTGATACGCTCTCGCTGCGTGTAGCATCGAAGACAGGTACAGCAAATGTGGCACAGGATGGCCAGGGTCGTGGTGTGACCTATGACGCTAACTACTATATGGGCTCGGTGGTGGCCTATTTCCCCGCCGAGAATCCTAAATATACGGTGCTTACCTCGGTGCTCACGAACAGCAACCGTGGTCGCAACTACTACGGTGCGGCGTTGGCTGGCCCCGTGGTCAGAGATGTGGTTAATTACATCTTCTACCGCGACGAAGAGTGGCATAGCACCGTCGAGGCCGATGTAAAGCGTCAGGTGCCCGTCAAGGTCAAGGGCGGTAGCATCGAGCAGGTGCGCCGTGTGGCCGATAAGTTCTCGCCACGCATCTCCTTCACCGACCGCAACGGCTGGGGCGAGGCGCGTATGGATACGCTCCGCAATGTCGATGTGAAGAGTATCGAGCTGGGCGATAAGATGCCCAATGTAGTGGGTATGGGACTCAAGGATGCGCTCTACATCTTGGAGAGCCGCGGCCTGGAGGTGAGCTTCACGGGTCGAGGTGCGGTGCAACGCCAGAGCATTGCCGCAGGTCAACGCATAAAAGCAGGCCAGCGGGTTAGCCTGCAACTGAAATAGTATTTAACGCGGTCGCTCGCTCACGCAATGAGGCGGGGGGGTGGCCGTTATAGAATAAAAAACGAATGAAACAACTAAGTCAAATACTCTCCTCGACCGAGGTCATCTCGTTCTCGGCCACTGGAGATTGTACCATTACAGGCCTTACCTACGACTCACGCACTGTCGAGGCGGGCAACTGCTTCTTTGCCGTGAGGGGCACGCAGAGCGACGGCCACGACTACATCGAGCGTGCCGTGGAGGCGGGTGCCGCCGCCATCGTCTGCGAGCGTCTGCCCGAGTGCCAGCGCGAGGGCGTTAGTTATGTGGTAGTGCCCAACAGCTCTCAGGCTATGGCCGACATTGCCGCCGCCTACTACGACCACCCCTCGCACGAACTGCATCTGGTGGGTGTTACGGGTACCAACGGCAAGACCACCATCGCCACACTGCTCTACGACCTCTATCGTCGTATGGGCTACCGTGCGGGTTTGATCTCGACGGTAGTCTATCGTATCGACGAGCGCGAGATACCCTCTACGCACACCACGCCCGACGCCATCCGTCTTAATGCTATGCTTCGCGAGATGGTCGATTGCGGTTGCGACTACTGCTTTATGGAGGTGTCGTCGCATTCGCTCGTGCAGGATCGTGTGCGTGGCCTTAAGTTCCGTGGGGCTATGTTCACCAACCTCACACACGACCACCTCGACTACCACGGCTCCTATGCCGAGTATATACGCGCTAAGAAGATGCTCTTCGACCGCCTGCCGCGCGAGGCCTTCGCGCTGGTGAATGTCGATGACCGCAACGGTGAGGTGATGGTGCAGAACTGCAAGGCGCACATTGCCCGCTACTCACTGCGCCAGATGGCCGACTACCGTGCCAAGGTGCTGGAGATGTTGTTCGACGGTATGCTTCTGCGCATTGCTCAGCACGAGGTGTGGGTGTCGTTCCTCGGACGCTTCAACGCCTATAACCTGCTCTGCGTCTATGGCGCGGCCATCGAGCTCGGTGCCGATGAGAGCGAAGTGCTGCAGTCGCTGAGTGCCCTGCGCTCGGTGAGTGGCCGTTTCGAGCCTCTGCGCTCGCAGGGCGGCGTTACGGCTATTGTCGATTATGCCCACACGCCCGATGCGCTGGAGAATGTGATCTCGACCATCAACGAGATACGCACCCCCGCGCAGCGACTCTTCGTGGTGTGTGGTTGTGGTGGCGACCGCGACGCAACCAAGCGTTCGGAGATGGGACGCATAGCCTCGCGCGAGGCCGATGTGGCTATCCTCACCTCAGATAATCCTCGCACCGAGGACCCCGAGCGCATCCTCGACCAGATTATGCAGGGCGTTGAGCCTGGAGCGCAGGCTCTGCGCATCACTGACCGCCGTCAGGCTATACGCACGGCCGTTATGATGGCCTCAGCGGGCGACATCGTGCTGGTAGCAGGCAAGGGACACGAGGATTACCAGATCATAGGTCGCGAGAAGCTCCACTTCGACGACAAGGAGGAGCTAAGCAAGGCCTTCGACGAGCTGGGCAAGTAGTGAGTTGTCCCAAACTTTGAATTTTGAATTAAGAACTTTGAATTAATATATGCTGTATCCAATTTTTAAGTATCTCAACGAGTACTACGATATGCCTGGTGCGGGTATGTTCCAATACATATCGTTCCGTTCGGCTCTGGCCGTGATCTTGGCTCTGCTGATTATCATCTTCTTTGGCCGTCGCATCATTCGACTTCTCCAGCGCCACCAAATCGGCGAGGAGATTCGCGACCTTGGACTCGAGGGTCAGCTCTCGAAGAAGGGTACCCCCACGATGGGCGGTGTGATTATACTGCTGGCTATTCTGGTGCCTATGTTGCTGGTGGGTCGTCTCGATAATATCTATGTAATACTGATGCTTGTCTCGACCCTATGGCTCGGCCTGCTCGGCTTTATGGATGACTACATTAAGAGCTTCCGCCACAATAAGGATGGTCTGAAGGGTAAGTTCAAGATCGTGGGTCAGGTAGGATTGGGTGTTATCGTGGGCACGGTGATGTGTTTTTCTGAGCAGGTTGTTATCCGCGAGAAGGTATCCTCACCTACGGCCGTGTATGTGAGCCAGACGGGCTACGCCGAGGTGGAGCAGGGTGCTCCTATGCTCAGCCCCACACCGCAGAAGACCACTAAGACCACCATCCCCTTCGTTAAGGATAACGAGTTCGACTACGGCTGGCTGGTGGGTGGCAACGATCTACTCACCTGGTTGCTCTACATCGCTGTGGCTATCTTTGTGGTTACAGCCGTCTCGAACGGCGCCAACCTCACCGACGGACTCGATGGCCTGCTCACGACCGTCTCCGTCCCGATAATGTTGGTGCTGGGTGCGCTGGCCTATCTGTCGGGACACATCGTCTATGCCGACTACCTGAACATTATGTATATCCCCGAGTCGGCCGAGTTGGTTGTCTTTGCGGCGGCTATGAGTGGTGCGTTGCTCGGCTTCTTGTGGTATAACTCGTTCCCCGCGCAGATCTTTATGGGCGACACAGGCTCGCTCTCCATCGGTGGTATCATAGCCGTCTTTGCGCTCTGCATACGCAAGGAGTTGTTGCTGCCGCTTATGTGCGGTATATTCCTTGCCGAGGCTCTGTCGGTGATGGTGCAGGTGGGATGGTTCAAATATACGAAGAGAAAGTATGGCGAGGGTCGTCGCGTATTGCTTATGTCGCCCCTACATCACCACTACCAGAAGATGGGTCTGTTCGAGACCAAGATCGTTATGCGATTCTTTATCGTCTCGATTCTGTTGTGTGCTCTATCGCTTATCACACTCAAGATCCGATAGTGTTATGGTTCGGGCAAATTTGAATTAAGAATTTTGAATTATGAAAAATATCGTAGTTTTAGGAGGCGGCATCAGCGGCTACGGCTCGGCGGTGCTGGCCAAGAAGAAGGGGCATAAAGTATTCCTCTCCGACGCAGGCCGCGTGGCCGAGCGTTACGCCCGTGTGCTCGATGAGTGGGGCGTAGAGTGGGAGCAGGGTGGCCACACGATGGAGCGCATCCTTGCGGCCGACCTTGTTGTCAAGTCGCCCGGCATACCCGATAAGGCCGAGGTTGTGAAGCGCCTGCGCGAAAAGGGCACTCCCATTATCTCGGAGATGGAGTTCGCCTCGAAGTATATGGGTAAGGCCAAGACCATCTGCATCACGGGCTCCAATGGCAAGACCACAACCACCTCGCTCATCTATAAGATTATGCGCGATGCGGGCGTGAATGTGGCGCTGGGAGGTAACATCGGCGAGAGCTTCGCCTATCAGGTGGCTACCGCCGAGTATGATTGGTATGTGCTGGAGCTCAGCTCGTTCCAGTTAGACGGTATGTACGACTTCCGCGCCGATGTGGGTGTGTTGATGAACATCACGCCCGACCACCTCGACCGCTACGACTACTTGTTCCAGAACTATGTCGATTCAAAGATGCGCATCACGCAGAATCAGCACTCGCGTAACTACTTTGTCTATTCGGCCGACGACGAGGTAATCGCCGCCGAGATCGAGAAGCGTGCCGATATGCGTCAGCGTCAGTTGCCCTTTGCCGCTAAGGCGGCCGTTGCGAGTGGTGCGGGCGATGCGTTCTTCTCGGATGGCGAGTTCACTGTTCGCGTAGGCGATAAGGAGCTCTCGATCGACACACATAAGATGCAGATTAAGGGTCTGCACAACGCCTACAACGCTATGGCGGCCGCCTTGGCCACTATGGCCGCAGGTGTTGAGCCCGATGTGGTGGCGCGTTCGATATATGAGTTCTCGCCCGTCGAGCATCGCTTGGAGCCTGCCGGCGAGAAGGATGGCGTACTGTGGATCAACGACTCGAAGGCTACCAATGTCGATTCGGTGTGGTATGCTCTGGAGAGTATGACCCGCCCCACGGTGTGGATTGCAGGTGGTACCGATAAGGGTAACGACTACGAGCCGCTGAAGGGCTTTGCCCGCGAGAAGGTCAAGGCGCTTATCTGTATGGGAGTTGATAACGATAAGCTGGTGCGCGAGTTCACGGGCGTAGTGCCTAAGGTTGTTAGCACCTCGTCGCTCGACGAGGCTATGCGTGCGGCACGCGAGGAGGCCGCGCAGGGCGATGTGGTGTTGCTTTCGCCCGCCTGCGCAAGCTTCGACCTGTTTAAGAATTATGAGCAGCGAGGCCAACTCTTCAAGGAGTGGGTCAAGGAGAATTCATAATCGCAATTCTGAATTCTAAAATTTGAATTACCTATGTCTGAGGTAGATTATAGCAAATATATCCGTCGTGAGGCCGAGCCTGCATCCGCACAGGACGATGTGGCTGTGCGTCGCGATATGGTGGGTGAGGATGTTAGCCTTGATCAGGCTGCTGCCCTTGCCGCTGAGGCTACGCCGAGCGTGCGCGACGGAGGTCTTATCGACACGGTGCGTCGTCTGTTTGGTGGCGACCGTGTGCTGTGGGTGATTATCATTGCGCTGATGATTATCTCGGTGCTGGTGGTCTATTCGTCGATCGCCAAGATGGCCTATATGCCCTCGTCGAGACTCTCTACCTCGGAGTTCCTGCACTCGCAGTTGTGGCTTCTGGCTGGTTGTGCCATCATTATGTTTGTGGTGCACCGCATCAATAGTTGGGTCTTCCGCGCCAGCTCCTATGGTGTCTTTTGGCTTGCGCTGGCACTCTCTCTGGCCGTGCACTTTGCTGGTACCTCCACAAATGGCGCGGCGCGCTGGATCGAGATTGCAGGCTTTCAGTTCCAGCCTTCGGAGATGCTCAAGGTGGGTTTGGTGATGTACCTTGCCCGCGTGCTGGCCGACCGCCAAAATAAAGCCTCGACACTGCAGTTTGTGCCGAGCCTTAAGTTTTGGACCTGGTTCAAGAACCCCAAGCAACGCCGCATCTGGCGCGAGGGTGGCTTGCCCATCTTCCTGCCGGTGGTGTTGTCGAGCCTTGTGGTATTCCCGTCGCACACCTCGTCGGCGGTTATACTCTTTGCGCTGTCGTTGGCTATGCTCTACATCGGTCGCGTGAACAAACGAGAGATTAAGCGCGTGGTGCTGTGGGCTGTGGTCGGAGCGGCCTTCGTAGGACTTATGGGCTTAGGTCGTAGCCATACGGCTGGTGGCCGTATCGAGACGTGGGTGGCCGTGTGGACCCAGGATCGCACCAAGATCGATGTACAGGAGTTGAGCGACACCGAGCGTTCGATGATTGCCATCAACAATGGCGGTATAATGGGTCGTGGTGCGGGTCAGAGTGCCGTGCGTGTTGAGATGACCCACCCCGAGAGCGACTACGCCTTTGCCTTCTTCGTCGAGGAGTATGGCATCGTCATAGCGATTATTGTCGTGGCTTTGTATGTGTGGATATTCTTCCGCGCCAGCGAGATTTTTCGCACCTGTCCGCAGAAGTTCCCCTCGATGCTATCGTTGGGATTGGCCCTGCTCATTACGGGTCAGGCTCTGCTACACATAATGGTTACCATTAACTTCCTGCCCGAGACGGGTCAGCCCCTGCCGATGATCTCGCGCGGAGGCTCGTCGCTCCTGTTCACCTGCGTGGCGCTGGGTATGATACTTAGTGTGAGCCGACAAAACATCGAGGATTCATTCAAGGAGGATTTATAGATGAAACGATCAACCATACCGCATCTTGGACTACGCCTTAGGGTGATGAATATGTTAGAGTTTGGAGTGTGGGGAGCCTATCTCACATCGATGGGTGGCTTTCTCTCTTCGCACGGTATGGCCTCGCGCATAGGTATCTTCTACGCTATGCAGGGTATCGTTTCGCTCTTTATGCCTGCACTTATGGGTATGATTGCCGATAGGTGGATAGCCGCCAACCGATTGCTCGGCATCTGCCACACCATAGCCGCAATCGCTATGGGATGTATGGGCTGGATGGCCATTCAGGGTGCTGATGTGGATACCCTACTTGCCCTATATACGCTCAGCGTGGCTTTCTATATGCCTACGCTGGCTCTCTCCTACTCGGTGGCATACTCGACCCTCGAACTCGCCGAGCGCAACCCCATAAAGGCCTACCCACCCATCCGCGTGTGGGGCACGGTGGGATTTATCTGCGCTATGCTGATATGCGACTTCGCAGGGTGGCAACAGAGCGCAGGGCAGTTTCTATTCTCGGCATCGCTCGGTATAGTGTTTGGTATCTACTGCTTCACGCTACCTACATCGCCTACCTCGCACAGCGCCAGAGGTTGGAAGGAGATACTCGGCATAAGGGCTTTGAGTCTCTTCCGCCACCGCGATATGGCACTATTCTTCCTCTTCTCGATGCTCCTGGGTGTGGCGTTGCAGATAACAAACGGCTTTGCCAACCCCTTCATATCATCGTTCAAGGAGATCGAGGAGTATGCCTCGTCGTTTGGAGCCAACCACGCCAACGCGCTCATATCTATATCGCAAATATCCGAGACGCTCTGCATACTACTCATCCCATTTTGTCTGGGTCGCTGGGGCATAAAGCGTGTGATGCTAATTGCTATGGTGGCGTGGGTGCTACGCTTTGCGCTATTTGCGGTGGGTAACCCCGCCAATGGAGTGTGGATGTTCATCCTCTCGATGGTGGTCTATGGCGTGGCGTTCGACTTCTTCAATGTCTCGGGCTCGCTCTATGTCAATCACCGCACCGAGGAGAGCATACGCTCCTCGGCACAGGGTATGTTTATGTTTATGACCAACGGCATAGGCGCAACCATAGGCACATTGGCGGCACAGGCCGTAGTCGATGCCTGCGTATATAGCCAGCCAGCGGGCTTGGCACAAATCGAGGGGTGGAAGGTGGCTTGGATGATATTTGCCGCCTATGCCGCCGTCGTGGCAATAGCCTTTGCACTACTTTTTAAGAATGAAGAAAATGCTATCAATAATGAGAAGATTTAACCTTTTTATCCTGCTCCTGCTATGCGCCGCAGGGTGTTCACCCGTAGCGCCGCAGGGTGCAACACTGCTCATCGGCACCTATACCGATGCTGGCAGTCGTGGTATCTATCGCACAACCTTTTCAGAGAGCGGTTTCTCGGCACCCGAGCTTGTTGTCGAGGTAGATAACCCCTCGTTCCTCGCCCTTACCGATGATGGTAGCAGGCTCTATGCCGTGAGCGAGGGCGGCACTGACGACACATCGGCTCTGAATGCCTACCGCTACGACGCCGAGGCAGATGCCTTCACCCTTATCAACCGCCAGCCTACCAATGGAGCCTCGCCCTGCTATGTGCGTCTGTTCGAGGGGCACGCCTTCACGGCTAACTATACGGGCGGATCGTTCACTTCGTTCCCTATTGCCGAGGATGGCTCGCTGGGTGAGCCTCAGGAGCGAGAGTTCGAGCCCCGCGAGGGTAGTGTCTCGCACGTTCACGGATTGTTCCTCGCGCCCGATGGCGGGTCGATGTATGTAACCGACTTGGGTCGTAGCGAGATATTTCAGATTGACGCACAGGGGCGCGAACTATCACGCACACAGCTCGAGATGGGTGCAGGACCCCGCCATATGGCCTTCTCGAAGGATGGCGCTGTGGCCTATGCGCTCAATGAGTTGTCGGGCACAGTAAGTGTCTTCGACATCGAGTCAGAGGGTCTTCGCCTAAAGCAGGAGATCGCTTCGGATAGTGTGGGTGGTGGCGGCTGTGCCGATATTCACCTCACGCGCGACGGTCGTTTCCTCTACGCCAGCAATCGCCTCAAGGAGGATGGTATCTCGGTCTTCAGCGTAGGCGAGGGTGGTCTTTTGACCAAGGTGGGCTACACGCTCACGGGAGTGCATCCGCGCAACTTCACGCTTTCGGCCGACGATCGCTTTCTGCTGGTAGCCGTGCGCGACAGCAACCGCGTGGAGGTGTATGCCCGCGACGAGAAGACGGGTCTGCTCACACCCACCGCGATGAGCCTTGATTTGAGCCACCCCGTGTGTCTGTTATGGATGTAAAATTTTAAGATTATGAGTGAAGTAAGATTAGATAAATATTTGTGGGCGGTGCGAGTCTTCAAGACCCGCTCGGATGCCGCCGACGCCATACGCAACAACCGCGTGCTGGTGAATAATGCCTACGCCAAGCCCTCGCGTGAGGTGCAGTTGGGCGATATCATCTCGGTCAAGAAGATGCCCGTAACATATAGTTACAAGGTGCTGGAGATAGTGAGCAGTCGTCAGGGAGCGAAGAATGTGCCCCAATACTGTCTTAATATTACTCCGCAGGAGGAGCTCGACAAGCTCACAACCCCGCGCGAGACCATCTTCGTCTTCCGCGAGCGTGGCACGGGCCGTCCTACGAAGAAGGAGCGTCGCGAGATTGATGCCTTGATGGATGGAATGTATTTCGACGACGATGACTTAGAGTAGAAATATTATAATTATAGACTAACTAAAAAAGGTGCCACCTCGCGGTCGGCACCTTTTCTTTTATATAGTCGGGAGCGGCTTATCCTCCCCTCCCATTAGAGCACTATCGGCCCTCTTTCATCCAGTTCTTCTGCACACCTGCGTGCTCGAGGAAGTAACGCTGAGCCTTAAGCAGGTTACGCGCCTGAAGCACCATAGCCTTAGTCTCGCTCAATACGGTCAGGTAGAACATACTTGCCTTGGTGTTACCCTCGCCAGCGTTGATACGCACGAGCTCCGACTTGGTTGTTGTGGCGATGCGCTCGAAGAGCTTGTCGCGCATAGTGAGCACCACATCGATGTCGCCAAAGTTATTCTCGGTAATCATACGGTTGATGTTGCCATAAATCTCGGCCACATCGTCGTTGATGTGCATCAGGTCGTTTGCCTGCTCCTCCGACAGACCCTTGTGGTTGTTGTCGATATGCTCGAACGCAGGGCGTGTGATGTGTACCAGAGCCTTAGCCATCTCGTTGAGGTAGTCCACCACCTGAATGTAGTAGAGCGAGAGCTCCAATCCCGAGCCCTTCATCTTACGCAGGGCGGGCATCAAGCTATACTTAATCTGGTGGCACTGGTCGTACATCTCCTTCGACTCACGCACCAGCTCCTTCAATGCCTTGCGGTCCTCCTTCGATACGGCTACCAGCGTGCGGTCGTAGATCTGTGTCGATACCTTCATCATCTGGCATACCTCGTCGAGTACATTATCCACCTGAGTGTTATCCTTAGCCGAGTCGGGCATTGCATCCTTCTTCTTTGAGCTCTTGAAGTTGCTCTTGAAGAGCATATAAGCGCAGGCAATGGTTACCACCACGAAGGCAGGCGTACCGCCCCAAATCAGGAGCAGACCCACTGCGATAGCGATAAGGAATGCACCGATACCTGTTACGAACCAACCCATCACTACGGTCATCACGCCTGTGATACGGTGTACGGCCGACTCACGACCCCACGCCTTGTCGGCAAGTGAAGAACCCATAGCTACCATAAAACATACATATGTAGTCGAGAGGGGCAACTTGAGCGATGTACCCACCGAGATCAGAAGCGCCGCTGTGGTGATGTTTACCACGGCACGAATCTTATCGTAGGGAGCGCCATTCTGCTCTACATCCTCATACTCGAAGCGATTGCTAACGAACTTCTGTACCGACTGCGGAATTACGCGGTCGAGGAAGTTAGAGATATTAATCGAAGCACGCACGATAGAGCGCGAGAATACATTTGAGTTCACCTCACCCTCCACCTCGTCGCCGTGGCCAGCGAGCGAGATCTCGGTCTGCGACACATTGAGCGACTTGGTCGATGTCCAGAGTGTGATGATCATCACCACGCCCGAGAGAATCATCCAGATGAACTGTGCGGGCAGGTTCTGGTTAAGACCCTCCATCAGGATTGATGTCGAGCCTGCCTCCTTGGCAATCTTAAAGGCGTCCAAACCAGCGATGGGCACACCGATAAAGTTCACAAGGTCGTTACCTGCAAAGGCAAGAGCCAATGCAAATGTACCCAGGAGGATATTGATGCGGAGGATATTGATGCGGAAGAGCTGCATAAATGCCAACAGCACCGAGCATACAATCCAGCAGAGGATAAGCGCAAGCAACAGGTTGTCGCTAATCCAGGTGTACATAGCTGTACCCGACAACACTCCCTTCAACGCCTTGAATACTGCGAAGTAGGCGATAGCGGTGAACGAGATGCCGCACCACAATGCACCTGCCTTACGGAAGATGGCGAAGTAGCGGAACGAGAACAACAGACGCGATGCCCACATCACGATAGTACCAAAGATGAAGGCTATGAGCACCGACAAGAGGATTGCCGAGATAACTCCCATCGCGCGTGTAGTATTAATAAAGCCACCCAGCGAGCCGAGCGTGAGCGTAGGATCGCCCGAGATCTTGAAGAGCGACACTGCGATAGCGGCACCCAGCAACGAGAATACCAGCGCTACGGTAGTCGAGGTAGGCAGTCCCAGCGAGTTGTAGATGTCGAGCAGAATCACATTAGCAAACATCACACTCACATAGAGAATCATAATCTCGTGGAAGGTGAATAGTCCAGGGTTGAACATACCGCTACGAGCCACCTCCATCATACCAGTCGAGGTAAGTACTCCGATGAGAATACCCACCGATGCAACACCCAAAATAGTGCGCATCTTTGCAACCTTTGAGCCGATGGCCGCGTTAAGAAAGTTTACAGCGTCGTTTGTTACGCCGACATAGAGTCCCGATACTGCCAAAACGGCCAGCACGGCAAGCATAATAGTGTATAAAGCACTCATAAATAGTGTGTTTCGTCCCGTGCACAAGGCACTTTGGGCGCATTTCGGTTTCCAAAGGTAATACATATGGGGCAATCTCCAACTACCCCAAATCAATCTTAACGAAAACTTAACAACCTCTTTACAATTTGTTTACACTAACCCGGAGCATCCGATTTGCCGATAAAAAAACGCCCGATTCCGAGGGAACCGAGCGTTTTTTGTTATCATTTGTCGTTGTTAGCGTGAAGCCTCGATAAGAGCCTTGTTAGCCTCCTCCATAATCTGCATCCAGGGCTGGTTGTAGTCGGTGATCTCCACCTCGCGTACCTTTGCAAGCACAGCGTCAACACCGCTCATATCAGCACCTGCGGCACGCAGTGTGCGAATCTTCTCCGACACCTCAATACCGTCGATCAAGCGCTCGAAGCGGATTGACGAGCGGTTGTATGGATATACCACATAGGTATCACCCGACATCCAGTTGCCAAAGCGTGAATCGTACTGGGGATCCTCAGCCCACGAGTTGTAGGCCCAACGCAACATTCCGTCGTAGTCGTGTGCGATGTTCTTCCATCCCAAAAGCTCCGACTCGTAGGGCTCCGACGATGTGAAAGTGTTGGGGTACATCGGGTTGCAGCATACATAGAATGTGGTGGTGTAACCCTGCGCGCGGCGCATCAAAATGTCCTCGGGACTTACGGTCTGGTGGCGCATAGCGGCGCACACATCGCGCATCATAGTGAACTTCTCGTATGAGCGGTGGTTGTCAGCAAGAGCAAAGCCCATCTCGGGTGCAAACTTCATCAACACATCAGCGGCAGCCTGCATAGCCTCGGGCGAACGCTCGTCCATAGCGATGTTGGTAATGGCAAGCCAACCCTTAGCCTCGAGATGCTTCTTGAAGTCCTTGAGGAAGGGCTCCCAGATCTTGGGGAAGATAGCTGTGCCGGGCTCAGCCTTCACGGTGATCATCTTACCCTCGGCCTCGACCATATACTCCAACTCGCAGTTCCAGGGCACCATCGAGTAGCAGTTGATATACTTGTTGATACCGATGCCGAGCATAAACTCTACCCAGCGGTCGAATACGGTGTAGTCGTAAGACCAAGAGCCATCCTTGTGCTTTGTCCACTTGATCATAGCCTCGTAGGCGTCGTAGCACTGGTGGTTCCAGGGATCTTTGTTCAGCGTTGCGGTGATAACCTTCTGACCAGCATCACGCAGACGCTCCATCAGGGGCTTCATAGCGGCAAAGTGTGCGTCGCTCCACAACTCCAAGCCCTGTGCGCGAGCCACCGATGTGGGGTGCTGCCAGAGGTCGAGGTGGAATGCCCACTCGGTTGCGGGAGCCAAAGTCTGAGGCAATACCTCAAGCTCGATGGGGAGCGATACCTTGCCCCAGCCGTTGTGCTTGATCGTAACAGAGCTCTTGTAGATGCCAGGAGCCGCGTCGGCAGGCACCTCAAGGCTAACCCATACGGGACGGGTCGAGCGTGCAGCTATGTCGAATGTCGAGAGCGAGTCGAGCATATCGGGCATAATCACTGTGGGACCGCCCTTTGTGAAGTTGTAGAGCTGCTCATCGGCGATGGTATAACGCACGAAGCGAGCCTCGGCGATCTCGGCAGGAAGTGTGCCCGCATCACCTTTGAAAGGAGCGATCTCGACCTCCACGCCATTCAAACCCTCGGCAGTCCATACAACGGCCTGTGCCGATGCACGCTCACCGCGCCAAGCGATGATGCGTTGGGGGTTGTTGTCGGTTGTGGGTACGGTGCTACGCGAGTAGTGAAGGTTGGCAGATCCCCAACCAGCATTGAGTGTCTTTGTTACATTGTCCCACTCAGCCTGCTGCTCGGCAGTAAGAGCGATGGGGTCAGCAGCCTCGGTGAAGGTCTCAACGGGGGTGTAGTTGGTCGAGCAGGCGGCCATCATAGCGGCCACGACCAACGAGAGAATAAGTTTTGGTTGTTTCATATAGTTTTGAAATTTTTAGACTTTATGCTACAAAGATACTAATTTTATGACTTTAAGCCTTGCTCGGCGCCCCTTTTTTACATTATTTTCCTATATTTGTATGATTTTGTAACGGCATTTTGTTTTTTTGATATGAAAAGAGAACTCTATAATACCTTTGTTTTGTCCGTTTTGGCGGGCCTGATGATTGGCTTTGGCGGCGTGATCTATCTTATGTGTGCCAACAAGATGGTGGGCGCACTGCTCTTCTCGTTCGGCCTGCTTACCATTGTTTGTCAGGGTTTTGCTCTCTACACGGGTCGTATCGGTTACTTTCGCCAGTATGGCCTATGGAGTATCCTCACCACCATCGTGGGTAACTTCTTGGGCACGTGGCTCGTGGCAAAGGGATTTGCGCTGTCGCGCCATACGGTTGACATCGCATCGGTTGTGGCTCCCAAATTGGCCGACTCGTCGCTGAGCGTGCTACTGCTCTCGATAGGTTGCGGTGCGATGATGTATCTGGCCGTTGACTCCTACCGCAAGTCGAAGTCGTGGCTGTTCGTCATTATGCCCATCGTCATTTTCATCCTCTCGGGCTTCGAGCACTCCATAGCCAATATGTTCTACCTCTCGCTTGCGGGCGAGTGGGGCTGGGAGGCCATTCGAATTACGGCTATCGCCATCGTGGGCAACGGCATAGGCAGCTGGCTACTCAACTCGGCAAATTTTACATTGAAATCTAAAGAATAAGATAATGAAACGCCTTTTTACACTTATGCTCTTGCTCTGCGCCACAACGCTCTGGGCGCAGGACTATGGTCAGGATATGACCATCAAAATCTGGGATAACTCGTCGGCTCCCCATTCCAACGAGATCACCGAGGCCGAGACCTCGCAAAATCAGGTCATTCGCAACACCACCGAGACCGTACTCTACATCTTCAAGGCCGACCCCGCCAAGTCCACGGGCCACGCTATGCTAGTATGTCCTGGTGGCGGCTACTCGTCGGTGTGTATCGAGTGGGAGGGCTATAAGGTAGCGCAGTGGCTCGCCTCGCAGGGCGTTACGTGCGGCGTGCTGAAGTACCGTCTGCCCAATGGCCACAAGGAGATTCCGTTGGAGGACACTACCGAGGCTCTGCGCACCCTGCGCAAGATGTCTGGGGAGCTGGGCTTCGACCCCTCGAAGGTGGGTATGATGGGCTCGTCGGCAGGTGGCCACCTCACAGCCTACACCTCTAACTTTGCTCCGCTGGCCGACCGCCCCAACTTTGCCGTAATGTTCTACCCCGTAATCACGGGCGAGGAGGGACTCTGCCACAAGGGCTCGTTCGACTACCTGCTCGGCGCCGATGCTACGGCCTACGAGCGTGCCGAATACTCGATGGAGACCCGCGTAACGAAGCTCACGCCTCCGACGCTGATCCTCACCTCGGACAACGATACGCTGGTGCCCACCATCAGCTCTACACGCTACTACAACGCCCTGCGCAAACAGGGTGTGCAGGCATCGCTGCACATCTATCCGGGTGGCTATCACGGCTTTTGTATGCACGACGATGTGCCCTTCAAACCGCTGTGGCAGGCCGCACTGCTCGATTGGGTGAGAAGTTTTTAGCTCGTGAGCCATTTTTTTTGGTGTTGAGGGTATATTTTTTGCATCGTGCATTTTGCAGTTTGATTTCTTATGCGTAACTTTGTGCGCAACAAAAACCCAAGATAATTATGTCGTTCATAGATGAAAGGGTACAATCGATGGGCCTCACCTTCGACGATGTGTTGCTCGTACCCGCCTACTCAGAAGTGTTGCCGCGAACAGTCTCTACCGAGACCCGTTTTTCGCGTAATATCAAGTTGAACATACCCATTGTCTCAGCAGCTATGGATACCGTAACCGAGGCAAAGCTTGCCATCGCGCTTGCGCGTGAGGGTGGTATTGGTGTTATTCATAAGAATATGTCTATCGCCGAGCAGGCTGCGCATGTGCGTCGTGTTAAGCGTGCCGAGAGCGGTATGATTTACGATCCTATCACCATCTCGAAGGATCAGACCGTAGGCGATGCCCTGCAACTGATGCACGACAACAAGATTGGTGGTATTCCCGTAGTCGATGCCGACTCAATGCTCATCGGTATTGTAACCAACCGCGATCTGCGCTTCCAGCGCGATATGAGCCGCAAGATCGAGGAGGTGATGACCAAGGAGAACATCATCACTACTCACTCTACCGAGCTCGAGAAGGCTTCGGAGATTTTGCTTTCGAACAAGATCGAGAAGTTGCCCGTTGTTGACGACAATGGCAAACTCATCGGTCTTATCACCTATAAAGATATTACTAAGGTGCAGGATCACCCCAACGCTTGCAAGGACTCTAAGGGTCGCTTGCGTGTAGCGGCAGGTGTGGGCACCACAGCCGATGTATTGGATCGCGTGAAGGCACTCGTTGCCGAGAGCGTTGATGCTATCGTTATCGACTCGGCTCACGGCCACTCGAAGAATATCGTTAACACGCTTAAGACCGTGAAGGCTCACTTCCCCGAATTGGATGTAGTGGTTGGTAACATCGCCACTGCTGATGCCGCTAAGATGCTCGTTGAGGCTGGCGCCGACGCAGTGAAGGTGGGTATCGGTCCTGGCTCTATCTGTACTACTCGTATCATCGCAGGTGTGGGTGTTCCCCAGCTCTCTGCCATCTACGACTGTGCTTCGGCTATCAAGGGTAGCGGTGTTCCCGTTATCGCCGATGGTGGCTTGCGCTACTCGGGCGACTGCGTGAAGGCTCTGGCTGCTGGTGGCGACTGCGTGATGGTCGGCTCAATGTTTGCAGGAACCGAGGAGTCTCCCGGTGAGACCATCATCTACAACGGTCGTAAGTTCAAGACATACCGTGGTATGGGTTCTATCGACGCTATGAAAGCGGGCTCATCTGACCGTTACTTCCAGGGCGGCGAGAACAACGCCTTGAAACTCGTTCCCGAGGGTATTGTGGGTCGCGTGCCTTTCAAGGGCTCACTCAACGAGACCGTTTATCAGCTCGTGGGCGGTATCCGCGCAGGTATGGGTTACTGCGGAGCGCAGACCATCGCGGCACTGCAGAAGGCGAAGTTCGTACGCATCACCTCGAACGGAGTTGTCGAGAACCATCCGCACGACATTACAATCACACGCGAGACACCTAACTACACTCGCGGAGAGTAACACAAATATAAAGAGGCTCGCCACGCTCTTGCAGCGCGCGAGCCTTTTTTGACAAAGCATTGCTCTTTTTGGCAAATTTTGTTTCTCAACTCTTGACAATAGGCCCACTATTGCCTGCGAGTCTTAAATCAAAATTTCCTCAAAAATAGCGAATGCTTGGGTGCCGTAATCCTCTATCTGTGAATTTTAGGAGGGGGAGAAAACAAAGTAGAAAAGAATAAAAAATATATATTACGACAATGAAACAGGATATGATTGTTATTTTGGACTTGGGTAGCCACGAGAACACCGTGGTGGCTCGAGCTATTCGTGCGTTGGGTGTTTATAGCGAGATCTATCCCCACGACATCACTGCTGAGGAGTTGAAGGCTTTGCCTAATGTGAAGGGTGTGATCATCAACGGTGGCCCCAATAATGTTATCGACGGCGTTGAGATCGATGTTCTGCCCGAGATCTACGAGGCAGGTTTCCCCGTTATCGCCGCTGGCCACGACAAGGCACAGTGCGAGGTTAAGCTCGCTCAGTTTGCCGACGATGAGGAGGCTATCAAGGCTGCCTTGAAGTCGTTCGTATTCGATGTTTGCAAGGCTGAGACCAACTGGAATATGAAGAACTTTGTTGCCGATCAGGTGGAGCTTATCCGCCAGCAGGTGGGCGACAAGAAGGTGTTGTTGGCCCTCTCAGGTGGAGTTGACTCATCGGTAGTAGCAGCCCTGTTGTTGAAGGCTATCGGCGACAACCTCGTGTGCGTACATGTTAACCACGGCCTTATGCGTAAGGGCGAGTCGGAGAATGTTGTCGAGGTATTCGGCAAGCAGCTCTGCGCTAACCTCGTGTATGTTGACGCTACCGATCGTTTCCTCTCGAAGCTCGAGGGCGTTGAGGATCCCGAGCAGAAGCGTAAGATCATCGGCTCGGAGTTCATCCGCGTATTCGAGGAGGAGGCACGCAAGCTTGACGGCATCGACTTCCTCGGTCAGGGTACAATCTATCCCGACATCGTGGAGAGTGGTACCAAGACTGCAAAGATGGTTAAGTCGCACCACAATGTGGGTGGTCTGCCCGAGGATTTGCAGTTCGCATTGGTTGAGCCTTTGAAGCAGCTCTTCAAGGACGAGGTGCGTGCTTGCGGTGTTGAGCTCGGTCTGCCCTACGAGATGGTTTACCGTCAGCCCTTCCCCGGTCCCGGTTTGGGTGTTCGCTGCTTGGGCGCTATCACTCGCGACCGTCTGGAGGCTGTTCGTGAGTCAGACGCTATCCTTCGCGAGGAGTTTGCTAAGGCTGGTCTCGACAAGAAGGTATGGCAGTACTTCACCGTTGTGCCCGACTTCAAGTCAGTGGGTGTTAAGAACAACGCTCGCTCATACGACTGGCCCGTGATCATCCGCGCCGTGAATACTATCGACGCGATGACCGCAACTATCGAGCACATCGATTGGGAGATCCTCGATCGCATCACTCGCCGCATTTTGGCTGAGGTTGAGGGCGTAAACCGCGTATGCTACGATATGTCGCCCAAACCCAGCGCGACCATCGAGTGGGAGTAGTGCGAAACGGTATAGAAAGGTGATTTCTATACAATTCCGCAAACATATAAAATGAAAAAGCGGCTTCGGAGATTCCGAGGCCGCTTTTTTATGCTTCGTTTGTTGCCGAGGGGAGGGCTCGGCAAGGGTGGTTACTTCTTCTCCAAAGCCTGTGAGATATTGATTATGAAATCTCCCATACGCTCAATTTCCGAGATAACATCCATATAATATACGCTGGCGAGATAGTGCGCACCATCATTCTCGATGTTCTTAATCTCCTCCTCGCGCAA
>JAZONC010000031.1:0-95541 GCA_045654285.1 Alistipes sp. | reverse complement strand
AAGCAGCAGCTCTCTGGCGAGGAGATCAAGGACTTCCACGCAAGCAACAGCTACGACATGAAGCACAACGGTCGTTACGTATTGGCTCCATTCTGGTTTGTATACTACACTTACAACAACGAGAAGCACTACTTCATCATGGACGGTCTTGGTGAGAACACAGCGATGTCTACACCTATCGATCCAGAGGAGGTTGCCTTCGTTGAGGGTAAGGAGCGCATCAAGACTATCGTTAAGTGGTTGTGGCCATTGGCGATTCTCTTCATCTGGTTGCTCAACTTCGGTTGGGGTATCGGTTACCTCGCCGTATGGTTCATTGCAAAGCTTATCGTTGGCAAGGTAATGGACAAGCAGATTGCAAATCGCTTGGCAGAGTCTCGTGAGATACGTCGCCAGGAGGCAGAGAAGCTTCGTTAGTAAGCTTTTCTCATACAAAGAGCAGGGTGTCATTGACACCCTGTTTTTTTGTCCCTGCATTGTTGGCTGCTGCTCATGAAATGTAGCAATGATGCAAAATGTGGCGCTTTTTGACGCTTAAAATGGGCGGGAGATTTATTTCTCTCGCCCATTATTTTGCACATGTGCCATTGGTAGTAAATGAAATATGGGGCCTTGTGTATACAAGACCCCATAATATTTTAGGATTTGTTGTTATAATCCCATCTCTTCGATAAGCCAGCCTGCGCCACCTACCTTGTCGATTACGAACAAGACGTAGCGTATTGCGCAGATGATATTGCGGCATAGCGTCTCGTCGAACTCGATGTCACTCATCGTTGAGAGCCATGTTCTGTCGAAGTTGATACCGATAAGCTCGCCACGACCATTGATAACTGGAGAACCCGAGTTACCGCCCGAAGTGTGGTTTGTTGCAAGGAAGCATACAGGAACCGACTTCTTGCCGTAGATCTGCTGACCCCAGCGGCCGTAATCCTTCGTAGCGTAGATGTCGCGCAACACCTGAGGGATGTTGTAGTCATATACATTGGGATCATCCTTCTCCATAATACCGTCGATGGTTGATACGGGATGGTGATACTCGGCATCGGCATACTCATAACCCGCTACCTTACCATAGGCTACACGCAATGTGAAGTTTGCATCGGGGTAGAATGCACGATCCTTATCCCACTCGCGAAGAGCCTGCATATAGGGACGGTAGTACTGCTCAATCTGCGGAGCGTTGCTCAGGTTGCGGTAAGCGTACTTGCGGCTATTGTTATAGATGTTATTGAAAATACGCACGAAGTTTACCAATGCATCGCCACGAACATCAGATACGGTTACGGGATCCTTACCCAGCAAACGGCTTGTGCGGAACACTGCATCGACATACTTCTCGGCACCACCGTAGTATGCAATCTGCGCCTTCAAATCGGCGGGCATACGCTCGGGGAGAACACGCTGGCAGAACTCGTCAACCATACGGCGTGCGATAGCCTGGTCGATCTGCTGGTTGTATGACTTGATAAAGCGCTGGTGAGCAGCCTCCACATCGAATGTCTTACCCTCGGCCTGAGCACGCTCCACCGATGCTACGAGTGAGCGGGCAAACGAGTAGGCCTCGATAGTTGCAACCGACTCCGAGAAGAGCTCACGCATATAGTACTCGGGAATAACCTCCTCGTAAGCCTTGTGCATATTATCCAAAAGGCTGGCATACTCGGGCTTGTTGGCTGCCCAAGCAGCGAAGTTGGCCTCATAGGCACGCTTCTTCTCGGCTGTGCGCAGACGGTTAAGACCCAATACCTCACCCTGCCACTTCTTCCAAGCGTTGGCGATGTTGGCGTGTACGGCTGCGTAGGCAATACGCACCTCGGCGCTCTCGGCCTGTGCTGCAGAGATGATGTCGAGGCGCTGTGTGCGAAGCGCAATCTTCATAGGATCAGATGTAGCAGCTACATAGTCCACAGCGTCAGAGATAACATACTCCTGTGTGTTGCCGGGGAAGCCGTAAATCATAGTGAAGTCGCCCTCATCGACACCCTTGGTCGATACGGTGAAGTGACGCTTGGGCTGGTAGGGCTTGTTATCCTTCGAGTAGTCGGCAGGCTGGTTATCGGCACCCGCATATACGCGGAAGATAGAGAAGTCGCCTGTGTGGCGGGGCCACACCCAGTTGTCGGTGTCGCCACCGAACTTACCAATCGACGAAGGAGGTGTTCCTACCAAACGCACATCGCGGTAGGTCTGATATACGAACAAGAACTGCTGATTGCCGTAGTACATCTGCTCGATAGAGGCACGGTAGCCCTCGCCACCCTTCTTTGCCTCGGCGATGATATCCTCGGCCTTCTCGCCAGCAGCCAGACGCTCGGTAACATCCTCCATCTTAACCAAGAGACTGATTGTGAGACCCGGCACGGGAAGCTCCTCGCTGTGCGACTTAGCCCAGAAACCATAGGTAAGGTAGTCGTGCTCGACAGATGAGAGGCTCTGGATAGAGCCGTAACCACAGTGGTGGTTGGTCAGAAGCAGACCCTCAGCCGAGAGGAACTCACCGGTGCAGCCGCCACCAAACTGAACAACAGCATCCTTCAATGACGCCTTATTTACTGAATAAATATCCTCGGCAGAGAGTTTGAAACCCTTGCTTCGCATATCCTTGATGCGCGAACCGATAAGGCTCGGCAACCACATACCCTCATCGGCCTGTGCCGTGAAGAGCGTAAGGCACATAAGTGCGCTTGCTAAAATTCTTTTTATCATAAATGTTTTGGTTATTAGTTTCTTGCTTGCAAAAATAGGCAAAAAAGTGGGAATAGCGACTTTTTCTAATAAAAAAAGGTGCTGACCCAAAAGTCAGCACCAAAATATTTATATTGCAACGCCACCTTAGAAAAGTGGATAGTTGAGGTTATTTTGAGGCTTGTCGCAGATTTTGGATGCGGAGCATACTCGGCGTATGTGAGCAATCCAAAATCAAGCAAGACGCCACAATAACCCAACTTGTCACTTTTTCTTACAAGCGAGCTTTAATTGCTTTAGACTCCTCCTCGTAACCGGGCTTGTCGAGAAGAGCAAACATATTCTTCTTGTAAGCCTCCACGCCGGGCTGGTTGAAAGGATTAACGCCGAGGATGTAGCCGCTGATACCGCAAGCCTTCTCGAAGAAGTAGATCAGCTCACCGAGTGCCTGCTCGTTGATAGCGGGAATCTCGATACGCATCTGAGGAACGCCGCCATCGAGGTGTGCGAGCTGTACGCCCAACTCGGCCATCTTGTTGATCTCAGAAAGGCGCTTGCCAGTGAGGAAGTTCAAACCGTCGAGGTTAGCCTCGTCAGACTCTACCTTAACATCATACTTTGCGTTAGCAACAGAGATAATGGTCTCGAACAGAGTGCGCTCGCCCTCCTGGATGTACTGACCCATAGAGTGGAGGTCGGCAGTAAGAGTAACGCTTGCGGGGAAGATACCCAGACCATCCTTACCCTCTGACTCGCCGTAGAGCTGCTTCCACCACTCGGCAACATAGAGCAACTTAGGCTCGTAAGAACCCAAGATCTCGATCTTCTTGCCAGCCTTGTAGAACTCGTTACGAACGATAGCGTACTGTGCAGCGAGGTTCTGCTCGATAGCTGCGTCAGCACCACACTCCTTCTCCATTGCCTGTGCACCAGCAACCAAAGCCTTGATGTCAACGCCAGCAACTGCCAAGGGCAACAAACCTACGGGAGTAAGTACAGAGAAACGGCCACCTACATCGTCAGGAATAACGAAAGTGGGGTAACCCTCGTTTGTAGCCAAAGTCTTGAGTGCGCCACGAGCCTTGTCGGTGATAGCTACGATACGCTCAGCCGCCTCAGCCTTGCCGTAACGCTGCTCGAGCTCAGCCTTGATAAGGCGGAAAGCGATAGCGGGCTCGGTTGTGGTACCTGACTTAGAGATTACGATAGCTGCTACTGAGTAGTCCTTTGTAGCCTCCAACAACTCGCGAGTGTAGTCCTCAGAGATGTTCTGGCCAGCGAATACTACTGTGGGGTTCTCGTGCTGCTTCTTGAGGAACTCGAAAGAGTTGCTCATAGCCTCGATAACGGCCTTAGCACCGAGGTAAGAACCACCGATACCAATGCAGATAACTACCTCGGCCTTCTCGCGCAACTTTGCAGCCTGTGCCTCGATAGCGGCAATCTGCTCAGCGTCGATTGACGAGGGCAAATTTACCCAACCCAAGAAATCATTACCTGCACCCTCGCCTGTGTGGAGCAAGGTGTTAGCAGCCTTAGCCTCGGCCAACATAGCCTCGGTGATGTTCACGCCACTCTTGGCGATGTCTAATTTAATCAAACTCATCGTTTCTTTTGTGTTTTTGGTTTATAGTTTTGTTACTTGTATTTTCCCACGGTTTGCATTGCCCTTTGGGCAGGGGCGAAGAGTCCTTGCAGACTTCCGCAGTTTAACACCGCAAAAATAGTAAAAATTTCTTAACAAAAAGTTGGAAAACTTCCCCATCTTTTCACTACCTTTGTGGTGTCGAATGTTTTTCTCGCTTTTAGGGCTTCGAAAAGGGGCGTTTTGGGTGGGGAAATATAGGCGCAAGTGGTTGATTAATAAAGAAAAACACAGATATGGGATTTTTTTCGCTTATGCAGGAGTTGGCCATCGACCTTGGAACGGCCAACACGCTGATTATTTATAACGGTAAGGTTGTTGTTGACGAGCCGTCGATTATTGCCCTTGAGTTGCAGACCGGTAAGGTGAAGGCTATCGGTACCGAGGCCAAGAAGATGGATGGTCGTGTACACCCCAACATCAAGACTATTCGCCCCCTAAAGGATGGCGTTATCGCTGACTTTAAGGCAACCGAGCTTATGCTCCGTGGCCTGATTAAAAAGGTTCGCACAACCAGCTCGATGTTCTCGCCCTCGCTACGAATGGTTATCTGTATCCCTTCGGGCTCGACCAATGTTGAGATTCGTGCCGTGCGCGACTCGGCCGAGCACGCTGGAGCACGCGATGTATATATGATCTTCGAGCCTATGGCCGCAGCGTTGGGTGCTGGTCTGGATGTGGAGGCTCCCGAGGGTAATATGGTCATCGACATCGGTGGCGGTACTTCGGAGATCGCTTGCATCTCGCTCGGTGGTATTGTATGCTCGGAGTCTATCAATGTAGCAGGTGATGTGTTCACAACCGATATTCAGAACTATGTTCGCCAGCAGCACAATATCCGCATCGGAGAGCGCACTGCCGAGGAGATTAAGCACGCTATCGGTGCCGCTATGTCGGAGTTGGACGAGGAGCCTGAGGATTTCGTACTCACTGGCCCCAATATGCTCACTGCACTTCCGCAGACCGTAACACTCTCTTATACCGAGATCGCCTACGCTCTGGAGAAGTCGCTCGTGAAGCTCGATGCTGCACTTATGACCGTATTGGAGACTATGCCTCCCGAACTCTATGCCGATATCGTGAAGAACGGTATCTACCTTGCGGGTGGTGGTGCATTGATTAAGGGTCTTGACAAGCGTCTGTCGAACAAGTCAGGCTTACCCGTACACATTGCCGAGGATCCCCTGCGCGCTATTGCACGCGGTACGAGCATCGCAATGAAGAATGTGGACAAGTTCTCGTTCTTGATGCACGATAATTAGTCGTTTTTGCTAAACGGATTGCCTAATAAGGCATTTGAGATTCTTAACCTATCAATAGGAGAGGACTGACATCACACTGTTAGTCTGTCTCCTGTGAGTGGTGCTGTCGGGGTATGTATAAACTCATAGAATTTATCCGCAGAATATATGTTGTGCTATTGTTCATCTTAATTGAGGCAATAGCACTCGATTATTATGCCCATTCGACATCATACACCAAAGCGAAGATTCTCGCCTATGCAACCAGTGTAACAGGTTCTTTGAATCAGGGTATCTACTCACTGCGCCACTACTTCACTCTGCGCGACGAGAATGCTATGCTTGCAGCGCGT
Organism: Alistipes sp.; assembly: GCA_045654285.1. Taxonomy (GTDB): domain Bacteria; phylum Bacteroidota; class Bacteroidia; order Bacteroidales; family Rikenellaceae; genus Alistipes. The sequence goes on along the minus strand of JAZONC010000031.1, from coordinate 89,614 downwards.
GTTGCAGAGTTGGAGAACGCCCTCACGCTCTACCGCGAGCGCGATGTGCAGATGGGTACCGACACCCTTACGATGGCGGGAATGGACTCAACGATTCTGGAGTCGTTGTCGCAATATCACTACACCACGGCACGCGTAGTGGCGGGATCGATCAATGAGCCGCACAACTTCATTACCTTGAATAGAGGTCGCCAGCAGGGCGTGATGGAGGATATGGCCGTTGTAACACCCGACGGAGCGATGGTAGGATATGTGAAGGTGTGCTCGGATAACTATGCTATCGTAGTACCGATACTCAATACCGAATTCCGCACCAGTGGCAAGCTCTCGCGCGATGGGCACGCTGGCTCGATCACCTGGGACGCCACATCGCCCTACCGAGTGCAGATGAGCGAGTTGAGTAAATATACCGACATCGAGGTGGGCGACGAGGTTACATCGTCGAATCTCTCGCACTATTTCCCCGAGGGCATACGCATAGGCTATGTGGAGAGTTTCGAGGAGAATTCTAACCACACATCCTACGATGTGGAGATACGCCTGGCAGCCGATATGGCACGCCTGAGCAATGTGATATTGATTCAGAATACGACCTATGGTGAGGCCGAGGATTTGATGCAGTCGGAGCGTATGAGGTCATTTTAATTTAGAAAAGTAATGCAGAGAAATATACTTTATGCCGTAGCCTTCGTGGTGCTGGTGTTGTTACAGATCTTCCTTATCGACAACATCTACCTCGGCATATACTTCCATCCCTTCATCTATACTGCATTCATCATCATCCTGCCGCTCGATATGAAGCATATATGGGTGATGCTGTTGGCTACGCTGATGGGCCTTGTTATCGACTTGCTCACAGGTGCCGCTGGTTTGAATGTTATGGCTGCAACGGCGGTGGGCTTCTTGCGTCCCGCCTTGCTCAGTGCCGCCATTGGTCATAAGACCACGGCCGACGACACTACGCTCGCCCTGCATCGCCTGCAGGCGAAGAATATGCGTTGGTATATCCTGCTCGTTACGCTGCTCCACGGCGTTATATTCTTTATGCTGGAGACCATTTCGCTGAGCAACCTGCACCACACCCTTCTGCGCTTTGTACTTAGTTGTGCAGTGTCGACGGTGTTGATATGGTATATCGTCAAACTATTCACCGAGAGAATAATCATTAAGTAGCGATGGCCAACAACGATGTGTACACGCGTCGCACGATTCTACGATTTATCGTGCTACTTATCTTTGCGGTGCTGGCGTGCCGCATTGGTTATTTTCAGCTTATCGATACCCGCTATAAGAGTATGGCGGCAGGCAATGTGCTCAACTACGAGGTGCAGTATGCTCCGCGCGGCGAGGTTATCGACCGCCACGGCGAGTTTCTGGTGCAGAGTATGGAGTGCTACGACCTGATGGTCATCTATCGCGACCTTTCGAAGTCGGGATTTGACACCACGCGCCTGTGCGGCTTGCTCGATTTGAAGAAGGAGCAACTCATCAGACATTTGAGCAATGCTCGAATGAATCCGCGAGCGCCATATCGTATAATCAACTATGTAACCAAAGAGGCCAAGCTACGCTTCGATGAGCATAGCTTTCCTGGCTTCTACACCGTACAGCGCACCGCCCGCCAGTATCCCCGCAAGATCGGAGGTAACCTGCTCGGCAATTTGGGTGAGGTGTCGGAGGGCGACATCAAACGAGGTGAGGGTGAGTATCGTCGTGGCGATTATATTGGTATGAGTGGCGTGGAGCGCGCCTATGAGAAGTATCTGCGAGGCGATGATGGTGTAATGATTCGTGAGCGCGACCGCTATGGAGCCATCAAGGGATCATATATGGATGGTATGTACGACACCCTCCCCATTCCTGGCCAACGCATCACCTCGACCATCGACGCACGCCTGCAGTCGTTTGCCGAGGAGTTACTCGAGGGTAAGATGGGTGCTGTGGTGGCTATTGAGCCATCGACGGGCGAGATTCTTGTTATGGCCTCAGCTCCAACCTTCGATCCCGACGATATGGTGGGTCGTCAGCGAGGCAATAACTATATGAAGCTGTTGAACAATCCTCAAAAACCGATATTCAACCGTGCCGTGCAGTCGCTCTATCCGCCGGGCTCAACATTTAAGCTTGTGCAGGGACTTATCGGCCTGCAGGAGGGCACGCTATCGCCCGAGAATGCCTATCCGTGTAATAACGGCTACAACTGGGGTAAGGTGCGTATGGGATGCCACGCCCACGCCTCACCGCTCGATTTACGCAATGCTGTGGCGCAGTCGTGCAACGCATACTTCTGCTATGTGTTCCGCAATATAATTGAGAATCGTAAGTTTGACAATGTGAAGGAGGGTCTTGACCATTGGGCCGACTATGTGCGTAGCTTCGGTTTTGGTCGTAGGCTCGACTCCGACTTTCTTGATGAGAAGTCGGGTCTGGTACCCACGAGCGAGTTGTACGACAAGAAGTATCGTGGCTCGTGGAACTCTCACACGGTAATCTCGCTCTCGATTGGTCAGGGTGAGTTGGGATGTACACCGCTACAGATGGCAAACCTTGCCGCTATTGTGGCTAATCGCGGCTACTACTATATTCCTCACATCGTGAAGGCTATCGAGGGTCAGGACTCTATCGACCGCCGCTTCTATGAGCGTCAATATACGAAGGTGGATGCTAAGCATTTCGAGCCTATCATCGAGGGTATGTGGCGTGGTGTGAATGTCCCTGGAGCAGGTACCTCGTCGCGAGCCTATCTGCCTGGTTGGGATGTCTGCGGAAAGACGGGTACGGCGCAGAACCCCGCAGGACAGGACCACTCGACCTTCCTCTCGTTTGCACCGAAGGATAATCCTAAGATTGCCATCTCGGTGTATGTCGAGCACGGAGGTTTCGGTGCCAGCGCGGCGTTGCCTATCGCCAGCCTTATCGAGGAGTTGTACTTGACCGATACTATCACCCGCCCCGAGTTGGTACAAAGCATCAAGAACCTACCTTACAGATTGCCCGAACGTTATAGAATTAAGAATTAATGACGCAAAGTAGAAATAACATATCGCTCTTCGGGGGTATCGACCGCGTGGCCATCATCCTCTACCTGTTGCTCGTGCTGGTGGGTCTCACTTGTGTGGCATCGGCAGGTTATAACGATGCAATCGAGGGCTTTTTCAATATAAGCCAGAACCATATCAAGCAGGCTCTGTGGTCGTGCGCGGCCTTCGTGGTGGGACTCTTTATCCTGCTGCTCGACTCGCGCTATTATCATATGTATGCCTACTACGCCTACTTCATAGCGCTGATTTTTACCGCCGGCACCATCGTTATGCCCGAGGCCATAGCTCCCGTAACCAACGGTGCTAAGGCGTGGTATGAGTTGGGCCCCGTAAGAATACAGCCTGCCGAGTTTGCCAAGATTGCCACGGCGCTGGCCGTAGCACGCATTATGAGTAACTACACATTCACCATCAATCGCATAGGTGATTTGATGCGAGTGGCGATGATTATTCTACTGCCGTTTGGTATTATCCTTATGCAGAACGATACGGGATCGGGAGTAGTGCTCGGCTCGTTTATCTTTGTGCTCTACCGCGAGGGACTGAACAAGTGGTTGTGTATACCTATTATTATGGTGGCTACGCTATTCCTCTTCTCATTCCTCTTCACTCCGCTTACACTGCTCGGCGTGTTGGTGCTCATCTTCACCATATCGAATGCAATGATGATGGGAGGCCAATGGCGACTGCATATAGTCTTTTTGGCAAGCATACTACTGTTCGCATTTATGCTCTATGCCGTAGCGGCCATCTTCTTCGCAGGTGCGCTCACGGGTTATCAGGCGCTCCTTATTGCCGTTGGTGTGGGAGTTGTTGTGGCGGCTATCTATGCCGTGAGCAAGAACATAAAGATCATCTTCCTCACGCTGGGATTCTTCATCGCCTCGGTGGTCTTTGTGCCAGCGGCCGATATGATCTTCGAGTCGGTGTTGCAGCCTCACCAGAAGGAGCGTATCCTGAGTTTCTTGGGAATTATCAACGACCCATCGGGTATCGACTATAATGTCAATCAATCGAAGATTGCCATCGGCTCGGGAGGCCTCTTTGGCAAGGGTTTTATGCAGGGTACGCAGTCGAAATACTTTGTGCCCGAGAAGCATACCGACTTCATCTTCTGCACCGCAGGCGAGGAGTGGGGCTTCATTGGCTCAATGGTGGTACTCACGCTACTATGCGCGCTGATTCTTAGGCTGATGAAGATGGGCGAGCGTCAGCAGGAGCCCTTTAGCCGAATATATTGTTACTCGGTGGCAGCCATATTCCTCTTCCACGCGATGGTGAATCTGGGTATGACCATCGGTCTGGTGCCCGTGATGGGTATTCCCTTGCCCTTTATCAGCTATGGAGGCTCGTCGATGATAGCCTTCACCATCCTGCTGTTTATAGCCATCCGCCTCGACGCCTCGCCCACGCGAGGGTTGGAGGCTCTGCATTAATGTGAAATACTAACTCAGACTTATGTTATACATCATCTATCTTATCACCGTTACGGCCGTTGTGTGGTTCTCGATCTTGGCCTCGCGCTATATCGATATGATCGACCGCTCGACACGCCTCTCGGGTGCTTTTCTGGGTGGAGTACTGCTTTCGGCCATTACATCACTCCCCGAACTCTTCACCAGCATCTCGGCAACGGTGCTTATCGACAACCCGTCGCTCTGCATCGGCAATATCTTGGGTAGCAATCTCTTTAATTTCGGTATGCTGGCCGTGGTGATCATTATCTTCATCAAGGGCTTCACCTCCGCAAAGCTCGCTCGCAGCCATCGCTATGTGATGTTGCTGTTGATGTGTATGTATCTGGCTACGATACTCAACTGGAAGGTGATGGGCGATTGCAATATTGTCTTCGGCTCGGCCGACCGCCCTTGGTTCTTCCTGAGTGCTACATCGGTCATTGTGCTGGTGTTGTACGCCCTCTCGGTGCGTTTCCTTGCAGGCGATAATGGCTCGGATGATGATGAGAAAGATGGCGACGAGGTAACGCTCTCGCTTCGTGCGATTGTCGTACGCTTCGTGCTGGCCAGCTTGGGTATTATCGTGGCGAGCGTGATTCTCACCTATGTTACCGACGATATTGCTACGAGCCTAAACCTCGGCTCGGGTCTTGCGGGCGCTCTGTTCCTCGGTGTGGCTACATCGCTTCCTGAGGTAACATCGACCATATCGCTCTTCCGTATGCGTAATTTCGACATCGCCTTCGGTAATATCGCTGGTAGTAATGTCTTCAACTTCTTCGTGCTGGCCGTTGCCGATGTGCTCTACTCGGGTGGCTCGGTCTATCACTTTGGCGACGACAAGGTGATCAACCTCACACTCTTTGGAACACTCTCTTCGGTGTTTATCTACCTGCTTATTCGCGTGCGTTCGATTTGGGTGAAGGCTCTGCTTGCGCTCTGTACCGTGGCTTGCTACTTAGCATTCCTGATGGTGTAAATAGGGGTCAGAGGCGGCATAAGAGATTGAATATGCCGCATAATGCCGCGTGGATTTTGTTATCTGAGAAATAATTACTACATTTGGTTGTATCTGTTAGCACGCCTCGCACTTCGGAGAGTGTAGGCTAAGTGTGTAACGCACCATTTTTACCGCAAGATGAGACGAGCAACCATCGAAAAGTTGAGACAGGAGGAGACCCAGCGTCGCAGTCGGGAGCAGATGTGCTGTCTGCCTAAGTCGGTGGACGATGGGCGGCGTGTGGTGCGGGTCTTTGTCGAGGGGTACGAGGATGTAGCCTTTTGGCGCGGTATATTCGACCACTTCGATAACGACTACCTGCGCTTCGAGATATCGGTGCCCACGCGCGAGGATCTGCCCAAGGGTAAGAAGGTGCTATTGTCGATGATTCCAGAGTCGAGCGACGAGATGTTGTTGTGCGTAGATTCCGATTTTGACTACCTCTTTGGCACGCATACCGAGACCGCGCGTCAGATTAGCGAGGCTCCCTATATGTTTCACACCTACACCTACGCTACGGAGAACTACTTGTGCTACGCTCCGTCGCTACATAATGTGTGTGTGAAGGCTACCAAGAACGATAGCCACATATTCGACTTCGAGGGCTTTATGGCCTGCTACTCGCGCACTATCTATCCCGTCTTTTTGTGGTATGCCTACTCGGCACAACTCTCCCACGAATCGGTCTTCCCGCTGGCTGAGTTTAAGAATACTGTAAGGTTGGGTTATTTGGAGGTAGAGCGCAATGGTGCCGATACGCTGGCGTGGTTGGAGCGTCAGGTGCAACGCAAGTTGCATCGTCTGGAGGATGAGCACCCCGAGATGAATGCCCATATGGGAATTTTTGCCGAGTATCTGCGAGGAAAGGGCGTTGAGCCTGAGAATACCTATCTATTTATGCACGGCCACACGCTGATGGATAATGTGGTTATGCCGATGTTGAGTTCGGTGTGCGATAAGCTACGCACGATGTCGGTGGTGAAGATAAACTCATCGAACATTCAAGGTGTGCACCTTAAGAACGAGATGAGCAACTATATGAACTCGCTGCGCTCGATACGCGATGTGTTGCTCGATAACGAGAACTACACATCGTGCCCGCTCTATGGCCTTTTGCGTGAGGATATTCAGCGCTATATAACACGCACCATTGCCAAAATTGAATCTGAGAAAGCTCAAGCTATAGCTTTGAAATAGAGAGGCCGCCTAACCCAATAAGTTTAGCGGCCTCTTTATCTATTTTTAGAAAAATATCTTACTCGAACTTAGCATTGCGCAATACCACACGCACCGACTCGGGGTTTACCTGGCGGATGATATGCTGCTGACCGTGTACATAACGGTCGTAGAGCTCCGAGTTGTAGTTGCGGATTGTGAGCAGGCCCACATCCTCGGTCTTCTCAACCATAAAGTTCTCCTCCTCGAGAGCCTTAATCAGCTCGTCGATATGCCAAGAGGCATCGACACAAAGACCCAAATCTACCGCCGAGTTGTTGATAAGGTGAGTCTTGATGCGGTAAGAGTCCAGAAGCGAGAAGATCTCACCGAACTGCTCCTCCATAACGAATGAGAAGTCCTTCGAGCGAATGATCAAAAGCACCTGATTGGGTTTGTAGATCATAATGGGGATATTGACACGCTCAGCCTCGCCATTGATCACGGTGCCGGGCTTCGACTTATCGCCAAAGGGTCGTACATACAAAGGTATGTTCTTGTTCTGCAGGGGCTTGATGGTCTTGGGATGGATGATCTGCGCACCGCTGTAAGCGAGCTCGATGGTGTCGAGATAGTTCAGCGCGTCGATCTTCACAGCATCCTTGAAAATCTTGGGATCGGCATTCAAGACACCCTCCACATCCTTCCATACCGACATCGACTCTGCCGAGAGGATATTGGCCACAACAGCCGCCGAGTAGTCTGAGCCCTCGCGACCCAGAGTGGTGGTTGTGCCGTCGGGAGCACCACCGATGAAGCCCTGACCAACGAATACACCTACACCGGTGTTCTCGATAGCCGCACGCAGACGGTGCTTCGAGGCCTTAATATCCACATTGGCATCCTTATGGCGCTGGTTGGTGAGCAGCGTTGTACGCATATCAATCCAGCGGTTGCGTGTGCCGATGTGGTTGAGATATTTCGATATGATTGTTGTTGATATCAACTCGCCATATGCCACGATGGTGTCGTACCACAGCTCGGCATCGGCCGAACGATAGACGATGTCGTTGACGATGTTACGCAACTGACCGAACAGAAGCGTTACCTCGTTGATGTTGGTAGGCTCGCCCCACAGGTTGTCGATGATCTCGGCGTGGTAAGCCTGGACCTGTTTTATCTCCTCGTTAGCCTCCTCTTTACGGCCATTCTGCATATGGGTAAAGACGCGCTCCAGGGCGTTTGTCGTCTTGCCCATTGCCGAAACGATGATAAAAAGATCCTGCTCGCCCTCTACGATGTGGGCAAGATTACGCACTCCATCGGCTGTTCGCACCGAGGCTCCTCCAAACTTGTAAACTTTCATATTTGATTCTCTAAAATTGCATATTAGGCTACAAAGGTAGAAATTTTTGTCATAGTGGCTCCTATTTTCCGCATATTTTCTTATCTTTGGGTGTGAATGTGGAATAATTATGTATTGATTGGAGCTACGGCTTCGGCTTAGAACGATAAAAACACAAATAAACATATAATCTTATGAAAAAACTACTAACTCTTTTGGTATGCGTGGGTACAGCCCTTACGCTTCAGGCACAGGAGATTTCGATGGGCGGTGGTGGCCTCGAGAATCCTACAATCAACCCCGACAACTCGGTAACATTTACCTTCAATGCCCCCAATGTGGCAACTATCGAAATTGATGGTGAGTTCCTGCCCGCGCGCGAGATTCGCACACAGCAGGGCACTCGCACAACAACCCGCACACCGCTGGCTAAGAGCGCCGAGGGCGTGTTTACACTTACGACAGCTCCTCTGGAGTCGGATTTTTACACCTACAACCTCTATATGGATGGTGTTCGCGTTGTGGATCCCAATAATGTGTATCAGAATCGCGATGTGGCTAATCTGATTAACTACTTCATCATCGGTGGTGGCCACGGCGATCAGTTCGATGTGCAGGATGTACCTCACGGCAATGTGTCGAAGGTGTGGTATCCCTCGCCTCGCGCCAAGATGGCGCAGCGTCGTATGAGTGTCTATACCCCCGCTGGCTACAACCCTGCCGACCGTCGCACGAAGTACCCCGTGCTCTACATTATGCACGGCATTGGTGGCGACGAGAATGCTTGGATCGATGGCGGTCGCGTGCCTCAGGTGCTTGACAATCTTATCGCTTCGGGTGCAGCCGAGAAGATGATTGTGGTTGTAACTAACTCAAATATGAGCCAGCAGGCATCGCCTGGTGATGCTCCCGCAAGCCGTCATCGTCCTCAGTTGATGGTGCCCGGCAATATGGATGGCCAGTTCGAGGAGAGTTTCCTCGATGTAGTGGAGTTCATCGAGAGCAACTACAATGTTTATAAGGACAAGGCTCACCGTGCGTTGGCAGGTCTGTCGATGGGTGGTTTCCACACTGTTTACATCTCGGCCAACTATCCCGATTTGTTCGACTATGTGTGTCCTCTCTCGGCAGCTTTGGTTGCTCCGCAGGGTAACCGCGACAGCTACATTTACAAGGATTTGGATGCTAAGATGGCTGTACAGTTCAAGAAAGCTCCCAAGCTCTACTGGATTGCTTGTGGTAAGGACGACTTCCTGGTGAATAACAACAAGGAGTTTATGAAGAAGATGGACGAGAAGGGCTACAAGTATGAGTATGTCGAGACCGACGGTGGCCACACCTGGAAGAACTGGCGTAACTACCTTACTATGTTCGTTCCCCGTCTCTTCAAATAGGCTGTGAAAGGGTGCTCTGAGGCACAGCACAAAACATAACAGATGATTTATAGATTTGATACATTGGCCTCGTCAAACGACGAGGCCGCTTTGCCACGCTATGTCGAGGGCGATGTTATCGTCGTCGAGCAGCAGACCGCAGGTCGTGGTCAGCGAGGCCATAGTTGGGAGAGTGGTGTGGGACTAAATCTAACCCTCTCGGCGGTGTTCGAGCCTGCGTTCTTGAACCCTTCATCACAGTTCCTGCTGTCGGAGGCTGTGGCGTTGGGCGTAAAGGATATGCTTGCGTCGTACGGCATCGGGGCCAAGATAAAGTGGACCAACGACATATATGTGGGAGATAAGAAACTTGCTGGTATTCTCATCGAGCACAAATTGCAAGGCTCGGGCATAGCTCGAACGATAGCAGGCATAGGCCTAAATGTCAACCAGACTGAGTTCTCGGCCCAGTTGCCAAACCCCGTGTCAATGGCGCAGGTGGCGGGTCGTGAGTTCGACCGCGATGAGGTGCTGGAGCGTCTGCACGAAGCCATTATGCAGCGCTACGAGCAACTGCGTGGAGGCGATGGTGAGGCGTTGCAAAAGGATTATCATCTTTCGCTCTATCGTCTTGATAGTCAGTATTATTACGCCTTGCCTGATGGTGCTCGTTTCCGTGGCACGATAAGGGGTGTGGCCGAGTCGGGCGCGCTGGCCGTCGAGGATGAGCAGGGCACACTGCACCACTACTTGTTCAAAGAGGTGGAGTTTCTGATCGATGGCAGGTAGGCTTGAGCCCGAGCGGTGTATGTAAAGATAATGTTATTTTTCGCGCGCGACGATTAAAAATGTTCGTAAAAATGCTTTTTCGTAAAGAAATAACTGCTATCTTTGTGTGAGTTAAGATGCCTGGCTGTCGCCTGATGTGCAGCAATGGGCAGATGTGCAAGATTAAGGATTATTAAACCAATATTGTTATGAACATTCCTTCTGAATTGAAGTATTCGAACGACCACGAGTGGTGTCGTATCGAGGGCGAGTTCGCCTATGTAGGTATTACCGATTTTGCTCAGAGCCAGTTGGGCGATATCGTATTCGTTGATGTTCCCACCGTGGGCGAGACTTTGGCCGCAGGTGAGGTGTTCGGCTCTATCGAGGCCGTTAAGACCGTTAGCGATGCTTTCATCCCCGTTGGTGGTGAGGTTGTTGAGTTCAACGAGGCTGTTGATGCCGACCCCGCATTGGTAAACTCTGATCCCTATGGCGAGGGCTGGATGATCAAGGTTAAGATGTCGAATCCCGCCGACTACGACGCTCTGTTGAGCCCCGAGGCTTACGCCGAGCTCATTGGTTAATGTAAGTTTATTCAAACCATATAACAAAGTAAAAAACAATTATGTCAAAAGTAACAGTTATCGGCGCCGGTATGGTTGGCGCTACTTGTGCTAACGTATTGGCTGCTCGCAATGTAGCAGACGAGGTAGTACTTATCGACATCAAGGAGGGCCTCTCTGAGGGTAAGATGCTCGATATGTATCAGGCTGCTGCTACCACCGACTCTAAGGTGAAGATGGTTGGTTGCACCAACGACTACAAGAAGACCGCAAACTCTGACGTTGTGGTTGTAACCTCAGGTATTCCCCGTAAGCCGGGTATGACTCGTGAGGAGCTCATTGGTACCAACGCTAACATCGTTAAGAGCGTAGTATCACAGGCATTGGCACACTCACCTCGTGCTATCTTCGTTATCGTATCTAATCCTATGGATACAATGGCGTACCTTACATTGAAGTCTACAGGTCTTCCCAAGAACCGCGTAATCGGTATGGGTGGTGCTTTGGATTCTTCGCGTTTCCGTTGCTACTTGGCTAAGGCTGCTAACGCTAACATCCACGATGTTGACGGTATGGTAATTGGTGGTCACGGTGATACCACTATGATTCCTTTGATCGCAAAGGCTACTATCAAGGGTGTTCCCGCATCGCAGTTCCTTTCAAAGAAGAAGCTCCAGCAGGTTGCTGCCGACACTATGGTAGGTGGTGCAACTCTTACTGGCCTTCTTGGCACATCGGCTTGGTATGCTCCCGGCGCAGCTGCAGCATCTGTAGTTGAGTCAGTATTGGGCGACCAGAAGCGTATTATCCCTTGCAGCTGCTATCTCGAGGGTGAGTACGGCCAGAGCGACATTATGATTGGCGTTCCCGCTGTTATCGGTCGCAAGGGTATCGAGAAGATCGTTAAGATCGACCTTAACAAGGAGGAGCAGGCTCAGTTCGAGGCATCTGCTGCTGCCGTTCGCAAGGTAAATCAGATTTTGGTTGATACCAACGCTATCTAATAAAAAATAGGTAGCAAACAAAAAAAAGAAAAAATAATTGGGTAAGAAGTTCCCCTCCTTTTGGTGGGGGACTTTTTTTGTGCAATATCCTGCGGGGAGAGTTTGACTTTTGTGAATGGGTAGTGGAGTGTACAACAAAAAAAACTGTCCAACCGCGAAGGTCGGACAGTTTACTTTCTGTCTATTTTGCATTTAATTTATCGCTTTCCTATCAGGCGAAATATGCTCTGGGGCAGCGGCCTCCATCTCGTTTTGCATACGCACCAACTCAGCCACTTCTGACGCCGCGGTGCAGTCGCCTATGCAGACGGGCATATTCCACGCAATCTGCAACTTGCTCACTGCGTCGAGCATTGCTCGATACTCGGGCGAGGGGTTGCTCTGCGCCAGGATCACCACACCATCCACATCGGTGTACTCGGCAAAGAACTGAGTAACCATCGTGGCGTTATACACTCGCGGGGCGTGGCGTAGGAGGATATTCTGCTCGGAGCATCCTACCGCACGCAGACTCTCGATGGTGGCCGTCAGGAAGTTGTGGGCGAAGGTCGAATACTCGTCCACGATGACTACACCGATCTTGAGTTGCTGCTCCATTTGTTGTTAGTCGCCGATGAAGGTTGTAGCCTCGCGTGAGTCAACTGACGAGGGATACTTATCCTGGATAGTCTTGAGGTGAGCATCAGCCTTAGCAGTATCGCCCATAGCGCGATATACCTGTGATGCCTTACGCAAGTACATAGGAGTGGTAAACTCGTTGTCGCTCGCTGCAGCAGCCTTCTCGAAGAGTGAAGCGGCCTTTGACAACTCATCCTTCTCAACTGCGATGTCGCCCTTAAGGCCGATAGCCATAGCGTTGATCATCTCGCCTGCTACGCCCTTAACGGTTGAGTAGGCGTTGATGTACTTCTCGGCCATAGCCAAGTCGCCCATACGCAATGCGCACGCTGCGGCGTACATATTTGCCAAGTTACCAGCGGGGGTGTTGCCATACTGCTCAACAACCTGTGCGAAGCCGGGAGCTGTTGCATCGCCATTGAGTGCCAATGCATAGTCGGCATTCTCCTGCTCGAAACGATACTGTGCCTCGAAAAGCATCTCCTGAGCCTTAGTCATACGGGGCTCAACGATAACCTTCTTGTAGCCGAATACTACGGCTGCCAATGCGAAGATAGCCACGATTGCTACAACGACCATCTTGCTGTTCTTCTCAAAGAAGTTCTCGGTCTGTGCCTGAGCCGACTCGAGCATCTCCTCCTGGGGTGTTACTACCTCTTTTGCCATAAAAAATATCAGTGTTTTAGTTTAAATCAACTTGATTCAAAGTGCAAAAATATAATAAAAAAAGCAAAAAACATCGAAAGTGAGTATTAAAATGCTTTTCGAGAGCCGAAAAGGTCGTCAAGTCGCCGAAAAATTGTACCTTTGAGGAGTAAAAACTGAAGATATGCGCCTTAAAAAGTTGTCTCTCATAAATTTTAAGAATCTTCCGCAGGCCGAAATCGAGCTCGCGGAGGGCATCAATTGTTTTGTGGGCGACAATGGTGCCGGCAAGACCAACATATTAGACGCCATTTACTATCTGTCGATGTCGAAGTCGGCATTCACGATGACCGACGGTCAGAGTGTCAACCACGATGGCGAGTTCTTCGTCGTGGAGGGAGCCTATCGCACCGATGGCGGAGGGGTGGAGCAGGTCGTGTGTTCTTTCTCGCGTCGTGCGGGTAAGGTACTCAAGCGCAATGGCAAGGAGTATGAGCGTATAGCCGACCACGTGGGTGCTTTTCCCGTGGTTATCGTCTCGCCGCAGGATACCGAACTTATCACCGATGCGGCTGAGGAGCGCCGTCGTTATCTCAACGGCTTTATCTCGCAGTTGGATAGGGCCTACCTAAACTCTATGATGCGTTATAATGCTGTGCTGGCCGAGCGTAACCGCTTCCTAAAGAGCTCGTCGGACGAGACTATGTTGCAGATTTACGATATGCAACTCAGCGAGCACGGTACGCGTGTTTACGAGGCACGAAGGGCTATGGTCGAGCGTATGCAACCTATGGTTGAGGAGTACTACCGCACGCTGGCCGACGACCGCGAGAGGGTCGATATATCGTATCGTTCGGAACTGGGTGAGATGTCTATGGCCGATGTATTGCTTCGTTCGCGCGAGCGAGATATTGTAAATCAGTTCACTACGGCTGGCGTTCATCGCGACGATTTAATATTCCGTATTGGCGGCTACCCGCTTCGCAAGTATGGCTCGCAGGGTCAGCAGAAGTCGTTCCTCATAGCGCTCAAGTTGGCACAGTACCGTCTGCTGGCCGAGTCAACGGGCGAGAAACCTATTCTGTTGCTCGACGATTTGTTCGATAAGCTGGATATGAACCGAGTGAAGAAACTGCTCGAGATTGTGGGTGGCGACGACTTCGGTCAGATATGCATTACCGATTGCAATAAGTTGCGTCTGGAGACAACACTCGAGCGAGCTGATAGGGGCTATGCTCTCTTTATGGTCGAGGGAGGCGACATCAAACGATGAGACGAACAAAGACAATGCTTGTGGGCGATGTGCTCAAGGAGTTTTTCTCGCAGCCTCACATAGCGGCCAAGGTGGCCGAGGGTCGTCTGCCCGAAATATGGCGAGAGGTGGTGGGTGAGCGTGCCGCCGACCTAACGCTGCAGTTGCGTTTGGAGAATAGAGTGCTGTACGCTCATATCTCGTCGAGTGTCCTGCGCTCGGAGCTATTTATGCGCCGCACAACATTGGTTGAAGAGATTAACCGAGTGGCGGGCTTGCGGTTAGTTAATGTTGTAATCATTAAATAAAACCGTCAAACAAGGCTCTTGTTATACAATTTAATCAAAAAATAAAGGGTGTCCAAACGATTTTGGAGCACCCTTTTTCATTATAACTATTTCACAATTACCACCCGATTTGTTCCATTTATTGGGAAGATGTTGTCGGTGGCTCCTACTCCTCGCCATTCTAAGCGGCTCTTGTCCACGCCCTTGCTTATGAGATATTCATAGACGGCCTTCGCACGCTTCTCCGAGAGGGTCTGGTTGTAGGCGGGTGAGCCTGTCTTGGGATCGGCGTGGCCTACGATGGTGAATACCTGATCCTTAGGAGCCTCGGCGATGCTCTTGCACAATAGCTGCATTGTAGCCTTTGCGCGGTCGGAGAGTCGGGCGCTGTTGAGGTTGAAGAATATGGCCACGGGAGTTACGGGCATAGGCTTCTGCTCCTCAGCCTTGAGCTCGGTACGCAGCGTGTCGCTCGCCTGGAGAGCCTGCTCGGTGGCAGCCTCCTGCTCGGCCAGACGCTGTGCGAGTTGTCTCTCGGTGCGCTGAGCCTCGATAACTCCTACTTCCAAAGCTGCTATGGCCGCCAGATAGGTGTCAACCTCCTCCTGAGTGTAGGCGCGATCCCAACCTCGTTTGTTGAAACGGTATGTTAGCCCCACCGTCGCCGAGTATATCTGTCCATACTTGCCCGCCAGGGGAGCTATGGCTCGAGGCATATCGCGGCCAGCACTTAAGATACCTTTCAGCTCGAGATTAATGTCGAGGAAATCGCATACGCGGAAGGTGTTGATAAGTCCCGCCGTGGCGGCAAAGCCCGACGAGGCGTCGTCGTTTACATTTACGATGTTTACACCACCTCCAGCGAACAATTTGGCGTAATAGACTCTATCCTCGCGATAGCCGCCAATCCAGTTCGATAGGTTGAGCACCGCATCGGCGTGCGGCATAATCCAGTTGCTCTTGCGTCCCTCGTCGTCCGAGGCGTTGAGGCGTCCGCCAATAAGTTGTACGCGCGCGCCGACAATAGGGTTAAACCATTTGGTCAGGCCACCCTCAATCTGCCAGCCAATATCGCCCGTCGCTTTCTGTTTGTTGCCAATGCCGTGCCACGCCGTGGCATTGACTCCTCCGCCAACATTTATCTCCCAATTCGACCAAAAGCTGTTGTTGGTAATATCCGTCCAACGAAGACCCTCGGCTGGATTCTCTTGGGCGGAAACTCCGCCGATGGCAAATACCGCAATAGCGATAGAAAGTAAAACTCTTTTCATAATTAACATTTATTTATATACAGTGAGATAATCTGCGTTAATTACTCGAGGTCTTACTTCGTATATTTGAGTTTGGTTTTTCTCTTATCTGCAAATGTTCGGCAAAAGTGCAAATAAAAAAGGCGAAAAACAAGTCGGTCATTGCCCGAAGCCTGCTTTTCGCCCTTTTCTGATATATTGCGGATTGCGAGTGCTATCCCTCTATGCCACTAACCGCACTTAGAGTAGCCGCACGACATACAGGTGAGACAACCATTCTGGTAAGCCATCTCCTCCTGACCGCACTGCGGGCACTTACCCTTAGACTTTGTGCCGTCGGCGATATACTGCTTTAGCGCACGCTGAACACCATTCTTCCAGGTGTTGATGCTCTCGCTGTTGAGGTGCAAGCCGTCGATTAGGTGTACCACCTTGTCGATAGGCATACCGTGGCGCAATACGCCCGAGATCAACTTAGCATAGTTCCAGAACTCCTCGTCGAACAAGCGAGAGATACCACCGATGGTATTGGTGTAGCCATAGCGATCCTTATACTGGAAGTCGTAACGCTTCGAGCCATCCTCCTCGCGCACCTTGATAATCCAACCCTTGGTAATTTTGGGAGGAATATACATTGCATCCTCCTCGATCTTACCGGTGAAGATCTCGTAGGGACGCTCGTCCTGAATACCTACGAATGCAATCCACGACTCGTTACCGTTCTTGAAACGCACGATGTCGGCGGGGATTGAAATGGGGCGCTTGAGCTGAGAAGGCTCCTTGCACTGCTTTGCCTCGCCCTTCTTCTTGGTGTCGATGAGTACGCCCGTACGGCAACCGTCGCGATAAACGGTAACACCCTTACAGCCACACTCCCACGCTGTGCGATATACATCGGCAACCAACGACTCGGTAACATCATTAGGAAGGTTTACCGTAACCGAGATTGAGTGATCGACCCACTTCTGAATAGCACCCTGCATACGCACCTTAGCAACCCAGTCGATGTCGTTTGCCGTAGCACCGTGGTAGGGCGAAGCCTCAAGCCACTTGGCGAGTTCGTCGTCAGAAATTGACTGCAACTTCGATGTGTCGTAGCCGTTGCTCTCCAACCACTTAACAAACTGGTGGTGATATACATAGTACTCCTCGAACTTCTCGCCCATCTCATCTACGAAATCGGCCTTCTTGCCTCGATCCGAGGGGTTGATCTTACGACGACGCTTATACACGGGACGGAACACGGGCTCGATACCTGATGTGGTCTGCGACATAAGCGATGTGGTGCCTGTGGGGGCAATGGTAAGCATAGCGATGTTACGACGGCCGTGCTTAACCATCTCGGCATAGAGCTCGGGATCGGTCTCCTTGATACGCTCGATCATCGGGTTCGATGCCTCACGAGCCGCATCGTAGATGGGGAACGCACCACGCTCCTCGGCCATCTTAACCGATGCACGGTAGGCCTCGATAGCCAATGTGCGGTGTACGCTCACGGCGAAGTCGATAGCCTCGTCAGAGCCATAGCGCAAACCGAGTGCTGCCAACATATCGCCCTCGGCAGTAATACCCAAACCAGTACGACGGCCGCGCAGAGCCATATCCTTAATCTTGAGCCACAACTCGTGCTCGACGTGGCGGATGTCAGCCTCCTCGGGGTCGCTGGCAACCTTGTTGATGATAAGGTCAACCTTCTCCAACTCGAGGTCGATGATGTCGTCCATCATACGCATAGCCTTGCCTACGTGCTCGCGGAAGAGCTCGAAGTTGAACTTAGCCTGCTTAGTGAAGGGCTCTTCTACATAGCTCAATAGGTTCAATGCCAACAGGCGGCAACTATCGTAGGGGCAGAGAGGAATCTCGCCACAGGGGTTTGTCGATACGGTGTTGAAACCTAAGTCGGCATAACAATCGGGCACACTCTCACGAATGATAGTATCCCAGAACAATACGCCAGGCTCGGCCGACTGCCAAGCGTTGTGGATAATCTTATCCCACAATGCCTTTGCGTCGATCGCTACCTCCATCTTGGGATTCTCGGCTGCGATGGGGAACTGCTGCTTGTAGGGCTTACCCTCGAGTGCGGCACGCATAAACTCGTCATCAACCTTAATTGATACATTTGCGCCAGTTACCTTGCCCGACTGAGTCTTTGCGTCGATAAAACGCTCAGCATCGGGGTGCTTGATCGAGAGTGAGAGCATCAACGCTCCGCGACGACCATCCTGCGCAACCTCGCGTGTAGAGTTTGAGTAGCGCTCCATAAAGGGAACGATACCTGTCGAGGTGAGAGCCGAGTTGAGTACGGGAGAACCTGTGGGGCGCAACTCCGAGAGGTCGTGGCCTACGCCACCGCGACGCTTCATAAGCTGTACCTGCTCCTCGTCCATACGGAAGATACCACCGTAAGAGTCGGCGTGATGACGGTTGCCGATAACAAAGCAGTTAGAGAGTGAAGCTACCTGCAGGTTGTTGCCGATACCGGTCATAGGGCCACCCTGGGGAATGATGTAGCGGAAGTGGTCGAGCAATGAGAATACCTCCTCCTTCTTCATCGGGTTGGGATACTTCGACTCGATGCGCTCGATCTCGGCGGCAATACGATGGTGCATATCCTCGGGGGTACGCTCGTAGATATGGCCGTAAGAGTCTTTCAGCGCATATTTGCTCACCCACACGGTAGCAGCCAAGTCATCACCAGCGAAGTACTCTTTCGACGCAGCGACAGCGTCGTTGTAACTCACCTCGGTGAGATTTTGTTGGTTTTTTGACATAAGTATTTGGTTTTTATTATATTATTGCGATTTGTGTGTGCAATTGTAATGGTGCATAAACTACCACTACAAAGGTCTTAAAAAAACTCACGCAAAACCAATTTTTCGAATACTATTTTTCGACAAGGTTATTAACAAAAAACAAAAATATGCGCCAGAGTACGCTCCGACGCATATTTTGTCAAATAAATATTTTTCTCGACCTTTTTTAGCGAGTAACGATGGCGTCAATCTCCACCTTAGCACCCATAGGCAACTTAGCCACCTCATAGCACACGCGTGCGGGCATCTGCTCGGTGAAGAAGGTTGCATATACGCCGTTCATTGCTGCGAAATCAGCTATATCGTCCAGTAACACAGTAACTTTAACGACATCGGCGAGAGTGTAGCCTGCCTCCTCCACAATGTAGCGGATGTTAGTAAGCGACTGACGAGTCTGCTCCTCAATACCCTCTGCCATTACACCTGTTGCGGCATCGATGGGCAGCTGGCCTGATACATAGAGTGTGCCGTTGCTCTCAACGGCCTGCGAATATGGACCCACGGCCTTGGGGGCGAGGGGTGATGCGATAATCTTTTTCATAGTATAATCCTTTTTAGTTTTGATTTCTATAACAAATTCTTGAGGCAAATATACAAAAAAAAGTGAGGTATTTTGCCCCTCATCGAGTAAAAAAAACGTGAATATTGCTATTTACACTTTATTTTTATAAATTTGCAAAGATTTTGACCATTTGCGCCCTGCGCCCATTGGCCTCGGGCGGTGTGATAGCCCCTGAACGATGTAATACACTCTGGGGCGTGGCGAAGTCGAAGCAAGTAGAGAGAATATTCTATAAACAAATAAAATATATTAAAGATTATGGCTGATTTTATCTATCAGGAACCCTATCCCATCGAGCAGGATACCACCGAGTATGAACTCGTTACAAAAGATTATGTTAAGGTCGTAGAGTGCGACGGTCGCAAGATCCTTAAGGTTGACCCCAAAGGCTTGGAGTTGCTCTCAAAGCGTGCTTACAGCGATGTATCGTTCTACCTCCGCCCCTCACACTTGCAGAAGTTGGCTAACATTCTGGAGGATGCCGAGGCATCGGACAACGATAAGTTCGTAGCTTACACTATGCTCTGCAACCAGGTCGTTGCGGCTGAGGGTGAGCTTCCCACCTGCCAGGATACAGGTACTGCTATCTGTATTGGCCACAAAGGTGAGGATGTTTACACAGGCGCCGACGATGCCGAGTGCATCACCAAGGGTGTTTACGAGACTTACAAGGAGCGCAATCTCCGCTACTCGCAGGTTGTTCCCTTTACAATGACTGAGGAGAAGAACTCAGGTACTAACCTCCCCGCACAGATCGACATCTATGCAGGTCATCCTGGTTCAATGGAGTACGAGTTCTTGTTCATCACCAAGGGTGGTGGCTCAGCCAACAAGACTTTCCTCTACCAGCAGACTAAGGCTCTGTTGAACGAGAAGTCATTGGAGGCATTCTTCCACGAGCACCTCAAGGATTTGGGTACTTCGGCTTGTCCTCCCTATCACCTCGCAGTATGTATTGGTGGTACATCGGCTGAGATGTGTCTCTCTACAGTTAAGAAGGCTTCAGCAGGTTATTTGGATCACCTTCCCACATCGGGTAACGAGGGTGGCCGTTGCTTCCGCGACTTGGAGTGGGAGGAGCGCATCACCAAGATTTGCCAGGAGATGGGTATGGGTGCCCAGTTCGGTGGTAAGTACTATGTACACGATGTTCGTGTTATCCGTGCTCCCCGTCACGCTGCCAGCTGCCCCGTTGCTATCGGCGTAAGCTGCTCGGCTGACCGTAACATCAAGGCTAAGATTACTCCCGAGGGTATCTTCGTTGAGAAGTTGGAGAAGAACCCCGCACGCTTCCTTCCCGCCGAGGCTCCTTCGATGAGCCCCGCAGTTGATATCGACCTGGACGAGGGTATGGATAAGGTACGCGAGATCTTGTCGCAGTATCCCATCAAGACCCGTTTGAACCTCAAGGGTACACTCATCGTAGCTCGCGATATCGCTCACGCTCGCATCAAGCAGATGCTCGACGAGGGTCAGCCTATGCCCGAGTACTTCAAGAAGCACCCCGTATACTACGCAGGTCCTGCTAAGACTCCCGAGGGTATGGCTTCAGGTTCGTTCGGCCCCACAACAGCTGGTCGTATGGACTCTTACGTTGATCTGTTCCAGAAGGCTGGCGGCTCAATGGTTATGGTAGCTAAGGGTAACCGCTCGCAGGCTGTAACCGACGCTTGTAAGGCTAACGGTGGCTTCTATCTCGGCTCAATCGGTGGCCCTGCAGCCGTTTTGGCAAAGAACTCTATCAAGAGCGTCGAGGTTGTTGACTTCCCCGAGCTCGGTATGGAGGCAGTGCGTAAGATCTATGTGGAGAATTTCCCCGCATTCATCATCGTTGATGACAAGGGTAACGACTTCTTCGCTGAGTACGCTCACTAGAATTTGACCAAATAGGAGTTTTGCACCTCAAGTGGGGTGCAAAACTTCGTTTTTTACCTTTGCCGCGAAATAAATCGCGGCAATGTTACGTTTTGTTGAGGACTAAGACCACAGCAGATGAAATCATTTTTAAGACATACTATTCTCGCGCTTGTCGCCACGCTCACATTCCTTACATCGCGTGCCGACGGTAATGTTACTTTTGAAATCAATACCCCGCTTATCGTAACTGCAGGGGAGATGTTCCGTGTGGAGTTCATACTCACCAACGGCACCCCCGACGACGACACATTCCGCACACCCTCGTTCGAAGGCCTGGAGGTGCTGGCTGGCCCTACGACGGCCACAGGTCGATCGTTTCAGTCGATAAACGGTGTTAGCAGCAGCAAGACCACCTTCACCATAACCTATGTGGTGATGGCGCAGACGGCAGGTAACATTACCATCGGAGCAGCCGAGGTAGCAGTCGATGGAAAGAGGTTCTCGACCAAGGCGACACCCATCGAGGTTGTCGAGCAGTCGGCGCGCCGTGAGGAGCAGGCTGCCGCTCAGCAGGGTACAGCCGTGCAGAACCAGATTGCGCAGGACGACATCCTCTTGCGACTGAATCTCTCTCGCACCGAGGTATATCAGGGCGAGCCTATACGAGCTTCGCTCACACTCTACACTCGTGCCAGCATTGCGGGCTTCGAGGATGCTAAATTGCCTTCGTTCAATGGCTTCTGGTCGCAGGAGTTGCCTACCGACAACTACCGCCCCACACGCCAGACTCTCGATGGCAAGGTTTACGACTCGCAAATCATTAAGGAGTATCTGCTCTATCCTCAGCAGTCGGGCGAGCTCACCATCGAGCCGGCCGACATTACTGCCATTGCTCAGGTCGTTATGCGTTCGTCGCGTGCTTTCGACCCCTTCTTTGGTGGCGGCTCGGAGGTCTATAATGTACCCCGCAAACTCACCACAGGTGCAATTCGTGTAAAGGTCAAGGAGTTGCCCGCAGGTGCACCAGCATCGTTCACGGGAGCCGTGGGTTCGTTCTCGATGGATGCGCAGTTGCCCTCGTCGGAGCTTAAGGCCAACTCAGCCGCGTCGTACAATATCCGCATCTCAGGTACGGGTAATATCACCTTCCTGCAGGCACCGAAACTTGCTCTGCCCTCGTCGTTTGAGCTCTACGATGTGCGCTCTACCGAGTCAATCAGTAGTACCACCAACGGCACTACAGGCTATCGTCAGTTTGAGTATCCGTTCATTGCCCGCGCTGAGGGCGATTACGATATCCCCCCTGTGGAGTTCACATACTTTAGCCCCGAGAAGGGTAGTTATATTACACTCTCTACGGCTCCCCTTACGCTGAATGTGTCGCCCGATGGCTCGGCCGGTGCTTCTACTACGGCGCAGCTCATTATGGGTACATCGAAAGAGGGCGTACGCCAGTTGGGTAGCGACATCCGCTTCATTAAGTTGGGCGCTCCTGCACTCCGCTCCTCTGTCGCTCCGCTTATGTTGAGCGCTACCTACTTTTGGGCTGTTGCTACGATTTTGGCTACGGCTATAGTGGCATACTTCATCCTACGTCGCAAGATTCGCGATAGCAAGAATATAGTTCTGGTGCGTAACCGCCGAGCAAACAAGGTTGCCGTACAGCGATTCCACAAGGCCGAGCGCTTTATGCGTGAGCAGAACCGCCACGCCTTCTTCGAGGAGATGTTGCGAGCACTGTGGGGTTATATGAGCGACAAGCTCAACATCCCCGTCTCGAGCCTTACCAAGGAGAACATCCGCGAGCAGTTACAGCGTCGTGGCTGTCCGCAGGAGGATGCACAGCACTTCACCGACATTATCTCGCGTTGCGACGAGGCGCAGTATTCGCCCGCCGAGTCGGTGCAGATGAGCGATGTATATGCCGAGGGTGTAAACATCATTTCACACATTGAGTCTATCATTAAACGATAAGTTATGAAGCGATTATTCATTTTCTTGACCATTATATTGCTCTCAACATCACTGTCGGCTCAGGAGGAGCAGGCTGTGCAGTTACCCGCCGCGGGCGAGGTTAGCGAGCAGACTCTATGGGAGCAGGCCAACGCCGCCTACAACTCAGGGGAGTATGCCCAGGCGCAGTCGCTCTATGAGGCTATTGCCACTATGGGTTTGCAGTCGGCACCTCTATATTATAATATGGCCAACGCCTACTTCAAACAGGACGATTTGGCGCACGCCATTCTTTACTACCATCGTGCCCTGCGTCTGGCTCCTGCCGACGAGGATATACGCCACAACCTGGAGTATGCCCAGCAATCGACCAAGGATATTATCGACGAGATTCCCGAGTTCTTCCTCACCATGTGGATGCGCTCGCTACGCGATGTGATGGGCGGTAATTCGTGGACCATCCTTTCGCTTCTGCTGTTGGTGGCCTCGCTCTCAACAGCTATCGTCTATCTGTTGGCTCAGCGCCTCTCGGTGCGTAAGGTGGGCTTCTATGCGATGGGAGTGTGCGTAGTGCTGTTCGTCGTAACGACAGCCTTTGCTATGAGCTCACGCCGAGTGGTTAAGAATCGCACCGAGGCTGTTGTTATGAGCTCGTCGGTCTCGATTAAGAGCTCTCCCGACCGCTCGTCGACCGAGCTTTTCGTTCTGCACGAGGGTACTACCGTTGAAACGGGCGACGAGGTCGATGGTTGGATTGAGATTCGTATTGCCGATGGCCGCAAGGGCTGGATCGAACAATCACGCATAGAACATATTTAATCCCCGCCACGATGTCGAAACTACTGCAAGATGCCGTATCGGAGTTTTCTAAGTTACCGGGCATAGGCCGCCGTACGGCCTTGCGATTGGCTATGCACCTGCTGAAGATGGATGTGGATGCTGTCGAGCAGATGAGCCAAAGCATAGCCCGCTTCCGTCGTGATGTGCGCCACTGCGAGGAGTGCAACAACCTGAGCGACGAGGCGCGATGCCCAATATGCCAGAATCCCGAGCGCGACCGCACGACGGTGTGCGTTGTGGAGCAGGTGGGTGATTTGATGTCGATCGAGAACACGCGCCAGTATAAGGGCTTGTACCACGTTCTAGGTGGAGTTATATCGCCTATGCAGGGCGTAGGACCGTCGGATTTGAAGATTGATATGCTTATCGATAAGGTGGCCGCAGGCCGTGTGCGAGAGGTTATCTTGGCCATCTCCACCTCGGTCGAGGGCGAGACCACACTATTCTATATTATGAACCGCCTGAAGGCCTACCCCGAGGTGAAGGTATCGACCATAGCGCGAGGTATAGGCTTTGGCGATGAGTTGGAGTATGTCGATGAACTAACCATCACACACGCCCTTCTGAACCGCCGCGAAGTAGAACACCCATAAAAAGGGTGTTTTTCTTTTTTTCGATGTTATATTTCTCTGACATATTCGTATTATATATGACTACAGCCCCGTGTGGGCTTGCCCAAAATGAATAGTGAGCAACTGAACATAGAGTTTTTGAGTGTAAAGGATGCGGCATATCGCTATGCCGTAAGTCTGCTTCACAACCCTACGGAAGCCGAAGATTTGGTGCAGGACCTCTACGAAAAGCTGTGGCGGCGCAGGTTGCTACTGCGTCAGTCGGGTTTTCGGTCGCTTGCCCTGATCTCTGCCCGCAATATGGCACTCGATCGCTTGCGAGAGCGCGAACGACGGCGGATGATAACCGACATCGACGAGGCTGTGGGTGAGGGCGTAGAGCTCAGCGAGCCGAGCGACGAGGTGGCGATCATCAGGCGTATAATATCGAGCCTGCCCGAGCGCGAGCGCGAGGTGATTCATCTGCGTGATGTCGAGGCGATGGAGTTTGCCGATATAGCCGAAGTGGTGGGGAGCAATGTGGCGGCCGTCAGGATGGCACACTCGCGAGCCCGCCAACGAGTAAGAGAGGAGTTTTCAAAAATTATGAACTATGGATTGTAACAATTTCAAGGAGTATGGCGTGGCCGAGCAGGCTATGAAGGCCTACGCTGAGCAGTGCCGCGCCGAGCGTGTTGCGGTGCGTCTGCACGAGCCTCGCAGGGTTGGTCAGTGGCAGAGGGTAGCTCTGGCGATGGCTATGGTGGCTGTGGTTGTTGGTGTGGCGTGGCTCTCTCGCCCCGAGGTCTATGGTTATGTCAATGGCGAGCCCATCTATTCGCTTGTCGAGGCACAACAGCAGGCCGAGCAGATTATGGCCAACCTTTCGCAGGGCGGTGTCGAGGAGGAGAATATCCTGCAGAGCCTTTTTACAATAGAATAATCACTCAACTTAAAAAATAAAACTATGAAACCAACTTTTTTTCGTACACTCTTTCTGGCTCTGATGCTTGTCGCTGGTGCAGTATCTACGGCTCACGCGCAGTTGAGCATTGGCATTAACGGAGTGGAGTTTGGCGAGGTGCCCTACGAAGGGAAAAAATCGCCCGTGCAGTTCTCATCTATCGTAGGCATACGCACAAAGCCCAATCCAACCTTTACCGTTGGCCGTCTTTCGCTCTCGACCATCCCTACCTTTGAGATTGGTAGCAATGTGCTCTCAAGTCTCGACTATGCCCCCTATGCAGGCACAGCGGTGGGCGATTTTCTTGATATTAACTCGTGGAAATCGACTCAGGTAACGGTCAATTTGCTACACTTTGCGGCCTACGACCATCAGCATAAATTTGGCGTAACGGTTGGCTTGGGTATTCGTTCGAACGATTATCGTCTCGATTCATCGCTCTCGCTCGCCAAAGATGGTGGCTTGATTATGCCTTATAACATATCGGAGACGGTGGGTCGCTCGGCCAAGAAGAGTAAGTTTAACATCGCGTCGGTGCACCTGCCCGTAGAATTGATGTTTGGTAACCCCCGTAAGTTTGCCTTTTCGGTGGGTGGCTATGTCGATATGGTGATGAACTCGCACACCAAGATTAAGTATTATGGTGGCAAGAAGGATAAAGTTCACAACTATCCTGTGAATTTTATTCAGGCGGGTGCTACGGCACGCCTTTCGTTTAGCTGGATTTCGATATATGCGGCGTATCAGCCCACACAGATATTCAAGAGTGGTCGTGGCCCCGAGGCTCAGCAGTGGACTATTGGTATAGGATTCTAAATGTAGTGAAGTATGAACCGACCGATTTTTATAACCATCATAGCGCTCTTTACCACTCTTTCGGTGCAGGCGCAGACGCCCGAGTTTAGTACCATATTCCGCGACCTGGTGTCAGAGTTGCAGGGCGGTAACTACTCGACAACGGCTACGCAGCTCCCTGGCAAAGTGCTTAAGAAGTCGCTCAAACGCGGCAGTGCCAACGATGAGGCTATCGCCGACCGTATTGATATGATTTACCAGATTGTCTATCCCCACTACCAGGGTAGTAGGAGTTATACAGCCATCGGCGATTTGGTGAGCGAGGCACGGGGCTTGTATCGTCTTGAGATGACATACACCAATAAGCAGAATATAACCTACACCATATACTCGGCCGAGGTGCGTAAGACGAATGAGTATTTAGTGGTGATAAAGGATAACCAGTACCGCGCCTGTATCGTGGATATTGTCGGCACGCTTACGCTCGACGATGTTATGGCGATGACGCAAGGTATGGGAACAAAGTAGTTCTTGTTATGTGATTTCTTAAGATAAAAAAAGGTTGCTCCGTGTGGGGCAACCTTTTTTATTTATTCAAAGTATGAGAGATACTCTTTGGGCATTTCCTCTATGGGGCGAATCTCTATTCCCTTGTAGAAAACTTCTCCCGCCTCGCTCTGAAGTTGCAACTTACCCTCCACCAGAGCTACATCGCCCGTCTCCGAAGTGTAGCGCAGATTTTGTAGCGCCATTGCCACATTACCATTTACGATGTGGAGGCTCTTACCCTCGTAGCAGATGAGTTCGAGTGTTGTCCACTCTCCATCGGGGCTGTTGTAATCCTTCGTGCCACAGAAGTTTGTTACACCTCGGCTACCCACGGTGAGCCACTCGCCATTGGGGTCGTAGTAGTAGGTGTTTACATCGGGGTTGGGCTTCGAAATCTTGATGTCGGCCTTCGAGCCTGCGATAGACCAGAAGTCACCGCTATTGCCCTCGGTTGTGCCGCTCTGCATCACCTGAAACTCGAACGAACGCATCCACGAGAGCCAGTAATCAACTCCCGCCTCGCCAACCGAGTGGTACAAGAGGCCCGAATCGAGCGCCTTCTCAAGGCGTGGCTCCCAGCGCTTCTGGCCGTACTTCACCTGCAGACGCAGGTGGTAATTGCGGTAGCTCTCGTTAGAGATTACGCAACCATAGGTCTCGCCGCTGATATGGAGCACAGGCTCGCCATCCTCCTCCACGACTGAGAAGAGGTTGTATAGATTCTTGTCGTAGCCGATGGGCTGAATCTTCTCTCCAGCCTCATCTACGGGCGCACGGCCACGGAAGTTGTTGGTATGCTGATAGCTCTGATATATACGCCAATGCGATAGGTCTTTGTCTAGTAGCGATACCCATCCCTCGTCGCTTGAGCACGAGGCGCACAGAGCGATGGCACAGAGTGCCAAAAGATATTTTATTCGCATATAGGGGTAGTGTTAAGTGTTACTACTCGATATTACTTGAAGAGCTTAGGGGCAAACTCCTTCAGACAACGGCTCCAGGTGTGCCACTCGTGGTAGGTACCCTCAGAGATATATGACTCTACCTTTACGCCCATCTCGGTGAGCTGCTTGGTCATATTTGCTGCTGCATCAACAAATGCCTTCTCCTCGCTACCTGCGCCGAACCACAACAGCTTAACCTTCTTGTTAAACTCTGCGGGGTTTGCAAAAGCACCGTTGTAGGCTGTCTTGAGGTCAACCTGCTGACGGCCACCCATCATCAGTGCTGCTGAGAAACCGCCGATGTAAGCGAATTTGTCGGTATTTGACAGGGCAATGTTCATAGTCTGGAAACCACCCATCGACAATCCTGCCATAGCACGGCTCTCGCGGTCGGTCTTTGCGCGATAGTTCTTCTCCACCATAGGGATAATATCCTTGAAGTAGATGTCGGCCAGCGAACCAGCGTCGGTAGAACGCTTGATAGCTCCCGTAGCGGGATCCATCGTGTCGGTGTAACCGCAATCCATCACCACGATCATAGGCTTGGCCTTGCCCTCGGCGATAAGGTTGTCCATAATGAAGTTCATACGACCCTGAAGGCTCCAGCCGCGCTCGTTCTCGCCCATACCGTGCAAGAGGTAGAATACGGGATACTTGTCCTTACCCTGGTCATATCCTGCGGGGGTGTAGATGTAGGCACGACGCCACAGACCCGTAACACTCGACTTATACCACTGCTCACGCACTACGCCGTGCGGAACATCTTTGGCGTCCATATAATCCTCACCAGGGAAGGCGGCATAGATACCGCTCGTGGGGCGGCTATAACCGAAGTATGCCACGCTGGCGGGGTCGTTCACCTGCACGCCATCGACCAGGAACCAATAGTAGTGGAAGCCAGGGGTAAGACCCTTCAGCTCCACGCTCCAATTACCCTGTCCGTCGTTGACCATATCCACAGGCTGTGCGGTAAAGCCTTCGCCACCCTGCACCTGCACCTTCTTAGCGGTCTTTGATGTGTAGCGCACAATGGCACGCATATCGTTTGATACTTTGGGGTACTCATTGCCCGGCACATTCGATATGGCCGAACGGAACTCCTGTGCCGATGCCACAGTGCCGAGCATCAGCAGAGCTACGATAGATAGAATTCTTCTCATTTTTCTATTGTTTGGTTAGTGATTTTTTGTTGAAATTAAGGGTTACTCCTCCAATCGGGTAATCTTTGCGCCCAGAGCATTGAGGCGGCCATCAATGTCTTTGTAGCCACGGTCGATCTGCTCGATGTTTTGGATTATGCTCGTTCCCTCGGCGCTCATAGCTGCTATGAGCAGAGCTACGCCAGCACGAATATCGGGTGAGGTCATCTTCGCCGCGCGCAGACGGATGCGGTGGTCGTGACCGATGACGGTTGCACGGTGGGGGTCGCAGAGGATGATCTGTGCGCCCATATCGATGAGCTTATCGACAAAGAACAAACGGCTCTCGAACATCTTCTGGTGGATGAGTACCGTACCCTTGGCCTGCGTAGCCACCACGAGGAAAATCGACAGCAGGTCGGGCGTGAGGCCTGGCCACGGCGCATCGGCAATGGTCATAATCGAGCCGTCGATAAAACTTTCGATCGAGTAGTGATCCTGCTGAGGGATATAGATATCGTCGCCACGCTGCTCAAACTGAATACCCAGGCGCGAGAACTGCGCGGGGATAATACCGAGGTTTTCGTACGACACATTCTTGATGGTAAGCTCCGATTGGGTCATTGCGGCCATACCGATAAAGCTACCCACCTCAATCATATCGGGTAGCATAGTGTGCTCGGTGCCCCCCAACTCCTTAACACCCTCGATGGTCAGAAGATTCGAAGCTATGCCCGAGATCTTTGCACCCATACGGTTGAGCATCTTGCATAGCTGCTGCAAGTAAGGCTCGCAGGCGGCATTGTAAATCGTCGTGGTGCCCTCGGCCAGCACGGCGGCCATAACGATGTTGGCCGTGCCCGTTACCGAAGCCTCGTCGAGCAGCATATAACAACCCTTCAAGCGCTTGGCCTCCACCGAGAAGAACTCCTCTGCTTGGTCGAAGTTGAATGTAGCGCCCAATTTCTGGAATCCAAGGAAGTGTGTATCGAGACGACGGCGGCCAATCTTGTCGCCTCCGGGCTTGGGTATATAACCCACACCAAAGCGCGCCAACAGCGGGCCAATCATCATCACCGAGCCACGCAGACGGCGGCAACGGTGGTGATAGTCGTCGCTACGCAGGTAGTCGAGGTTGATCTCTGCCGCGCGGAAGGCGTAGCTATCGCCTCCCAAGCGTTCAACCTCTACGCCCATACATTCGAGCAGTTCGATGAGTTGCAACACATCGAGAATCTGCGGTACATTGTGAAGTACCACACGCTCCGATGTGAGCAGTGTTGCCGAGAGTATCTGTAGTGCCTCGTTTTTGGCACCTTGTGGTGTTACGCTACCGTTAAGGCGGGTGCCGCCCTCTACCTTGAAAATTGCCATATAAATATAATTTTTACCAAATATAACAAATAAAGTCGAGATGGCAAAATATTTTCTTGGCTCTTATTGCGGGGCGGAGGTAAAAAAGAGGGCATAAAAGTGATGTATTTTGCAGAAATTGTGTAAATTTGTGCTATCTGATTGAGAAACTTAAACCTAAAAATAGATTTTTATTATGAAAAAACTTATTCTTTCAGCCTTTGCTCTGACAGTTGCTGTAACGGCTGTAAATGCACAGCAGCAGAAGGACGGTCCCGAGACTATGCGTCCTCAGATGACTGAGTTCTACACTCCCGTTCCCAAGGTTGTTACTCCCGGTAACATCACCACCAATTCAGCTCCCTCGGATGCTATCGTACTCTTCGATGGTAAGGATCTCAGCGCTTGGACAGGTGCTAATGGTGGCCCCGCCGAGTGGGATGTACACGATGGCGTGTTCACAGTAAACAAGAAGAAGGGTGATATCCAGACTCGCGAGTCATTCGAGAGTTTCCAGCTCCACATTGAGTGGTGTGTGCCCGAGAATATCACAGGTACAGGTCAGGCGCGTGGTAACAGCGGTGTATTCCTTCAGGGTCTTTATGAGATTCAGATTCTCGACTGCTACAACAACCCCACCTACACTAATGGTCAGACAGGTAGTATCTACAAGCAGTCTACTCCCAAGGCAAACGCTATGCGTAAGCCCGGCGAGTGGAATGTTTACGATATTATCTACAACGCTCCCGTATTCAACGAGGATGGCTCATATCGCGTGCCTCCCACCGTTACCGTTATCCACAACGGCGTAGTGTTGCAGAACAATGTTGCTATCCGCGGTACTACCGAGTATATCGGCCATCCCAAGGTTGAGAAGCACGGTGCAGGTCCCATCAAGTTGCAGAGCCACGGCGACCCCTCTGAGCCTATCAGCTTCCGTAACATCTGGTTGCGTAAATTGTAGTATTATACAATTCCCAAGAAAATAGGAAGCCTGCCTGACAGAAAGTTTGTCGGGCAGGTTTTTTTTTGTTCTGCTCTGCACAATAGATAGTAGCCGAAGTGTAAAATGTTCTATAAAGGATTATTTTGAGTGTTTTGCTGTGAAATATGGCTAAAAAATATTCATTCTCGCAAATTATTAGTATATTTGTAGAATAAACCAACCTACGATGGATGCATTGAAACCAATACTGTCTAATAACTCTTCAACAGAGACTCATCCGCTGTTTACCTACATCGACAGCAAGGAGTATGATTCCATTATAAATGAGAATAATGTGCCGCGCGTATTCAATCGCGGTGGTATCTTTATATGCCTTGCAGGCGAGGGGTATGTTACCATCAACGAACATAAATACCCTCTCTCGGCTCGTACTATGTGCGTGGCCTTCCCCGGAACCATTATTCAGGAGTTCAAGCGTGGCGAGGGGTTCGAGAGCTATACCCTGCGTATTGATACCGATTTCCTGCGTGAGCTGAACTTCCCATCTGCCTCGTCGGTGCATATGATGATGCGCGAAAATCCCTGTGTGGTGCTTAGCGAGGAGCAGTTGGAGTCTATTTTGCAGGTGTGTCGTTTGATGCACGAGCGAGATAGCCGTACCGACCACCCCTATCACGAGCAGATAAATGTGCAGATGCTTACCCTGCTGTGCTACGAGCTGGCGGGCATCTATGCGCGCGATATACCTGTTATGCGTGAGCCCTGCTCGCGTCAGGATGTGATATTTCGTAAGTTCTTGTCGTTGCTGGCAACCGACATCACCATCTCTCGCGAGGTGCAGTACTATGCCGATAAGTTAGGCATCACGCCCAAGTATTTGACCATTGTTACCCGTCAGATGTCCGACCGCAGCGCCGCAACTTGGATCACCCACTCAGTTATCCTTAATGCCAAGGCTCTGCTCTCGACCACGCAACTCTCGGTGTTACAGGTGGCCAGCCGATTAAATTTCCCTAATCCTTCGTTCTTCGGGCAATACTTCTTGCGCCATACTGGTATGACACCCAGGGAGTTTCGCCGTTCGAAAATGAAATAACGACACGCTATGACAGCTCTTTATAACAATATAATATTTGGCCCTGTGCGCTCGCGCCGTTTGGGTCTCTCGTTGGGGGTAAATCTGCTCCCCGTAGAGTCGAAGTTGTGTAGTTTCGACTGCATCTATTGCGAGTGTGGATGGAATGCCGATCACATTGGCCAGCGCCGATTTAACTCACGCGAGGCGGTGAGTGATATGCTTCGCCAGGTGCTTGAGCGTATGGTGGGCGAGGGTACTCCGCCCGATGTAATTACTTTTGCAGGCAATGGTGAGCCTACGATGCATCCCGACTTCGAGTCTATTATCGACGATACGCTTACACTGCGTGATGAACTGTGCCCCACGGCTAAGGTATCGGTGTTGAGTAACGCCACGCAGATTCACCGCGAGGATGTGCGCCGTGCCTTGCGCCGTGTCGATAATAATATCCTTAAACTCGACTCAGCCTTCGATGCAACGGTGCAGCTTGTCAATAAACCTCAAGGTGCCTACACTGTCGAGCGTACGGTGGAGTTGATGCAACTATTCGAGGGTGAGATGATTTTGCAGACTATGTTCCTTAGGGGTGAGTATGATGGCAAGAGGGTAGATAACACTCGCGAGGAGGAGGTTGAGGCTTGGCTACGCCTTGTCGAGCGAATTGCACCGCGTCAGGTGATGGTCTATTCGCTGGATAGAGATACTCCTTGCAAGACGCTGGAGAAGGTGAGCCGTGATGAGCTTAAGAAGATTGCAACTCGTGTCGAGGCATTGGGTATTCCCTGCTCGGTGGCATAGGTAAACGAAAATAAAGATGTTGATATGGAACGCGTTGAATACGATTTACTATATAAAATAAACTCTCCCGCCGATCTCAAGCGCTTGAGCATCGAGCAACTACCGCTCTATTGTCGTGAGTTACGCCAGTATATCATCGAGGAGTGTTCGAAAAATCCTGGCCATCTGGCTTCGAGCCTGGGCACGGTAGAACTCACCGTGGCTATTCACTATGTGTACGACACCCCGCAGGATAAGTTGGTGTGGGATGTAGGCCATCAGGCCTATGCGCACAAAATCATAACCTCTCGCCGCGATCTCTTCCCCACGAATCGCAAGTTGGGCGGTATAAGCGGTTTCCCGCGTATGGCTGAGAGCGAGTACGATTCGTTTGGTGCGGGACACTCATCGACCTCTATCTCGGCAGCTTACGGTCTTGCTAAGGCGGCCGAGTTGCAGGGAGTTGATAATCACGTTGTGGCGGTCATCGGCGATGGTGCTATGACGGGCGGTTTGGCCTTCGAGGGTTTGAACAACGCTGGCGAGAAGAAGAAGGGAAAACTGCTTGTTATCTTCAACGACAACGAGATGGCTATCGACGCCGCTACGGGTGCGTTGGATAGCTATCTGGCGAGAATGTCAACATCGAACTTTTACAACCGCTTCAAGCGAGGCTTGTGGCGTATCCTCTCGCACGTGCCGCCCGTGTTACGCTTTTGTCAGAAGGCGGGCAACGCCGTAAAGCAGGGATTGTTACAAAATAGCAACCTCTTCGAGAGCCTTAACTTCCGCTATTTCGGACAGTTGGATGGCCACGATGTGAAGGAACTTGTTGCGATGCTCTCGGCTCTGAAGGATATTGACGAGCCGAAACTCCTACACGTAATCACCACTAAGGGCAAGGGTTACACTCCAGCCGAGGATAATCAGGCGGTGTGGCACGCGCCAGGTCGTTTTAACCCCGAGACGGGTGAGCGTATCCCGTCGCCCACCTCGGCTGCTCGTTATCAAGATGTATTTGGTGAGACAATATTGGAGTTGGCTCGCCAGAACGATAAGATTGTCGGCATCACTCCCGCTATGCCTTCGGGTTGTTCGCTCAACATTATGATGCAACAGATGCCCGAGCGTTGCTTCGATGTGGGTATTGCCGAGGGGCACGCCGTAACCTTCTCGGCAGGCTTGGCCGCTGGAGGTATGCACCCCGTCTGCAATATCTACTCGTCGTTTATGCAGCGAGCCTACGATAATGTTATACACGATGTTGCACTGCAAAATCTGCCCGTTACATTCTGTATCGACCGTGGCGGATTGGTGGGTGAGGATGGTGCTACGCACCACGGAGCCTTCGATATGGCGTCGTTTGCCTGCATCCCCAATATGATTGTTGCAGCCCCGATGAACGAGGCCGAGTTGCGTAATATGCTCTACACGGCCGTAAATACTCCGTCGCCCTACTCTCTGCGCTACCCGCGTGGCTCAGGCGAGGGGGTGGCGTGGCGTGGCGAGCCCTTTGTGCAGATTCCTACGGGTCGAGGCCGTAGATTGAAGGATGGCGACGATGTGGCGGTGCTTACCATCGGTACGGTGGGTAATTTTGCTACGCAGGCCATTTCAGAGGTTGAGGCAGAGGGCGGTGAGCGTGTGGCACACTACGATATGCGTTTTGTGAAGCCTCTTGATGTTGAATTGCTCGCTGAAGTGGGTAAAAAATATAAGAAGATAATCACCGTTGAGGATGGTATCCTGCGCGGAGGCGTGGGCGAGGCCATTACTAAGTGGTTGAGTGATAATGGTTATCACCTGCAGGTCGTGTCGCTCGGTATTGGCGATAACTTCGTTGAGCACGGAACACTGCCCGAACTATATGCCTTGTGTGGTTACGATGTGGCTGGCATTGTGCGAGCAATTAAATCGATGCAGGAATGAGAGGAATGAAAGCAATTTTTACAGCCGCACTGCTCGTGTGGTCGATGGTGGCCACAGCACAGGAGGCCGATGCGGGGATGGAACTCTTTGTCGATGTCTCGGAACTCTTGCCGGCTGATGTTCAGGTGCAGGGAGCAACGCAGGGTTTTGCCATATATGGCCGTTACGGCTTCTCGATGCACGATAAGGGACAGTGCGTGATTCTTGATCTAAAGCGCAAGGAGTTTGTCTCAACCTTTGTGCTGGAGGGCAATACGGGCCACTGCAACAACGCCTCGTTCGGTGTCGAGCGTTATAGCCGCGAGTCGCAGTTCCCACTGTTCTATGTTACCGAGTGTCGAGGCAATCGAGCCTGTTATGTGAACGATATCTCGCTCACGGGCTCGCGTCTGGTGCAGACTATCTACTACGATGGAGTCGATATTACGGGCCCAGCCGATTGGGCCGTCGATGCGGCATCGCGCAGGATATATCTCTACTGCTC
Source organism: Alistipes sp. (assembly GCA_045654285.1). GTDB lineage: Bacteria > Bacteroidota > Bacteroidia > Bacteroidales > Rikenellaceae > Alistipes. The sequence continues at coordinate 54,316 of JAZONC010000031.1, read as the reverse complement.
GTTTGGCTCGTTGCGTATGCTTAAGGTGTTTAAGTTGCCTACGCTGGCCGATAGCGACGAGCGTGGAGAGGTGCATCTCACCGAGCGCGATGTAATATGCTCACTGCCCGCGGGTGAGGTAACAATTCCGCAGGGTAGCCACATCTACGGGCGCTATATCTATCTGCCCGATGGCATTCCGCCGCGTCCCACGCGTCTGCACGCAACCAATATCCTTTCGGGCGAGCGTTTGCCCTCGATCGATCTGTCGCACTTGGGTCTTGAGCCCGAGGGAGTAGCTGTCAAGGGTAAGTGGCTGTATGTCTCGTTCCACACGCCGCGCGATGTGCGTCGCAATGTGATCTATCGCCTGCCCGTCAGCGCTCAGAAGGGGTATCGAAAATAAGATTCTCGGTGTTGTAACCGCGCCTATCGGCTACCTCGATTATGTGGTCGATGGTGGCTGTGGGGAGGGTCGGTGTGCGCGAGAGAATCCATAGGTAGCGTGGCGATCGACTACCGATAAGTACCCACTCACCCTTAGGACCCATATCCAAAATGTTGTAGTCGGAGTATAAAATCCAAAAGAACGACACTCGCAGTCGGCCTGGCTGCGATGTGGTCTTGGCGTGGCCTACGGATTGACGCACGCTGTCGCCTCGTATGCCCGTGTTAATCACCTCCACCGTACCATCATCCTGCAGTCGATAGTCGGCCGTAACATCGCGCATACCGCGTTCGAAGCTGTGGTCGAAACGCGCTATCTCATACCAGCGCCCCATAAAGGCGTTGAGGTTGAAGTTTGCGACCGTGGTGCGATCGATCGAATCACGCCCTGCATTATATACACAGGCGGCAAGTAGCATCATCAATAGTAGTAACACGACAGTCATACAGAGTTTAAATCGGAACAAGGATAAAACCATCCTCTCTTTAATATCATTTATCATACCAATTCTAAAAGATTCTACATATCTTTGCCACTGCAAAAATTGTGCATTATGATTCGTCAAGAGATAATAACATACATCGAGCAGCAGATACTCCCGCTCTACGACTCGTTCGATAGGGGCCATCGTCAGGATCACGCCCGTCAGGTTATCGAGCGCAGCGCCCAGCTCGCGCGTGGGTTTGATGTGGACGAGGAGATGGTATATGTCGTTGCGGCATATCACGATACGGGATTGAGCGGTGGACGAAAGTTACACCACAAGGAGTCGGCTCGTATAATGCGTGCCGATATGGAATTGCGTCGTTGGTTCTCGAAGGAGCAGATTGACACTATGGCCGATGCGGCAGAGGATCATCGAGCCTCGGCCGAGCGTGCTCCACGCACCATATACGGATGTATTGTAGCCGAGGCCGATCGCTTGATTATCCCCGAGCTGATTGTGCGCCGTACGGTGCAGTATAGTTTGGCCAACTACCCACATCTCGATACCGAAGGGCATTGGCGTCGCTCGTTGGAGCATCTCAACGAGAAGTATTCCGAGGGTGGCTACCTGCGCATTTGGATCGAATCGTCGGACAATGGCGAACGCCTGAGAGAGTTGAGAACAATTATTGCCGACAGGGCGCGTCTGCGAGAGATTTTTGAAAAGATTTATACTGAAGAGATGAATAAAAAAGAGGCTGTCTAACCGTGGGTTAGCAGCCTCTTTGCTATTTTTTTGGTTTGACTATCGTACCTGGAACTCAGGATCGGCCTTCTGTGGAATAGGCATCGATGCGTAGTAACCTGCATCGAACTTCTCGCGTACGGCCTTAAATGCCTCGATAGTGCGCTGTACATCCTCCAAGGTGTGAGCCGCTGTGGGGATAATACGCAGGATAATCTCGCCCTTCGGGATTACGGGGTAGATTACAATCGAGCAGAAGATACCATAGTTCTCACGAAGGTCAACGATAAGGTTTGTACCCTCCTCGTTACCGCCCTTCATATATACGGGGGTTACGGGCGACTGCGTTACACCAATCTCGAAGCCGTTCTCCTTGAAACCGTTTTGGATGGCGCGTGTGATCTCCCACAACTTCTCCTGATACTCGGGGTGGTTGCGGATAAGCTCCAGACGCTTCAATGCACCGATAACCATAGGCATCGGCAATGACTTTGCGTAGAGCTGTGAACGCATATTGTAACGGAAGAGGTTAATCAACCAACGGGGACCGCTCACGAATGCACCGATACCAGCCATTGACTTTGCGAAGGTGTTGAACAACACATCAACGCCATCAACGCAGTCGAAGTGAGCCGCAGTACCCTTACCGCCAGGGCCCATAGTACCAAAACCGTGAGCATCGTCAACCAAGAGGCGGAAGTTAAAGTCCTTCTTTGCCTTAACGATAACATTGAGGAAGCCCAAATCACCCTTCATACCGAATACACCCTCGGTGATTACGAGCACACCACCACGCTGCGACTCAGCAAGGTCGGTTGCGTGCTTGAGCTGCAGGCGCAATGACTCCTCGTTGTTGTGAGCATAAACGAAACGCTTGCCCTTGTGCATACGCAGACCATCGATGATGCAGGCGTGGCACTCAGCATCGTAAACCACTACATCGCGCGGAGTGAGCAGGCAGTCGATAATAGAAATCATACCCTGATAACCGAAGTTCAAAAGGAATGCATCCTCCTTGCCTACGAACTCAGCGAGCTCGCGCTCCAACTGCTCGTGATACTTGGTCTGGCCACTCATCATACGCGCACCCATAGGTGCAGCCATACCAAACTCCTGTGCGCCAGCGGCGTCAGCCTTACGCACCTCGGGATGGTTAGCCAGACCGAGGTAGTTGTTAAGGCTCCAGTTGAGCATCATCTTACCGCGAAAACGCATATGAGGACCCAACTCGCCCTCCAATTTGGGGAATGCAAAATAACCGTGTACCAACTGCATATACTGACCAATCGGGCCACCGGTATTCTTCTCTAATCTTTCAAAAATATCTACCATAATAGTTTATATTGAGTTATTAGTTACTGCTTTGTTATACAAAGAAACGCATTTAATTCCTTTTTGACAAATTTTTATTTCATTATATCGTGTTACAACTCGATGACAAATGTAGTAACTCCTCGGGCCGCTACATCATACATTAGCGAATTGCTCAGTTGTGAATATGCCAGATCGTGGCGAGCATCGGTGCGATAGCTCTTAACGCTCTTCACTCGCTTCTGCCACTGCTTGGGCAGAGAGATCTCAACGCTGTGATTCTCAAAATCGGAATTGACAAACACGGCAACTATCTGCCCTCCATCGGGCGAGAGGTAGGCCGTAGCAGCCAATGTGTCGGTATCATCAGCACCCGCAAGATCGATGCGCTTATAGTTGGGGCGGATAAAGCGGCTGAAATTACCCAACACCCATAGCATCTTGTTGGCCGAGATGTAGCCTCCCTTATGTATGTCGCCATCGGTTGCGTGCAGTGCCACCAGAGCGTGATCGCCCTTGAGCTCCATAGCCTTCCAATAGCACCACGACACGGCATTCATATCGACAAAATCGCTATGCATCACACGCGCCATCATCAGCGCCGCCTGAATATCGCCGTGGTTGCCCTTCTGCCAGTCGTCTGTAATGCCACCATATTGTTGCGATGTGGGCAACAGACACCACTCCGATGAGTGATAATCAAGGCCATACTTCTTAGCCTCAGCCCCTGCCAGAAGGTGCGTTGAGCGCATCTCCTCGCTGGTGAAGTGATTGTTGTATGGGTGAGCCGTAAACTCCTTGTTGATGTGTTTTAGATCACCAATATAATGGGGCGACTTCTCATCGAAGAAAGTATATAGCTGGCGGCCCGGAGTCTCCACCTGATCTTCACCAAACTGAGACAACATTCCCGGGGTGTGCTCATACAACCCCTTGAGTAACATTGTCTCGCCGATGAAAATGCGTACACCATCAAACTTGGCTGAACGCGACAAGGCCTCATCGAGGGCTTGCGTCATTTGCTTTATCTGACTGTTACGCCAGGGCGAGCCCTCCTGCTTGATGGTTGTCCAGCTCATCTGCGGCTCGTTAATAGGGCTTATGTAGGGAATGTTAAAGCCTTTCTGCATCAGGTGCTCGGTAACATCGACAATGTACTTGGCATAGTCATCGTAGCAATCATCGCGCAGATTGGCACTATCGGCAGTCGGGGCGTAGCCCTTGCCATTTTTGGTAAGTTGCACCAGCGGTGAGTTCGAAAAGAGTATAAACTGATTGCAACCGCGATCCTTCGCCGCCTGCATAAAATACTCCTGACCAGCACACTTGCCCCAGTCGTAACTCTTGCCATCGACACTTAGGTAGGATTCGGCACGACGCTGATAGGGGTATATGTCGGCTCCCACCTGCTCCAAGGTACCTGCACCAAGGTTTACACGCCACATCGTAAGGCCAATGCCCACGGGGTTGCCCGCAGCATCTGACTCCTGCGAGAAAAGTAGATCGGCAATATCGCGTTTGGGCACCTCGCCCCAATATTTTCCTACAAAATTGCCACTCCACGCATCGGCAGCACCGAAGAACTCGATGGTCTGATACTGCTTCTCGGGATTGATCGAGACCTTTTGCTGTGCCGACAGCGAGGTCGCCACGCAGAGCAAAAGAGCAAATAATAGATTATGTTTCATCTTATATTAGGTTGTTATTTTTTGTCCCACCAGCTCACATACTCCACCTCCTCGGCCGAAAGAGCACGATCATATATAGCCAAGCCGCCAATCTCACCCTTGAAGTAGTTGCCGATGCGTTTGTTGACAAACACCGCACCTACGGTAAAGTCCGAGCCATTGTCGCCTATTCCATCGGGGAAATAATATGGATTTTTCACTTGACGCAACCCCTCAGGATAGCCCTCGAAGCCTATGGTGTGGTCGATAAGTTCCTCCTCGCGAGCCTCAAACTTGCCATTGAAATATGAGCGGATATACTCTCCATCGTAGGTAAATGCCACGGCACACCACTCGCCCTTAGGCACCTCCTGCTTGCTGGCCGAATAGTCTATCGAATAGGGGAACGGGGGCGTAGGCTTACCCGTTTGCGAGATGTGTCCGCACACCTGATTACGACCATTATAGTGGGGTAGCGATACAAACAGACCATACTGTCGTTTGCCGCCATCCTCATACTCGTTCCACATACCACCCACAAAGCCAATCTGCTCGGCTGTCCAGCGCACCCACGCAACGACTGTAACCTGACCGCTCTTTACATTCAGCGCGCCTGTCTCGTTGTAGGGGATGTATAGGTAATCGTCGCCATCGAAGTGTAGCGAGCGACCCGACAGCGGTCCCTGCTCCACCAACTGAGGCACGGCATCGCCCTCGCCACGCAGGGTGGGCGTGGCCACACCTTTGGCCCGAAGATAATCCTCGTCGGCAAAATCCCAGTATGCCACCAGATTGGGTATGCTCTCCATACGCTTAGCCGCGTCGGTGCGTGAGTCGCAACTGATGAGCGAAAGGGTGAGCAGAAGAAGCCCCAAAAAGTATGTGTAACACTTGCGCATAGGCATAAACTGAATTTTTTCGATTTACAAATATATAGAAAAAACGGTGATGCTATCTCTTTAGGGGGCACAAATGGCTCGGCTCGACGCTGAAAATAGGTATTTATACTTATCATCGGAATAAAAGTTGCTCGGCAAAGTGTGATATAATGGGAATTTTTCGTATCTTCGCCAAAAGATATAAACATTTGAAGATATGAAATACAACAGAATACTTCTCAAGTTGAGCGGTGAGTCGCTCCAGGGCGAGCAGCATTATGGTCTTTCGCCTGCCGTATTGCAGTCGTATGCCGAGCAGATTAAGGCTGCTGCCGAGACAGGCGTGCAGATTGGTATTGTTATTGGCGGTGGTAATATATTCCGCGGCCTGCAGGGTGCCAAGAAGGGTTTCGACCGCGTGAAGGGCGACCAGATGGGTATGCTTGCAACGATTATCAACTCGCTGGCTCTGCACTCTGCTCTGGAGGATAACGGTGTGAAGGCCAAGGTGTTGACCTCAATTCGTATGGAGCCTATCGGCGAGTACTACTCGAAGGCTAAGGCTATCGAGTATCTGGAGGCTGGCTATGTGGTTATTATCGGTGGTGGTACTTCTAATCCCTACTTCTCGACCGACACTGCTTCGGCTCTGCGAGGCATCGAGATCGAGGCCGAGGTTATGTTCAAGGGTACTCGTGTGGATGGCGTCTATACGGCTGATCCCGAGAAGGATCCTACAGCTACAAAGTTCGATAAGATTACCTTTGATGAGGTCTATAACCGCGACCTTAAAGTGATGGATATGACCGCCTTTACACTCTGCAAGGAGAATGGCTTGGATATCATCGTCTTCGATATGGACACCGAGGGCAATCTGGCCAAGGTGCTCAATGGCGAGGCAATCGGTACACTTGTTTGCAAGGAGTAAACATTGAAACGAAATATAAAACTTTAACCATTTACAATTATGAACATCAAATCATTTAGCCGCAAGGCATATATCATCGTAGCAGCGCTGGCCGTGATGGCTTTCGTAGCACCGCAGACAGCGTCAGCACAGCAGCAGGCCGAGATCGAGGCAACAACTCTTATCAAGCCGGGCCAGAAGGCTCCCGACTTCACCGTTGAGATGGTTGACGGCTCAAAGGTTACACTCTCTTCGCTCAAGGGTAAGATCGTTTTGATTAACTTCTGGGCAACGTGGTGTCCTCCCTGCCGTGAGGAGTTTAAGCGAGTACAGAAGGATATCATCGACCACTTCAAGGGTCAGGATTTCGTCTTCCTCCCCATCTCGCGTGGCGAGAAGAAGAGCACCGTTGATGCTTTCCGCGACAAGCAGGGTTACACCTTCCCTATGGGTCTTGATGGCACACAGGAGATTTACAAGAAGTATGCGTCGAACTACATCCCCCGCAACTTTGTTGTTGGCAAGGATGGTAAGGTTATCTATGTGTCGGTAGGTTACGAGGCAGCCGAGTTCGAGTCGATGATTAAGGCTATCGAGGCCGCTCTCAAATAATTTGGAATCAATAAAATAGACTACTATGGATACAAAAACTATTATCAATGCAGCAACCGACCGTATGAAGCGTACGGTGGATCACTTGGATGAGGAGTTGTTGAACATCCGCGCCGGTAAGGCATCGACTAATGTGCTCAATAGCGTATTTGTTGACTACTACGGCTCGCAGACTCCCGTATCGGGCGTAGCAAGCGTTACCGTACCCGACGCACGCACAATCCTCATTCAGCCTTGGGACAAGAATATGATTCGCCCCATCGAGAAGGCTATCATCGATTCTAATATCGGCCTTACTCCCTCGAACAATGGTGAGACCATTCGTCTGTCGATTCCCCCTCTTACCGAGGAGCGTCGTAAGGAGCTCGTTAAGCAGGTTAAGGGCGTAGGCGAGAACGCACGCATCAGTTTGCGTAACGCTCGTCGCGATGCTGTGGAGGCATTCAAGAAGGCTCAGAAGGATGGTATGCCCGAGGATGAGGCTAAGGATGGCGAGACACAGGCACAGAAGCTGCTCGAGAAGTTCTCGAAGCAGATTGACAGCTTGATGGAGGCTAAGGAGAAGGAGATTATGACCGTATAATCGCTAAACAAGATACTAAAATAACGAAAGGCTGCCATCAACTATAAGGCAGCCTTCTTTTACCTAAAACCAATACTGCAATGAAGAGATTTTTTACAATGCTATGCGGAGTAATGCTGGCAACAACAACATTGGCACAACAGGCTCGTGATATACAGGTCATTGGCCACCGTGGTGGTCGTTACGAGTTCGAGGAGAACACTTTGGCCGCCTTCAAGGGCTCATACGAGCAGGGCGTGCGTGCCTACGAGACCGATATTCGCCTTACGGCCGATGGCGAGCTGGTGGTACTACACGACGCCTCGCTTAAGCGTATGACCGATGTGGATATGGATGTCGAGAAGTCTACTCGCAAGCAGATTGAGGGTGTACGCACAAAGCAGGGTAACCCTATTCTGTTCCTCGATGTGCTGGCCGATTACTTCTCTACGACCGAGGTTTTGTATATCGAGTGGGAGATGAAGACGGATAACTATAGCGAGGAACAGCTCAAGGACTATTGCGATAAGGTCTATCAGACGGTTATGAGCAAGCGCCCCGCGTCGGCTCTCTACATCTTCTCATCGTTCGACCACCGTGCCCTTCGCACGATGAAGGAGCGCCACCCCGATGCCGAGTGTATGCTCATCACGGGCGACCCGATGAGCGAGAAGACCATCGCCACAACCAAGAGCCTCGGTCTTAAGCGTGTGGCTTGCGGTGTGGATGGCACCTCGCGTGCCGCTATGAAAGAGGCTCATAAGCAGGGGCTTATCGTCAATCTGTGGCCGGGAGGCTCTGTCGAGGATTTCCAGTTGGCCCTGGCCCTGGGTGCCGATATCGCCTGCACCGACTATCCCGTCAAGGTGTTGCAGTTTATTGCAGAGAAAATGCCGTGGATTAAGGGCGCAAAAGATATACGATAGAGATTGCCTAATAAGGTATTAGAAAAAAGGCCGCTGAACATCAGCGGCCTTTTCTTATCGTGCAACACGGCGCATACGCTCGATAAGCTCATCGCCCAAAGCACTCTTAATATCGATATGCTCGAGCGTAGCCTTCACAAATGGGTTGCTCTCGAAGTCGCCTCGCACCTGCTCGAAATCCATATCCTTCTCGGTGCGCGAACCATCCACGCCAAAGCCCGTGCGTGAGGCCAACGAGAACTCCTTGCGGGCGTCGTCGTATATCATACGGTCGAGTCGAACCACCGCTTCGCGCCACTGCTCTACGATGCGTATCACATCGTCGGCGGTCATATTGTCGGGGTTTATGCCGTAGAACGACTCTATGTGGTCATATACCCAAGTCCACTCATAAGTGTAGTAGTTTTGGTGCATTATGCGCCACTCCTCGTTGATCTCTTTTAGTAGGTTTGTTGCACCCGACTCGATGTTGTCAATCACTCTATCCACCTCGCTCTTGGGAGCGATCAATCCCGACAGATCGACCCACTCGCCACTACCGATCGCAGTGTCGGGCTTAAGGCGAGCGCGAATCTCGTCGTCGGAGCGAAACTCTATGATCTCCAAGCGTTTGATGATGGAGTTGCCGAGGAACTTGTGGATCGCTGTTTCGTATAGTTTGATACCTTTGACCAGAGCCGAGTTCTTGATCTTCGCACTGTGGAATGAGTATATATCCGAGAGCTCGCCGCTGGCGTGGCGTAGGTTACGCAGGGTCTCCAGACCTTTTATCATCTTCTGTATTGTGTAGGGACTCAGGTGGTTGTAGTTGATGAAGTCCAAACGGTTGGGGTCGGTGCGCTTGTCGCGCTTAGGCCATTTCTGTACATCGCGTATCGTGCCCACCGAGCGCAGATTAACACCTGGAGCAAGGTATGTCGTGTTATTCTGCTCGATCAGATACGAGAAGGGTAGATTTGTAGTGTCAGAGTTATTTACGTGGCGACCCATTACCAGCGAGAAGGCGCCCACGCGCGAAGGCCATAAGATATATGAGTTTGAGGTGGTCTTAGCTCCGCGCTCCAGCATACCTTGATGTATGGGGCCGAGCTTATACATATGGTTGCTCTGGTTTGAGCCCGAGCCAGCATTCATAAACGAAAACATTCCTGCGATGAGGAGTGTCGATTTATGGTGCGTTACGGTGAATGGACCTGCAAAGATTGCGCACGCCTCGCCATTCTCTCCCTGACAGTTGCTGAAGAAGAGCGAGTCGGAGGCCGTGTAGTTGTGTCCGAGCTTGCAGGCTTGACCCACAAAGCAGCATCGTAGCATAGCGCCCTCATCCACGGTTGAGCCACTGGAGATGATGAAGTCGTCGCATATCACTCCGTGTCCGATGCGAACGGGTGAGTTATTGTTGCTATTGATTGAACCGTTGGTAAGGCGTGATGCACCATCGATGGTGCAGTTGTCGCCTATGCGCACATTGCGAATCGAACCTGTGTTGATTATCGTAGAGTTATTGCCAATGCTACCCATTGCCGAGGAGTGCTTGGCGGTGTAGTGGTCGGTTATGTGGCGCAGACGAGCTGTGAGTGCAGGACGATGGCGATACATTGCCATAATGTAGGCCATATGAGCCGATAGCTTATCGCTAATATAGACCTCGCGACCACCCGTTTCGTTGAGTACATTCACCGCGATGCCGTTACCAAAGGTGGAGAGCCCATCGACAAGTATTAAATCGACATTCTCGATGAGGGTGTCGTGGTCGATGGTGTAGTTTGCAATGTAGTTGTGTATGTTGTCAATCGAACAGTTGTCGCCCACCACTACATTGTGTAGTGTGGCGTGGCGCACTCCCGCCGAGCGAGTGATGCCTCCTGGAAGGGTAAATTTACGCTCGAATATTCCCAGACGCACATCTCCTGAAAATTGCACATAGTGAATGTTGTCGGTCGAGAAACCCTCGGCCACCATAACTCTGCTCCACTCTTGGGCTTTGCACGACTGATTCTCGAGGGTTGTAATCTCAGCAAATGTGAGGTGTCTATAACTCATACTCTACGGGTCTATATATATTTTGATATTGCAAATATAGTATTTGTTGTTGAATAAACAAAAGGAGAGTGCCGATTTACCACTCGTGCACCCTCCCGAAAAAGAGAATCTTATGTTTTTAGTTTGAAAAAGTCAAATGCTCGCCCTCGGCGTCAATCGTGATGGGGCGCTCTCTGTCGACCTCGCCCGCGAGGATTCGCTTTGAGAGGTCGTTCACCACCTCGCGCTGAATAACTCGCTTCACGGGGCGGGCACCAAAGAGCGGGTCGTAGCCCATCTGCGCTATCAGGTTGCGAGCCGCAGGGGTGTACTCCAGCGTTACACCGTTGCGATGTAACATTCGGCTGATGATACCCATCTGTATATCCACAATCTTCTCGATGTCGTGGCGTGTGAGAGGCTCGAACATCACAATCTCGTCAATGCGGTTCAGGAACTCAGGCTTGAGTTGCACCTTCAACATCTCAATTACGGCCTCTCGTGTGCGTTCTACTACATCTTCCGCTACCTTCTCGCCCGAGAAGGCCTTAGAAAAGTTCTCCTGGATAATGTGCGAGCCCATATTCGATGTCATAATAATGATAGTGTTGCGGAAATCAACCGTGCGACCCTTGTTGTCGGTCAAGCGACCGTCGTCCAACACCTGCAACAAGATGTTAAAGACATCGGGATGAGCCTTCTCGATCTCGTCCAACAGCACCACTGAGTAGGGCTTGCGGCGTACCGCCTCGGTGAGTTGTCCGCCCTCGTCGTAACCCACATATCCCGGAGGCGCACCCACCAGGCGCGAAACGCTGTGGCGCTCCTGATATTCGCTCATATCGATGCGAGTCATCATCGAGTCGTCGTTGAAGAGGAACTCGGCCAAAGCCTTCGCAAGCTCGGTTTTTCCTACGCCCGTAGTGCCGAGGAAGATAAACGAGCCGATAGGCTTGCGCTCGTCGTTGAGTCCCGCACGCGAGCGACGCACGGCATCCGAAATTACCTCGATGGCCTGCTGCTGACCCACCACGCGGCGGTGTAACTCCTCCTCCATATGGAGCAACTTCTCGCGCTCCGACGAGAGCATACGCTGCACTGGAATCCCTGTCCAGCGCGATACCACCTCGGCTATGTCTTGCGAATCGACCTCCTCCTTAATCATTGCATCACCCGCGGCCGTTGTCAGGCGCAACTGCTCCTGCAGGGCGGAAATCTGCTGTTCTGCCTCTACAATCTTGCCGTAGCGAATTTCGGCTACACGGCCGTAGTCGCCCGCACGCTCGGCCTGCTGAGCCTCAATCTTCAGGTGCTCGATTGATTCTTTATTCTGCTGAATCTTCTGCAACAAATCTCTCTCGCCTTGCCACTTGGCACGCAGGGCGGCCTCCTTGGCCTTCAGCTCCTCAATATCGCGTGAAAGACTCTCCACTCGCTCCTTGTCGTTCTCGCGGCGAATGGCTTCGCGCTCAATCTCCAATTGGCGTATGCGGCGGTCGAGGGTGTCTATCTCCTCGGGTACGGAGTTCATCTCCAGACGCAGGCGTGATGCCGCCTCATCGACCAAATCGATAGCTTTGTCGGGGAGAAAACGCGATGTGATATAACGGTGCGAGAGCTCTACGGCGGCGATTATGGCCTCATCCTTGATACGCACCTTGTGGTGGCTCTCGTAGCGCTCCTTCAATCCGCGCAAAATAGAGATTGCATCCTCGGTCGTAGGCTCATCGACCATCACCTTCTGGAAACGGCGCTCCAGAGCCTTATCCTGCTCGAAATATTTCTGGAACTCGTCGAGCGTAGTGGCGCCAATGGTGCGCAACTCGCCTCGTGCAAGGGCGGGCTTGAGAATATTAGCCGCATCCATCGCTCCGCTCGACTTGCCTGCACCCACTAGAGTGTGAATCTCATCGATGAATAACAGAATCTCGCCATCGCTGGCAATTACCTCCTGCACGACACCCTTGAGTCGCTCCTCGAACTCGCCCTGATACTTCGCTCCGGCAACCAACGCACCCATATCGAGCGAGAAGATGAGTTTCGATTTGAGGTTCTCGGGGACATCGCCATTTATTATGCGGTGTGCAATGCCCTCGGCAATGGCGGTCTTACCCACACCAGCCTCACCCACAAGGATGGGGTTGTTCTTCGTACGACGCGAGAGAATCTGTAACACACGGCGTATCTCCTCGTCGCGACCAATCACGGGGTCGAGCTTGCCACTACGCGCCATCTCGTTGAGGTTGATAGCGTATTTGCCCAGGGCGTTGAATTCCTGCTGCGAGGTCTGCGAATCAACTGTCGCTCCCTTGCGGAATTCGCGTATGGCCGCAACAAGATCCCTTTCGGTGGCACCCGCACGCTTGAGCATTTCGGATGCTGCTCCTCGCTCGGCTACAAGGCCAAGCAGGAGGTGCTCCACAGAGGCATATTTATCGTTGAAAGTGCGAGTGAAATCGACTGCTCGCTGAATAACTTTCGAAGTGTCTGACGAGAAGAACTGCTCGCCATTGCCGCCTGCAACCTTTGGCAACGACTCCACGGCGCGGCGCACCTCCTCGCTAAGCGAAGCAGTGTTTACGCCCACGCGTCCCAAAAGAAAGACCGATAGCGAATCCTCCTCCTTGACAAGTGCGCGGAGCAGGTGCTGAGGCTCGACGGCCTGCTGACCCGCCTCGCGTGCAATGGCTACGGCCGACTGCAAAGCCTCCTGTGCCTTTATCGTAAGTGAATTAATGTTCATAGCAATTTTGTTTTATGTTCGTTTGCCCCGATTGTAGCAAAACCTTTGCCAAGAACCTAAATCGGACATTGTTTGCCGCGTGTGGCAGGTGATGGCAGAAAAATAATGCCACAACAAGACATTTTGTCCTGCTGTGGCATAAACCTATTGTAAGTTTATAGTCTTACTGCATACTGCGCTCACGCATTAGGTGATACTCCTTGCGCCAAGTTACGGCACAGATAACGGTTGCAATGATGCTGGCTGCTATAAACATCCAGAATGTAACGCCCCAACCCAGGTCGGAGCCCGCTACCTGGCCCACGATAATCTTCGAGAGCACGGCATCGCCCAACAGATAACCAAACAGACCCACAAAGCCTGCGGCAGTACCTGCGGCGTTCTTGGGTACGAAGCTAAGCGCCTGAATACCGATAAGTGCAATGGGACCATATACGGCAAAGCCAGTCAAGGCCAATGAGCAATACACCACCATCGGCAGAGCCTCCGCACCACCAAAGAGCGACGCCACCGCGTCGGCCTGCCAGTAGCACAGCACGCCCACGAGCACCATCAGCATATATATCACATTAACGGGAGCACAACGGCCCTGGAAGAAGCGCGAAGACATCCATCCGCAGATGATCGTGCCAGGGATACCTGCATACTCAAACAGCGAGAATGCCACACGGCTCTCCGATGCCGACATAATCTGCATATCCTGCAGGTAGGTGGGCGACCAGTCGCTGATTCCGTAGCGCACGAAATAGACAAATACATTGGCTATGGCAATCATCCACAGCAGGTGGTTCTTGAATACATAATCTACAAACAGACGACGGAACGGAATGGTTGTCTCCTCGCCTGCGGCAGCCTTGCGGCTTGTGTAGCCGTTGCGATACTCCTCGATTGAGGGCAGTCCGCACGACTCGGGTGTATCACGCAGTGTCCACCAGCAGAAGGCAGCGAAGAGAATTGCCACCACTGAGGGGAATATGAACGCGGCACGCCAACTTTCGGCAATGCCTACGCCTGCAAACACCACCACGCCAGCCGATACGAGCAGACCCAACGATCCTCCACCCACATTGTGTGAGCAGTTCCATATCGACATCTTGAAACTTCGCTCGTTCTGCGAGAACCAGTGCGCCATAATGCGTCCGCACGGAGGCCATCCCATACCCGAGAGCCATCCCACGGCCAACATAAAGGCGAAGAGTATGCCGCCATTTACGGCAATCGATGTAGAGTAGGGGATAAGTCCTACGGCCGCCATCACCGACGATGCGATGATAAGTCCCACTACGAGGAACTTGCGCGCGTCGGAGTGGTCGGACAGGCTACCCATAATGAATTTACTGAAGGCATATGCGATGGGAATACCAGCCATAGCGAAACCTGCGGTCTCCTTATCCAGCAGGCCATCCTCCATCATACCTGGTGCGGCGAGCGAGAGGTTTTTGCGCACCAAGTAGTAGGCCGCATAGCCAAAAAATGCTCCGAGGAATACCTTTAATCGCATACGACGGTACTCGCCGTCGATTTTGTCGGCTGCCAGACGAGGCTTGGCGGCAGGGGGTGAGAAAAATTCAAGCATAGTGAGAATTTTACGTTTTGTGACAATATATTCTGCATAAAATTAATACATTTTTTTTGTTTACGCAACAATGCCCCTTTTTTATGGTCTATTATTCGCCAAAAGACCGCCGTGGCGAGAGTTTAGATGATACAATTGCTTTATTATGGTTTTGTGTAAAGCGCTTGTTTGTTTTGTAAAATTTTATTATATTGCACCCGTGCAACATTTTAAAGCAAATGCCTATGAGAAAGTTAGTAATTTTTTCGGTTGCCTTGATGACAACGACATTGCTTTGTTTGTCTTGTCAAAAGGAAGATGTGGTCGCACAAATGGATGTAGCGACTACAAAGAGTGAGAATGTGCAAAAGGGTAAGACTGCGCACGTTAGTTACAAAGATGCAATTCAGATTGCAACTGAAGCTGTAGCGATGCTTGAAGGAGGGGCGACAACACGCTCGGGAATTAAGCGTCGCGTTGATCCCTCGAAGATCAAGTATCACGTTACGCCGACAACTCGTTCGGGTGAGGGTGGTGACACACTCTACTACGTTGTGAATTATGCCGACAATGCAGGTTTTGCATTGGTTTCTACCTCTCGTGCCGAGGGCGACCCATTGATTGCTGTTACCGAGCAGGGAAATTTCACCCCAGGCGAAGAAACGGGAAATCCTGGTTTTGATATGTACATCGATTTGCTCAATAGTAGGATTGATAATAGACCGCCCATCATTGATACTATGGATCACGGAATCGGTTTTATAGAGGTATACGATTATCCAGACACCATTTCGTCTTCTGTATCACAAAAAGGCCCATATCTTTCTGTGCGATGGACACAAGATTCCCCGTACAATCGATATTGCTATAATGATAATAATGAGTTGTGCCCTGCTGGTTGCGTTGCCATTGCAGTTGCTCAAATAATGTCCTATCATCAGAAACCCTCATCTTTTACCCGCACATACGATGATTCTAATACCACTCAAACGCTAAATTGGGCTGGGATAAAGTTGTATCCTACTATATATGGAGCAACAGAAACAAACAAAGATGCATTAGCGCATTTAATTAGGGAAATAGGGCATTTAGCATTAATGGATTATAATCCAGGCAGCAGTGGGGCGTATAATTTGTTTGCGAACATTGCTATGGCAAACTTAGGCTATTCGCAAGGTACAATAAGAGATTATGGTTTTGCTACAATGCAAAGCGAGTTAGATAATGCGCGACCTGTATATATGAGCGGAGCTTCTGCAAGTAACACAAGTGGTCACGCTTGGGTTGTTGATGGATATAAGATTCAAAATTACACTATTATGTACTATAACTTATGGAGTGATGGCACAAGAGAATTTACTGGCTCAAATAGTTACTCGCATAAATACCTGCACATAAATTGGGGCTGGAATGGTGATTGTAATGGCTATTTTCAAGACGGGGTATTTGACACATCTCAATCTTATGCGCTAGATGGCACGGCATATATGTCTAGGAATTACACGACATTCCTCAAAATGATTACGGGCATTGTTCCACTTAATTAATTAAAAAGTTTTTATGAGAAGATATATTTATTTACTATTTCTATCGCTAGTTTTTGTCTCTTGTCAAAAAGAAGAAAAGGGTATCTGGTTGGTAGATTGGGCTCCTATTGAGATGTTTATATATGTGCAGGATGCCAATGGGCAAGACCTGCTTAACCCGCAGTCGGAATCTGCCATAAATCTTGACGGCATTACGATTGAGTACGAGGGAGAAACATTCACTGTAAAAAAAGGGTATTCATTGCCCCAGGGGGTGGTCGCAACGACGCGCACTTATGCTGCCTTTTTTGATGGCATAACATTGGAAGTTAATAGCGATGGGGTATACTACCTCAGTATTGGTGAATGGAATGGCGATGATAAGAGGGACTATACTACGGTAACATTGGATTGGGGCAACGGTGAGAGCGATATTTTTGGGTTTTCGAATGATTATGACTACGATCCCGGTCTGAAAAATGACCCTGATCAAAATTTTGGATACACGTTCTATCGTAGCGGATTTCTCAATGGCAAAGTTGTGGATGCGGACAACAATCCACAATTGAAGTTTACGATCATACGCTAAAGCGTAGTTTATTGCGGCACTCCTGCGGGGGTGCTGTTTTTTTCGTTTTTTTTCGTATCTTTACCGAAAATAAAACTTTGGAAGAATGAATATCACAGAACGTCACGAATTTATATCGCGCGAGGTGGAGTCGAAAGGGCAGGTGAGTGTTACCGAGTTGTCGGTGTTGCTCAATGTATCTGAGGTAACCATTCGCAAGGACCTCACTATCCTCGAGCAGGCGGGTGTGCTCTATCGCGCCCACGGCAAGGCTATCAAGATTAGCCCCTATATCAACGACCGCGATGTGAATGTCAAGGAGCATCAGTATCCCTCGGAGAAGACCGCCATCGCCAAGTATGCCGCGCGCCTAATCGAGCCCAACGACTCGATTATCATCGCTTCGGGAACGACGGTGCAGTATCTTGCACGCGAGATTCAGCCCGACGACAGCGGCCATCTGACCGTTATCACCTCGGCACTGAATGTGGCGTCGATTCTCTCGAAGAACCGCAATATAGAGGTCATCCAGCTCGGTGGCATCGTGCGTGGCTCGTCGCTCTCGACCATCGGTTGCGATGCCGAGCGTCAGTTGGAGAATTATACAGGCAGCAAGCTCTTCATCGGAGTGGACGGTATCGATCCTGAGTATGGCCTTTCGACCACCAACCTGCTGGAGGCCAACCTTAATCGTGTGATGATAGGCGCGGCTGAGAAGGTCATCGTGCTGTGCGACTCGTCGAAGTTTGGTCGTCGTGGTTTTAGCCGTATATGCTCGGCCGACGATGTCGACCAGATAATCACCGACGCAGGAATTCCCAACCATATGCTCGAGGCACTGACCGCCCGTGGCATCGAGGTTACAATCGTCGGCGAGTAATTTATCCCTTCGGGATGGCATAGTTGCCAAAAAAATTATTACCTTTGCGCTATTATGAGCGAATTTATTGTTTCGGCACGAAAATACCGCCCTGCCACATTTCAATCGGTAGTAGGTCAGCAGAGCATCACCTCGACGCTCAAGAATGCTATCGAGCGT
The DNA here is from genome assembly GCA_045654285.1 of Alistipes sp. GTDB lineage: Bacteria > Bacteroidota > Bacteroidia > Bacteroidales > Rikenellaceae > Alistipes. The sequence continues at coordinate 36,402 of JAZONC010000031.1, read as the reverse complement.
GGTCAGTTGGCGCACGCCTACCTCTTCTGCGGTCCTCGCGGAGTGGGCAAGACTACTTGTGCCCGTATCTTTGCCAAGGCGATAAATTGTCTTAATCCCGTGGGTGCCGAGGCTTGCAACGAGTGCGAGTCGTGTCGTGCTTTTAACGAGGGTCGCTCGATGAACATCCACGAGCTGGATGCCGCGTCGAACAACTCGGTGGACGATATTCGTGCCCTGATTGAGCAGGTACGCATCCTGCCTCAGACGGGTAAGTATTCGCTCTTTATCATCGACGAGGTGCATATGCTCTCGCAGCAGGCTTTTAATGCCTTCCTCAAGACCCTTGAGGAGCCCCCTCGCCACGCCGTATTCATTCTGGCTACGACCGAAAAGCATAAGATTATACCCACCATCCTCTCGCGCTGTCAGGTCTATGACTTCAACCGCATCAAGGTTGAGGACTCGGTAGGTTACCTGCGTTATATCGCCGACAAGGAGGGTGTACGCTACGACGAGGAGTCGCTTAACCTCATTGCGCAGAAGGCCGATGGCGGTATGCGCGACGCGTTGTCGATGTTCGATAAGGCCGTTTCGTTCTGCGATGCCAACTTGCAGTATAAGCAGGTGGCGCAGACTCTGAATGTGCTAGATTACGACACCTACTTCTCGATGACTGACCTATTGCTTGCGGGCGACTACACTACGGTACTTATTCGTTTCGACGAGGTGCTTGCAAAGGGTTTTTCGGGTCAGACCTTTATGTCGGGACTCAACCAGCATATGCGTGATTTGCTTCTGGCCAAAGGCCCTGCCATCTCGCTCATTGAACTCACAGGTACGCTTCTGGATCGCTATCGCAGTCAGGCGGAGCAGTGCCCTGCAGAGTTTTTGTTTGGAGCCATATCGCTCCTAACCGAGGCCGACGGCAGAATAAAGCAATCGTCAAATCAGCGTTTGTTAGTGGAACTGGGACTTATGAAGATAGCAAGTCTCGGCAAAAAAAAAAATAACGACGACTCCTTAATCGAGGAGGAGTACACTCTGCCTACCCTGCCTGATACGATTACACCGGCAGGCGGTGTGGCGGTACAGAGTACCACAGCACCTATCCCTTCGGCCGCACCTAACCCAGTGGTGGCCACTCCTGCCCGTGAGCGGGTCGCATCTTCAGCCCCGCAAACTACACCTTCAGTAAAGACTGTAGCTACGCCAGTAGAGAATGTTGTGCCTGCGGCCTCGGAGGTTGAGGTGCGAAAAGTGAGTGCGATGCCGACGATGGGTACATCGTCGGTTGCTGGCTTCTCGATTGCGAGTATGATGAGCGCAATGTCGAAAGGCCCCGAGCCTCAGATCGAGACTAAGGAGACGGTTACAGCCCCTACGCAGTACGACCCTCAGAGCGAGTCGAAGATCGAGGCGTGCCGCACGGCTGTTGTCGATACCATTCTGCAGGAGCGTCCGCGCTTTGTGGTAGCCTTCGAGACTATGGTTGTGCGTGGCCATACGATCATTGTCGAGGTGCCGTCGCAGACCCTTTACGAGGAGATTATGCGCTCGAAGACCGAGCTACTGCTTGCCATAGCACGCACGGCTGGCGTTACGGGTAGTCTGGAATTGGAGGTTAAGGTGAACGAGCAGGTGAGAGCTACGCGCCCCATTAAGTTGGAGGACCGCATCCAGCATATGAATGAGAAGAATCCGCTTCTGTTGGAGCTTAAGAGGGAGCTCGATATGGAGTACGAATAGAATATTTAACAAAACAAGATAGAAAAATGGCAATTAAGAATTTTGTAGAGGAGCTTGAGTGGCGTGGTATGATCCACACGATTATGCCTGGTGCCAAGGAGCAGCTCGAGAAGGAGATGACAACGGCTTATCTGGGTATCGATCCTACGGCCGATTCACTGCATATTGGTCACTTGGTAGGTGTGATGATTTTGAAGCACTTCCAGATGTGTGGCCACCGTCCCATCGCATTGGTAGGTGGTGCTACGGGTATGATTGGCGACCCCAGCGGTAAGTCGCAGGAGCGTAACCTCTTGGATGAGGCTACATTGCGCCACAATCAGGAGGCTATCAAGGCGCAGCTTGCGAAGCTCATCGACTTCGAGTCTGACGCCGAGAATAAGGCACTACTCGTGAATAACTACGACTGGATGAAGGAGTTCTCGTTCCTCGATTTCGCACGCGACATCGGTAAGTGCATTACCGTAAACTATATGATGGCTAAGGACTCTGTTAAGAAGCGCTTCTCGTGCGAGGGTGAGGGTATGTCGTTCACCGAGTTTACCTACCAGCTCTTGCAGGGTTACGACTTCTTGCACCTCTACCAGACTATGAATTGTAAGGTTCAGTTGGGTGGTGCCGACCAGTGGGGTAACATTACCACCGGTACTGAGCTCATCCGCCGTAAACTCGGCTCGGAGAATGAGGCTTTTGCTATCACCTGCCCTCTTATCACCAAGGCCGACGGAACAAAGTTCGGTAAGACCGAGAGCGGTAATGTATGGCTTTCACCCAAGTACACTTCACCCTATAAGTTCTACCAGTTCTGGTTGAATGTGAGCGACGAGGATGCAAAGCGCTATATCAAGATCTTTACTCTGTTGGACCGCGAGACTATCGAGTCACTCATCGCGCGCCACGAGGAGGCTCCCCATATGCGTGAGTTGCAGAAGACCCTGGCAAAGGAGATTACTACGATGATTCACTCTAAGGAGGAGTACGAGAAGGCTGTTGAGGCGTCGCAGATTCTCTTCGGCGGTGCTACATCGGAGGCTCTGCACAAGATTGACGAGCAGACACTCTTGCAGGTGTTCGAGGGTGTTCCCCAGTTCACTATCAGCAAGGAGCAGCTCGGTTGCTCGTTCGTAGACCTTTGTGCCGACCTTACAAAGGTATTCCCCTCGAAGGGCGAGTGCCGTAAGATGGTTCAGGGCGGTGGTGTGTCGCTCAACAAGGAGAAGGTTACAGATCCTATGCTCACCGTAACCGAGCAGATGCTTATCGCAGGCAAGTATATGATTGCACAGCGAGGTAAGAAGAACTACTATTTGATTATTGTAGAGTAATTTCCCCATAAGTATGCTTTACACTATTCGCCTTCAGCAGATGGAATTCCGTGCCTATCACGGCTGCTATGACCTTGAGCAGAAGGTGGGCAACCGCTTTGTTGTCGAGCTCACGATCACTACGCCTCTGGGCGAGGTGGCTGATGAAGATGCCGTCGAGAAGGCTGTAAACTACCTGACCGTGTATGAGCGCGTAAGTGAGGTGATGAAGATTAAGTGCCGCACCATCGAGACCGTAGCGCAGAACATCATCCGAGCCGTACGCGAGCTCTATCCCGAGATTGTCGAGGTGGAGTGTATGGTGGCCAAGCTGGCTCCTCCTCTCGGCGGAAAGGTTGGGCGTGTGAGTGTAACTCTCAAAGGGTAGAAATTCTATACAAGGTTATATAATTTCTAAGACATATCAAGTAAAATAAAATAGGCTGCTAACTTTCGGGTTAGCAGCCTATTTTGTTTGTCGCGTCAGCGACTATTTGTACTTAGCAACGCGCTCGTCGTTGATTACGCCCTTCCAGTTCATACCGAAGGCGAAGTCGTAGGTGTTACCCTCGCTGTCAACGTGGCAGCGCATATCGCGTGTAACATCCTCCAACTGCTCCTCTACGGTCTGCATATCGGCAGGAAGCTGCATAGGCAACAAACCTGTAGGCTCGTTCTTGCCGCTCAATACATCGAGCACAGCCTGCTTCTGTATGTTGAAACCAAACAAGATAGCGTCAGCCGCACCCTCGAACTCGCTCATAACCATCGGGCGGTTTACATCCACCTGAACGATTACAGGCTTCGAGCCCATCTGACGGCGGGTCTTGAGGATAAGGTCGAGCTGATCCTTGTTAGAGGTCTTCACGGTCTTACCCTTATAAGAACGGTTGGTGAATGACTCCAACGGGTCGCCACCTGCGAGGCTCACCTCACGAGCGTGAGTAGCTGTGTAGTCGTTGTACTGAAGGCTGATGGGCATATAACCGTTGCCACCCTTAGCTACATCGGCGGGGTCGTAACCTGTGCCGTTGGCGGGAGCATCAACAAATACGATTGCGAAGTCAGCCTCGGCGGGAGTCTTCACTACGGTGAAGTACTTCTCGAGCATCTCTACAGCAACGGGCATCTCCCAGTGGCCAGGAGTTACCTGAGGCTGCTGAGGACGTGCGCCAGCACCTGCGTTACCACGGAAAGCAGCACGGGGAGCAACCCACACCTCGGGAACATATACCTTTGCCTTCTCAGCCAAAGGAAGTACGCCACCCTTATTCTTAAGCATAACGATTGAGCGCAACTGAGCCTCGTAACCAGCCTTCATAAAGTCGGAGTTACCTACTGTAGCCTTAGTCTGCTCTACATCAAGGTAGGGATTCTCGAACAAACCAAGACGGAATACATTGAGCAAAAGGCGTACTGCGGTCTTCTCCATACGAGCACGCATCCACTCCTCGCCCATCTCATCAACACCCATCTGATAAGCCTCCAGAACGGGACCCTTGTCGTTGTTACCACCGAACATATCGACACCAGCCTTGATAAGCTTGTAGTGGCGCTCTGCTACGGTCAGGTGCTCAACACCCCAGCTGGTAGTACCGAATGAGTTTACCGCGCGGTTGTCCTTCGTTACACCCCAGTCGGTGCATACAACACCCTCGAAGCCATACTCGCCACGAAGTACATCGTTGATAAGGTAGTCGCTAAATGCGTTACCTACATTCTCGCCATTCTTTTTGTCGATGTCGGTAGAGATTGTGTAGTAGGGCATTACGGCAGTTGCCATACCGGTCTTACCATTGAGCTTGAAAGCACCCTCGGTGAAGGGCTGCATATGGTCAGCCAAGCGACCACCGGGGAATACGGCATACTTACCGAAGCTGTAGTGTGCATCACGGCCAGCCTCACCTGCACCACCACCAGGCCAGTGCTTGATCATCGCGTTTACGCTGTGGAAACCCCAGCCGCCGTCGATCTCAGCGTCGCCCTCCGATGTCTGGAAGCCGTCAACATAGGCGCGAGCCATATCTGTCGAGAGGTCGGGATCCTCACCAAATGTACCATTGAAACGGCTCCAGCGAGGCTCTGTTGCGATGTCGATCTGAGGAGAGAGAGCGGTAGCGATACCGAGCGCACGGTACTCCTCCGATGCGATCTTACCAAACTGCTCCATAATAGCGGGATCGAATGTAGCGGCGATACCGAGCGATGAGGGCCAGTAAGAGATGTCGCCATTTGAACCAACATAGTACTCAACATTCTCGCCTGCACTGTGGCGGGGGTCTGATGAGTTGTTAGCGGGGATACCAAGACCGATACCCTCTACATATGCCTGCACATTGTTGCTCCACTTAGCAGCAATCTCGGGCGAGCCTACGCGTGTAACCAATACGTGACGAAGATTATCCTCGGTGAGGAACTTCATCTGAGCCTCTGAGATCTCCTCGGTAGGAACAGCCTGGTGAGCACTGTAAAGCATCATACCTGCAATCTGCTCGATGGTCATCTGTGATGCCAAATCCTCGGCACGCTGCTGTGCGGGCTTGCGCCAATCCTCATACACATCCACCTTGCCGTTGCGGTTCAAATCCTTGAACGCATAACCCGACTTGGTGATAATCTGTACACCCGACTTGGCTGAGTAGCCGAGCGTAGCACCCTTCTTCTGGGTGATCAGGATGTGAGAACCCTTGTCCTCACTTGTCCACTTCTGACCACAACTGCTGAGTAGTGCTGCGGCCATAGCGACACAACCTAAAATTCTGAAATTCATAATAAATAGTGTTTTAGTTAGAGTATTTTATAAAAATGTTTATGCTTCTTTCAACTCCTTATATAGCATCTCGATGGCGTAGGCCGAAGCGCGATTTATAATCTGTCCACGATCCGATCCCGAGGCGCGCATCATCGCCACCGTGCGGTGGGGTGTAGCTATAGCCATCCATACCGTACCTACGGGCTTTGCCTCGCTTCCTCCCGTGGGGCCTGCGATGCCCGTAGTAGCTATGGCGTAGTCGGCTCCCGTTATGCGGCGTACACCCTCGGCCATCTGGCGGGCAACGCACTCGCTCACGGCGCCGTGCTTCATTATATCGTCGTAGTTCACGCCCAATATATCTCGCTTGGCCTCGTTGGCGTATGCCACTACTCCTCCCAGGAAGTAGGCCGACGCACCAGCCATAGCCGTGAAGCGCGAGGCTATCGTGCCACCCGTGCAACTCTCGGCTGTGGCGAGCGTAAGACCTCGCTTGCACAATATGTCGTGAACCAGAGACTGCATCGTTGCCTCCTCGAAGCCTACGATATGCTGGGGTATAATGTCGAAAAGTTTGTCAAACAACTCATCAATCATTGCGCGTGTAGCCTCGCCATCTTCTTGATTATATGCCGACAGGCGTAGGCGTACGATGTTGGGCGAGGGCAGATAGGCAAGTTTTACCCACTCGGGTAGTGCCTCCTCCCACTCTTCGATCCTCTCGGCAAGCATCGACTCGGGCAGGCCTGCGGTAATCATCGTGCGGTGTACATTAGCACGCAGTGTGAAGTGAGACTTCAGGCGGGGCATAACCTCATCCTCCATTAGGTGCTCCATCTCGAATGGCACGCCAGGGAGCGAGATTACTACACTGCCGCTCTTCGTCTCGAACCACATACCTGGCGCTGTGCCGTAAGCGTTGAAGAGAACGGTGCAGGCGTCGGGCACCATAGCCTGACCTCGATTAAGGTCGTTGAATGTGATACCTCGTCGCTCGAGCATCGTACGCACGTGCTCGCATACGCGCTCATCCTCGTGCATCGGTGAATTGAAGATGCGGGCCAGAGTATGCTTCGTAATATCATCTTTGGTGGGGCCGAGGCCTCCCGTAATAATCACCACCTGACTACTTTGCAGGGCGCGGTGCAGGGTTGCTTCAATTTGCTCGGCCTCGTCGCCAATCGATGTCTTCTGCTCGACAGTAATGCCAGCTTGATTCAGATGCTTGGATATTGAGGCAGAGTTGGTATCTACAATCTGTCCGATGAGAATCTCATCGCCTATGGTTATGATGGTTGCTTTGATCATCTTCTGAAAATGTTATTCTGCTGCGTCGCTCTTCTGGCGCTGTTGTATCTTGCGCAGACGCTCGTTCAGTCCCGCGCGCATATCGCGTATCGAGCGCTCGCCGTTGTAGATATACTCCGTAGCCACCTGTACAAGTGAGGCTCCAGCATCGAGCATAGCCAATGCATCGTCAGCCGTAGAGATGCCTCCACAACCGATGATGGGGTAGGTGCCTTTGGCCCTTGAGTGTACTCGGCGTACAACCTCCAATGCACGCTCGCGCAGAGGTGCTCCCGACAAGGCTCCTGCCTGACGTCCGAGGGCGTGAACGGCACGGGTTGAGTGCTCCAAGCCGTGGCGGCCCGTAGTACCTGCGCAGGCTACGATGCCGTCGAGCGGCGTGTCGATCATAATATCGGTCATCAAATCTACCTGCTCGTCGCTCAGATCGGGCGATATTTTTAGCAATATGGGTCTATACTGGTTTTGACCACGGCGGAACTCAAACAGAGGTTGCAGGATAGCCATTATCTGCTCGCGGTCGGTGGGGATGTATGGCTTCTCGGTAGAGTTGCGAGCGATGTTTACAGTGAAATAATCGGCATACTGATACAGCGGACGGAACAGTCGCAGATAATCCTGCGGGGCATCCTCGTCGGGCGTAGAGTCGTTTTTGGCGATGTTACAGCCTACGATGATGTTGCCACGATACTGCTTTATGTTCTCGATTACGCGCTCCACGCCGTCGCACTGTGTCTGTCCACAGTAGAGTATGGCGCGATCCTTCTCGAAGCGGTGCAGGGCAGGCGAGGCGCTACCCTTTTGAGGCTTTGGTGTTATCGTTCCAATCTCGATAAACCCAAACCCCGTAGCCTCCATAGCCTTGATGAACTCGCCATTGCGGTCGTATCCTGCAGCCAGACCTATGCGTGAGGGGAACTTCATACCGAAGGCCTCGAGTTGTAGGTGATTGGTGGGTATTGCGTTACGCTTGCGCACAAGGGCCAAGCCCATAGGCGTGCGCGAGAGCATAGAGAGTCGCCACTGGGCAACTCGCAGCGAGAAATCATCGCTAAAGATGTATCGAATTGGTTTTAATATGCTATCTATTGCGCTCATACGGTTTTGCGTAGGGACATATTCACGCAAATGTACAAATAAAAAATTAAACTTTTGCCTTTATCCCGTTAGAAAAACTCCTCGCGGTAGTGATAAGTGTTGCGTATGAGTTCAAAATCTCCTCGATGGCGTTTAAGATGTTCTGTTTCACCCTCAATGTCGCAATATCGGCCTATTTCGTGGCACATATCTTCCCACGAGATAGAGATTCGCGGGCAGGGGGTAACCTCGGCAGAGTACCATCCTTTGAGTGGCAGAGAGAACTCCTCGGCCACAGCATCAATTACCATTGACGAGGCGTTGGCCTTGCCTTGTGCCGAGTAGCCAGCAATGTGGGGCGTTGCGACGAAGGCTTTGTCGAGTAGCACTGGGTCAATCTCAGGCTCATTCTCCCACACATCGATACAGAGGCGTTGCGGGGCGTTGCGCAGAGCCGCGGTTGAAGCCACCTCGCCACGCGAGGCGTTGATAATGATGCTATTGGTGGGGATAATGCCAATTAGAGTATCGTCAATCAGATGACGAGTTGAATCGTCGAGCGGAGTGTGGAATGTGATTATGTCTGCCTTTGTGGCGACCTCCTCCAGCGGCAGAAAATCGCCTCCCTCGCGCGCCTTGCGCGGTGGGTCGCAGAGCAAAACCTTGAATCCCCACGCGCGGGCGTAGCGCTCGATAAGAGAGCCTACATTTCCTACACCCACTATGCCTAATGTGCGCTCCTCGGGGCTCCATCCCTCCTTGGCCGAGAGCAGAGCGAGGGTAGCCGCAACCCATTGCAATACGCCTGCGGCATTGCATCCAGCGGCGGTTACTACTCGTATGCCGTGGGCGGCACAATACTTTAGATCGATATGGTCGAAACCGATGGTCGCTGTGGCAATCATCTTCACCCGGCTACCATCGAGCAGTTGGGCATTGCATCGTGTGCGTGTGCGTATTATGAGTAGGTCGGCATCGGCTACATCATTGGGGGTAAAGTCGCATCCGTCGCGGTAGAGAACCTCGGCGTAGGGCTCCAAAACGCCCTTGATGTAGGGTATTGCGCGGTCAATTACAGCCTTCATATGGTTTATATGGTTATTTTCCACGACAAATATATGTAAAAAATGAAATTTTCGTATCTTTGCGAGGTTAAATCGGTGAATAAACCGAACTTAATGGCTTTGAAATATGACAAGATTCTCTTCGATAGTGTGTGTGTTTGCCACGGCGGCATTGTTTCTGCTCGGATGCGGAGGCAGTGGCGGTAGCAATAAGTTGGTCGATGGTCGCGATTCGGTGTCGTATGTCGTAGGTATGAATATTGCCTATAACATTATGCAGATGGACTCGACGATCAACCCCGATGCGGTGATTGCAGGTCTGAACGAGACGCTACACAATCGCCAGCGTATGGAGTTTGATCAGGCTAAGGAGTTTCTGTTGAGCTACCTGAATTACGGTATTTATGAGCGCGTGCGCAGTTACGAGGAGCAGTATCTTTCGGATCTTGCCGCCTCGGATGCTGATGTTGTGCGTACGGCCGATGGCCTTACCTACAAGGTGGGTGCGTTGGGCGATATGAATCTTACCGTTTCAACCGAACGCGATACGGTGGCATTAATTTATCGTGTTACCAATATGGCGGGCGAAGAGGTCGATGTAGAGGCAGAGCGTAGCGATACCTTGCGCACACGAGTAGATCAACTCATCGAAGGTTTGCAGGATGGCGTGCGAATCGTGGGTCAGGGTGGTAGCCTTACGCTGTGGTTGCCTTCGTCGATGGCTTACGGCTCGGCAGGCGACAGCGAGAAGGGTATCAAGGCCAACGAGATGTTGCGCTATGAGGTGCAGATCGTGGAGATTAAGCATCGTAGATAGAATAAACAATAAACACAAAATATTTTTATAGTAAAGATGAAAAAAATGATTTACTTGGCAACCGTTGCTGCGTGCGCGTTTGCTATGGTCTCTTGCGGAGGCCGTTCTTTAAGCATCTTCGAGAAGGGTGATAAGTCGAAGATGGATACTCTCTCTTATGCTTTTGGTGTGAATGTATGCGGTAGCATATCGTTCGATATGCCCGATTTGAAGTTAGACTGGGATGCTATGGGTAACTCTTTGGAGAAGGCTCTGCTTGCTCCTATGCCTACTGGCGAGGATGAGGCTAAGAACGAGGCTCAGGATGTGCTCGATAAGTTCTTCCGTGGCCCCCGTATGGAGCGTATGAACGCTAAGGCTGAGGCTATCATTGCAGGTGATTCTACCCGACAGTTGGTACGCGAGGATTTCCTCGATTACGATGTGTTCGAGGGCGACGATGCTCAGCGTAAGGCGGTGTCGAAGGCTTATGGTGTGTTCACTGGTAGCAACTTGCGTTCATCGCGTATGCCCATCCAGACCTATTGGTTGAAGAGAGGTATGGCTGATCAGGCTGCTGGGGAGGCTGTTATTACCGAGAGCTTCGCACAGCAGTTTATCCAGAACTACTATGTTACCGAGATGCCGTTGAAGAATGCTGCCGAGTCGAAGGCTTGGTTGGCCGAGGTTGAGAAGCAGAAGGGTGTGCAGAAGACCGAGAGCGGTTTGCTCTATCGCATCGACCGCGAGGGTGATCTCTCTGTTAAGCCTACTGCTGAGGATACCGTAGTTGTTGACTACGAGGGAAAGTTGCAGGATGGTTATGTGTTCGACTCTTCGTATGCGCGTGGTGAGTCTATCGAGTTCCCCTTGAATGGTGTTATCAAGGGTTGGACCGAGGGCTTGCAGCTTATCGGTAAGGGTGGTCAGATTATGTTGTGGATCCCCTCAGATTTGGCTTACGGTGTATTTGGTAGCGGTTCGATTGGCCCCAATATGGCACTTGTATTTAAGGTAGAGTTGCACGATGTGAAGCGTGCTGCTACACCCAGTGCAGAGTAAGCAATAAACTCTATAACAATAGGAGAGGGGTGCTAACTTGTTTGGCATCCCTCTTTTTTTGTTTGATACCTATAAAAAGCTACCCCGTAATAGGGTAGCTTCTTTTTCGTTTGAGCCTTTGTTAGAAGGGCAGATCATCCACCTCAGCCATCGGTGCGGCGGGTGCTGCATATGCTGGCTCCTCACCAAAGGGTGGCATATCGGGCATTGAGGGGGCTGCCGGAGCCTCCTCCTGCTTGGGCTGTACACGCCACGCGCGTACATCGGTGTACCACTTGCCATTAAACTCGCGCGACTCGATATTAACCGACACAGTGCAGGTCATACCCTCCCTAAGGCGAGCTACCTCCGACTCCTTGTTGAAGAAGATTACACACACCTTGCGCGAAAACTCCTGAGGCAACTCGAAGATTACCTCCTGACGCTGCCAATCGCCACGAGCTGAAGTGCCTTTTGTGGCAGGCATTATCTTATAAACTACGCCTTCAAATTCCATAAATATTGCTTTTTATAATTTTCGTGTCGTAAAGATACGAAATAAAATCAAAAAATGTATCGTGCCCACAAAAAACTACTCCTCGGCGTAGATGATAGTGGCCTGCTCCTCGCCAAAGAGCTCGCCGAGGCTCTGCTCGACGCTCTTATCGAATACATAAGTCTTGCCCTCGCTACCCCACGAGCCAGCCTGCTTGCCCATAGGTTGAATGTAGGTGTTGCCAATCAGTGTAGGCATCGATGTGCGCTCGGCAGCAGCGATGTTCAACAAATCGCGAGTACTGCGGTCGAAGATATTGTTCTCCACGCGGAAGTTAGAGGCGTGGTTGGTGTGGTGGCTCCACGACTTGATGTGTGCCGGAGTCTCTTTGTCGGGACGCTGCTTGCCCCAGCCGTAGCCTGCACGGCGCATAATGTTGTTGGCAATGAGAATGCCCTCCATATGGTGCGACTGTATGGTATCCTCGCGACCTAAGAAGTACTCGATCGAATATACACAATCCTCGATAAGATTGTTTGCATAGAGTACATTACGCATAGTGAGCGGGGTATTCACATCGCCTTGATGCTGGTGGGTGATGGCGGCATCGTAAATCTGGTAGATGTAGCAGCCCGTAACGGTGAAGTTCTCGCAACCGCCATAAATCTCCACTGCATTGCCGTAGCGGGTGGGGTGGTTGCGGCCAAAGCTGTTCTCGCTCTGGATAGAGCCTCCAATCCAGCCTAACTCGCAGTTGGTGACGGTGAGGTTCTTAGTCGTACCTGCGCCAATACCGTGTGAGCCACAATACTTAAGGCAGAGGTTATCGATGGTAACGCCATTGGTTGCGATGATGATATGACCCTTGGTCGAGAGTTCGATTGACGAGAATCGCTCGGCTGGGTTGCCCTCGGTTGAGCAGAGATATATGCGCTTATCACCCTTGTAGTCGTGGTAGAACTCCAAGTCGCGCTTAAGATCGCGGTACGAAGCGAAGGGCTCGCGTGTTTCGATGTGGAGCGTAGAGCCATCCTCCTCGCGTATCATCATCACCTTGAAGGCGTGTGCCTGGCCGTGGTTGAATACCAGCGTGCCGATGTCGTTGGGCAACTCGCCGTCGTACATATATACATTCTCGGTATCGGTTGCAATCCACTTACCACTCTTGGCCGCATCGTAGGGTGAGCCGTAGAGTCGTGGCTTCTCGCCCTTGCCGTAGGCCGAGTAGGTTACACCCTGTCGGGTCTTGAGCTGTCCGCGCCACAAGTCGCCGCGGCGGAAGAGTACGCAGTCGCCTGGCTGAAGCTCCATCTCGTTGAGTCGTTGCAGACTCTTGATGGCGCGCTCGGGCGCAAGGCCATCGCTTAGGTCGTCGCCATCGGCCGATATGTAATATACATTTGCAAATGCGTTGATGTCGATCGCTGACTCGGTGGCGAGAATCTCGCTCTTCATCTGTTCAGCCTTCTTGTCAAGTTCGAGCAGGAACTGCTGGGCAGTGCTCGCTCCCTGCGAGCCACACGATGAGCTTGTAGCTACCATTGCTAAGAGTGTAATGGCTGATATGATACCATTAATGGGACTTGATTTCATAGCGGTTGTATTTTAGGTTATGCACAAATATACGAAACAAAATGCGAAAAAAAGATGAAATATCAACTTTTAATCGCGGTAGGGTGGCTGGTAGTTGATTTTTTTCGTGGTAATTCGTATATTTGTTTAATATTAACTCACAAAATATACTGCTGTGAAAAAGTTTAACGACTCCAATTTCCTGTTGCAGAGCCCCACGGCCGAGCTTCTGTATCACGACCACGCATCGAAAATGCCAATTATCGACTACCACTGCCATCTCAACCCCGAGTATGTGGCTTCAGATCATCGTTTCCGCTCGCTGGCGGAGATATGGCTCGATGGCGATCACTATAAGTGGCGTGCTATGCGAACAAATGGCGTGGCCGAGCGTTACTGCACGGGCGATGCATCGGATTGGGAGAAGTTCGAGAAGTGGGCCGAGACGGTACCTTACACGATGCGTAATCCGCTCTACCATTGGACTCACCTCGAGCTAAAGACCGCCTTTGGCGAGGAGCGCCTACTCTCACCCACTACGGCACGCGACATATATGACCGCTGCACGGCTCTATTGCAGCAGCCCGAGTACTCGGCACGCGGCTTGATGCGACGCTATAATGTTGAGGTGGTCTGCACTACGGACGACCCCATCGACTCGTTGGAGCATCACATCAAGTGTCGCGAGGATGGCTTCGAGTGCAAGGTGTTGCCTACGTGGCGACCCGATAAGGCTATGGCAGTAGAAAATCCTGCGGTATTTAAGACATATATAGATAGACTTTCTGAAGTGTCGGGCGTGGAGATTTGTTCGTTCGCAACGCTCTTGGATGCTCTGCGTGTGCGCCATCGCTTCTTCGAGAGCGTAGGTTGTCGTTTGAGCGACCACGGCATCGAGGAGTTCTACGCCGAGGATTACACTTCGGTCGAAATTGAGGCTATTTTTACGAAGGTATATGGTGGAGAACAGCTCTCGGATATGGAACTTCGCAAGTATAAGAGCGCTATGCTTGTCGAGTTTGCCGTAATGGATTGGGAGACAGGTTGGACACAGCAGTTCCACTTTGGCGTGATTCGCAACAACAACTCGCGCAAGATGGCAACCATTGGCGTGGATACAGGCTTCGACTCTATTGGCGACTTCACACTGGCAAAGAATATGGCCAAGTACCTCGACCGTCTCGATGTTCAGGGCAAACTGACCAAGACAATACTCTATAATCTCAATCCGCGCGACAACGAGATGGTGGCTACTATGATTGGTAACTTCCAAGATGGCGAAACGGCGGGTAAGATTCAGTTTGGCTCGGGCTGGTGGTTCCTCGACCAAAAGGATGGTATGGAGCGTCAGATGAACTCGCTCTCATTGCTCGGACTGTTGAGCCGTTTTGTTGGTATGCTCACCGACTCACGCTCATTCCTGAGCTATCCACGCCACGAGTATTTCCGTCGCACCCTCTGTAACCTTATTGGTGCCGATGTGGAGGCTGGTCTTCTGCCCGCCAGCGAGATAGAGTTCCTCGGAAAGATGGTTGAGGATATTAGTTATAATAATGCCAAAAACTTCTTCAACTTTTAAAAACATTATATAGCAAGGCTCTTTTGGCGTCTGATTTGCTATAAATAAAAATGCCTACTCCTCGAAAGGGGTAGGCATTTTCTTTATTATCGGACTTGTTACTTTGCGTAACTTACCGAACGAGTCTCGCGGATAACGGTGATCTTCACCTGTCCGGGGTATGTCATCTCGTCCTGAATCTTCTTTGCAATGTCGTGTGAGAGTGACTCCGACTCCTGATCTGAAAGCTTGTCGGCACCTACGATTACGCGCAACTCACGACCCGCCTGAATAGCGTATGTCTTCACTACACCGGGGTATGAGAGTGCGATATCCTCCATCTCCTTCAAGCGCTTGATGTATGACTCAACAACCTCGCGGCGAGCACCGGGGCGAGCACCAGAGATGGCGTCGCACACCTGAATGATGGGGGCGATTAGTGATGTCATCTCCACCTCGTCGTGGTGGGCACCGATGGCGTTGCATACATCGGCCTTCTCCTTGTACTTCTCGGCGAGCTTCATACCGATAATTGCGTGTGGCAACTCGGGCTCATCGTCGGGCACCTTGCCAATATCGTGCAGAAGACCTGCACGGCGTGCAGCCTTGGGGTTAAGACCCAACTCTGAAGCCATAATGCCTGCCAGATTAGCTGTCTCGCGAGCGTGCTGCAACAGATTCTGACCATATGACGAGCGGTACTTCATCTTACCGATAAGACGAATCAACTCAGGGTGTAAGCCGTGGATACCGAGGTCGATAGCGGTACGCTTACCCACCTCTACGATCTCCTCCTCGATCTGCTTCTTAACCTTTGCCACTACCTCCTCGATTCGTGCAGGGTGGATACGGCCGTCGGTTACGAGTTGGTGCAGAGCTAGGCGTGCTATCTCACGACGCACGGGATCGAAACCGCTCAGGATAATAGCCTCGGGGGTATCGTCAACGATAATCTCGATGCCTGTAGCGGCCTCCAGAGCGCGGATGTTACGACCCTCGCGGCCGATGATACGACCCTTAACCTCGTCGCTGTCGATGTTGAACACCGTTACGGCATTCTCAATGGCGGTCTCAGTGGCTACGCGCTGAATCGATGTTACGATAATACGCTTTGCCTCCTTGGTTGCAGTGAGCTTAGCCTCCTCGATAGTCTCGCTGATGTAGGCATCAGCCTCGGCCTTTGCCTCAGCCTTCATATTCTCTACAAGGATATTCTTTGCCTCCTCGGCGCTCATACCCGAGATCTGCTCCAGACGAATGTTCTGCTCGCGGATAACCTGAGCGAGCTCCTCCTTGCGGGTGTTAATAGTCTGCATCTGGCTGTCGAGCTGGCTCTTCAAGCGGTCATTCTCCTTGATCTTGCCCTCGAGATCACGCTGCTGGTTCTGCAGGTTTGCCTCGATCTGCTTGGCACGCTGCTCGGCCTGAGCAATCTCCTGATTGCGCTTGTTAACGGCACGGTCGTGCTCGCTCTTAAGCTGGATAAACTTCTCCTTTGCCTGAAGGATCTTCTCCTTCTTAATCATTTCACCCTCGGCTTCAGCCTCTTTTAATGCTATTTCACGCTGACGCTTTATCGTGTTTTTAGTAATGTATGTGGTAACCGCAACATAGGCGCTCACACTCACTACCGCCGCTATAAGGGCTGTAATCACTATTGTTACCATCTGTGAATTAAGTTAGTTATTAATATTATTTGTTAGTGTTGTTAGTGCATATAAAAAATCCGCATAGTGTTTCCTTTTCTTGTTTGACGAATCTGCCGATAAGTCAAGGTGTGGGGCTCCGGAGATCGCAATCGTCCAACGGTGCGCGCAGCACACCCTTTGCAGGGTTAAGGCCTGATTTTGAGTCTGCGAGAGTTGTCCCAATGTAATAAGTGTTCAGTTTCGCAAAGCTATAAGGAAATCTATGCGGGTAGATTTTCTATGTAAAGAACGTGTCTGTTTCGTGTGTCGTTATCACTTAGCCACACCCAGCGCCATTACTGGCGGGTGATGCGGTTGAGGTGCTTGTCGAGGCGTTGCGATAGTTCATCCAAGGCCTTCATATCTTCGCTGTCCATCTCGCTCTGTCGTGCGATGGCGATGTTGTTGATGCAGAGTCCCAATGCCGCCATAGCCAGACAATCCTGGTCGTTAAAACCCTCGAAGGTGTGCTTATATTGGCTCAATATGGCATTGATCTCACGCTCGGCCATACGATAAATCTCCTCCTTCTCCAGTTCGCTGACCTTGAGGCGGAGTTTATATGGCTTGCCTGCGATTTTGAGCTGTATGGCCTGTGTGGTCTCCTCTTTCTTCTGCTCTGCCATAGTGTTTCGGTTTTACTCTGCTTGTGTAAGCAATGCGATGCACTTATCAACCTCCCGCAATAACAGGTTGATGCGCGCACGCGACTTCTTATTATCGGCGGTGTTGCCCGCAAGGCTCTTGGCAAGTTGAAGGCGTTTGATCTCCTCCTTAAGCTCACGCACCTGCTCCTGCTCGCGCCGCAACTCGGCTTGTAAACGGTCTCGCTCCTTGCACACCTCAGCCATATCGGCCTCGAGTTTCTCGTGCCGAGCAATCACCTTCTCGGCTTGCGCCTGAATGTGTGTTATGATACTCTTACAAGCCATTGTAAACTCAATGTAACAAAATTTTCACTCTCAAAGGTAGAAAAAAAATATTTTTTCTACAAATTTTACCGCTTCATAGCGCTTAAAATATGCGTTTAGGGCATAAATACAACATTATCGTCCCCGTTTTTGCGCTGGCGAGGTAACCTTACCATAGAGGTCATAGCCATCGGCTCCCGTAATGTGCACATCGTAGAAGCAACCTCGGCGTAGCCTACGCTCCGCGGTGGGGATAAGGATCACCTGGTCCACCTCGGGCGAGTCGTACTCGGTGCGAGCAACATAGTAGTCGCCCTCGCGACCATCCACGATGGCTCGCAGCGTGCGCCCCTCGTATCGCATATTGCTTGCCTCGGCAATGTCGGCCTGAGCCAGCATAATACGGTCGGCTCGGCGCTGCTTATCCTCCTCCGATACATCATCCTTGAGGTTCTCGGCCGAGTATGTGCCCTCCTCCTCAGAGTAGGGGAATACGCCCAAACGCTCGAAGCGTACCTCGCGTACAAACTGCTCAAGCTCCTCAATGTCGGCCTCCGTCTCGCCGGGGTAACCCACCAGCAGGGTGGTACGCAGAGCAATATCGGGGATACGCTCACGCAAGCGTGCGATAAGTTCCATCGCCTCGGCCTTCGAGTGGCGGCGCTTCATTGCTGAGAGCATATGGTCCGAGATGTGCTGGAAGGGAATATCGAGATATTTGCAAATCTTGGGCTCGGTGGCCATCACCTCAATCACATCCTCGGGGAAGGCGGCGGGGTAGGCGTAGTGCAGACGAACCCACTCGATGCCATCGATGCGGCACAACTCGCATAGAAGGTCGGCCAGGCGACGACGACCATAGAGGTCGATGCCGTAGTATGTCGTATCCTGTGCGATGACCATAATCTCCTTCACGCCGCGTGCTGCCAGTTTGCGAGCCTCGTCGAGTACCTGCTCCATAGGCACCGACTCGTGCTTGCCACGAATCAAAGGAATGGCGCAATAGCCGCAGAGCCAGTTGCAACCCTCAGAAATCTTCAGGTAGGCGTAGTGCGAGGGTGTGGTCAGCACACGCTCGGTCTCGAGCTCGGCCTTATGCTCGGCACCCAGCGCGGCCGCTATGGCGGCCCAATCCTTTACGCCGAAGTATTCGTCCACCTCGGGAATTTCTTCGCGTAGTTCGTCGGCATAACGCTCACTCAGGCATCCGATTACAAAAAGGCGCTCGATAAGTCCAGCCTCCTTTGCCGCTACGGCATCGAGGATTGTGTCGATACTCTCCTGCTTGGCATCGCCAATAAATCCGCAGGTGTTGATCACGACCACCTTGGCGTCGGTGCGGTCGCTGTCGAACGAGAGTTCGTATCCCGCCTCGGCAAGTTGTGCCATCAGGTGCTCGCTATCGACTGTGTTCTTCGAACAACCCAGCGTTATGACATTTATCTTTTTCATCTTGCGCTACTTCTGCTCCCCGAAAAGGGCGTCAACAAATTGGCGACGGTCGAACATACGAAGCTGGTCGATGCCCTCGCCGATACCTATATATCGCACGGGAATATGGAATTGATCGCTGATACCAATCACTACACCACCTTTGGCAGTACCGTCGAGCTTGGTGATGGTGAGCGATGTAACCTGTGTAGCCTGCGTAAACTGGCGTGCCTGCTCGAAGGCGTTCTGTCCTGTCGAGCCATCGAGTACGAGCATCACCTCGTGCGGAGCGTCGGGAATAACCTTCGCCATCACATTGCGAATCTTCGTAAGCTCGTTCATCAAGCCAATCTTATTGTGCAGACGGCCAGCTGTATCGATGAGCACCACATCGGCACCATTGGCTACGGCTGACTTGAGTGTGTCGTATGCCACCGAAGCGGGGTCGGAACCCATCTCCTGACGAATCATTGTAGCACCTGCGCGCTCGGCCCACACGGCCAGCTGGTCGATGGCGGCGGCTCGGAATGTGTCGGCGGCACCTATATATACCTTGCGACCAGCCTTGGTGAGCTGTGCCGCGAGCTTACCGATGGTGGTAGTCTTGCCGGCGCCGTTCACACCCACGACCATCATAACATAGGGAGTACCCTCCTTAACCTCAAGGCCGAAATCCTGCTGTGATGAGTGCGACTGCTCCAGCAGCGATGCAATCTCGTCGCGCAGAATGGCGTTGAGTTCCGATGTGTTCATATACTTGTCGCGTGCGATGCGAGCCTCGATGCTCTCGATAATCTTCACTGTAGTCTCCACGCCCACATCCGAGGTGATGAGCACCTCCTCCAAATCGTCCAGCACATTGGCATCGACAGTCGAGCGACCCGCCACAGCGCGCGCCAGCTTCGAGAAGAAGCCCGTCTTGGTCTTCTGCAAGCCCTCGGCTAACTCCTCTTTCTGTGTTTGCTCCTGCTGTGCGGAGAGCTGTGCCTCGGCAGCCTGCTGTTCTGCGGTCGCTGAGGTATCTTGCTTCTTCTTAAAAAGGTCAAAAAATCCCATATCTGCAAAAAGTTTTTACGCCTAACGGTTGTGATAGGCAAATAATCACACAAAGTTATATTTTTTTAACTACAATCGCAAATATTAATTTATGTATGCAATTCCCCGCGAGAGGGTTGTTTGTTTTGCGAAAGTTTTTATATATTTGTAATGCTGAGAGTTTTTGCTCTTGGTGGACATATTTATAGAAAGTGTTTTCGCGCTATCCTTGTTAGAAAATGTGGAAGTTTTCAAGACTGAAAGGATTAACGAACAACACTCACTTCTTGTTTAGACTATGGTGTGGGCGCAATTCTTGTGTCCGCAATCTCCATATCTATTCAGGTGTGGGGTATTGCATCGTTTATTTCAGTCAGGGTCATTCCACAACCTTCTAACAGATAAACGAAATCGACTCCACACTTTCTTGTTTATTACTAACCCAGCAAAGGTCGTATTGGAGTTAGGCGACAGCATTAGGCTTATGAAGAATGAAGAGTATGTCGCACCCGCTATCGAAGTTATCGAAGTGGAGGTGGAGAGTGGTTTTGCCACATCAATTGAACCCATTTATGAAAAAGATCCATTAGGCTGGTAATAATTATGAAAAAGATACAATTTTTAGCATCAATGGCTTTGCTGTTGGTGGGCTGTGCAGAGGATGCTGGCATTGATAACACACAGCCAATATTAAAGGGTGGACGAACTTTCGTCGCAACTATCGAGAATAATCAAACCAGAGCTCATATCGAAGGTCTCTCTATTGTTTGGGATGACGAGGATGTAGTCTCTGTGCTTGATGGTGTGGGGAATTTGCAGTATAAGTATTCTGCCGAGAGTGGGGAATTTGTTCCCGTCGAGAGTGGTGCATCGACTTACGATGTCTATGCCATTTATCCCTATGACAGTGCTAACAGTGTGCAGGATGATAAGATAAGCCTTACCTTACCCGCTGTGCAGACCTATTTAGAGAACTCTTTCGGTAAGGGTGCAAATACTATGGTGGCTCAGTTTGATGAAGGCAAACTCTGTTTTAAAAATGTTGGCGCATATCTGGAGTTGAAGTTGTACGGAGAAGGTATCAATGTACAGTCTATTATACTAAAGGGTAATAACGGCGAACAACTCTCTGGTAATGCGCTGGTCGAGTTTGATGAAAATGGAGTGCCTACATACGAGTGGGTAGAGGGAGGAGAGGCTAATACCTCGATTACGCTCACTTGCCCCGATGAAGGTGTGTTGGTTGGTGATACGGCGCAGAATGCTACATCGTTTTGGTTTGTTGTGCCTCCGCAGATCTTCGAGGATGGCTTTACAATTGCTGTTGTTGATGATGAAGATAAAATCTATCTAAAAAGTAAGACTCTGGATAGTGCGGAGCCTGGTATTTCATTTGATCGTAATTTCATACAGCCAATGGTTCCATTGTGCCTTAATGATATTGCTCCTGTTAATGAAATTTTGTGTTATGACGCCGACGGTAATGAGTATCCTTTGGTGATAGAAATGGATGAGACAATGTCATTTAGTGTGGCAAATTTCTTACCTATTGATATTAATCTTGATACTTTGGAGCCTAGCGGTGATAATCTTGTTTATCGTGAAATGATAAAGAGTATCGAGATCCCCGAGGGTGTTACTTCGATTGATATGGCGGCATTGGCATTCTGTACAAATCTTACAAGCGTGGAGCTACCCGGGTCATTGGAGACTATTGGTATGGGTGCGTTTGGTATGTGTACCTCATTAGAAAGCATTGAAATTCCTGAAAGTGTTAATATAATAGGAGATTTAGCTTTTATGGGTTGTGCTTCTTTGCAAAGTGTTGATTTGCCCGATAACTTAAAGCGAATGGGAACGGCAACATTTGCGGGTTGTACATCTTTGGAAAGTGTTACTATTCCTGATAGTGTGGAAGGTTCTCTACATTCAACTTTTAGTGGCTGTACCTCATTGACGGAGGTTTCTTTGGGTGAGAGTATAGTTGAGTTAAATCATAGTGTATTTTCAGGTTGTACAGCTTTGGAAAGTATTACGATTCCTGCCAATATCGAAGAGATAGAGGAGGGCGTATTCGAGAATTGTACCTCGCTTAAAGAGGTAATTTTTGCAGAGGGGTCAAAACTGAGGTTTATATGGAATTACACATTCAACGGTTGTACAAGTCTTGAAAGTATAATATTACCTGCAAGTTTGGGAGGCAATAGTGAAGCTGATGATTCATTTGTGGGAAGTGGAGACGACATAGATGGAGTAGGAGTTCCTATTGAAGGAACGGCAAGAGGTTTAGGAGCAGGCGTGTTTAATGGTTGCACTAACTTAAAAACGGTATATTCTCTTTCATTAGAGCCTCTGCTTTTAGATTCTGATGGAGCCGAAAACACCTATCCATTCCCGTATGAGAATGAAGGCTTTAAAGTCTATGTTCCCACTTCGGAAGCAGAAGTAGCATATGAAGCCGATAGTAAATGGGGAGTAGTAATGGGGGATGGCCGCATTGAGGTTGGTTCTCCCTCAAACTAATGAAAATCTTACACAAAAAAAGGCGCTCCCGAATGGAAGCGCCTTTTTTGTATTAAACCAGAGGTCTAATGCAAAAATTATTTCTCAGCGAAGTAAGCCTTGATGTCAGCCTCCTCAAGAATGTTCTGAGTCTTGAAGATGTAAGCACCGGTCTTCTCTGATTTCACCATCTTGATGCACTTGGTGTACTTCTTGTTGGTACCCGTCTTAAGGGTTGCAACTACTTTCTTTGCCATAACTTACACAAAAATTACTTAATTTCACGATGTACTGTTACCTTCTTCAAGTAAGGATTGTACTTCTTACGCTCCAAACGATCGGGTGTGTTCTTCTTGTTCTTGGTGGTGATGTAGCGTGACATACCTGCAACGCCTGACTCCTTCTGCTCGGTGCACTCAAGGATCACCTGAACTCTGTTACCTTTCTTTGCCATTTGTCCTTAATAAATTTTAGTAAACCTTCTTAGGTGCAACGGCCTCCTTCAGAGCGGCAGCCAAGCCCTTCTTGTTAATTGTTTTCATACCGGCGGTGGTTACCTTCAAAGTAAACCAGCGACCCTCCTCCTCAGACCAGAAACGCTTTGTCTTCAAGTTAGTGTTGAACTTGCGCTTAGTCTTGCGGTTTGAGTGAGAAACATTGTTACCCACTACAGCAGTTTTACCTGTAATCTCGCAAACTCTCATTGTTTTTTACTTTTTAGTTTTTATCCCCTCACAATAAGGGTGTGCAAAGATAGTTAAAAAAAACGAAACAGCAACCTTCCTCGCGTTTTTTTCGGAAATATTATCGCTTGTTTAGCCTATTTGGCCTCGACAAAGCGTAGAAGTGCCTCGGCGCAAGCCGTGGGTTCTTCGATAAAGCCCATATGTCCCGAGTTTTCGAGCCACGCAACTTCGGCCTGCGGGTTGTGAGCGATGATCTGCTCGGCCGCTTCAATAGGGATATATCCGTCGTGGCGACCCATAATAAAGAGCTGACGCACATTGCACTCGTTGAGCATTTGGTTCTGATCTACGCGCTCCATCATACCGCCTAGTAACGCTACAATACCATCATCCTCAGTTATATGCACCTGCTCGACAAGATCGTCGATATAAGCCTTCAGGCGGCGGCGATTCTGCTCGGCAAAGCCCGCCTCGGGGGCTACGCGCGCCAATGCATCCTTCTTGCCTGCGCGCACGAGGTCTATCTCGCGACGGCGGTTCTCCTTCTTAAGGTCGGTGTCGGGGTTGGGCGAAGAGCTAAGCAATACCAATCCATCCAAACGCTCGGCGTGGCGAGCACAGAAGGCGAGCGAGATGTATCCACCCATCGAGTGGCCTACCATCGTACACTTCTCGATACCCAGCGCATCGAGCATATCGCGCAGAATGTCGGCAATCATCTCCATAGTGTGCACCTCGCCCAGCACCTGCGAGATGCCGTGGCCGGGTATATCGACCGTAATGACACGAACGCTGGGGGTAAGCAGGGGTACAAAGTCGTCCCAAACATACATCGACTCCAAATATCCGTGCAACAGCACAACACACTTATCACCCTTGCCCGAATCGGCAATATGCAGGGCAACGGGGCCCGCCATCAAAAATTTTTCTTTCATACAGAGTAGTTTTACGAGCGTAAAATTAGTAAAAATTGCCAACTCGCGGAAAAGAAATGGTGATATTCGCCCTTTGTGGCGCAGGAAAAGTGTGCAGATGTGAGATTTATTTGTTTGTGGCGCGAAATATTACTATTTTTGAACATTAATTTGGAGTGGTGTGTGCCTTTGCTATTGGCAGGGTAGCGCCGTTTGTAATAGATACTTTTACGATGAGAACTTTTAAGATGCTAATGATCGTATGCGTGCTGGGCTTGTTGTGCTCGGCGTGTAGCGTTACGCGTCGTCTCTCGCAGGGCGAGTATCTATTGCAGAAGGTTAAGATTGAAGACGATCACTCGGTGCCTAAGAGCGAGCGTATAACCTCGCTAGAGCTTGAGCAGTATGTGCGCCAGACCCCCAATAAGCACTTCTTGGGTACTAACTTCTATGTCTGGGCCTACAATCTGGCCAATCCCGAGAAGGATAATTGGTGGAACAATCTCAAGCGTAAGGTGGGCGAGGAGCCCGTGTTGTTTGAGCCTACACTCACGCTACGCAGTGCGCAGAATCTGAAGACATATATGAACTCGCGCGGATACTACTCCTCGACGGTTGATTTTGAGGTAGATACCGTGCGTCGCAATAAGCGAGCAATTGTAACCTATCGCACTCATCAGGGAGAGCCATATCACATCAAGAGTCTTTCGTACGACTTTCGCGATAAGCAGTTGGCACCCATTATCGAGGCTGACACGGCACAGTCGCTCATTCGCGTGGGTGAGGTTTTCGACATCACGGCTCTCGACCGTGAGCGTGAGCGTATAGCCTCTTATCTGAACGACAGAGGATATTACAACTTCTCGGTAAATAACATAGAGTATCGTGTCGATACGCTCGGTGGTGATCGTAGGGTAGGTATTCGTATGATTGTCAAGCGTAACATCACAGGTTACGACGAGCGAGGCTCGGCCATCGAGGCCAACAACCGTGTTTATCGCGTAACAGAGATAAATGTGATGCCAGACTACGACCCTGCGGTCGATAGTGAGGAGCGTGCCCGTGTAATGCAGGATACAACTTATTATAAGGGACTCAACATAATCTCAAGTTCGGCAAAGTCGAGAATACGCCCCGCGGTGTTGCATACGGCTATCCCGATGTCGCCTAATACCACTTATAGCGCGTCGGAGGTGAGTCGCACCTATAATGAGATTATGTCTCTCGGCTACTTCAAGAGTGCCCGCATCGTCTTCGAGGAGGTGCCTCGAGGTCAGGATGATACGCTCGTGCTACATTATGCTGGCGATTCACGCGAGGCTTACACTCCCTCGAAGTTCGATGACATCGAGGAGGGATACCTGCGTTGTTATATCCTTGCATCGCCAACGCTAAAGCAGGGCTTTAATGTCGAGGTGGAGGGTAGTACAACATCGAGCTTCTACGGCTTGAGTGCTACGGTGGGTTATCAGAATCGTAACATTTTCCGTGGCGTGGAGACGCTAAATACATCTATTACCTTTGGATATGAGTATATGAAGGCGCCACACACCTCGCGCCGTCGTGCAAACGAGGTGGGACTTACAGCTGGATTGTCATTCCCACGCTTTATATTGCCATTCAATCTTTCGACACGCAATATTAATATGCCTCGAACAAAGGTTGAGCTCTCGTTCAACTATCAGGATCGACCATACTATCGACGCGACCTAACGCGTGCTACTTGGACCTACTCGTGGCGCAGTATGAATGGCCGTTATAGCTACCAGTTGCGCCCCATCGACCTTAATTGGATCCACGTGGGATATATCGATCAGGACTTCTTTACTTCGCTTCAGAACGAGTATCTGCGTCAGAGTTATATGACACAGGCTATCGTAGGTCTTTCGGCTTCGTACACCTATAATAATCAAGGTAAGAACATAGGTGGAAATGCTACACTTATGCACGCCAACTTTGAGTCATCGGGTAATCTGCTGAGTCTGGTCGAGAGTGCTTTCTCGAAGAAGACCCCCGAGGGGTATTACAACATTCTCGGAGTGCGTTACTCGCAGTATGTGCGTGGCGATATTAGCCTAAGCCGCAAGATTGTGCTTGGCGAGAAGAGCGCTATCGCTGGTCGTATCTTCGCTGGAGTGGGAGTGCCTTATGGTAACTCTACCGCTTTGCCTTTCGATCGTCTGTTCTATGTAGGTGGTAGTAATAGTATGCGCGGCTGGTCGCCCCGTACCCTGGGCCCAGGAAATACCCCCGAGCAGAATACTCCATATCCTGTGCAGATGGGTGATAT
The DNA here is from genome assembly GCA_045654285.1 of Alistipes sp. Taxonomy (GTDB): domain Bacteria; phylum Bacteroidota; class Bacteroidia; order Bacteroidales; family Rikenellaceae; genus Alistipes. The sequence continues at coordinate 10,249 of JAZONC010000031.1, read as the reverse complement.
GCGTTTAGAGGCTAACCTCGAGTTCCGCTTCCCCGTGTGGGGTATGTTCCACGGAGCTACATTCCTCGATGTGGGTAATGTGTGGTACTTAGGTGGCAAGCGTGCACAGGTGCCCGAGGATGGTGTATTCCATCTTGATACTTTCTATAAGCAGCTCGGTATGAATACAGGTCTTGGCCTGCGTGTCGATATTAAGTTTGTGATCCTGCGTCTGGACTGGGGTGTTCAGCTACATAATCCCAACCGTCCCGAGGGTGAGCGATGGATACACAACCTGCGCTGGAAGAATACAGCGCTTAACTTTGGTGTAGGCTATCCATTCTAAACTTTGTACCTATTAATTATAGACACAAAAAAAAAGTGGTAATGAGCTTCACAGCATATTACCACCGTGTTAGGTTAGTTAGGTTAATGAGAATGTGGGTTTCCCCACTTTGCTTCGACAAAGATACCTATATTTTTTCTTATATCAAAGTTAATCGTCGCTTTTTATTCAAATTTAACTCTATATTGTAGTTGTATTATTAAAAATATTAAATAATTAACCTGCTATAATGCGATGCTCTCTATAGCTGTTGTCTCATTTTCACTCTCTAATGAGTTTATCTGTGCGTAAGATACATTGTTAGTCAAGTTATTACGATGTGTATTGCGATAGATTGCGGGCGTTGAGCCATATTGCTTTTTGAAAAGTTTTATAAAGTGCGATGTGTTGGGGAATGTACATTCGATACCAATTTCTGAGATTGACTTTGATGTTGATATGAGTAGCAGACGCGATTGCATCAGTCTCTGCTTGATAAACCAACGATGCGGAGGCATAAAGAAATGGCGGCGGAACTCCTTCTTGAACGATGTGAGCGATCGGTTGCACTTCTCTGCAAGTTTCTCGATGCTTATATCGGTGAAGATGTGAGCATATATTACCTGCTCGAAATTATCACGTGCCGTATCGACATTATTCAGAACCTTACTCTTTAGACACGCGTTATCCTGAGATACTATCAGGTAGATGAGTTCGGTCATCTTTATGTTCTCGGCTGCAGCGTCGTGAACCATCGACTCGTGTTGTAGGTATATTGATGTGTGAGCAAAGAAGCTTTGTATCATATCTGATGCGGGCTGTGTGGTGTGATTGAATTTGCGACACTGCTCGCATTGATGTGAATTGGTAATGTTGATCGAGAACCCCATATTCAGATTGAGCAATATGCGCTGCAACTGCTCGGGAGTGTAGTAACAAACAATTTGCTCGAATGCTCGGTTGTCGCCTGCGACCTCCTCGACATAGTGGTTACCAGCTCCCATATAATATATGTCGCCCTGGTTGATGGTGTAACGCTCGTCGCCATAGTAGATGTATTGCGAGCCCTTAACCACATAACCCACCGCGCAACGCGATAGTTTGAGCAGATGTATTCCCGCCAAATTGTTTTCTACATACCTCACGATTTTGGGATGACTCCCCGATGAATTTGATTTCATAATGTTTATTTTAAAAGATTTTATCCCTTAAAGATTAGGATTTATCAAAGGTAGTTAAAAATACCGAATAAATACAATGAAATACTGAAATAATAAGAAATAATACTGAATTAATCACATTTATACCTAAATTCGTGATTTCTGCATACTCTTTTTGTTTTTCGTCAGATATATAGTGTTATGTTTACATACATATACAAAGAAAGAGGATGTCCCTAAAGGACATCCTCTCTGCTCTATACTATTATTAGTGTATTCTACTAATAACCCTCGCCCTCGAGAGCGGCGTAAGAGATCTTAAGAGCGTTAGCACGACGAAGCTCCTGCTTAACGTCGGTGATAATACCCATCTTGGTGTACTGGTCAGCCTTGATGCTGATAGTCATCTGTGAACGGTCAGCCTCGTTGAGCTGATCACGCTCTGCACTGATGAAGTCACCAATATCTCGTGCCGAACGGAACGAATCATTCAACTGAATTCGGGGAGCAGTACCATACTGAGCCTGCATATGTGATGCGGGAACACCAATATTGATAGTACTAACCAAACTCTTCTTCTCCAACTTTGCAACCTCTGTTGCCTGGGGCAACTTGTAACGTACCATAACCTCCTGCTCACGCATGGTGGTTGACACCATGAAGAAGAACAAGATCATAAAGATAACGTCGGGAAGCGAAGCGGTTGAGATTGCGGGGACCTCTTTCTTGTCGCCCGATTTTTTCATTACTGCCATAACTTTTCTTCTTTTATCTTTGTTATACGTTACTTCTTTGCACCCTGACGAGGCTCAGCCTCAGAGATCTTCAAAGGTACAGCCTTGGTAACAGCGTTACGCTGATCCTCGTTGAGCTCCTCGAAAATGCTACCGAACTTATTCATTGCTACATCGTCGCGCACCTCATTGAAGGCACGAGCCAACTCGTTCTGAACCATAATGTAAACCTCGTAGTTGGTATCACGAGTGGTCTGGAGTGAGATTACACCCTCGCTTACGGGGTATGTCCACTTTGAGCCATCCTCCAACTCGATCTCGGTATCCTTCTTCTCGGGGAGATTCTCATCATCGGCTGCGTTCACGATGAACTCCTTAGCCTTCTCCTTCAAGCCGCGAATATCCATTGACTCGTCACCGGCCATAATCTGACCTGCTGCATTAACGAATACCAACAATACGTTACGGTCCTTGATCTTCTGATCCTCAACCTTAACATCCTCGGGTGGCAGCGGCGGAAGCACGCGTGACAGACCCTTGTCAGAGTTCATTGTAGTAGCAACGAGGAAGAATATAAGCAACAAGAAAGCGATATCGGCCTGAGAGTCGGCGCGAACTTCCGGTGTTTTTCTATTTCCCATTATACTACCTCCTTATTTTAATGCGTCAGAAATTGCTGAGTAGATAGCAGAGATGATAGCACCACCAGCTGCTACGTATGCAACCAAGATACTTGCATCAGCGATTACAGTATCACCACGCTCGAAGTAAGTCTGGTTACCGATATCCAAGATCTGGAAATCGTGACCGTTAGCGATAAAGTAAGCACCTGCGATGATTGCAATGATACCTACACCTGCAAAAATAGTACCCTTGATACCAGTAGGCTTCTGGATCAAATCCCAAATTGCGGCAAATACTGCGATCACGATTGCTACTGCAGCGATACCGTAGCCCCACATGAGCATAGTACCTACTGCTGTAGCGTTCTCTACAGTTGCAACCTCGGGTGTAGTAGCTACACACCAAGCAACCATAGCAACGCAGATTGCAATAAGGATGGGTGACAGATATTTAATCAATTTTCCCATTGTTAATTTACTTTTTTAAGGTCTTAATTATTTCTTAGAGTATGCAGTCATGATGTCAACCAAAGTGATTGAAGCATCCTCCATTGTGTTAACCAAAGCGTCGATCTTAGTTACAACATAGTTGTAGAACAACTGGAGAACAACCGCAGCGATAAGACCCATCAAAGTAGTCAACAACGCAACCTTAATACCACCTGCTACGATAGTAGGAGAGATATCACCAGCAGCCTGAATCTGGTCGAACGCACCGATCATACCAACAACGGTACCCATGAAACCCAACATAGGAGAAAGTGCGATGAACAAACCAATCCAAGAAAGACCTGACTCCAACTGGCCAGTCTGAACTGAACCGTAAGAAACAACTGCCTTCTCTACAGCGTCCATACCCTGATCCATACGATCGAGCCCCTGGTAGTAGATAGAAGCAACGGGACCGCGAGTGTTGCGGCAAAGGTCCTTAGCAGCCTCAACGCCGTTGTTGTTCAAAGTCTCCTCGAACTTAGCGATGAACTTCTTAGTGTTGATGTTAGAGAATGCCAAGAAAAGCATACGCTCGATAGCGACTGACAAACCGATTACCAAGCAAACCAATACGGGCATCATCCAGCCCCAACCACCCTCGAGGAACTTCTGCATCAAAACCTGGTGCATTGTCTCACCTGCGAGCTCAGTCTCAGCACCCTGTGCGAAGGCGCTTACAGTGCCAAGAACGGCAACTGCCAAAAACATAAGATTTTTTTTCATAACTGTTTTAATAAATTTTAATTAGTGTTTTGTTACTTTTTGTTTATAGTTTTATGTCGTTAAAATTTCTTACAAAAAAAATCACTTTTTTCTGCCGGCAAGCCCCACAGATAGCCATTTCGAGCATTAGTACACCTATTGGCATACTTGCTACGCGTAAAGCTATCATAATACTGCAATGGCCTGTTTATTAGCGCGTTGCGCCACAATAGACCTCCCTCTTGGGGGTGGTTAAAGCAGTTTTGGTAGAGTTTACAGTGCGAAATATAAGAATTATTTTTTTTATATGCAAGTCCCTACAATGTAAATTCTCCTCGAATTGGCTTTCTCATTAGGTCAATACTCTGTTCCAAATCGAGATTTTTGCCCAAAACATACATCAATTTGGTGATGGCGGCTTCGGTAGTCATATCGTATGCCGAGATTACACCCACCGAGCGCAGGCGCTGACCAGTCTCGTAGAGCTGCATCTCTACCTTGCCGTTGTCGCACTGTGTTACATTGAGCACCATTACGCCACGCTCGACTGTCTCGCGCATCAGATTGAGGAACCACTCGGCCGTGGGTGCGTTACCTGCGCCGTAGGTCTCGAGCACTACGCCACGCAGACCCTTAACCGAGAGGATGGCGCGTAGCGTGTATTCGCCAATGCCAGGGAATAGTTTTATTATGGCCACTCCCTCGCTCAGCATCGTGGCTATGCGTAGGGGCTCATTAGTGTGCGTTGGACGAGCAATGGCGGCTGTGTTGTAGGCGATTTTCACTCCCACCTCGGCCAGTGAGGGGTAGTTGGGCGATGAGAATGCATCCAACTCCTCGGCACTACTCTTGCGTGTGCGGTTGCCTCGGCAGAGGCGGCTGTGGAAGAGTAACGACACCTCGGGTACGGCTGGCTCATCGCCAATTTTGGCGGCGGCAACTTCGATGGCGGTGATGAGGTTCTCGCGGCCGTCGGTGCGCAGTAGTCCGATGGGGATCTGACTACCTGTAAATACCACAGGCTTAGCAAGATTCTCCAGCATAAAGCTCAGCGCCGAGGCGGTGTACGACATAGTGTCGGTGCCGTGCAGAATCACAAAACCATCGTAAGACTCGTAACGGCTACGGATAACCTCGGCTATGGCGCACCAGTCTGATGGGCGCACATTCGACGAGTCGATGAGTTTGGGCATCGTGTGAACGGCTATATCGACATTTAGTCGACGCAACGACGGGAACTCGTCGTAGATGCCGCTGAAGTCGAACGGCACCAGAGCGCCAGTTGCCTCGTCGGGTTTCATACCGATGGTACCTCCCGTATAAATTATAAGTATCGATGCGCGTGCATCCTCCGTTTTGCGGATAATTTGTTCCATCTTACCTTATATATATAGTGTTATTACTCTAAAAACATTCTTCTTACGTTCGCTGTTGTCGCTTGGGCGACCTCCTCTTCGCTCAGCCCTTTTATTTGCGCTATCTTCTGGCATACATAATATACATAGGCCGACTCGTTGCGGCGGCCACGATAGGGTACGGGTGTTAGGTAGGGGCAGTCGGTTTCGAGGATTATATCCTCGAGCGACATCTCGGCTACGGCCTCGGCCACGATGCTCTTCTTGTAGGTTACCACGCCGCCTATGCCAAAGAGCCAGTCGCCATACTCTTTCAGGCGGCGGTATGTCGCGGCATCCTCGGAGTAGGCGTGCAGAACACCTCGAAGATGTTGTCCCTGCTTGCGAGCTCGCTCACACTCGCTCTCTAAAATCTCACTCATATCATCCCACGCTGCGCGTGTGTGAATGGCTACGGGCAGGTCGCGCTCGGCGGCCCAACGACACTGAGTTATGAAGGCCTCGCGTTGCTCGGCAACAAAATCCTTACTCCAATAGTAGTCCAATCCAATCTCACCTACGGCGCAGAACTCAATCCCTTGTGGTGGCGAATTGAGGTAGTGTTCCACCGCTGATAGCTCCTCACGCCAATGTGGGTTGTCGTTTATCGAGGTAGGGTGTAATCCCATCATCGGATGACACACATCCGAATGGGCGAGGGCAAGCGAGAACATACGCTCGTGACTCTCGCTGTCGATGGCGGGCAGAAGGAGTGTGCTAACTCCTCCATCGCGGGCTCGGGCGATAGCCTCCGAGCGGTCTGCATCGAACTCCTCGGCGTAGAGATGAGAGTGTGTATCAATTAGTTGCATAGTGTAGGTCTAAAGTTCTCGAAACGGTTGTTGTGTTTCGTTATATCAGTTTTTCGTATTGTTTGCCCGGGAGCTGACGAATGGCGCCCGAGAGTTCGAGGTTCATAAGCAGTAAAGATAGTTCGCCTGCGCTAAGTCCACTGCGGATAAGCAGGGCGTCGATCGTCGCTGGCTCGTTGTCGAACAGGGCAAGCAGGCGGCTTTCATCGTCAGTCAATGGCAGGGGCTCCTTGGTGGGAGTGTTGATATGGTCTAATCCCATATCCCACATCAGTTCTCGCGCAATATCCTCGCCCGAGAGTATGGCTTGTGCCTTGCGGTTGCGGATCAGAAGGTTACATCCTCGCGAATTAAGGTCGGTCGCACGGCCAGGCAGTGCCAGCAGGGTGCGGTTGTAACCATCGGCAAAGGCTGCCGTTGAGAGCGAGCCTCCCGACTCGGGCGACTCCACTACCACGGTGCCAGCGGCAAGGGCGGCTATGATGCGGTTGCGGGGGATGTAAAAACGGCCGTTCTGCTTGGTTTGAGATGATAACTCTGTTACGATGGCGCCTCCATTAGCAATCATATCATCGGCCAGGTGCTGATGAGCCGTGGGCGTTATGCCAGGCAGGGGATTTGCTACCACACCTACTGTCGTAAGTCCTGCTTGGAGTGCGGCACGATGGCAGGCACTATCAACTCCGTAGGCCAAGCCACTCACCACTACGGCATCAGGCACAGCCTCGGCAAGACCCTGCACGAGCTCGTTGCACATACGCTGACCATAAGACGAAATTTTACGCGTGCCGACAAAGGCTACACATCGTCTATGCAGAGCGTCGACATTGCCTCGCACATATAGCACTGGTGGGTAATCGTCGGTCTCGCGTAGTAGGGTAGGGTATGTGTCGTCGGTCGATGCTAAGATTTGAATGCCGTGCCGTAGGCAATACTCTGCCTCGCGTTCTGCCTCACGCATACCTGCGTGGGCGACAATCGAGCGTGCTACATCTTCGCGTAACTCAGCCTGAGAGATGAGATCTTCTACCGAAGTGGCATAGATGGCCTCGGCCGAGCCGAACGACTCCAATAGATGCACTGCCGCGCGTGTTCCCAAGCGGGGAACAAACGTGAGGGCTATTGCTTTTATCGGCATCGACGACATAAATAGTGCGTAAATGAGGTTTTACGAGAGGTAAAGTTAGTAAAAAATGCAGAAAAAGCACGAAACTTGCATCAAAGTTTTGGCGTAATTAGATTTTTTTGTATATTTGCACCTCGAAAAGGATGGGGATGCCCCGTGCACCTCGCCTTTGAAAACATAATGGTCCGATGGATGAGTGGCTTAGTCACCGGTCTGCAAAACCGTCTACAGCGGTTCGAATCCGCTTCGGACCTCAAAAAACCCTTCTACAAGCACTTGTAGAGGGGTTTTTAATTTTTTACGTCTAAATTTACGCCTAAAGTGGCACGCATTTCAGACCTCAAAACGAGAAATAACTAATAAATTTAATTTTGTTACGCTCTTTCTTGACTTAGACCTCGGTCAGGTAAACTATTATGATTAATAATGATTTCACAATTGAGGTTTCTGTCGCGTTGCCGTTTCGGGTGTTGCAACCAGGTGCCACATCTTATGCCCAAAGAAGATGCGCGTGCCGATGCGTTCGAAGCCGTGCGAGGTGTATAGTTGCTCGGCCTTCGGGTTGTTGCAATCTACTATGAGGCCTACGCGCTGATGTCCCTGTGTGAACGCCCTCTCGCAAAACGAATCGATGAGCTTACCGCCCACGCCCCGCCTACGGAATTCAGGCATAACTCCCACCGAATCAAGATAGTATTCACCAGCCTCGGTCTCATTCGGGATGGTTGGCACACGGCCTATATGTGAGCGAATAATTGAAAAAGTGCCCTCGCGTAGCTCGCCGAGTTGTGCCCCATCGTAACCCACAATGGCATCCGCTACCACGCCCTCGACCTCGGCAACGATGGCGTAGCGCCAGCTATATTGAGTCTCGTCGGCGCGTGCAATTTCTGTCAGTATGTTAAGATAATCCTCTCCGCAATAATCCCGCAGGGTGTGCTCGTCGCCAATGGCCATAGCTACCACTTGCGCAATCATCGCGGCATCGTCGCGCGTGGCTACTCGGGTGGTTATCTTACTTGTCATAACGCATCTTGTTTAGTTGTTTAACACTTATTGCAGGGTTGTTTTGCCTATATTCCCGTCGCTGCGGTTGGCCGTGAGGATTACAAGCCGTTGTTGATAACGGCAGTAATGATAATAATCGCCTCACGATGATAGTAGGTTTCGACAAAGATAGTAAAATTGTCGGAGATAGAGTGCACATATATTTTTACCCTCTCCCAGTCACTGAAAGGGGAGTTTGGGAGTCGATCCTCCGAGCGGAGCACAATTAACGCAAAAAGGCAGTCAATAGACTGCCTTTTTCCTGGAGCGGAAAACGAGAGTTTAACCTGTGTTCGCCCATCATTTTGGGGCTGAAAATCTTGCGATTTTTTAGGTTTACTTTTGAGTTCCGAAGTAACAGTTTCGACCGCTTTTATAGTACGGTAAATGCCGTCCACTATCCTCCTTAAATTCCTGTGCTGTAATTACTTATGCAAAGGTAATAAAATTATTTTAACTTACAAATTATGTCTATGGGGAGGAAAGATTATCAATAGTTTTTAATGGTTTACCCTATTCAATATTACCTTTTGCTAAATTGCAATCACTGCATAATACTTGTAAGTTTTCCAATACAGTTTCTCCCCCTTTCGACCACGGGATAATATGATCGAAATGAATATTGTGTAAACCGTCATTACACTCCACTCCGCATAACCTACATCTATTGCCATCACGCATTAGTACTTGCACTTTCAATCGTGCGCTTGGTTCCCTTTTCGTTGAGTGTTTAATATCTTCGTTATGTATTTCCGCATTTGGTTTGATATCTGATTCGTCATTTGACATATAGAGGACAAAAGCATCTAGGGCGTTGTACCAACTGCCAAATCTTCGTAAATATGAGCCAGAAGAAATCTTAGATATTGAATGATTATCCATATCTCTTCGGGTTGGCTGTTTTCCTTTAATTAACCAAGCATCGCGAATATTTTCTAGTAACTCTACATTAGTGTGAAATGTATTGCTTGGCGACATTCCAACAAGTTTAAGGGCTGCATTCCAAGAGCCAAATCGTCTAATTATGGTTGAACTACTATGACTACTATGTTGGTCATACTCCTTAATCGTTATAGTATGAGAATTTAGTCGCTTGATAATAGCCTCTAAATCCATAAGTAAATCTTTGTCGCTTGCAACTTCCTTTTTTTGAACAACAAATTTCATTTCCACCTTTCTTATGTTTTATATGCAAAGTTAGCAGTTATTTCAATTCGATAGATAATGATTTACAAAAAATAGCCCGCCCAGCACAAATGGTCAGGCGGGCTTGGTGCTTCTAATATCTCCTCTTTCGAGGGGTATAGACGCCGTTTTGCATAAGGTCGCCGAGCAACTCCTCACGGCTCTTGATAAGGTGAGCTTTGAGGCAACGCTTAATCTCGGCAATCTGATAATAGTACTTGTTGCCGACACAACTGTACGAAATCTTGCCGGCGGAGCACAATTAACGCAAAAAGGCAGTCAACAGACTGCCTTTTTCCTGGAGCGGAAAACGAGACTCGCACCCACGCTTCGCGTGTGTGGTTTCTCGCGAATTATATTTACACCCCCCCGACCCCTGGAAGGGGAGTATTGGGGTCGCTCGGTTGAGTCATCATTGCCGATAATGCAAAACGAAAAAAGACAGTTGATAGCTGTCTCCTTCGTTTCGTGAGCGGAAAACGAGAGTCTGTCCATCTGCTCTCTACTCTGTATATCAAGCACTTACCTCTGCCCAGTACTATACTCCCAATTCGAGGGACACTTGGGTTGTTTCAAGGTGTCGTTTTCGAGTCCGACTTTTGCCATACAAACTTCAGAACTACAGTTGCTTACGACAAATTTACGAATAATTTTTGAATTGACAAAATCG
>JAZONC010000030.1:0-91384 GCA_045654285.1 Alistipes sp. | reverse complement strand
CGTTACGCACCCGTGCGCCGGTCGCCGGCAAATGAAGCAAGCTTCATTCCCGCTGCCCCTCGACTTGCATGTGTTAGGCCTGCCGCTAGCGTTCATCCTGAGCCAGGATCAAACTCTCCATTGTAAAAAATTATAATGTATCGTTAGAGTCCTGACTACTTCTCTTCCTTTAAAGGAATTGACAGATAAAATACTACATTTTCTCTCAATTATATAACCAGTAAATCAAAGAACCGTTTGAAAAAATCCACTCCACTTTTGAAGCGGAAAGCGGTTGCAAAGGTAAAACCTTTTTTTTTAACCACCAAATTTTTCAAGAACTTTTTGCAAACTTTTTTTTAAGTTTTATTTTTCGAAGCGGTTTTAAATCTTTCGATTCGCAACCTTTTGCTTCGTTTTGTAAGAACTTATTTCCTGATTGCGGATGCAAAGGTAGGCATAATTTTTACACCTGCAAACTTTTTCAAGTATTTTTTCTATATTTTTTGCAAATTTCTTAAAAATGGCATTTATACCTATATTTATTATATATAAGGGCTCTCAAAAGCCCTATTTTTACAGCAAAATACTCTCTTCTGTGGCTACAACCCCTCAAAAGATTGCCGTAGATTTTGCAAATAGAACAAGAAATATTATCTTTACAGAATGCGCGCCTATCCGTTCGTGATATACATTTGCACCTTACGACCCCACTCTATCATATAGTTTGTGCTATTACGATTTTATTACCAACTCTATCTCGCCGAGGGATAAATTACAAAAACGCGGCACACCATTGAGCGAGGAGCGAATCAGTGTATAGGGCATTTTGCGCAATATTCGCGCGACGACTTTTGATTTTGTGCTTTTTTCGTATATTTGCAACAAAATAACGACTGATGAAACTAAAGAACATAACTATTCTCGTTGCCGTACTTGTGGTGCTGGATCAAATCCTCAAGATATGGATCAAGACAACGATGACTCTCGACCAGAGCATCGAGATTTTGCCGTGGTTTCACCTTCACTTCGTGGAGAACAACGGCGCAGCATTCGGTATGCAGATCAACACCTCAGGAGCTATCGACTGGGGCAAGCTCCTGCTCAGCCTCTTCCGCGTGGTGATGATCGGATTTTTGGGATATTATATCCACTACCTTAACCGCCCCGAGCGCAAGGCGCCGCGTGGTGTGATCGTAGGCTTGGCCCTTATCTTGGCTGGCGCGGTGGGTAATCTCATCGACTCGATGTTCTACGGAATGATCTTCACCGCCTCGACACCGCTCACGGTGGCTACGCTTGGCGAGGGTTACAGCACATTCCTGATGGGTAAGGTGGTCGATATGTTCTACTTCCCGCTCTTCCAGTGGAATGGCGTACCCAACTGGCTATCGTTCCTGGTTGATCACAACAACTACTTCTTTGGCGCGATATTCAACCTGGCCGATGCTTATATATCAGTAGCGGTGGTCTATCTGTTATTGTTCCACTACAAGTTCTTCCAGGAGGAGTAGGCTCCCATCAGAGGCATACTTACAACCCCATAAGGGGCGCAGAGTGGTATTCAGAAAAAAAAGTTTGAGAAAAGTATTGCGAAATAAAAAAAAGTAGTACCTTTGTCATCCGAAACGATGCCCAGGTGGTGAAATGGTAGACACGCTCGTTTCAGGTGCGAGTGCTTCACGGCATGTAGGTTCGAGTCCTATCCTGGGCACAAAAAAGAGCAGACACAAGTTCTGCTCTTTTTTTGTGCCCGTTGGGCAACTATATTGACATTCCCTCCAAACCTCCCTTTGGAAAAGGGAGGCTGCGATATAGGCAAGTAACAACGATGGTTGTTATTCGTCTTTTTTAGTGCGCCTCGAGCCAGTTGTGGCCCACGCCTGTATCGGAGATAAGAGGCACACGCAGTGCAGCCACGCCCTCCATTGCCTCGCGCACGATGGCGATGACACGCTCCTGCTCCGAACGGAGCATATCGATAATAACCTCGTCGTGTACCTGCAGAATCATCTGTGAGCGAATACCCTCCTCGCGGAAGCGACGGAAAATCTCAATCATTGCAAGCTTCATAATATCGGCCGCCGAGCCCTGGATGGGGGCGTTGATGGCATTGCGCTCGGCCACACCACGAGCAACGGCATTACGCGAATCAATGTCTCGCAGCGTGCGGCGACGACCAAAGGCGGTCTCCACATAACCCTTGGAGCGCGCATCGGCCACGGCACGCTCCATATACTCCTTGACCTGCGGATAAGTGGCAAAGTAACCGTCGATAAGGCTCTTGGCCTCAGAGCGAGGTATATCGAGACGCTGCGCCAGGCCAAAGGCCGAAATACCATAGATAATACCAAAGTTGGCCGTTTTAGCCTTGCGACGCTCGTCGGAGGTTACCTCCGAGAGGCTCTTGTGGAATAGCTTGGCAGCCGTAGCGGTGTGGATGTCCTCGCCCTGCAGGAAGGCCTCAATAAGCGAGGCATCGCCACTAAGGTGAGCCATCAGGCGAAGCTCCACCTGACTATAGTCGGCAGCAAGTAGGATATGCTCCTCGTCGGAAGGCACAAAGGCTCGGCGTATGCGACGACCCATATTATCGCGCACGGGGATGTTTTGCAGATTAGGATTAGTCGATGATAGGCGACCCGTAGCCGTTACGGCTTGATTGAACGAGGTGTGTATGCGCCCCGTTACAGGATTAATAAGTTGCGGCAGGGCCTCGACATAGGTCGAGATGAGTTTCTTCACACCACGGTACTGCAAAATCAAATCGACAATGCGGTGCTTACCCGCAAAACCCTGCAAGTACTCCTCGTCTGTTGAGAACTGGCGGGTCTTGGTCATCTTGGGCTTATCGGTGATGCGCATCTTAACAAAGAGCACCTCGCCAAGCTGGCGGGCAGAGTTGATGTTGAGCAGAGGCTCGCCCGCAATATCGCGTATCTCGGCCTCAAGGTCGGCAAGCAATCCATTTAGCTCGACAGCATAGTCGGCAAGCTGCTGTGAGTCGATCTTCACTCCTGCAAGCTCCATCGAGGCCAACACATCAATCAACGGCTCCTCAACCTTATGGTACAGCTCCTCGAGTCCCTGCTGGCAGAGCATAGGCCACAGCACCTGCTTTAGCTGCAGGGTGATGTCGGCATCCTCGGCCGCGTACTCCTTAACGAGTTCTATGTTTACCTGATCCATCGTCAGCTGGCGCGCACCCTTGCCGATGAGGGTCTCAATCTCGATGGGCGAGTAGCGGAGGTATCGCTCGGCCATAAAGTTCATATTATGGCGCGACTCGGCATCGAGCAGATAGTGGACAATCATCGTGTCGATCTTGCGTCCGCGCACCTCAATCCCCAGGCGCGAGAGCACCATCAAATCGAATTTTATGTTCTGCGCCACCTTCACAATATGCTCACTCTCAAACAGTGGTCGCACAGCCTCGGCAAAGGCCTGAGTATTCTCCTCCGAGAACGACACATACCACGCCTGGTGCGGCTCGACGGCAAGCGAGAGGCCTACGATACGATCGCTGAAGTGATCGAAGCCTGTGGTCTCGGTATCAAAACATATCTCGTCGTAGTGAATGAGTCTCTCGACAAGGCTCTGCAACTCGTCGAGCGTAGCGACAAGATGATAGCTATGCGGTGTACTCTTTGCCGTAGCCAAAATATCAGCCGGCACGGGCTCCTCCTCGGGCTGTGGCTCAATGGCCACGGGAGCCGATTCGAGCGCAGGGGGCGTAGCGGATGCGGCGGGTGCGGCGTCGAACATAGCAAACAGATCTCCCTGCCCTGCCATAGCCTCACGCTTCTTGGCAGCCGAGCGTGCCTGAGCCATCTCGGCAAGTTGGCGTTGCGGAGCCTGCTGTGGTGTGCCCAACTCGGTGGGAGGTGTAAGGTTCTGCACATCGCGCAGGAACGAGGTGAAGTCAAGCTCGGCATATAGAGCACGCAATTCATCGATATTAGGATCGCAAATCTCCAAATCTTCGGGCGAGAACTCCACAGGCACATCGGTGCAGATGGTAGCCAGACGCTTCGAGAGCAGGAGCTTATCGCCCCACGCAGCAATCTTCTCGCCCTGCTTACCCTTGATGTTCTGCACATTGGCCAGAATGTTTTCGCACTCGCCCCACTCGCCCACCAACTTGCAGGCACCCTTCTCGCCAATGCCCGGAACGCCGGGGATATTATCCGACGAGTCGCCCCAGATAGCCAAAATGTCGCGCACCAGAACGGGCTGTGGAATGTTATACTTGGTGCAAATATCCTGCTCGCGCACAATCTCGATGTCGTCGCCTTTCTGCTTATAGAGGTGGCGGTTGGGGCCCACCAACTGACCGTAGTCCTTGTCGGGCGTAACCATATACACATCGTAGCCCTCGGCCGAGGCCTTGTGAGCCAAAGTACCGATTACATCGTCGGCCTCGTAGCCTTCGATCTCGTAGATGGGTATGCGCATAGCCTGCAACAGACGACGCAAGTAGGGCACCGAGGCGATAATATCCTCGGGGGTCTCGGGGCGGGTGGCCTTATACTCGGGGTAGAGGTCGCGTCGGAAGCAACCACCCTTAGGGTCGAGTGCAACGCCCAGCAGATCGGGTTTCTCGCGTTTCTGAATGTCGCGCAGGAACTTGGTAAAGCCATAGAGCACCGAGGTGTTCATCCCGTGACGGTTACGCATCGGTCGGCCATAGAAGGCGTAATAGTATTTGAAAACGAGCGCATAGGCGTCAATCAGAAATAGGCGTTTCATACTCTTTTCGGTGAATTAGGTTGTGCATATTGTGTCGCACCACAAAAAATGGTAACTACCAAACAAGGGTGCCTAACCTTAAGCGTTAGCACCCTCGTCGGTGTAAGTTGTTTACAAACCACTCTACCCAACTTATGTGGCGGCGTGGCCGAAAAATCAAAATATAGGCTCTGGGCAACTACAAGTTATCCGAAGCATACCACTCGGCATACGACGAAGCAGTCTCGTGCAGGCGCAGTGAGTAGAGCTCCACCTCGTCAGGCAGTGCCTCCAGTAGGCGCAATGCAAAGTCCGAGAGCATATTCTCGCAGGTGGGCTGGTAATCGACCATCACGATGTTGGAGTAGATGCCATCGAGCATAGCACGCAGGTGGTGTCCCTGCTCGGTGCGGCGCACCACGAAGGCGTGATCGAACTGCGATACAATCTGCTCATTTACGATGCGCTTGAGCAGGCCGAAGTCCATCACCATACCCTGCTTGGGGTCGCACTCTTCGGTCGAGGGCTCACCCTTGATGGTTACAAAGAGACGATACGAGTGGCCGTGAATCTCGCGGCACGCACCGTCGTAACCCTCGAGCGAATGTGCCGCCTCGAACGAAAACTCCTTGGTATGTCGAATAGTTGCCATAAAATCTCTTAATCTCTAAATTAGAAGGCACGACCCGATGCTGCAGGTGCGGGAAGACCAGGCTTGGTGGGGATACGACCCTCATCCATAGCGGCGCTCAATGCAATCCAAGCAGCGATAACTGCGTCAACCTTCAAATCCTCCAATGACAGACGCTCGTAGGTATCCATCACGGTGTGGTAAGTACGACCATACTCCAACTCATCCTGGATGAACTGGTATGCGGGCAGACCCAAACCGTTGAATATTACGTGGTCGGTACTACCTGTACGGCGCAATGAGAGGGTCTGGAAACCGATAGTCTCGATGTGCTTCTTCCAAGCCTCGAAGAAGGGAACAGCCTGATCGTTCTCCTCGAGGTAGATACCGCGGAAGCGACCTGAACCGTTATCCATATTCAAATAGAGTGCGAAGTTGTCATAACCAGCGAGTTTCTTACCCTTTGCTGAGTCGTAGAGGTTGATGTTGGCGTAGCCGCGTGAGCCATAGAGACCCTGCTCCTCGCCACCCCACAATGCAAGGCGGATGGTACGCTTAGGCTGAATGCCGAGCGACTTGATAATACGCATAGCCTCCATCATAACGATACAGCCCGATGCATTGTCGGCACCACCTGTGCCACCGTGCCAAGAGTCGAAGTGAGCACCAATAAGCACGATCTCATTCTTGAGTTTGGGGTCGGTACCGGGGATCTCGGCGATTACATTATTGATGCGCTGGTTGTTGGTGAATGTGTTCTTGATGTTGAGCTCCATCTCAACCTTCTCGCCCTTGGCAACCATACGAGCCATACGACCGTGATCCTCGATGGGAAGCATAACCTCGCAAATAGGCTCGGGATCGCCCACCTTATATGATACGCCACGTGAGGGAGCCACATTGAATGTACCGCCACCGCTGATGATAGCTGCAGGCTTCTCCTCCTTGAGCATATTGGTAATAGCTGTCTGCAACTCGCGCGTTACCATAGATGCTGCACGGCTGATAGAGGGGATGCGGCTGTTTGAAGTGGGACGGGGATCCTGTGCCAGAACCTCCAACTCCTCCTCGGTAAAGCGTGTTGCCAAGGGGTTGAAGTTCATCTGGTAGGTCTGAGTCACGGGCATCAATACGATCTTGCCAGCGAGTTTACCCTTATACTTATCCAAATCGGCTACGGTCTGAGCTTCGATGAGCACTACCTCGCCCTTAACAAGGCCGTTGGTACTGCCTGACCACGCTTTGGGGTTACCAGCAAAGCTAGTGTAATAGGGGGCAGTCATTGCCACATAGTTCATCTCGTTGTCCCAGCCGCCCTTTGTAAAGTCAAATGCGTACTCGACACGGGGATTCGACAGACCCATCTCCTTCAAATACTCAACTACCATCTTCTCGGCACGCAGTTTGAGCTGTGATGCAGCCAAACGGGGACCCATATCGTCGGTCATAAATTGTGCCATCTCCTCAACCTTCGACTTTGCGAAGCCCTCGTTCTTCACCTTGTAGGCAAGTTCTGCCGAGAGGCTGTTCTGCGCAAAAGCAGCACCACCACCCATCATCACAAGGGCAAGCAGCGATAAAATTACTCTCTTCATCTTTCTCTTTCGTTTAAGTTAGTGTTTATATTTTATGATTTTTAGCTTGCGTAATTTGATACCATTGTAAGATGCAAAGATATGCGTTATTTTGTAAAAAGGAAAGAATTATTTTTATATATTTGCAGTATGCATTGCATTTTTTTCGCATACGCAACCGAAAATACTGCATATTTAGCCAAAATAAGAAAAACACTATGATTACATTCCTAATTTGTCTTATTGCACTTGTTGCTGCCTACTTCACCTATGGAGCCTATCTCGATCGGGTTTGTCAGATTGACGAGAAGGCAACAGTCCCCTCTGTGGCGCTCTACGACGGGGTTGATTACATCCCTATGCCGCGCTGGCGCACCTTCCTTATACAGCTACTCAACATTGCGGGTGTAGGCCCTATCTTCGGCGCTATTATGGGTGCCTGTTTCGGTCCTGTGGCCTTTCTGTGGATTACATTGGGAGGCATCTTCATCGGAGCTATGCACGACTATGTGTCGGGAGTGATTCTGCTGCGAAACAACGGTCTAAGTCTGCCCGAGATCGTAGGCCGCTACCTGGGTAGTGGTATGCTGCAGCTTATGCGCGTTATATCTATGGTGCTGCTCATATTGGTGGGAGTGGTATTTATGCGTTCACCAGCAAGCATTATGGTGGAGATATTGCCTGCCGTCTCCTATTGGTGGTGGATAGCCATTATTCTGTTCTACTACTTCATCGCTACGATGCTGCCCATCGATAAACTTATAGGCAAGGTGTATCCCCTCTTCGGCGCTGCACTTATAGTTATGGCGCTGGGATTGCTGGGTGTATTGCTCTTCGGTAATTACACTATTCCCGATTTGACGCTCTCGACACTTCGCAATTTCCACCCGAATGCCGAGAATATGCCCATCATACCTACTCTCTTTATCACCATTGCGTGTGGCGCCGTATCGGGCTTCCACGCCACGCAGTCGCCACTTATGGCCCGTTGTATAAACAACGAGCGAGAGGGGCGTGTAGTATTCTACGGAGCAATGATCTCGGAATCTATCATCGCCCTTATCTGGGCGGCTATCGGTATGGCCTTCTTCCACGGCCCCGACTCGCTTGCAGTAGCTCTTGCCGAGCACGGCAATAACGCCGCGTGGGCGGTGAACACCATCTCGAACACTACGCTCGGCATAGCAGGTGGCCTACTGGCAATGCTCGGTGTGGTGGCGGCACCCATCACCTCGGGCGACACAGCCTTTCGCTCGGCACGCCTCATTGTGGCCGACATATTACACATCGAACAGCGCACCATTGCCAAGCGACTGATGATTAGTCTGCCGCTATTTGCCATTGGCGGAATGTTGCTCTTTATCGATTTCGATATCATATGGCGCTACTTTGCCTGGACCAATCAAGCTATGGCAACGGTAACGCTGTGGGTTGTGGTGGTTTACCTACGCCAGCGAGCACGCAACATATGGGTTGCTCTGCCTGCGGCTGTGTTTATGACATTTATATGCACAACATTTGTCTTCGTATCCGACCAGTTCCTCGGTATGGAGAACCGCTCGTTGGCCTACATATTCAGCTGTGCGACCACCGCCCTGCTTACGGCGATTATGTGGAGGAAGATACAGAAAACCAAAAAAACATTGAACTAAAATGAGTCGAATAACACTAAACCCCTCATCGTCGGGCCTGTGGCGAGTGGGAGGATTGAACGATACTTTACACCGCTCACGCCAGCACGAGGCCGAGTCGTGGCCCGAGGCTGCGCAGATGCGATTCGATGCGGTGCAGGCTCTGCTCGACAAGCTTGGCGAGGAGGATATACTCCTTGACTGGGAAGATAGAGCCACGCGCGCGGCCATCGAATTAATATATGCAGCGGCAGCCGACCAGCTGCTCATAGGCGAGGTGGAGACCGCCGCGGCACTATGGGAAGTTTTGCTCTCGGTTGACGAGGAGGACCATATGAGCGCAAGCGTGCCGTTGGCCTTCTGCTATGTGGCGTTGGAGGATTACGACTGCTGGGAGGAGATAATGTTCAGCATATCGTCCAAATCGCCCGAGTATCATCTGCTCACACTCTGGGCCGAGTACCGTCGCACGGGAGGCATCGACCGCGACGCCCTGCACACTCTGCGTACACGCCACAAGGTGTGGATAGAGGAGTTCCTTGCCGACGAGCATCCGCTTGACGAGGAGTACCTGGCCGACAGTCGCACGGAGCGTCCATCGCCCCGCACCGAGGCACGCGAGCTATACTTCGCCACGGCTCCGCTCTGGGAGAGCAACGACAAATTCCTGAAAACCATTAAAAAAGCATAACACTATGAAACGAATTTTTCTATTATTAGTGGCCACCCTGTTTGCCACAGTGCTCAGTGCGGCTGAGTATAAGTACAACCGCGACATCGTCTATCGCGCTGACGACGACTACGCCTCAACTATGTGCCGTATGGACATCGCAACACCCGAGGGCGCAAGCGACGCCCCCGTTATTGTGTGGTTCCACGGCGGAGGCCTCACAGGAGGCAAGCGCGAGATTCCCGCTGCATTGCTCAACGGGCAGTATGTAGTGGTGGGCGTAGGCTACCGCTTTTCGCCCAATGTGAAGGTTACGCAGTGCGTCGATGACGCGGCGGCGGCCGTAGCGTGGGTATTCAAGAACATCGAGAAGTATGGCGGCAGCAGCAAGAAGATATATATATCGGGCCACTCGGCAGGTGGTTACCTGGTGAGTATGGTAGGTCTTGAGAAGGCTCGCCTTGAGCGCTACGGCATCGACGCCAACGACCTGGCAGGTATCATCCCCTTCAGTGGTCAGGCCATCACCCACTTCGAGGAGCGCCGCTCACGCGGCATTGCCAACACACAGCCCGTTGTGGATGAGCTCGCTCCCCTCTATCACGTGCGTGCCGACTCAGCTCCCTTCCTGATGATTACAGGCGACCGCGAGATGGAGATGCTCGGCCGCTACGAGGAGAATGCCTATATGATGCGTGTCTTCAAGTTGGTTAAGCATCCCGATGCAACGCTCTACGAGCTCGACGGCTACGGCCACAATATGTGCGACCCCGCCTACGCTCTGCTGCTCCGCTTTGTGCGCCAGCACGAGAACCCTGCGCCTCAGCGCCCACGATAGGCTCTACAGCAAGAAACTCGATTGAGCAAAAGTATAAATGAGTGTCGGCAAAATGTCGGCACTCTTTTTTTTGTAGTGGCGAGAAGTTAGCGTAGAGAGTTTTTACCGCAAGAGGAGCAGGCCGTTGGCCGAACGAAGGAAATAATTTTGAATTTTGAATTCTTAATTTTGAATTATAGATTGTATCTTTGTCGTATGGAATCGAAGATATTACAAGGACTAAATAAGGCGCAGTACGACGCCGTGGTGAACTACCAGACCCCCTCGCTAATTATTGCAGGTGCAGGCTCGGGCAAGACACGCGTGCTGACATCGCGCATAGCATATATGCTGGAGCAGGGCGTAAGACCCCATCAGATTCTGGCACTGACCTTTACCAACAAGGCAGCCGAGCAGATGCGTACCCGCATCGAGCAGATGGTGGGCTCGACGGCTCGCTACATTCGTATGGGTACATTCCACTCTGTATTCTCACGCATCCTTCGCGAGAATGCCGAGCGAATTGGCTTTACCGACTCTTACACTATCTACGAGCCATCGGACTGCAAGAACCTCATAAAGACCATCTGCAAGGAGATGAACTTAGCGGACGACAAGTACAAGCCTGCAAGGATACTCTCACGCATATCGTTTGCCAAGAACTGCCTTGTAACGCCTGCCGCCTATGTGGCCAACTCGACCTATGCGGCCGAAGATAGACAGGCGCAGATACCCCACTTTGGCGATGTGTATGTGGAGTATTGCCGCCGCTGTAAGCAAAACGGAGCGATGGACTTCGACGATCTACTGCTGCAGACCAATATTCTGCTACGTGACTGCCCCGATGTACTGGCGAAGTATCAGGAGCTGTTTCAGTATATTCTGGTGGATGAGTATCAGGATACCAACTTTGCGCAGTACATCATCATCCGCCGCCTCTCGCAGCTTCACGGCAGGGTGTGCGTTGTGGGCGACGATGCGCAGAGTATCTACTCGTTCCGCGGTGCAAAGATTGAGAACATCCTCTCGTTCCGCAACGACTACCCCGAGGCTCAGACCTACAAGCTCGAGCAGAACTACCGCTCGACACGCACCATAGTCGATGCCGCCAACTCGGTCATCGAGCACAACTCACGCCGTATGGAGAAGAAGTGTTTCTCGGAGGGCGATCGAGGCGACAAGATACGCATCCTGCGTGGTTATACCGACCGCGAGGAGGCCGATATGATTGCCGATGCCATCCGCAGCCGTCTGCGTGAGACGGGCGACGGTTGGGGTGAGGTGGCTATCCTCTACCGCACAAACAACCAGTCGGCCACGCTGGAGACGGCGCTCAGACGCCGTGCTATGCCCTACAAGATCTACAAGGGCTCGTCGTTCTACGACCACAAGGAGATTAAGGATGTGTTGGCATACATACGCCTGGTGATAAACCCCAAGGATGACGAGGCCTTCAAACGAGTGGTGAACTACCCTCTGCGAGGCATTGGCGATACGACCGTAAGTCGCATAGCACAGCTCGCCGCCGAGCAGGGTCAGTCGATGTGGGAGGCTGTGGATGCATTAGTTGCCGAGGCCGCCACGCTGGGCGACAATATGCAGAAGACCATAGCCCGCAAGGTAACCGAGTTTGTAAACCTCATTCGCTCGCTGCAGGTGGCTCGTGCTGAAAAGTCGCTCTACGATTTTGGACTGGAGCTTGCCTCTCGTTCGGGCATTTTGGCGCAGTACCGCACCGAGAACACCCCCGAAGCGACGAGTGCAGTGGAGAACATCGAGGAGTTGCTCAATGGTATGCAGCTCTTCTCGGAGCAGTGCGAGGCAGAGATTCGCAACGGAGAGAGAGAAGAGACACAAGTACCCACCGTTGAGGAGTGGTTGCAGAACATTATGCTTCTGACCGATATGGACAACAAAGAGGAGGAGGACGACGAGCGCATAACGCTGATGACCGTTCACTCGGCCAAGGGTTTGGAGTATAAACACATATATATAGTAGGTTGCGAGGAGAAGCTCTTCCCCTCGGAGCGTGCGCTGGAGACCCCCGACGGATTGGAGGAGGAGCGCCGATTGTTCTATGTGGCACTCACACGCGCCAAGGCCGAGGCTACACTCTCCTACTGCGATATGCGATTCAAGTGGGGCAATATGGAGTTCAGCCAGCCGAGCCGTTTCCTAAGCGAGATAGATGCCCGCTATGTCGATTGCGATGAGGATCTTTCGGCTCGTCCGCCACAGGCTGCCGAGGCCGAAGGGTTGGGTGGCCGTATGGGCTCTTTCTCGCGTGGCGGTTATGGTGGCCCGCAGCCCGCGCGTCAGCGCACCGAGGAGCGTCGCGACGGCCGCACAGCCATCGAAGAGTTGCGTCGTCGCTTCGATGTTCGTTTCCAACAAAAGCGTAACGAGGAGGGCGTAAAGCGTCAGCCCGATCCCAAGTTGGTGGCACCCGTGCAGACGCGTTCAACCGAGGGCTTAAGGCGTGTTAGTTCGACTCCGGCTTCGAGTACACCATTGGGTGCCTGCCCCTATGTCGAGGGCGACCGAGTGGAGCATCCCAAGTTTGGCGTAGGTGTGGTGCGCAGGGTAGAGATGCTGGCCACGGATCACAAGGTGGTGGTCGATTTTGGCCAATATGGCGAGAAGACCCTGCTGGCAAAGTTTGCTAAATTGCAGAAACTTTAGGGAAAAATATATCTGTTTTGATTGAAAAATGCACATTATGCTATTGCAGTGTGCATTTTTTTTGTAAATTTGTACATAAGTGTTACTAACCTAAACTTTTATACTATGAAAAAACTTTTACTTTTCACCGCTGCGTTGATGCTCTCGTTGAGCCTTGGCGCACAGGAGTTAGCTAACTTCGTTGGCACAGGCAACACTGCTTCTCCTGAGTTTAAGGATGGCAAGATTACCTTCCGTCTGGCCGCTTCTTACGCTACACGCGTGCAGATTACAGGTGGTTTTATGCCTACACAGAAGGTTACCTACAACGGTCGCGAGAGTGATGTGCCCATCACAGCCGATATGACTCGCAACGCTCAGGGCGTATGGGAGTACACCATTGATATGCCCGCTCCCGAGCTCTACACCTACAACTTCATCGTTGACGGCGTGGCAGTAAACGATCCCAGCAATGTAATGCAGCAGCGTGACGGTACTCGTTACCTGAGCATCTTGATCGTTCCTGGCGAGTTCACCGAGAACTACTTCGAGGCTAACCAGCGTGGTAACCTTACTAAGGTATGGTACGACAGCCCCTCATTGGGTTTGAACCGCCGTATGTATGTTTACACTCCTTATGGCTACGACGATCCCAAGAATGCAAAGACAAAGTACCCCGTACTCTATCTGTTGCACGGTGGTGGTGGCGACGAGGATGCTTGGAGCAATATGGGTCGCGCTTGCCAGATTATGGACAACCTTATCGAGAAGGGTTTGGCAGTTCCTATGCTTATCGTTATGCCTAACGGCAACCCCAACCAGCAGGCTGCTTCACCTTTGAAGCTCCCCGTAAAGGAGGGTCAGGCTGTAGCTAATGCTTATGTTCACTCACTTGCAAAGGATATCGTTCCCTACATCGAGAAGCACTTCCGTGTAAAGGCTAACAAGGCTTCACGTGCTGTTGCAGGTTTGTCAATGGGTGGCGGCCACACAACTGCCGTTACAGGTTTGTATCCCGATTTGTTCGACTACATCTGCCCGATGAGCTGCGGTATGCGCGACACTGAGGAGGCAGTAGCTGCTTTGCAGGGTATTAAGAAGGCTGGTTATAAGTTGTACTGGGTAGGTTGTGGTAACGCCGACTTCGCTTATCCTGGCACAAAGATTATGGACGAGATGCTTACTCGTTTGGATATGCCTCACACAATGTATATCAATGGCGGTGGCCACACTTGGAGCAACTGGCGCCACTATCTGAACACATTCGGTCAGTTGTTGTTCAAGTAAAACACGCCGTCCCTTTATCCACATTTTGTGGAAAGCATAAAAATAAGGCTGTTCTCCATTGGGGAACAGCCTATTTTATTTGAACCTAAGACTCTATTTGAAGAGCTGCGATATCATTCGCTCGGCAACAAGGCGGTAGTAGCGCTCTACATCCGTATCGGTCTCAACCGTTGGAGTTCCGCACTCGCCACCCTCCATAATGGTCTGTATGAGGGGAATCTCGCCAAGGAACGGCACGCCCGCCTCTTCGGCATAGCGCTTGGCACCGCCCTGACCAAAGATGTAATACTTGTTGTCGGGCAACTCCTTGGGTGTAAACCACGCCATATTCTCCACAACACCCAACACGGGCACTGCCACCTGCTCGTGGCGGAACATCTCAACGCCACGCACCACATCGGCTACGGCAACCTGCTGGGGAGTAGAGACGATGACGGCGCCATCCATCTTTATCTCCGAGATCATCGTCAGGTGAATATCACCCGTTCCGGGAGGCATATCTATAAGGAGGAAATCCAATCCGCCCCACATCGTCTGATGCAAGAGCTGCTTCAGGGCGTTGGTCGCCATCGCACCGCGCCACATAAGCGCATCGTTGGGGTTGATGAAGAAACCTATCGACATCAGCTCGATGTCCATACTCTGCGCAGGCACGATGTAGTCGTTACCATCCTCCTGCACTGCGTCGGGTAGGTAATCCTCCACGCCAAACATCTTGTGCTGCGAAGGGCCGTAGATATCGGCATCCAAAACACCCACACGGTAACCCATATTGCGAAGCGTGAGGGCGAGGTTGGCCGTAACGGTAGATTTACCAACACCACCCTTACCCGAAGCTACGGCGATAATCTTACCCACCTTGACAGTGGTGCTCTCGCGCTTAGGCTGCGGCGGGCGGGGTGTGCCCTCCTTCACCACGACGGTGATGTTACCCTCGGCAGCGGGATAGGCATCCTTGAGAGTCTTCTCCACAAGGTTGCGGATGCGTACGGCAAAGGGATCGCGCGCCTTCTGAAAGCAGAGCACGACGGTGATCTTATCCTCGCGAGCCGTTACTTGCTCCACCACACCGCTTGCGACGATGTCCTGCTGAGTCTCGGGATGCACGATGGCCGAGAGGAGTTTTCGTATTTGTTGTTCCATAATCTTTGTTGTTTTTTGATAAGCAAAGATAGCAAAAATATGGCAAAAGAATAGGCTACCAACTGAAAAGTTAGTAGCCTACACAGTATTGCTGAAAAATTGGATAATAAGAGGGATTTTTAGGTGCGCGAAACCTGAATAACCGCAGTTTACTATAGCGTAAATGAGGATTATGAAGGTAAGCGCAAACGCCAAAATCACCTTATTAGGCAATTTTTAGAACGTTGCGGTCATAACTACGGGATAGTGGTCAGAAATGTAGGGAGCGCCATAATCCTTGTCGCGCAACACCTTGAACGAGTGAGCCTCGGCACCACGGAAGAAGATGTGGTCGATAACCGAGTCGGCCTTACCCCAACCGTTGAAAGTACCACGCTTATCTGTCTCGGGGGCTACCTCGCGAGCATCCAACATCTCGGCATTCAGGGGCTCGAAGATGGGGTCGGTGGTAACGGCGTTGAAGTCGGCTGTAAGGAATGCGGGCATACCTACGGGTACGATCTCGGCGAAGCGGCGGCAGATAAGAGCCAAGCCCTCGCGCTGAGCCACCTTACCTACGTGGTCGAGGTGAGTGTTGATGTAGGCGAACTCCTTGCCAGTGTCCTTCATACGCAGCTTTGTCCAGGTGCAAGAGCGCTTGCAGGCAGCATCCCAACCCATCGAGGGCTCCTCGGGAGTCTCCGAGAGCCAGAAGGTACCACCGTCCAAAAGCTCTACCTGGTCCTTGAGGTAGAAGATGGTCATATGCTCACCCTCCGATACGCCGTCCTCGCGGCCTACACCGATGTGGCCATACTGGGGAAGGTTGTCAACCAGGTACTGCATCTGCTCGGGCTTAGCCTCCTGCAGACCGAAGATGGTGGGCTTCTCCTCGTTAATCATTGCAACAGAGGCGTGCTTACGCAAATCCCACTTGTTCTCACCATCACTCTCAACATTTACGCGTACATTGTACGAAATCACCTTAATGTCGTTCTTCTTCTCGGCACACGATGTGGCACCAAGTGCTACCGCTGCCGTAAGGGCAAATAACAGAATCTTTTTCATAATATTATAGTGTTAAAGTTTATAATTTCGTTTTTATATTTTCACAAAGAAGCTCATAAGAGTGGTGGAACTGCATCTGTTTTTGATGCCATTGAACAAATCCAAATGGCAATAAAATAGTGCTTCCTCCATTTCTAATACCTGGCTTAATATACTCTTTGTTGATTGAGACGATACTCTTTATCTCTGAAATAGAAAAAATAGTATCAAAATCAGTCTCTCCCAATAAATTGATGTACCACACATAATCAGCCCAATCAGATTCATTCTTTGCTAAACCTTTGGAGAAACAAAAATCGGCAATGTTATCTATATTATCTTTTAACCAGGTTAAAAAATTGTTGGCTTTCGCTGAATCGTAATTAACGAGCGACCGCCATACCAATCGCTCTTTTCTCTGCTGATACCTAATGAGCGATTCAGACTCATTGGCAACTACGCTTGCCGTATCCAATAACTGTTGGTTCATAGGATGCCCGTGAAAATAGAGGTATAATGAATCTTTAATATCCTCAGGAATGGTCGTAGAGAACTGTTGTTCGTACCCTTTAATAAATCTGCTAACATTTATTAGATATACTTGACCTCCGGTACTTTTCTTGATAGATATATTGATTCTGGAACCATCCTCCAAGATCAAGACTAAATCTGTTTTTGATTTGGTAAGGCCACCCAATACACACTCTACATCAGTTTCGCATAGACCTCCAACGGATACTGATGCAATGTTACCAATACCTAATCGTTTTGAAAAACGCTCTCTGAAATCAGCGTTATCAAATAACTTCTCAACACTATTTTCGTTCTTATGTCCTGATAATTTGGCGTGTTGCCAACCAGTTGCCCTATTTCGTGATGTACCCATAATTATTTATTCGAAAAAAAATGACATATCTTTACCATATCGCTTAGCTAGACGGTATAACATTATTGCCGAAACATTTATTTCTGCATTCTCTATTTTAGAGAGATGGCTTTGAGAAATTATCCCCTCTCGCTGTAAATCAGCCTGCTTAATACCAAGTTCGTTACGAACGCTGTATAACTTGCCAGCTAATTTTAATTTTTCTCGATGTAATTCAGATGATTTCATATTTACAAAATTATGCAACAATCTTCATTATTCCATATTGGAATATTCTACAATAATTATTAACTTTGCATACGCTTAAAAAAAACTCAAGAGATGTCGTATAAAGTCGTTGATTTGTTTGCTGGAGTAGGTGGGCTTAGTTATGGTTTTGCCCACGATAACGACTTTTGCATCATCGCCGCAAACGAGATATTGGAGCCAATGGCAAAGGCCTACACCGCTAATCATCCTGGGGTGAAGATGTATAATAAAGACATTAAGGATTTTAGTATTTCAGACCTTGAAAAAGATCTAAACATCACAACGGGCGATATCGATGTTGTTATCGGCGGCCCACCATGCCAAGCCTACTCCACCGTAGGTAAAAGGCTTATAGATGACCCTCGAGGCAAACTATTTCAGGAATACTTCAGAATATTATGTGAGGTAAGGCCTCGAATATTTATTTTCGAAAATGTGAAGGGTCTGCTCTCAATGCAAGGAGGTAATCTCATAAAGCAAATAAAGGCCTTGTTCGAGAGCATCGGCTATACCGTTCAGTTGAAATTATTAAACGCTGCCGATTATGGCACTCCCCAAATACGCGAGCGAGTGATTTTGGTCGGGACTCTGGAAAATACGCCTTTTGTGTACCCCACTCGCACCCACTATGACCCCTCTGTGGAGGATTTGTCGCACAAAGGATTGAAGCCATATGTTACCCTGGGCGAAGCATTGGGCGACTTACCTTCGATAAAATCGGGAGAAAGTGCTACGGCATATCCTACGGAGCCTCAAAATGATTATCAGAGACTGATGCGAGAGAATGCCTCTGGTACAATTGCAGAGCACGAGACCTCGAAAAATAACGACAAACTCATCGCTATAATGACAGCTCTGCCCGACGGAGGCTCTCCTAAAGATATCCCCGAGGAGCTCAGACCTAAAAGCGGTTTTGCAAACACCTATTGTCGATTGTGGTGGGATAGACCGAGCACCACGATAACAAGAAATTTAGGGTGTCCCTCTTCCTCAAGATGCATTCACCCAAAAGACCCGCGCCCATTAACTACAAGAGAGGGTGCAAGGTTGCAGGGTTTTCCTGATGATTATGTTTTTTGTGGCTCTCGTGCCGACAAACACCTTCAAATAGGCAATGCCGTACCGACATTCCTATCCTTTGCAATAAAGGATTCTGTAAAGAGGTATCTTAACGGAGAGTGCGACAAGTCCAATGAGACCAATTGCATAGAACTTACCCTATTCTAATAAAAAAGACCGCTGATTAGCGGTCTTTTTATATCTTACTTTATCTATCTAAAATCTCACATCGGCCACCACGGGGTAGTGATCCGAGATGTAAGGTGCACCGTAGTTCTTGTCGCACAGCACCGAGAAGCTATCTACCTCGACATCTCGGCAGAAGATGTGGTCGATAACCGAATTGCCTCGGCCCCAACCGTTGAATGTACTTCGGCGGTCGCTCTGCACTGCCACCTCGCGGGCATCCTCCATTACGGCCTTCAGGGGGAGGAAGATCTCGTTGTCGGTCGTTGAGTTAAAGTCGCCCGTAAGCAAGAGGGGGGTACCCTCGGGTATGAGCTCCTTGATTCGATTCACTATAAGTATGATGCTCTGCTCTCGGGCCTGCTCGCCACGATGGTCGAGGTGAGTATTCAGCACGGCAAAGGGTTTACCCGATGCCTTGTCGCGCATCAGAGCCCACGTGCAGGTGCGGTAGCAGACAGCGTCCCAGCCCATCGACACCTCGTCGGGTGTCTGCGAGAGCCAGAATGTGCCCCAATCATCGAGTTCGACGGCCTCCTTTAAGTAAAATATCGCCATATGTTCGCCTGCGCTCACACCATCGTCGCGACCAACGCCCACATAGTCATACTCGGGCAGGTTCTCATCCAGGAACTGCAACTGCGGAGCCAGAGCCTCCTGCACTCCCATCACCACAGGGCGCTCCTCGCGCACCATATTAATTGATGCGGCACGACGCCAATCCCAATGGTTCTCTCCATCGGTCTTAGGCTCGCCCGTGTAACGGATGTTGTATGAGATAACCTTCATACTGCTCTCGCCGCCCGTGCTTAATGAGCAGGCTGCAAGGCAAAGCAGAGCCATAAAGGCAAACAATACGACTCGTTTCATTAGCGGTAATTGTTACTAATCAAGGTCAAAAACTCCTCGCGTGTGCGGGTGTCCTTAAGGAATACTCCCGTAAAGGCCGAGGTGGTGGTGGCTGAACCCAGCTTCTCAACACCACGCATCTGCATACACATATGGCTCGCCTCGATAACAACAGCTACGCCGATGGGGTTCAGAGCCTGCTGTATGCAATCACGAATCTGCACCGTCAGGCGCTCCTGCACCTGCAGACGGCGAGCAAAGCACTCCACCACGCGGGCAATCTTCGACAGACCAGTGATCTTGCCGTTGGGGATGTAGGCTACGTGAGCCTTACCCACAAAAGGCATCATATGATGCTCGCACATCGAGAAGAGCTCGATATCCTTCACGAGCACCATCTGCTGATACTCCTCGGTGAAGATGGCCGAGTTGATAATCTCGATGGGATCCTGCGAGTAGCCCTTAGTTACGAACGACATAGCCTTGGCTACGCGCTCGGGGGTCTTAATCAGACCCTCACGCTCGGGATTTTCGCCCAACAACGAGAGGATTTCACGATAGTGGTATGCGAGTTTTTCTATGCGGTCAGCGTCGTAACGCTCTTCGCGAATGTAATTCTGTTCCATATACGAGGCAAAGTTACTCATTGTTTACCGATTTTGCAACGCCCGCGAGCGAAATAGTGGACAAAGGTAATTAACAAACTATTACCTGTGCAAGATTTGGTTTTACCTCTCTTTAACCCCATTAGTGTTACAATTTGTAATTAAAATAAGAAAAAAGTAGGGAAAACTGTTGCTTGTGTTGATAATGTTTAGTAATTTTGTTGAAAATTGTAAGTAGTCTGCGTATGAATATCACCGCCGTAGTCGTAACCTTCAACCGCAAGGAGTTACTCAAAAAGAATATCGAGGCACTGCGCCGCCAAAAGGAACTGACCACCATCTTGGTAGTGAACAACGGCTCGACCGACGGCACTGCCGAGTGGCTCGACAGCCAGAGCGACCTCAGCGTCATCCACCAGTCGAATGTAGGTGGTTCGGGCGGTTTCTACACGGGTATCGATGCCGCCTACAAGGGTGGCGCCGACTGGATTTGGTGTATGGACGACGATGTATTCCCCCGCGAGGGTTGCCTTACGGCTCTGCTCAAAGAGGCTCGCGATGAGAAGGTGGGTATGCTCGCACCGCGCCGATTCCTCGATGGCAAGATCTTCACCAACGACTTCCAGCGTTACAACCTCACCAATCCATTCTCGTCGATGTACGAGGGTAAGTTGCGCAAGATGCAGGTCGATGGCCCGACCGAGATTGTGGGCACAGCATTTGAGGGTCCCTTCATCCGTCGCGCCGTGGTCGAGCAGATAGGCCTTCCGAACAAAGAGCTCTTCATCTTCTGCGACGACACCGACTACTGTCTGCGCACGGTGCTGGCAGGCTGGAAGATTATGTATGTTCCTGCGGCTGAGATGGACAAGCAGCTATTTTTCAGCAACGATAGTTGGGCCGAACGCGAGCGCAAGAAGAAGTGGAAGCGATTCTACCACGTGCGTAACTCGACCTACCTCAACCACCACTACGGCAAGACATGGGGCGTGCGCTACCTGCGTGGCTTCATCGGCGTTGTGGGATATATCTTCACGGCCGCAATATCGGCTCCATTTGGTAAAGGTTGGGAGTTTGGCGATGTGGCACGCCTATGGAGAGCCTATCGCGACGGCATCGACGAGCGACTGGGCAAATACTAACGAGAGACAAATAACAAAAATATAAAATCAAAAAGCTATGTACGGAAAGATTAAAGAACACCTCCAGCAGGAGTTGGCCGCTATCAAGGCGGCAGGTCTCTACAAGACCGAGCGAATAATCGAATCACCCCAGCGTGCCGAGATTGATGTGGCAGGAAAGCCTGTGCTTAACTTCTGCGCCAACAACTACCTCGGTCTGTCGGACAACCAGCGCCTTATCGACGCAGCAAAGCGTGCGATGGACGAGCGCGGATTTGGTATGTCGTCAGTGCGTTTTATCTGCGGTTGTCAGGATATGCACAAGGAGTTGGAGAAGGCTATCGCCGACTACTTCGGCACCGAGGATACAATCCTCTACGCTGCTTGCTTCGATGCCAATGGTGGTGTGTTCGAGCCCCTCTTGACCGAGCAGGATGCTATCATCTCTGACGCACTGAACCACGCCTCAATCATCGACGGTGTGCGTCTTTGCAAGGCTGTACGCTACCGCTACGCCAACGCCGATATGGAGGAGTTGGAGGATTGCTTGAAGCGTGCGCAGGCACAGCGTTTCCGCATCATCGTAACCGATGGTGTATTCTCGATGGACGGCAACGCCGCACCTCTGGACAAGATTTGCGCTTTGGCAGAGAAGTACGACGCACTGGTGATGGTTGACGAGTGCCACTCGGCAGGTGTGTTGGGCAAGACAGGTCGCGGTATTACCGAGCTTTACAACTTGCGTGGCGAGGTGGATATCTTGACAGGTACTTTGGGTAAGGCCTTTGGTGGTGCTGTGGGTGGTTTCACAACAGGTCGCAAGGAGATTATCGATATGTTGCGTCAGCGCTCACGCCCCTATCTCTTCTCTAACTCATTGCCCCCCGCAGTAGTGGGTGCCGGCATCGAGATGTTCAAGATGTTGGAGGAGTCGGACGAGTTGCACGACCGCTTGGCTGCCAATGTTGAGCACTTCCGTACAAAGATGATTGCAGCAGGCTTCGATATCAAGCCCACGCAGTCGGCTATCTGTGCCGTTATGTTGTACGACGCAAAGCTCTCGCAGGATTTCGCTGCTAAGTTGCAGGAGGAGGGCGTATTCGTTACAGGATTCTACTACCCCGTAGTGCCTAAGGGTCAGGCTCGTATCCGCGTACAGGTATCGGCAGGCCACACCACCGAGCAGTTAGACCGTTGCGTTGAGGCTTTCGTGAAGATTGGCAAGGAGTTAGGCGTATTGAAATAAGAGATAAAGCTTGTACTATGGAGCCGCATAGCGGCGACCAAAGCCCCTGCCTGAGGCGGGGATTGGGGGTAATCCGCAAAGCGGCTTTTCACCGCCACGGCTTGGCAAAGTGTGCAAGCACTCTTTGCTCTCGCCTCAATGGCGGCGTTGGGTCAGATTTGCAAATGCGGACAGTGTCCGCAAGGTTGGCCTCGATTAGTACGATGACTTAAAGGTTAGAAAATAAAACTTAGAAAGCGAGAAAGTTATATGGCAAAGACTACATTGGACGCAACGGATAAGAAAATCCTGCGTTTTCTGATTAAGAATGCCCGCACACCCTTCCTCGAGATTGCCCGCGAGTGCGGTATCTCGGGTGCGGCCATCCACCAGCGCATAAAGAAGTTGGAGGATATGGGAGTGATTCAGGGTAGCCGCCTGGTGGTAGCGCCCAAGTCGCTGGGCTTCGATGTGTGTGCGTTTATCTCTATCCGCGTAAGCGATATTACTCGTCAGCAGGATACCGTGGAGCGCCTAAAGGAGATTCCCGAAATTGTGGAGTGCCACTACATCACAGGCTCTTACAACCTGATGGTTAAAATCTACTGCCTTGATAATGAGCATCTAATGCGCACAATCTTCGACAAGATTTTGGTTGTGGAGGGTGTATCGAGTACACAGACCTATATGTCGCTCAACGAGTCGTTCCAGCGCGAAATTCACGTCGATTGCTTGGATGATTAGCACTTCTGCTTGCCAAAAAGATACGAAGGGGGTTCCGCGCGGGACTCCCTTCTGCATTTAGGTGGCCGAGCGCCTCACTTGCAATGAAGTGAGTCAGAGTGATAGTCCCTAATAAACAGAGGAGTAGAACAAAAGTTCTGCTCTTTTTTTTGTTCCCAATTTATGCCCGATGTGTGGCCTGATGAGGGCGTTTTATTTTGGCAATTTTCTATTTTTACTTGATGGAGTTAATCTTTTTTTAGCAGGTAGGATATTGGGGCGATGGCAAATGAAATATCAGCACAGAACCGATCGTTGTATTATGCTGATTTTTAGTTGTATATTTAGATATTTTTTTCTACCTTTGCGCCATATGTTTACACTTAAAAATCACAAATGGTATTTAGGCCTTACACTGCTAATTTTAAGCGTGTTGTTACCCCCCCCCAGCGCATTTGCGCAGAGTGAGGCGGTAGTGGCCGTTAGCGGTACGATTACCTCGGCAGAGGATAATGAGCCTTTGATTGGCGTCTCTATCGTATCGGATTCATTTCAGGGAGTCACCTCGTCGATAGATGGCACTTACTCTATCAAAGTCAAGGCAGGCTCGGTATTAACATTCTCATATCTTGGTTTTCAGACCATTGAGTGGACTGTGCCCAGTGGCGTGGCAGAGGTTCAGCACGATGTGGTTATGCAGAGCGAGTCGGAGTCGATTGACGATGTGGTCGTAATCGCCTATGGTGTGCGTAAGAAGGGCACCGTTGCTGGTTCTGTGGCCACAGTGAAGCCCGAGAAGATTGAGAATACCCCGACGGCGGCCTTCGATCAGGCACTGCAGGGTCAGGTGGCTGGTTTGACGGTTCTCTCCAATACGGGTGAGCCCAGCGCATCGGCCGTGATGACTATCCGAGGTACCAACTCTATTAATTCGGGTACGGCACCGCTCTACATCTTGGACGGTGTGCCTATCTCGAGCAGCGACTTCAACACAATCAATCCCGCCGACATCGAGTCGTTGTCGGTACTCAAGGATGCATCGTCGACTTCAATCTACGGAGCGCGAGCAGCAAATGGTGTGATCGTTATCACCACCAAGCGCGGTCGTGCTTCGGAGCGTCCCCGCATCGAGTATCGTATGCAGCTCGGTTTTTCGCAGGTGGCCAATGGTCAGAAGTGGGATTTGATGGATACCAGCGAGCGCATCGAGTACGAGAAGCAGATTGGTATGGACATAGGTCAGAACTACGATGTGCTAAGCAAGATCAACATCAACTGGCAGGATGAGGTATTCAACTCATCGGCTATGTTGCAGAGCTATGAGCTTTCGATTTCGGGCGCTGACGAGAAGAGTAGCTACTACATCTCGGGCGGTTACTACAATCAGGACGGTACAGCAGTGGGTTCTACTTTTGAGCGTTATTCATTGCGTACCAACTTCGATCGTAAGGCGGCCGACTGGTTGAAGGTGGGTAGCAACCTTATGCTCAACTTCCAGAAGATTCAGCAGGCCGACGAGGGTTCTTACAACCTGCTCACCCCCATCTCGGCGGCACGCTTTATGATGCCATATTGGAATCCCCATAAGGCTAACGGCGAGTTGGCATCTATCTCCGACGGCAGCTGGCGCGGTAATGGCCAAAACCCGCTCGAGTGGTTGGCCAATAACCCCGTACACTACCAGAAGTACAAGCTTATCGCAACCGCATTTGCCGAGGCAACACCCATCAAGGGTCTTACCCTGCGTTCGCAGGTGGGTGTCGACTACTCGCACACAACAGGTTTCGGCGTTTCATATCCGAGCTATACTCCCAATCAGGGTCAGGGCTCTGCATCACGCAGCACAACCGATGGTTATAACTTGACAATCACCAATACGGCAAACTATACATTCGACATTGGTCTCGACCACTCGTTCAACTTTATGCTTGGTCAGGAGGGTGTCGACTACCACTATGAGGCATTCAGCCTTATGACAGAGGGTCAGAACAACGACCGCTTGACCAACATCTCTAACGGTACACGCGCCACATCGTGGAGCGACACGACCGACTCGGATTATGGTTTCCTCTCGTTCTTTGCTCGCGGTGAGTATACGCTCAAGAATCGTTATTTCTTCGAGGCGGCAGCACGCCTCGATGGCTCATCGCGCTTCGGTAGTTCGCGTCGCTGGGCTATGTTCTGGTCGTTGGGCTTTATGTGGGATATGCGTAATGAGGAGATGTTGAGTGGTGCTACGCACTGGCTCACCACTGCGCAGATCTCAGCCTCAACAGGTACATCGGGTAACTCGTCAATCCCCAACTACGAGCATATGGCCTTGGTTGGTGGTGGTCTCGACTATAATGGCGATGCTGGTGTGGCATTGTTGCAGCCCGGTAATGAGCATCTCGGATGGGAGAAGCCCTGGACAAGCAACCTTGCATTCCGCTTCGGCTTCTGGAATCGACTCAATGTCGATTTGGAGTTGTACTACAAGCGTACATCGGATATGTTGATGGAGGTGCCTGCACCTTACTCTACAACAGGCTATGGCTACTACTGGGATAATGTGGGAGCTATGGTGAATATGGGTTCGGAGATTAACCTTAACGCAATGCTCGTCAGCACAAAGAACTTCAGCTGGTCGGTAAATGCCAATGTATCATACAACCACAACGAGATTGTTGAACTATACAATGGCGTGCAGGAGTATGAGCGTTCGAATACCAACACTAAGCTTGTTGTAGGACACCCTCTGGGCGAGTTCTACATCAACCGCTATGCAGGTGTTAACCCCGCTAATGGCGATGCTCTGTGGTACGACAAGGATGGCAACATCACCAACGAGTTGCACGACGAGGACAAGGTCTTGGTAGGCAAGAGCTATATTGCACCCTGGCAGGGTGGTTTTGGTACGGCTCTTAACTGGAGGGGCCTGTCGCTGAGCGCACAGTTCAGCTGGGTGGCCGATCGTTGGATGCTTAACAACGACCGCTACTTCGATGAGTCTAACGGCCGTTTCGCATCGTACAACCAGTCGAACCGCCTGCTCGAGCGTTGGATGAAGCCTGGTGATGTAACCGACATCCCTCGTCACGGCGAGTACACCGAGTTCGATAGCCGTCTGCTTGAGGATGCTTCGTTCTTGCGATTGAAGAATGTGATGTTGAGCTACTCGCTCCCCTCTGCTCTGTTGCAGAAGAGCCGCGCATTCACTGGTGCAAGAATCTATGCACAGGCGCAGAATCTGTTGACTTTCACCAAGTTCTCAGGCCTTGACCCCGAAGGTTCATCAAACATCTACGCTGCGCAGTATCCTATGTCGCGTCAGTTTACATTCGGAATCGACTTAACCTTTTAATGAGCAATGAAGACTATGTTTCGTAATATAAAGTTATTCCTACTTCTCATCACCTGCTTCTCAATGGCATCTTGCCTTGACAAGGTGCCCTCGTCGGCTATCCCCGAGCAGGAGGCTATGATGACTTTCGACGATGCCGAACAGACCGTTACGGGTATATACGCGTTGCTCAAGAGCAGTGCATTGTATAGTGGCTATCTTACACTACTGCCCGATATTCAGGCCGACCTGGTGTATGCTGTCGATGGCTATACAAATGTGTATGGCACATTCTGGCAGTGGGATATCCGCCCCACAAA
This sequence comes from Alistipes sp., assembly GCA_045654285.1. Taxonomy (GTDB): domain Bacteria; phylum Bacteroidota; class Bacteroidia; order Bacteroidales; family Rikenellaceae; genus Alistipes. The sequence goes on along the minus strand of JAZONC010000030.1, from coordinate 64,692 downwards.
TGCCGAGATTGAATCGGTGTATGCGGCATTGTACAATGTTATTTCTAACTGTAATTTCTACCTCGAGCATATCGGTCGCGTGATGGACGCGCAGGTTAGCGACGAGCACATTACTATCCTCGAGCAGTACACCGGTGAGGTGCACACGATTCGTGCGATGGCCTACTCGGAGCTCTTGAAGTGCTTCTGCAAGGCCTACGACCCCGCCACTGCCGAGAACGAGTTGGGTGTTGTTCTGCGCAAGGGTTACTCTCAGCCCGAGCCTTCGAAGCGCGCTTCGCTCTACGACTCTTACGCTTTCGTGTTGGATGACCTCACCAAGGCCGAGGAGTTGCTCGACTCTGAGTATGACGCCTATAGCTCGTCATACATCACCGAGGCTGTTGCTTTCGCCCTTCGTGCGCGTGTGGCGCTCAATATGCAGAATTGGGATGAGGCTATCGAGTACTCTTCGAAGGTGATTGACCACCCCGATAGAGTATACTCACTCTCGTCGGCATCGAGCCTCTACACATCTAATATGTCTTACTTCGACTATATGTGGAACTATGACCTTGCAACCGAGGTTATCTGGCGTATAGGCTTCACCCCCACATCTTATGGTGGCTCGTTGGGTTCGGTGTTCTTGCACTTCAACAACGACTACACTTACTACTATCCCGACTATGTGCCTGCACAGTGGGTGTTGAATCTCTACGATGATGCTGACTTGCGCTATGGTAGCTATTTCTACGAGGCGCAGACGGGTTATGACCATCAGTTGAGCTGGCCTTTGTTGATTAAGTACTATGGTAATCAGGATTTTATCAGCAACAACTTGCTCTATCATATCTCTATGCCCAAGCCCTTCCGTTTGGCAGAGCAGTATCTGATTCGTGCCGAGGCATATTGCCGTAGCGATGAGCCTAACTTCGGCCTTGCATCGAAGGACTTGACAACCCTGCGTGCCGCTCGTTACTCGGCAGGCGGTGGTGCTATTTCACTCTCGGCCGATGATTTTATCCAGAAGATTGCCGACGAGCGCGTTCGCGAGCTCTATATGGAGGGTTTCCGCCTAAACGATTTGAAGCGTTGGGGTACCTTATATAATAATGGCAAGGGCTTCACTCGTACTCCCCAGCGTAGTTCGCTCTCGGAGGGTAGCTCACTGAGCGTAAGCCTTGACAATCCTATGTTCGTGTGGCCTATCCCGCAGCACGAGATTGAGGCTCCCGGTTCGGAGGTTGTAGGAAATGATAGCAACAAATAATTGAAATATGTCAGCGATGAAAAAGATACTTCAAAATAGCCTTTTGGCTCTTTGTGCCGTGGCGGGCTTTGTGGCTTGCGACGAGCAGTATATAACCTACTCGGGACCCGAGTATGTTATGTTTGCCGACTCGATTTCTACCAATATGGTTCTTGCCGACGCCAGCTCGTTTGCGGTGCCCGTAACCTCAACGGTTGCGTGCGACTACGATCGTACATTCGGTGTCGAGGTGGTTGATAGTGGTAGCAATGCTATCGAGGGCAAGCACTATCGCCTTGAGTCTAATTCGGTTACTATCCCCGCTGGTGAGCAGGTGGCCGAGGTGAATGTTATCGGTATGTACGACAACATTGAGCCTACCGACTCTTTAGGTTTTGTTCTGCGCCTGGTTATGCCCGAGCAGCTCAAGTGGGACCTCTACGAGCAGAACAACACGACCAAGGTGGTTATGTATAAGAGCTGTCCGTTCGATATAAACAACTTCTCGGGTTGGTGCGTTGTTACTTCGCTCTTGTTGAACTCTTACCCGGGCGACAACACTTCATACCAGCGTCTTATCTATACCGAGGTACATCCCACCGAGGAGAATACCGTCATCTTGCACGACTGCTTCTACGACGGTTACGATTTGACCATCACATTCGATCCGACCGACCCCGCCAATCCGTTAGTTACGATGGACGACGACCAGTTGCTCAGCGACGAGGCATCGGTGTTTGGTCAGATTTTGGGCGATAACCACATTCTTACCACACATAGCGCCTACTACCCTTCATACTTCAACTCGTGCCAGCGTTTTGTCGAGTTGTGGAACCACGTCTATGTCGAGAACTTAGGCGAGGTGGTCGGTACGGTAGGTCAATTCTACTCAATCCTTGAGTGGGTGAGCGACGAGGAGGCCGAGCGTCTGCGTAGCGAGGGAATGTAAACCAACGACTATTCAAGAATATAAGCAAATAATAATATAACATTTTTATTTACAGTTCATTAAAATTTCAAACTATTATGAAAAAGAATTATTTTTCACTTCTGTGCAGTGTGCTTCTGAGCATTAGCTTGCTTGGCACCGCTTGTTCGGATGATGGTGGTACACCTCCACCAACACCCGAGGAGCCTTCATTCCCCGAGGCTGTAGTTAAGACAGCTACTGCAGGTGAGACTATCGAGCTCACTTTCGATGCAAACTACGACTGGATGGCATCAGTATCTGAGGCCTCTTACACCTACTTCCAGTTGCTCAATGGCGAGAACACCGCAAAGACTGTTGCTGGCGCAAAGGGTGAGAACATTACCATCAAGGTAAAGGTTGCTGACGTAACTGTTTACGACAATGCTCCCTCTACCGAGGTAACTCTTACTATGAACAACCAGTCTAAGGTTATCGCTACCATTACCTATCCCGTAACCGATCGTACATTCGAGGTTTACGCACCCGTTTACAACGAGTATGGTGTATTCGAGGGTGAGTACGCTGAGGAGGCTATTGGCGAGGAGGATGTTCTTGAGATGGTTTACGGCGCACCCGAGGCGGGCGCTGATGCAACCTTCTTTGTTCCTGCTAAGCTCGTTACCAACTTCCCCTTCATCATTGCTGGTCCCGAGTGGATGGAGGCATTGGAGGCTGGCGTGGCTGGCGACAACGAGGTAATCATTGCCGCTGATCTTACAAAGATTCCCGCTGATGCAACCGAGGCTACTATCGACATCTTGGCTGATTCTGATAGCGAGGAGCCCGTTGCAAGCTTCAAGGTTAGCATTCCTGGTGCTGATGAGTTCGTAGTTGTTGACAACCTCGACGATGAGGGTGCTGTTGCTGAGTTGCTCATCGAGTACACATCTGATGCTACTCTTACAGCTAACTCTGCTAAGATGTATTCACGCACTATCACCTCTTCAAAGAATGTTGTTTTGAAGGCTATCGACGCTGATGGCAAGGCTATCGACTGGTTTACAGTTGCTGACGAGGAGTGGGATGCTGAGGGCGCTGCTCTTCAGACTCGCACTTTGGCTATCGCTAACGTAAAGAAGAACGAGGGTAGCACTGCACGCGAGGCATACATCTACGCTGTACCTAAGGCTTTGGCTGAGGATTTCGATATTGAGGCTGAGGATGCTTCTGCTTACTATGTAGCAACCGTTAAGCAGCACTCTGCTCCTGCAACACTTTCAATTGATGAGTCTGTTTTCGATGCAACTACCACTAAGTTTGCAGTTGCTGGTAGTGATGTAAACTTCTGGTTTATCGAGGGCGATTTGAGCAATATCTACATTGGTAGCCGCTACGATATCTCATACTATGGTGCCGATGCTGAGTGGGGTAGCGATAACTATTTCATCGCTTCACGCGCTATTGACTCGTTCGAGTATTATGCTTACAATTCAACTGGTAGCTTCGTTAAGCTTAGCGAGGAGGATTCTTGGTTGTATGCATCATCATTTGGTGGTAACCTTAAGTTCAACATTTCGGTTGACGATTCAATGCCTTCATTTACCGATTCTGTATTTGCACTTACCGGCGAGGCTGAGGCTGTGATTTTGGTTAAGTACACCGATGGCTCTTACTCTGGTATCTACTTCCACTACAAGGAGGAGAGTGAGGCTGCGACTGAGGCAACTCTTACATACTCAAATGTGGCAATGGAGGAGATTGCGTTCGAGTCAGTTGAGGGTAACGGTTGGCCTTATGTTTCACTTCCCGAGGCAGATGAGTATTACTCATTGACATTCGGTGGCTGGCAGTTTGAGGATACTTCATTCAAAGCAAGCAAGACTATTGGTGCTATAACTACATTTACAATTTGGGGCGGTGATATGGCCGAGAGAGCTGAGACTTGGTTTACTCCTACGGTATTTGGTGCTGATAACAATATGTTCAAGGTTAGTATTGAATACGATGGTACTGCTGTTGACCACGCAGATGCAGGAAATGCTTGGAATTCCGAGACTGGAATGCTTGATGCAGCGATGTACATCCAGTTTACCGATGGCACATCTGCAGTAATCTATATGCAGTACAACGAGTCTGGTGCCGTTGTTGGTGGCGGTTCTTTGTTGTCATTTGCATATCCTGATTATGTTGCAATGATGGATGGCTCTACTTTGACTGAGCTTACTTCTGGCGATTACTACGAGTTTGCTAAAAGTGAGTTTAGTGCTGCAGCTGTATGGGAGTTGACATACTACACTACTTCACCCACTATGTCAATGGTCAAAGGCTTTGACGAGACTTGGTCAATCCTCCGTAAGGATAATTGGATTAACTTTGAGTTCTCTGAGGGTGGTTCAGTAATTGAGATGAATTCAACAGAAACCAATACTGGTATTATCGCGTTCACAGATGGTTCTGGTTGCCCCTTGGTACTTGTTTGTAAAATTGTATTAGAGTAATTAACCCATACCCTTTCACGGCACCCCGCTCTATGGGGTGGGGTGCTGTTTTTTACTTTTGAATTTCGATTCATATATTTTAAGAACTGTAAACAAAAATTTCAACCGAGAACTGATTGAAATGATGAAGAATTTTCGATTTTCAGTATGCGTAGTGCTGGCTTTGCTGGTGGGTGTTGTGGCTACTTCGTGTAGTAGCGACGACGCTATTGACAACCGCGAGCAGGAGTACGGATACGCTCAATTCAAACTTTACAAAAAAGCATCGTATGAGCCAGCCGAACAGATGGCTTCGCGTGCCGTGCAGTCGACTCTCGACTACTTGGCCGATGCTTGTAAAATTAGGGTTACGCTAACCTATGGCGAGACCACAATTGCGCAGACACTCAACCTCTCGGCCACCGATGCGACTGCAGCCGAGTGGGGTTTGCGTAGTGATAAAATGAAGTTGCTTACGGGCGAATACAATATGATTGCCTTCGTGTTGTACGATAGTATGGATGAGGTAATCTACAACAGTAAGCCCGATGATATAGCCACGCTGAATGTTAGCTCGGGTGCTTTGTCGGTGCAGGATTTGACCGTCGATGTGCGTCCCCGAGGTAGTGTGATATTCTCATTCAAGAAGGATATGTCGGACTTCGCGTCGAATCCCGCAACACGCGCTGCCGTGCGTGAATATACATTCGACGAGATTAAGTATGTGAACCTGACCGTAGCGCAGGTGCTCAGCTCGGGTAATGTAACTAATCCCACACGCTTTGAGATGTTGCCTACAAAGTTCAGCCAGGAGTTCGACGAGGATAACGAGTACAGCGATAACGAGGGTTACCGCATTTCAATGCTCTCGTGCGATTCGTTGCTCTCGTTGCCCGCTGCTAACTACCGAATAACCAGCTACGAGCTCTTCGACAACAGCAAGGTGTTGCTCGAGGCTAACCCCAGCCCCAAGCATCAGGAGTTCTCGGTAGCCGACAACAAAACCACCGATGTAGATGTTAAGATTCTCTTGCACGAGAGCAACGAGTACATCAAAGATTATTATGCCCTGTATGAGATTTGGAAGAGTCTGGGTGGTGAGAAGTGGTACTACTATGGCGAGAACTTCCCCGACGGCTCAAATTGGAACTTTAACAAAGATCCCGACCTGTGGGGCGATCAGCCTGGTGTGCAGTTGCACGCCAACGGCCGCGTAGCCCGTATAGACATCAGCGACTTTGGCTTCGCTGGTGATATGTCGCCCGCACTGGGTCAGTTGACCGAGTTGGTGGAGTTGTATTTGGGTACACACAACGATAACAACATCCTGAAGTATGACCCCACGCTCGATCCCTCGCTTTCGCTTGCCGAGCGTAGCCGCAACCGCAAGCAGAATCACGCTCGTTTGCTCAATATGCTTCACCCTGTGACGCAGACCACCGAGCCTATTGCGCGTGCACTTGCCGAGCATAATATCTCGATTCGTGCTACGGAGCTCTACGAGACTATGACCGAGCGTCAGATTTTGAATATGTCAAACGGCGAGCAGTTGGCTATCCGCCCGATGGATACCAACCACGGAACAATCTGCAACGGCTTGCGTTCGTTGCCCGCCGAGATTGGCAACCTCAAGCGCCTGGAGTACCTCTACATTGCAAATAGCGAGATTGCGAGCCTTCCCGACGAGATTGCTCAGTTGGAGGCTTGTAGCGATCTGGAGATTTATAACTGTCCTAACCTTACAAAGTTCCCGATGGCTATCGCTCAGATGCCGAGCCTGGTGGCGCTTAACCTCTCGAACAACAAGCAGTGGTCGGCTGAGGATTTGTATGCCGGTTTGGATGCTTTGGCTAAGGGCCCATCGAAGGAGATGGTGCAGATTTTGTATGCTCGCCAGAACTCACTCGAGGAGCTGCCCGCATCGTTCCGTAATATGTTGCGTCTTACGATGTTGGATTTGGCCTATAACAAGATTAGCCGTATCTCGCCTCTGGGTAAGGATATTATCTTTGAGCAGCTGTATCTCGACAACAACCAGCTCGAGAGCCTGCCCGTTGATGCCGACGGATACTTCTGTGGCTACAACGGTATGGAGACCTTCTCTGTAAAGAACAACAAGCTGAAGAAGGTGCCCAACATCTTCTCATCGACAAGCAATAGCCGTATCAAGAATGTAGATTTTACGGGTAACGACATCACAGGTTTCGAGGGCGAGGAGGATGGTTCATATCGCGGTATCAATGTTGAAACCTTCACCTTGGCCGTAAATCCCAATATGAAGCGTTATCCCAAGGCTTTGGCCACATCGAACTCTTCGGTGTCATACATTATCCTGCGTGCTTGCGGTATCGAGACCATTCCCGAGGGCTCGTTTGAGTATAAAAATTCGGTAGACTTGATGTCAATCGACCTCTCTTACAACAAACTCACCGATCTGCCTCGCGAGATGCACGCCGGCAATATGCCTTACCTCTATGGTGTGGAGCTCTCGTTCAACGCATTTGAGTCGTTCCCCTACGAGCCGCTCGACTGCGCCGACCTTACGGTGTATGCCCTGCGTTCGCAGCGTAATGCCAAGGGTGAGCGTAGCTTGCGCGAGTGGCCCAATGGATTGTTTAACCACAAGGGTTTGCGAGGATTTTATATTGGTTCTAACGACCTGCGTCGTATCACAGATACTATCTCTACATTGATTTACTATCTTGATATCAGCGATAATCCCAACATCATCTTCGATGCTTCGGATATTTGCTACGCTTGGCGTCAGGGTGCTTACTATCTGGTATACGATAAGAGCCAGACAATCTTGAATTGTGACTATATGCTCGAATAAACGATTGAATTATGAAGCAGAAGATATATATATTATTAGCCCTTGCCTTTATGGCTATCTCTTGTGGCGACGATGCTACTCAGGTTGAGCTCTCGGTCGAGACCAGCAACATCGAGATGGAGGCTGTGGGCGGTGTACAGAAGGTGCGTGTAACGGCTAACGACCGTTGGATAGCATCTACCGACAACCCGTGGATTACCATCTCGCCCGCGAATGGTATTGGCGAGGCTACTTGTGAGTTCAAGATCGATTCAGCTCTCACCGTTTCGTCGCGTCGTGGCGTAGTGCGTATTCAGGATCTCGAAACGTGGGAGGAGAAAGAGATTATTATCGAGCAGAAGGGGTTCCCCTATAGCATCGAGGTTAGCAATGTTGATGTGAATATCGATAACTACGATGTATTGAAGAACCGCTACTTCGATATCAAGGTTAAGTCGAATGTGGAATTCACAGTAGATATTCCCACCGATGCTCAGGAGTGGCTCTCGGTTGAGGATTACGCAATCAACCTTAATCGTGGTGTGCGTCCCCGCGAGGTGAATGTACGCTTCAAGTGGGATATCAACTCACTCTCTGAGGAGCGTCAGGTGGCAGTTAAGTTCCAGCCTAAGAGCAATGTCGAGATGTCGCGCGCCGATATTATGAGCGTGCGTCAGCAGGCTGCCGACCCCATCATCCCCGATACACGAGCAGGAGACTCAATTGCCTTGCTGTGCATCGAGCGTGCGTTGAATACGCTCTCTTCGTATGACACTTCGGTACCTATGACACAGTGGAACAATGTTGTGCTGTGGGACGAGACTATGGCTGACTACACACCTGAGAAGGAGGGTCGTGTTAAGTCGGCGCAGTTTACGATGTTCAACACATCGGAGAAGTTGCCTTTCGAGGTGAGATACCTCACCGCTGCCGATGAGTTGTACTTCTTTGGTAATTCAAACACCTTCTTGCGTAACCTCGAGTTGGGCGATGATATATCAAACCTCACACAATTGCGTCGTCTTACAATCGGTAGCTACGGTTTGATTTCGTTGCCCGAGAGTTTGGCCAAGTTGAAGAATCTGGAGTACCTCGACTTAGGTTCAAATAACTTCCAGACAGTGCCCGATGTGCTTACCAAGGAGAATTTTCCCAATCTGCGCACACTGGTGCTCAATGCCAACCAGCGTAATGTGGTTTACGATTTGAGCAATAACACTCGTACCAATGTGGGAGGTTTTATCGACGAGCCTAAATTCCCTGTCGATCTTATCAAGTGGGATTTGGATACTTTGGTATTGTCGGTTAACTATTTGAGTGGCGAGTTGCCCGATTTTAAGGATGATGCAAGCGTGCCTTTCTACACCGAGCAGGATCTTATCGAGGCCGACACCTTGCCCCGTTACTTGGTCGACAACAGAATTAAGAAGGTTATGCCTTCTACCAAGCGTTTTGCTATTAACTTCAACCGTTTGTCGGGTAAGTTGCCCGATTGGTTGCTCTATCACCCCGCTTTGGACTGGTGGGTACCCTACAGTTTGGTATTCCCGCAGGAGGGCCGTGCTGCTGATGGAACAGAGGCTGTATTCGACAACGAGCCGCTTAACCTGAACTACTACTACGAGGTTTACCCCAACAAGAAGCAGGCTGACGAGTATAACAATCAGCAGTAAGATGTTGTCGCAAAAAATGGTAAAAAATATTAAGATGAAATATAGAGTATTATATCCTTTGTTGCTGCTCGCTCTTTTGAGCATCACATCGTGTGGCAAAGACGATGCAGCCTACGACTCGCCTGCCCCCGAGCAACCATTCGCGCAGAACGAGTTGTTAGTTAAATTTACTCCCGAGGTGGCTGATTTGCTCCAGACGGCCTCTGTTACCCGCAGTGGCAACATCACCCGCAGTGGTGTCGAGACCATCGATCAGGTGATGCAGATTATTGGCACTCACCAGATTGAGCGTGTCTTCCCCGTGGATGATACCCGTGAGCAGCTCACCCGCGACAACGGATTGCATCAGTGGTATGTAGTGCGTTACGCCAGCGCCTATACCCCCGAGCAGGTAGCACAACAGTTGCAACCGCTGGGTGAGGTTATGAACATCGACTTCAACCGCACCATCAAGCGTGCCTACAATGGTGTAGCCACACCCCTCTCGCAACAGAAGATGGAGCGTATGACTCGCTCTTCTACTCGCTCATCGGATGAAGATCCGTTGCTTGGCCAGCAGTGGCACCTTATCAACAACGGCGATATGTTCACCGAAGGCGAGATTACAAAGTCGGTCAAGGATGCTGATGTTCAGGTCAAGGCCGCTTGGGAGAAGTCGATGGGTGATGAGTCTGTCGTTGTGGCTGTTCTCGATGAGGGTATTTTTGTCGAGCATCCCGATTTGAAGAACAACATTTGGGTAAACCCAGCCGAGGTTAAGGGCTCAAAGCAGGATAACGATAAGAATGGCTATAAGGGCGATTATAATGGTTATAACTTTGCTCTTAATACGGGTGTCATCACTTGGAACGACGCCTACGACTCAGGACACGGCTCACATGTAGCAGGTGTTATTGCGGCCGAGAATCGTAACGGTATCGGCATTGGCTCAGTAGCTGGAGGTTCGCCCACCAACCCTGGTGTTAAGATTATGGTGTGCCAGATTTTCTCGGGCAACACAGGTTCGAGCAGTATTGCCGTAGCACGCGCTATTAAGTATGCGGCCGATAATGGCGCTGTAATCCTTCAGTGTAGCTGGGGTTATGTCTCTGGTGTAGCCAACGAGTATGAGTGGGGTGCAGCAGGCTTTGCAAGTCAGGAGGATTGGGAGATGGCCGCTCCGCTGGAGAAGGATGCGTTGGACTACTTCGTGCATAACGCAGGCTCGCCCAATGGCCCCATCGATGGAGGTATTGCAATCTTTGCAGCTGGTAACGAATCGGCCGCTCAGGCTGGTTACCCTGGCGCTTCTGACGACTATATCTCTGTTGCGGCTACCGCTGCAGACTTTACTCCTGCCGTATATACCAACTATGGTCCTGGCACCTCTGTATCGGCACCTGGTGGCGATCAGGACTATTACTACGACTATATTGACGACGAGCATAACTACGGTGAGGTGGGTTGTGTGCTTTCTACCCTGCCCTACCACGTCAGCGAGTCGGGCTATGGCTATATGGAGGGTACCTCAATGGCGTGCCCCCATGTGTCGGGTGTGGTTGCTCTTGGTGTGTCGTATGCGGCACAGACTCGTCGCCACTTCAAGGCTCGCGAATTGCAGGATTTGTTGATTCAGACTGCTACTCCCTTCGACCAGTATATGACAGGCAAGAAGTTATATACTCGTTATGTGGCCGATATTGGTCCTCAGCAGCCTATGACCATCAACCTTTCAAGCTATAAGGGCAAGATGGGCAGCGGACAAGTGAATGCCGCCGCGTTGTTAGCAGCTATCGAGGGTGCGGGTGTTAAGATGCAATTCCCCAACCTCTATATCTCAACAGGCGAGAGCGTAGCCGTAGCTCCGTCGATCTATTTTGTCGATGGCGACGATATGAGCTATGAGTTTACTATCGACAATGGCGATATTGTTTCGTGCAGCAAGCAGGATAATAAATTTGTATTCAAGGGCTTGGCTGATGGCGTTACCACCGCTCAGGTGAAGGCGTCGAACGGTGAGGTACACTCGTTCAATATCACTGTTCGTAAGTCGGCCAATAACAATGGATGGTTGTAGTATGCGTTGTCGTGGGTTGGTTGCACTGCTTGTCGTGGCCGCTCTGTTTACTATGGAGAGGACATCGGCACAGATACGCATAATCCCCCGCGAGAAGCTCGACAGCGTAAATAACATATCATCTCTTGCCTCAAGCCCCTTGCGTGTTGAAGGAGGCAGTAAGCTCTCGTTTGGCACCATTGCCGAAGATGGGGGCGTGTGGCAGAGGAGCATTGTTCTGGTCAATGAGTCGTCGTCGCCGATTGCTATTCGTAATGTGTCGAGTAGTTGCTCCTGCCTGCAGGGCGAGCCTGCGGAGCGAGTAGTAAGAGCGGGTGAAAGATGCAATGTGGTGGTAAAGTATAACCCCAAGGGTCATCCGGGCAATGTATCGCAACGACTATTCGTGTACACATCGCTCGATGAGCAGCGACCTACATTGGTGCTCACGCTTGAGGGTAAGGTTACTATTTCGGCTAATCGTAGTGGTGATTATCCCTACTCGCGTGGAGTGTTGCTCCTGCGTAGTGATGGGGTGCAGTTCGATGGTTCGGGACGCTACCGCGTGGCTTGTATGAATTCGGGGCAGATGTCGTTGCAGATTGTGGCCGACACCCTGCTCTCGTCAAAGGGAATCAAGGCCTACACAGAGCCAGCAAGACTGGAGGCTGGTGCCGAGGGCGACCTGATTATCGAGTGCGACGAGCCGACAGAAGAGAAGAGCCTACGACTCTACCTGAAGGGGTTGACACTTGCTCCGCGCGAGCGAATGATTGTATTGCAGAAAAAAGAGTAAAGAGTAAAAATATAATAGTATGAAAGATTTGTTTAAGATAATGTTTTTGGCCGTGTTGTCGATGATGATAGTGGCTTGTGGTGGCGACGACGATGAGGTTATTGAACCCTCGTTGGATGTTACGCCTCATAACATTGCCGGCCAGTGGTGCGTTGAGAGTTGGAATGGCTCACCTTTGGCCGAGGGTAGCTTTGTCTACATTGAGTTCGAGCGTGCCGATCGCCAATTTACTATGTATCAGAATCTTGATAGTGCACAGGCGCGTACTCTCACAGGCCATTACTATATCGAGAATGCAGCCGATAATGGTGCTATAATTCGTGGTAACTACGACCACGGAGTAGGCGAGTGGGCCCACCGCTACTATGTGCGCAACCTCACAGCCGATTCGATGACTTGGGTTGCCAAGGATAATGCCGACGACATAACCGTATATGTTCGTTGCGAAATTCCTGCTGAGTTGGCTGGCGAGTAATGCTCGACTTCGTTTGGCGGCCATCTACAAAGTAGAAACTAAGGAACTCCCACGAGCAATGTAGAGGTGTCGCTATGCATAACTATATCTACAGCCTCGGCTGTAAATGCTGAATTAGCTCAGTGGTAGAGCACTTCACTCGTAATGAAGGGGTCCCGAGTTCAAGTCTCGGATTCAGCTCTGGAAAGAGAAACGGTAGCATTGCGCTACCGTTTTCTTTTCAACATATTGGCTGTGGGTTCTGAACGAGGGTCCCTCTCCTTTGATTTTCAGCACCACATCATTGAACAAGGTAGCCAAGACTTTTTCGCACAGCGACCTACTTTCAAGTTATCATACCTCATATTATTTTAGCGCGTGATGCTATTCAGTGCGATTTTAATTGTTTATCACGAGACAATACTATATATTTGCGTAGTGATTTATTAATCTAAACTATAAATATCAATTTATGAACACACTAAAATCAATCCTCGTTGCGGTGGCATTGACCATTGCAGCGACAGTTAGTGCACAGACACTAAAGATGGAGCCTCAGGTTGTAGGTGTTACCACCTATGAGGCCTCAACAGCTATCAACCTCGTGGTTGTTAAGCCCGAGATTAAGCTCGACCAGGTTGATCCCTCACTGCTCGCCGTGAACACCAACGGCATCGAGCGTAATGTCACCGCAGTATATCCCTCAGACTCAAGAGGAGCTTTTAACCCCACAGGTGAGTATCTTGCTCTGGGTCTTGAGAAGGCATCAGGTCGCGGTTTAGGCCTCTCGAAGGGCGCAGGCGTATGGAAGGAGGAGTACAGCCTCACAGTTGGTTTGAAGCCTGGCAAGGTGCTCAAGGTGGGCAAGCAGAAGTACACTGCAATCGAGTGCTCGACCGACAAGGCCGTTAAGGATTTCGTATCTGAGGCTGACTACTTCAACAAGGGTACCTTCACTGGCAAGTCAACAGGCCGTCCTGGCGACGAGACTCTGACCTATGCCTCTTACGAGCCCTGGTCGCTCAAGGGCGATGGCGTAGCCAATCCATTGGTGATCTGGTTGCACGGTGGTGGCGAAGGTGGTGTTGATGTATCTATCACACTGCTCGGCAACGAGGTTGTTTCGCTCATCCGTCCCGAGATCCAGTCGCACTTCACCACCGAGGGTGGTGCCAATGGCGCATATGTTCTCTCTATACAGTGCCCCACAATGTGGATGGGTACATCGAAGGGCTTCGGCCACGGCGAGTATCCTTCGCTCTATGCCGATGTTCTCAAGTCGTGCATCGACGAGTTCGTAGCTCAGCACCCTGATGTTGACACCAACCGTATCTACCTCGGTGGCTGCTCAAACGGCGGTTATATGACAATGCATATGTTGATGCGTAACCCCCGCTTCTTCGCTGCGGCATACCCCACTTGCGAGGCTTACCTCGACGCCAACATCTCTGACAACGAGATCAAGGCTTTGGCTGAGGAGAACATCTGGTTCGTACAGTCATACGACGACACTACCGTTGATCCCAAGACTCACTGTATCCCCACTTTCCAGCGTATCGTAAAGGCTGGCGGAAAGAATGTATGGATGTCGATGTTCGAGAACGTGCAGGGTGTTGACAACCCCGGCCAGCGTTTGATGGGCCACTTCTCTTGGTGCTGTCTGTTCAACGATGTGGTAACACACTCACAGGAGCAGAACGACAATGTGAAGCCCACAAACAATGGTGGTGGTACCGTTGCTCCTCAGGGCCACGCAAACATCTTCGAGTGGATGAACGCTCAGGTTCTCACCGCTCCCGTGATGGCTCCCCGTCAGGGTCGATAGCAAAACGCCACTTAATAAAAATAGGCTGCTAACTGTGGGTTAGCAGCCTATTTATTTTGTATTGTCTCGAGCCATAAGCAGACTACATCTGCTTTACAAGCCAGTCCATAGCCTTGCCCTCAGAGTAGTCGTTAAGCAGGGGAACCCACGAGAAGTGGCTAATCATCTTGGGAATACCAAACTTCTGCATATAGGCGTCGTCATAGATCTCAATCTTGTCAGCCTGTGCACCTAAGCGCTTGCGTGCGCCATAGTAAACATGCGAGCTGATAACCTTGCAGGTGGTATCAGAGTCGGCGTGCACGAAGAACATAGGCAAGCGGCAGAATGCCTCGGTGTCGATGGGTGCGAGAGCCATATCCTCGCCGTTCCACTTATAGACCTTATCCTGGAAAGCCTTCACCAGATCGTCCTCAAACTGACCGTCGTACTTCTGCTCAGCCTTATGGATGGGCACGATGGGGTCCATAGCGCAGCAGGGGATAGCCGCCTTGAAGCGGTCGGGGAACTGCATCATAAAACGCATTGTGCAACCACCACCACTCGATGCACCCGCACAGAATAGTTTCTCGCCATCGACGATACCCTCGGCAATTAGTGTATCGATGAATGCCATCTGCAAGGCGTTGTTGCGGTCAACGAGCTTGATGCGCTCGGGGTCGAGCGATGCGCTGTATGAGTAGTTGGGGTTAGCGATGGCGAACATCAGCGTAGCGCACTCAACACCTGCGTCGGGCAACGACACAATGCAGCGGTTGGCCATAGCGGCGGTCATCAGGTCGCGGTTGTACTCGCCACCACCAATCTGCCATACGAGTAGCGGCACATTCTTCTTCACATTACCCTCGGCATCCTTGGGCAGGTGGAGGATATACTCGCGAGTGATACCTGCGTAGGTGAACGAACCCTTCACGCAGTCGTCGAGCACCGCCAGGCGGGTGTCGGTAACACTCTCAGTGGTTACATTGAGGTTTGCATCGGCCTTACATACCAACTCCCAGCCCAGCGTCTCGCGGTTCTGACCACGACGGCCACGGAAGTTAAACGAGTTGGCCTCGATACGCAGGGTGTTCTTTGAGCGAGTTACAACGATGCCGTCGTCCTCGTAGGGTACGGGGGCCTGACCTGTTGCGGGATCGACAAATCCGTCGGGGATGTTGTTCACCAGGTCGAAATCCTCGGCCTTCAAGCCACGAATCGAGCGGGGATTGCTCACCGTGATCTCGATGGCATCAATCATCACATTGTTAATATCGCCCACGCGGGTGTAGGCAACCACACTCTCCACTACGGCAGGCTCGTTGCTTGCGCACGACGCCATACCCACGCACAGGGCGCACAAAAAATAGTATAGTCTCTTCATTGTCATTGATTTTATGATTTCAAATATATATATAAATCGTGAAAACATCAAATTTTATATCACATTAACAGAATCCGTAGTATGCGCCGCGAACGGGATGGTGATACCATTCCCGCAGATCAAGAGTTTTATAACAAGGGCTTATTTAGCTCTGCGAAGCCCTAAAAAAACTAAATATCAGGAGTTAATTAACAGCAAAAAATCGAATTTTATACCCAATTTATTATTTTATGAATTTTATTTTTTATATTTGTAGCGTATATTCCCGTTATGTGGTCCGCGAGCAAAGGTTATGGCGCAAATACGGCGGCCAAAGGCTGTGCTTAATCACTCGAAGCGGGATAGAAAAGAGACAAACAGATTTACTGAAAAATACTTAAACCAATTAAAACTTTTAAGGTAATGAAAATTTCTAACATTTTTGGCAAGGCTATGATGATTATGGCCGTTGCTATCTTCGCTCTCGGTACAAGCGTTGAGGCTAAGAGCAAGAAGATCGGTATCCAGCTCTACTCTGTAATGGGTGCTATGAACAAGGATCCTAAGGGTTCAATCGACCGTTTGGCAGACCTCGGTTACAATGTATTCGAGCTCGTACAGTGGGGCGGTAACCCTAAGATCTTCGGTATGGATGTAGCAGATTTCAAGGCTTACTGCGACTCTAAGGGTATCAACATCGTTTCTACTCACTCTTCACTCCAGGAGGATCCCTCAAAGGAGCAGGAGGTTATGGACAACTGGCGTAAGCTCTTCGCAGTACAGAAGGCTGCTGGTGGTAAGTACTTCGTTATCCCCTCATACCGTGTAAACTACACTGAGGCTGAGGTTAAGAAGATGGCTGACTACTTCAACCGCGTAGGTAAGATCGCTAAGGAGGAGTTTGGTTTGATGCTCGGTTACCACAACCACTCACAGGAGTACAAGACTTTGGAGGGTACAAACAAGGTTATGTGGGAGTACTTGGTAGAGAACACTAACCCCGACTATGTATTCTTCGAGTTGGATGTTTACTGGTGCACAATGGGTGAGAAGGATCCCGTTGCTTACTTGCAGAAGTATCCCAAGCGCATCAAGATGCTCCACATCAAGGACGAGTTCGTTATCGGCGAGAGCGGTAAGATTAACTTCGAGGGTATCTTCAAGCAGTTCTACAAGAACGGTATGAAGGATTTCGTAGTTGAGATTGAGACTCCCCGTGATCTCCGCAACAAGACAAACGCTGACGGTAGCAAGTACACTCAGGACCAGATTATGGATGAGGTATTCGTAGCTGCTAAGAAGAGCGCTGAGTTCTTGCAGAACGCTAAGTTCGTTAAGTAATCCAGCGCAACCAATAGGTTGCTAAAATAAAATCCCAAAGGCCACTCGGCTTTTGGGATTTTTTTGTTGGGTGGGGGGGGTAAATATTACCTACTCTCCGCTATTTCACAACGGCCAAATTATACAGCCGCGCCTATACCATCTCCTTCAAGTAGCAGTAGAGACGCTGAACGGGCAGGCCCATCACATTGTAGAACGAGCCATCGATACCCTCGATGCCGACATAGCCTATCCACTCCTGAATGCCGTAGGCACCAGCCTTATCGTAGGGGCGATAGGTGTCGACATAGTAAGCAATCTCCTCCTCATCCAGACAGCGGAAACGCACCTTCGACTTTACCGAGAAGCTATGCGTGCGTGTGGCTGTGCGTAATGTAACACCCGTAACCACATCGTGCTCACATCCCGACAGCATCGAAATCATTGCTATGGCCTCCACCCTGTCGGCAGGCTTGCCGAGAATATGCGAGTGAGCGATAACAACCGTGTCGGCCGTAAGCAGAATATCGCGCTCGCCAAGCGGCTCGGGGTAGGCCTCACTCTTTAAGCGAGAGAGGTACTCGGCCACCTCGTCGGCAGGCATAGTCTCGGGGAACGACTCCTCGCACTCGAAGCGTGGAGCGAGTTCAAACTCGATGCCCGCATCGGCCAAGAGCTGTCGGCGGCGTGGCGACTGCGAAGCAAGAATAAGTCGATACTCCTTTAATTTATCGTGTAAAAGCATACTATCTCACATCAAAATCCAACAACGTATATCCTCCAATTCTTGCCTTGATATTGTCGCCCGCCTTTACGGGACCGACACCTACGGGGGTGCCAGTATAAATCAAATCGCCAATCTTCAAGGTCATATACTTCGATATGTGGCTGATGATTTTATCCACCGTAAAGAGCATCTCCTTGGTTAGTCCGCGCTGAACAATCTCGCCATTAAGCTCCATCTCGAACTCAAGGTTCTGCACATCACCACCCAGCTCTGCCAAAGGCACAAACTCGGGCGAGAGCGCCGCCGAGTGGTCAAAACCCTTACACAGCTCCCACGGCAGACCCTTCTGGATGGCCTCGCGCTGGAGGTCGCGCGCTGTAAAGTCGATACCGAGTCCCACCTCGTCGTAACAACGCGAAGCAAAACGCTCGTCGATGCACTTGGCCAAGCGGTTGATTTTCACCACCAACTCGCACTCGTAATGCACCTCGTTAGAGAACGAGGGGACATAGAACGGATCGTTATTGCGCAGCAGAGCCGTGTCGGGCTTGAGGAAAAATAGCGGCTCCTTGGGTATTTCGGCACCGTCGTTGAGTTCTTTAGCGTGGTCGGCATAGTTACGACCGATACAGATTATCTTCATTGTTTCTCAAATTTTTTTATTCTTACATTTACATATATCCCTGCCGCCACAAGCACCCCGCAGGGAATCCAGCAGAGCAACAGCGAATATAACTCCATACTCGGCATCAGCGGCGAGAGCAGCGACGAGGGCACGCCCGCGAACATCACATTCGAGATAAAGCGGCCAAGTTTTTGGATGTCAATTTTCTCGCGTTTTGCCTTTGGCATAGTGTTATAGCCCGCCATCGTCTCGGGATAGTGGCGCAGAAGCAGGGCTATAAGGCACCAAACTACGGCAAATATAACAGCACCAAGAAACATCCCTACAAAATCATAGACAATAAATTATTGCAGAAGTTGCAGAGGTTATGTGTAAGCATCGGAATCAAGATACTGCGCGTGCGCAAGGCGATATATGCTAAGCCATAACCAATCATTCCTGTCCAAATAAAGTTCGCTATGCTAAACTGTATTGTTCCACCATTAAGTGATAGCGCGTGTATCAAACCAAACAAAATACCATTAATTATGATGGCAGGACTACGCGATGGCTTGCCTCCCTCACGCAATGCGCTGCACATCAAACCGAGCAATACTCCTCTGAACATTATCTCTTCGTCTATGCCAGGCATTGAGAGTTGGAAAAGTAATCTCTCAATGTCGAACTCGGCATTACCCAGCGACCCCAAAAGAGCTTGCGCTGCAATAATCGCAAACGCAACCCATAATGCAGGCTTTACTCCCTCTCTATTCTGCTTGAGCGTGAAGAAATTATTTTCGCTAAACTGTCGGCAGAAGAGAAAGTAAAACGTCACACCGCAGATTACGGAGTAGATTTTGCCATCCCAATTCCAATTGCCACCGATTATATTAAAGCAACTGAAGTAGTTTTGTAGAGTAAGTGCAATGTAGCATACAAAGTAGCAAAAAGCAATTGTCATCACGCGCAGATAGTTTTCGCGCGTGCGCTCCTTCATAAAAATAAGCAGAAGCGGGATGATTACCGCCAGATGCAGTAGTGGATTGAGTAATAGTTGAGCGTTTTGCATAGTTTATTTTAGTTTCTTCTTTTCCTTTCAATAAAATTACGTCATCCCACATTTCCGCACATAAGTTGCAACCTGATACAGACAAGCCTCCTTGCGGAAATGATTGGGATCTACCTTTGTTGAGTATGCTTTGCTGATACAGACTCTATTTAAGTCACTACATAAAGGTTGATTAATTTTGAATTTTGAATTTTGAATTTTGAATTGTTTGCACAATATCCGCCGCAAACCTCTCGCTCGCACCTGCGCCACCGATAATCGAGCGCAACTCGTCAAAATCGGCAAGCATTTTTTCGCGCTTTGCGCCACCCTTGAGTATCGAGCGTAGCTCCTTCTCGGCCTCATCAACCGAGGGGTGATAGACCACCATCTCGCGAACGGCCTCGCGCTTAAGGTTAAGATTCACGAGCGACACATAAGGTATCTTCAGCACATAGGGCTTGAGCTTCTCGTAGAGCCAGGGTACGCCATAAACAACCAACTCGGGAATACCTATCAAGGCCGTTTCGAGTGTTGCCGTGCCCGACGTAACAACCGCCGCTTCGGAGATCTGCAACAACTCATAAGTCTTGTCGCAAACAAACTTTACGGGCATATCCTTTGTAAATACCTCATACTGCTCGCGCGCAATCCATCCCACACCTGCCACCACAAACTGCTTTGCAGGCATACGCTCGGCAATCTGCGCCATAAAGCGCAGGTTAGCCTTAATCTCGCTCACGCGGCTACCTGCCAACAGAGCAACGATAGGTCTTTCATCCAAGCCATTCTCCTTGCGGAACTGCGACTCCTCGGGAGCCGCGGCACAACGCTCGGCGATAGCATCCATCAGGGGATTGCCCTCGAAGTGTGGCTCGATACCCTTCGCGCGGAAGTACTCCTTCTCGAAGGGGAAGATGATATATAGCTTATCGACAAACTTTTTCAGTGCCTTCACTCTATGCTCCTTCCACGCCCACACTTTGGGGGCGATGTAGTAGTGCACGGGGATCCCCTTGCCGTGAGCAAACTCGGCAATCTTGACATTGAAGCCCGGGTAGTCAATAAGGATTACAACATCGGGCTGAAAGACCATAATATCACGACAACAGTCGCCCATCTGCCCCAAAATGGTGCGTATATTCATAGCCACCTGCACAAAGCCGAAGAACGACATCTCGCGATAGTGCTTCACGAGGTTCTCCTTGCCTCCCACCTCAGCCATCATATCGCCACCCCAGAAGCGGAACTCAGCCTCGGGGTCGGACTTACGCAAGCCCTTCATTAAGTTTGAGCCGTGCAGGTCGCCCGAAGGCTCACCTGCGATAATGTAATATTTCATAGCCTCTTATTTCATTCTCTCCAACAAATCGGGGCGTAGGCGCTTGGTGCGCTCGAAGGATTGCTCCTCCTGCCACTTTTCGATCTCGGCAAAGTTACCAGACAGCAATACATCGGGCACGCGCCAGCCACGAAACTCCGCAGGGCGGGTATATACGGGCGGAGCTAACAAATCATCCTGAAAACAATCCGTCAGTGCCGACGCCTCGTCGCCAATAGCGCCGGGCAGAAGTCGCACAACCGAGTCGGCAATAATGCAGGCCGCAAGCTCGCCACCCGTTAGAACATAGTCGCCAATAGAGATCTCGCGAGTGATAAGATGTTCGCGAATGCGGTAGTCGATACCCTTATAATGACCGCAGAGAATAATGATATTCTCACACATAGAGAGGCGGTTGGCCTCGTGCTGGTTGTAGGTGATGCCATCGGGCGAGGTGTAGATAATCTCGTCATAGTGGCGCTCCGACTGCAACTTCTCAACAAGTTCGAAGATGGGTTCACACTTCATCACCATACCCGCCTCGCCACCGAAGGGGTAGTCGTCGGTAGTCTTGCGCTTGTCGTGGGCGTAGTCGTGCAGGTTATGCACCACGATTTCCACCAAGCCTTTCTCCTGCGCACGCTTCAATATCGACTCGCCCAAGGGCGAGGTGACCAATTCGGGTACAACTGTTATAATATCTATTCTCATAATCGGTTAATATCTAAAAATTATATCCTTATCACTCTCTTTGTCGAGCGCCACCTCGCGACCCAACTCCAGCATATAGGCTCGGTAGCCCATCTCGGTAAACATCTCTATTATTTGGTGGCGGGTGTCGCCATCGGTTTCAATAAGCACCGTAGGGTGATGACGCTCGATAAGGGATTGTAGTTCGGGCATCACAACTCGTTCGTAGCCCTCGATGTCGCACTTGATAAAATCGATGCGCTCCAACTTAGAGAAGAGTTCGCTACCGCGACGCATCTGCGCTGTGAACTTGATGGCCTTGCCCGAGAGAGCTCCCTCGCTCACAAAGTTACGCCCCGTGCCGAAGTAACCAGCCTCGGCAACCGAGTCGTTGGCCATCTCAACGACACACTCCTCGGCACCCAACGCATAGTTCATAAGGTGTACATTCTTTCTACCCCACACATTACGCTCCAAGACCGAGAAGATTACAGGCACAGGCTCAACTGCATAGACTGCCCCCTGTGCTCCGACAATATCGGCCAGCGGGCGGGTGTAGTAGCCAAGGTTGGCACCTATGTCGATAGCAACATCGCCACGACCGACCAACTGCGGCAGGTGGTAGTTATACTCCAACGCCCTACCCTTGCGTCCGAGGCCGAGCTTACGCGTAAGGAAGAAGAGTCGGCTAACCACACGCAGGTAACCCTCCAAAGAGAGCAGGCGATAGAGCAGGCGATGAAAGAGTCGTCCCATCGGCTTAATTCTTATAGTTTACCTCCTGATTGAGCACCTCAACAACGAAGGGATTATACATCGACTCGTGGCCGATGGTGCTATCCTCGCCGTGGCCGGGATAGATCTTTACCTCGTCGCCCAGAGGCAGGATATTATCGATAATCGAGCGCATAATCCACGAGTAGTCGCCACCCGGCAGGTCGGTACGACCAATGCTCTCGCGGAAGAGCGTGTCGCCCGTAAAGAGCACACCAGCCTCTGGCTCAAAGAGCGCCACGTGGCCAGGGGTGTGGCCGGGAGTAGAGATAATCTTAAGCTCGGTCTGACCAAACTTAATTGACTCCTCGCCATCAAGGTCGATGTCGATAGTCTCGGGCAGGTCGCCAGCACGAACACCGAAGAGCTCGGCACTCACCGAAGCGGTCTTCAAAAGAAACTCATCCTTTGACGAGAGGGCGAACTTAGCGCCATACTTCTCGACGATGTGGTTCACGCCCAACAGGTGGTCGAAGTGGCCGTGGGTGTTGATTGCCACCACGGGCTTCAGGCCTCGGTCGGCGATGAACTTATCGAGTACTTCGTTCTCACGCTCGCCCATATTACCAGCGTCGATAATAGCGGCCTCCAATGTATCATCCCACACAATGTAGGTATTCTCCTGTATGGGGTTAAAAACTAATCTTGCAATCTTCATATCTCAATGTTTTTTATTTCGTATTTAGGTAAAACTTCGCCGACACCGTGTAGTTAATCTCAATCTGCTCGAACTGCACATCGGGCTCCGCCTCGGCCACAGCCGCATCCATTGCGCGGGCTGTTGTCATAAGCATATTCTTGCGATAGACGGGCTGTACACTGGTGGTGTAGTCAGAAATCTCGTAACAAGCGCCTATCGACTGCCCCACTGCCTCGGCTAACTCGCGGGCACGCTGCTGGGCATCCTTCATAGCTTTCTGGCGTGCCTCACTACGCAGACCATCAAGGTTAGAGTGCGAGGTGCGGGTAACATTGACATTTGTAATGCCCGCCTCGTCGAGAGCTTCAAATACCTTGCGTACGGCATCGGCCGAGCCGAGCTTTAGTTCGTACTGCGTGGCCGATAGCGACTGGCTGCGACGGAAATATGTGCTTGACATATCCTGCACAAAGAGCTGCTTCTCGCTATCGACACCTGCTTTTTTCAATGCAGAGAACATCTTGCGGCGCTGCTCGTCGATGGCTACGCGACCCTTCGTATCGCTCTCGTCGAGCGTAATGGAGAGATATATCTCGTCGGGCACCACGCGAATAATCGACGAGCCATTGACGGCAACGGTAGGAATCATCTCCACGCTCTGCGCCTGCGCGGGGTTAAAATCGAATGCAAGGGCAACAACGATAGCCGAGAGTAGGATAAAAATCTTTTTCATAGCACTTTCTGTTTATGGTTTTATTATAAAACGCAGAAACTGCAAATATCTTGCTTTAGCGCTTAACGAGTTTTACAACATTCTCGACGTGGTGCGTATGGGGGAACATATCGACAGGCTGCACAGCCACCACCTCATACATTCCATCCATCAGCTGCAGGTCGCGCGCCTGAGTGGCGGGGTTACAGCTCACATAGACGATACGCTCGGGGGCGGCACGCAGAATGACATCGATAACACGCTCATCGACACCAGCTCGAGGCGGGTCGAGGATAATCACATCGGGGTGGCCGTTGCGAGCAACGAAGTCGTCCGACAACACATCCTTCATATCGCCAGCGTAGAACGAGGTATTCTCGATGCCGTTGATGGTCGAGTTGACCTTTGCATCCTCGATAGCCTCGGGCACATACTCAACACCCACCACCTTCTTAGCACGGCGAGCGCAGAAGTTGGCGATGGTACCCGTACCGGTGTAGAGGTCGTACAACACCTCATCACCCTTAAGGTCGGCAAATTCGCGCGTAACCTTATAAAGCTCATATGCCTGCTCGGAGTTGGTCTGGTAGAATGACTTTGGTCCCACCTTGAACTGCAGCCCCTCCATCTGCTCGATGATATGATCCTTGCCTGCGTAGCAGATGTGCTCCAAATCGCCAACCGAGTCGTTCCACTTGGTGTTCACAACATAGAAGAGTGAGGTAATCTGAGGGAATTTCTCTTTCAGCATATCAAGCAGAGCTGTGATGCGGGGCTGATCGTCCTCATTGAAAATTACGACAACCATCACCTCACCCGTAGAGGCGGTGCGGATGATGATATTACGCATCAGGCCAGCGTGCTCGCGGCAATTATGGAACGAGTAGCCATTATCGATGCAGAAGCGCTTGACAGCGTCGCGAATCGGATTCGACGGATCGGCCTGCAGGTAACACTTATCGATATTGAGCACCTTGTCGAAGCAGTTGGGGATATGGAAACCGAGTGCGGGCTCGCGCTCGATGTCGCCACCAGCGGCGATCTCCTCGTATGTAAGCCAACGCTTGTCGGCAAATGTAAACTCAAGTTTATTGCGATAGAACTGTTGCTTGGCAGAACCCAAGCAGGGCTTAATCTCGGGCAGGGCAACCTTGCCAATGCGGGTAAGCTGGTCGCGTACCTGCTCGGTCTTAAAGCGTAGCTGCTCCTCATAGGGCAAATTCTGCCACTTGCAACCGCCACACACACCAAAGTGGGGGCAGAAAGGCTCCGAGCGCAACGCTGAGCGCTTGACATAATTTACCACAACGCCCTCCATAAAGCGGCGGCGCTTATTGCGTATCTGTACATCCACCACATCGCCCGGCACGGTCATCGGCACGAAGACCACCTGATCGTTATAACGGCCCATAGCCTTGCCCTCGGCAGCCAGAGTTGTAATCTCCAAAGCCTCGATGAGCGGATAATTCTGTTTTTTACGTCTTGCCATTGTATTTTTAAGATTTCGTTTTGACAAATATACAAAGATTTCTCCTATTAGGCATAAACTCTATAGAGTTTAACCCAGACAGCGATCACGATTCTCGATCGCCCAGCTTACCAGCGGCTCGATGTTGGCCATAAACGAGCGTCCCAACTCCGTCAAACGATACTCCACGCGGGGTGGCACCTCGGGATACGCCTCACGCGAGATGAGCGACATATCCTCCAGGCGGCGCAGGGTCTGAGTGAGCATCTTCTGCGAAATGTCGGGTATAGCCTTCTGCAACTCGCTGAAACGCTGCACCTCATTCTCGCGTAGCGGATAGAGCACAAGCAGCGACCATTTATCGGCCGTCTTATCGAGAATATCTCGAATAGGGCAAAAATCCTCCTTCTTCATTTTTTCGATATTTTTTTCGTTGTAATTTTCTATTACTGAGCATTGGTTACCTGAAGGTAACTCACTTACATTCAGGTGCCTTCTTGCACGAAGCAAAAAAGCAGCTTATATTTGCTCTACAAAAGTAACAAACTTTCTTTTAGTAACCAACAAAAAACTACAACACTATGAAACAGATTGAAAAAATCGCCGCTGGCGCAGGCTACACCTGCATATCGGTAGGCAAGATGGCAGAACTCTCGGAGCACATACTCGAGTTGGGTCCCGATGTAAAGATTCCCGGCAAGGTTTTCGCTGGCGCAGCTGCAGGCACAACGGGTGCAGAGTTCTCGTTCCAGAGCTTCCCCGCAGGTGCAGAGACAGGTTTTCTGCATACTCACCTTACTCACGAGGAGCTCTATTTCTTCCTCTCGGGTGAGGGACAGATGCAGGTCGATGGCGAGATTATCCCCGTGGCTGAGGGTAGCGTAGTGCGCGTTGCTCCCGCCCCCAAGCGTTCGGTTCGCAATACAGGCAATGAGCCTCTGGTGATGCTCTGCATCCAGTACAAGGAGGCCTCGTTCACTGCCGAGGATGCTGCCGATGGCGAGATTCTGGCAGAGCCCGTGGTGTGGTAACAACGATACACAATGTGAAAAGAGCATACGGCCAAAAGCCATATGCTCTTTTCAGTTATTTATGCACCCAAGAGTGGAGGGTACTAAAATTAGATTATAACTCAATGCCATACTCGGCCAGCTGCTGCACGAGTGTCGCAGCATCGGCGAAGCGCACCGACTCCATTCCCACGGCTTTGGCGGCTGCCACATTGTCGGCATTGTCGTCGATAAAAATCGACTCCTCAGGTTGCAGATTGTAACGCTCCAAAAGGCAGTGGTAGATAGCCGCATTGGGTTTGAGCAGATGCTCCTCGCCCGAGACAACGATGCCGTCGAACTCTCCAAAGACGGGATATGTATCGCGAATCAGAGGGAAGGTCTCGGCCGACCAGTTTGTAAGGCCATAGATGCCGTAGCCCTTCTGCTTCAGACGGCGCAATACCGAGGCAGTACCCTCGACCTCGCCACCCATCATCTCCACCCAGCGGGTGTGATAGATGCCGATAGCCTCGGCCCACTCGGGATGCTCGGCCTGCAGTTCAGCCACACCCTCGGCAAAGGGTTTGCCACCATCCATCTGCAGGTTCCACGAATAGAGGCAGATATTATCCAAAAACCACTGGCTCTGCTGTTCGTCGCCGAAATATTTATCGTAGAGGTAGCGGGGATTCCAATCCACCAACACGCCTCCAAAGTCGAATACTATGTTCTTAATCTGTGTCATCGTTTAGTGTGAGATTTTAACCAGCGCCTCGCGGTAGGCATTCAGGATGCGCGACTTAGAGATAAAGCCCAAGTAGCGGTTGTTCTTATCCACCACGGGAAGCATCCAAGTGTGATTCTCCTCGAAGTGCGGCAGGATGCTCTGCACCATCTCGTGCTCGAGAATCTTGTACGGCGGCTGAATCATATAGTAGGTAATCGAACGACCCCACTTCTCTGGCTTGAACATATCCTCGCGCAGGTCGTCCAACTGCACAACACCCAACAGATGGCCGAAGTTATCAATCACGGGGAAGATATTGCGGCGTGCCGACGAGATGATATGCACGATGTCGCCCAGAGTCATATTCTCCTTGATGCGGACAAAATCGGTCTCCATCAACTCCTCCAAACGCATAAAGACAAAGGCCGACTGATCCTTGTCGTGGGTGAGCAACTCGCCACGCATACGCAACTGCTTTGTGTAGATCGAATCGCGGTCGAGGGCATAATCCACCGCAAACGAGATGGCGGCAACGATCATCAGCGGAATGAAAAGACCATAGCCATTAGAGAGCTCGGCAATAAGGAATATCGATGTGAGCGGGGCCTTCATCACGCCCGCCATAACACCCGCCATACCTACGAGCGAGAACGACACGATTGACACATTCCAATCAAAGAATGTGTTACAGATAAGGGCCACGATGGCACCCATATATGCACCCACGAAGAGCGAGGGGGCAAAAGTACCTCCCACACCACCCGAGGCGTTCGTGGTAGCCATAGCCACCACCTTGAAGAACATAATGGCAATAGCGTAGAGGATTGCTACCCACTCGATGGTTCTAAACTTAAAGAACATCGAGTTGGAGAAAAGTGCCTGCACATTGCCGTGCATAAATGCCGTGAGGCTACGATAACCCTCGCCATAGAGCGGCGGAAAGATAAAAATCAGCACACCGAGCAATATGCCAGCGAATGCCCAGCGCTTATACTGCGAGTCGATACGCTTGACAAAATGACCCACCTTAGAATTGACCGAGGTGAAGTAATAGGACATTAATCCACAGCTTACGCCAAGCAGAATATAGAGCGGGATCTGCTTGATGACAAACACATCGGCCTCGCTGAGCGTGATTGCAAATATAGGATCAAAACCCCTGAATATCAGAGCTGTGGTCGTAGCCGTAACAGAAGCCAAGATGAGTGGGAATACCGATGCCGAGGTGATGTCGAGCATCAGAATCTCCAACACGAAAACCACACCCGTGATCGGCGCTTTGAAGATAGCCGCCACGGCCGCACCCGCACCACAGCACAAGAGCAGCGTAAGTTGCTTATAGTTAAGGCGTGCTATCTTACCTACATTCGAGCCAATGGCCGCACCTGTGAGCACGATGGGTGCCTCGGGACCGACCGAACCACCAAAACCGATGGTTGTAGCTCCGCCGACGATAGAGGACCAACAGTTGTGGCTGGCAATGCGCGAATCCTTGCGAGCCATAGCATAGAGCACTCGCGTTACACCCTCAGAAATCTCGTCGCGAACGATATATTTCACAAAGAGTGTAGCCAAAATGATACCTATGGCGGGGTAGACCAACAGCATAGCCTGCGCCCTGTCTGATGGGAACCACGCAACCAAAGCCTCTTTCACGCCGTGCAACAGCATCTCGAACACACAAGTACCTGCACCTGCCAGCAAACCGACAACAATGGCCAGCACGGCCAGCATCTGTCGTTCGCTGAGGCGGTTACTCAGGCGGCTGATAAGCTCACGGAGTTTGGATAATAGTCTTTTTCTTGTACTATCGAACATACGATTTTCCCCTGTGGGGAGAGCGTTTTGCTATTTGTTAGCCTTATACATCTCCGACTGCTGACGAATAAGATCGGCATCGTCGAAGTAGTTAATCTTCATCGAGCGGCGTACCATATCCAGAGTCTCTGCAGCCTCGGCACGAGCCACGGCGCAACCCTTCTTCAGGATCTCATAAACACCCTCAATATCCTGCTCATACTCCTTGCGGCGAGCACGGATAGGCTCCAACATCTGCTCCAGCACGGCGTAGAGGAACTTCTTAACCTTCACATCACCCAAACCACCACGCTGGTAGTGTGCCTTAAGCTCGTCCAATGAGGCGTAGTCGGGCAAGAACTCGGCAAAGTGCTCGGGGCGAGAGAATGCGTCGAGGTAGGTGAATACACAGTTACCCTCGATCTGACCTGGATCCTCGATACGGATGTGGTTGGGGTCGGTGTACATACTCATAACCTTCTTGCGCAAATCGGCCGAATTTTCCGAGAGGTAGATGCAGTTGCCCAACGACTTCGACATCTTGGCCTTGCCATCGGTACCCGGCAGACGCAAGCAAGCGGCATTCGACGGGAGCAAAATCTCGGGCTCAACTAAAGTCTCGCCATATACAGAGTTGAACTTGTGAACAATCTCGCGAGTCTGCTCGATCATAGGCTCCTGATCGACACCTGCGGGAACTGTCGTAGCACGGAAGGCGGTGATGTCAGAGGCCTGCGAGATGGGATAGGTGTAGAAACCTACGGGGATCGACTTACCGAACTCGCGCATAACGATCTCGGTCTTTACGGTCGGGTTACGCTCCAGACGAGCTACGGTAACGAGGTTCATATAATAGAACGCCAGCTCGGTGAGCTCGGGGACCATACTCTGAATGAAGATTGTCGATTTGGTGGGATCGATACCACACGAGAGGTAATCCAACGCCACCTCGATGATATTCTGGCGCACCTTCTCGGGATTGTCGGCATTATCGGTTAGAGCCTGTGCATCGGCAATCATAATAAAAATCTTCTCAAAAAGACCAGAGTTCTGCAACTCAACACGCTGACGCAACGAGCCAACATAATGACCCAGATGGAGTTTGCCTGTGGGGCGGTCGCCCGTAAGAATAATTTTTCCCATATTTTAGTTTCGATTTTTTCGGTTAAATACCCTATTGTTTTATAAATTAACTACAAATGTAGCAATTTATCGCCGATGAGCCAAAAAAGTTTGTCGCTATAATTTTTTTTTATATTTTTGTAAAAGATATTCAATCCTGATTTACAATGAGAATAGACCACATTGCCATCTGGTGCGACAACCTCGAGCGTATGCGCGAATTCTACACCACATACTTCGCCTGTCGCTCGAACGAGATCTATCGCAACCCTAAGAAGGGCTATTCGGCCTATTTCCTCTCGTTCGACGACGGCGCAGCGCGCATCGAATTGATGCACCGCACCGACATCGAAATCGATCCTCGAAGGCGAGGCTACGAGAAGGGAATGGCGCACCTGAGCCTATGCGTTGGCGAGCGTGAGGATGTGGACTTTTTGGTGGAACGATTACGCGCCGATGGCCACACAATCGAGGGCGAGTGCCGCACCACGGGCGACGGCTATTATGAGGCCGTGGTGAGGGACATCGAAGGCAATTTAATAGAGATAACAGCAAACAGATAAAGCTATGACAATCATTCAATTACAATACCTTATCGAGGTAGCTAACTGCGGTAGTTTCTCGGCCGCATCGGAGCATTGTTTTGTAACCCAACCATCGCTCTCGATGCAGATAAAATCGTTGGAAGAAGAGTTGGGCGTAATCCTGCTCGACCGATCGAAAAAACCCGTCATCCCGACCGAGGCGGGAGCCGTTGTCATAGCGCAGGCGCAGGAGACGCTGAAAGCCTACAACACGATCCGCGAGTCGGTGGCCGAGCTTAAAGGCGAGACGGCAGGAAAGTTGCGTCTGGGTGTTATCCCCACCATCGCGCCCTACCTACTACACAAGTTTATCCCCGACTTCGTGAAACGCTACCCGCGCGTAGAGTTGGAGATACGCGAGATGGTTACGGGAGATATTATCGAGGCACTGCATCGCGACAAGATCGACGCCGCGCTGGTTGCCAGTGGCACCTGTGGCGAGGGTATTCAGGAGCGCGACCTCTTCAGCGACCGCTTCTACGCTTATGTATCGCCCGCCAACCCCTTATTCGAACGCTCGAACATTCGCATCGAAGATATTGATATGAAGGATCTTATCCTGCTGAGTCAGGGTAACTGTATGCGTGATCAGATCTTGGAGTTGTGTCAGGCGCGACGCAATGTGCCCGCACACTACTACTTCGAGTCGGGCTCGCTCGACACGCTGATGCGTATAGTCGATTGCACGGCTTGTATGACCATTATTCCCGAGATGGCGTTGGAGTATATCCCCGCTGCACGCAAGCGTCAGATAAAGACTCTGGCCAAGAGCGCCACCTCGCGACGCATAGCCATAGCCGTACGCCGCACTTATGTCAAAAATTCGATTATCAACGCTCTGGAGGCCACCATCCTCGAGAAGATGCAGATGGAGCTCTCGGCAAGGTAATAGAATAGTAAAAATAGGCTAAAAAGAGTGTGGTTTGTGATAAAATAACAGGCCACACTTTTTCGTTTGGGTACAAAGATGCAAACAGAGGCAAATAATTTTCGCAGTGTCGCAAAAAAAACATATCTTTGCGGAGTTATATATAATATAAAAAACAGAAAACAATTAACATTCGCCCCGTGCGAGCACAAAAAACTAATATGGAAAAACTGATTGAGACTATAGTTACCGCTATTCAGGACAAAAAAGGTAAGGATATTGTATCGTTGAACCTGGAGGGTTTCGATGGAGCCATCTGCTCACACTTCGTAGTCTGCAACGCCGACTCTACGGCGCAGGTTGCTGCCATCGCCGACGGCATCGAAAAGGATGTGTATGAGAAGATGGGCGAGAAGCTCTGGCGCATCGAGGGTCAGCAGAACGCCTTCTGGATTGCGATGGACTATGTGGATGTGGTGGTACACATCTTCCAGACCGAGCTTAGAGAGTTCTATCGATTGGAGGAGTTGTGGGCCGATGCACCCATTAAGAAATACGAATACGAGTTATAAAACATTATGGCAAAAAAGAAGAATAACAAGAATATCAAATTCTACTCTTTGCGCTTCAACTTTATGTGGATATGGGCAGGCATCGTGGCCGCCATCATCCTCTACTCATTCTTTGGCGAGGGTCGTGCGGTGCCCGTTTCGAGCGACTGGAACACCGTCGAGCAGATGATACGCCAGGGCGAGGTCGAGCGCATAAAGGTTATAAACAAGAACACGGCGCAGGTCTATCTTACCGACGAGGCCATCGAAGCCTATCGTGCGGGCGAGGAGAATAGCCGTTTTAAGAATATACCCGAGCAGGGCGAGCAACTCAACTTCACCATCGGCTCGGTCGATATTCTCGACCGCGATGTGAAGCAGGCCATTGCCGATTCTGGCTTGGAGGATAACCCCGTCGCTCTGGAATATATGAACGAATCGACGGGCTGGAGCGACATCCTGATCAACTTCCTGCCGTGGTTGTTCCTTATCGGCATCTGGTTCTTCTTCATCCGCAGTATGTCTCGCGGAGCAGGTGGCGCAGGTGGCGGCATTATGAATGTGGGCAAGGCTCGCGCACAGGAGTTCGACAAGGATAACCCCTCGAAGCGTGTTACATTCAAGGATGTAGCAGGTCTGTCGGAGGCCAAGGTGGAGATTATGGAGATTGTAGATTTCCTACGCAAGGCCGACAAATATCGTGAGCTGGGTGCTAAGATTCCCAAGGGTGCACTTTTGGTAGGCCCTCCGGGAACGGGTAAGACCCTGCTGGCAAAGGCCGTGGCGGGTGAGGCAAATGTACCCTTCCTCTCGATTTCGGGTTCCGACTTCGTTGAGATGTTCGTGGGTGTTGGTGCTTCGCGTGTACGCGATTTGTTCGAGCAGGCTAAGCAGAAGGCTCCCTGCATCGTCTTTATTGACGAGATCGACGCCATTGGTCGCGCACGCGGCAAGAACGCAGGCTTCTCGGGTAACGACGAGCGCGAGAACACACTGAACCAGTTGCTCACCGAGATGGACGGTTTCCAGACCAACGCAGGCGTAATCGTGCTGGCGGCGACAAACCGTGCCGACATTTTGGATAAGGCTCTTATGCGTGCAGGTCGTTTCGACCGCCAGATTGATGTAGGTTTGCCCGATGTGAAGGAGCGCGAGGAGATTTTCAATGTGCATCTGCGCCACATCAAGCTCGCCGATGGCATCGACCGCAGTTTCCTTGCAAAGCAGACCCCCGGATTCTCGGGAGCCGACATTGCCAATGTATGTAACGAGGCGGCACTTATCGCCGCACGAAACAATAAGTCGCAGGTCGAGCGCGACGACTTTATGGCTGCCATCGACCGTATCGTAGGCGGACTGGAGAAGCGCAACAAGACTATGTCGCAGGCCGAGCGCCGTGCGACGGCCATCCACGAGGCGGGACACGCTACGGTGATGTGGCTACTAAAGGAGTGCGACCCCGTACTGAAGGTTACGGTAATCCCTCGCGGCAACAGCCTCGGTGCAACTTGGTCGGTACCCGACGAGGAGCGTGTACACGTAACCAACGAGGTATTGGAGGCTAAGCTGGCTGGTATGCTCGGCGGCCGTATTGCCGAGGAGGTTAACTATGGAACGCTGGGTGCTGGTGCGCTGAGCGACCTGGAGCGCGCAACGAAGATTACCTACGCTATGGTGGCATACTACGGTATGAGCAAGAAGATTGGCCCCATCAGCTACTACGACGCCGCAGGCACACGCGACACATTCACTAAGCCCTTCAGCGAACACACAGCCGTGGAGATTGACGGCGAGGTGCGCCGCATTATGGAGGAGGCTTATGCCCGTGCCCGTGCCATCATCGAGGCTAACAACGACAAGATAAATGCGATGGCCGACCTACTATTGGAGAAGGAGACCATCTATGCCGAGGATATTGTACCCATCTTGGGTGAGTCGGCACAAACACTGGCAAAGGCCGAGGAGGAGACCTCCGAGAAGGAGATACCCTTCACACCTGCTATGGCGGGAGTAACCGTTGCCGACTAATTTTGAAGAGACCTTATGAGTGATAAGCTGAAAAATTTTATCATACGCACACTGAGCGGAGCCGTGATGCTGGTAGTGGTATTGGGCTCGATGCTGCTCTCGAAGTGGAGTTTCGTCGCACTGATGGGCGTTATCGCCGTCGGGGGAATGTGGGAGTTCTACCGCTTTGCCGAGAAGGCTGGCTATAGCCCGATGAAGGCCTTAGGCCTCTTTGCTGGCGCGATGATCTTCTGCGTGGGACTCTCTGCGTCGATATTTTTCGATACTGCGGGTGAGGCAACAAGCGTAATGTTGCTCGTAGCATCGGCCAGCGCGCTTGTTGTACTAGTGCCACTGATGCTCATCTGCGAGCTCTACCGCCGCAGTGCAACACCCATAGCCAATATCGCAACATCGTTGCTCGGTGCCCTGTATGTCGCTCTGCCTATGGCTATGTTGCTCGTAGTGCCTATGCTGCTAGGTGCAGGAGAGTGGAATCCGTGGATAATGATATTCTACATCTTCATCATCTGGGCTAACGATGTATTTGCCTACCTATTTGGTATCACGCTCGGTCGTCATCGTCTGTTCGAGCGCATCTCACCCAAAAAGTCGTGGGAGGGATTCTTCGGCGGACTGCTCGGCGCAGTGGCA
The DNA here is from genome assembly GCA_045654285.1 of Alistipes sp. GTDB lineage: Bacteria > Bacteroidota > Bacteroidia > Bacteroidales > Rikenellaceae > Alistipes. The sequence continues at coordinate 30,534 of JAZONC010000030.1, read as the reverse complement.
ATGGGCTATGTAGCCGCTATGGTGCTGGATGCAAGCGTTGCTATGTGGATGGGACTGGCTCTGATGGCCGCCATCTCGGGTGTGTTTGGCGACTTGGTGGAATCGATGATGAAGCGCTCGATAGATATTAAGGATTCGGGCAACATAATCCCTGGCCACGGAGGCTGGCTGGATCGCTTCGATGCGCTGATTTTGTCGGCACCTTTTGTATTTGTGTATGCCTGCTTTTACACATTAGCATTTTAGATATTGACTATTAACCTAAAACAATAACTATATGAAGATCAATAAAGAGGGTTATAAAATAATCGCCACCTCGGGTCTCATCTGCTTGGCCCTGTGGTGTATGATTTACTACTTCGAGCGCCACTCTGAGGCAGGATTGCTCATCACCAGCGCCGCTATTCTGATCGTATTCTGGCTCTTTATCGTGGCCTTCTTCCGCGAGCCTCGCCGTGTGAAGATTCACGATCCCGAGCTTATCTTCTCACCCTGCGACGGTCGCGTGGTGGTAACCGAGGTTGTCTATGAGGATGAGTATATGAAGCAGGATATGCTGCAGATCTCAATCTTTATGTCGGTAACCAACATCCATATGAACTGGTCGCCCGTGGGTGGCGAGGTGGAGTACTACAAGTATCACCCTGGTCGCTTCCTGATCGCTTGGCACCCTAAGTCATCGACCGAAAACGAGCGCACCACAACCGTAGTGAAACTCGACGACAATAACCGCGTACTCTTCCGTCAGGTGGCTGGCCTTATCGCTCGCCGCATCGTGTCGTACATCAAGGTGGGCGACAAGGTTAAGCAGAACGATGTGTTCGGCTTCATCAAGTTCGGCTCGCGCATCGATGTGCTCGTGCCGAAGGATTGCGAGTTGCTCGTAGAGATTGGCGACCCCGTGGTAGGTTCGCAGACACCCATCGCACGACTCCGTAAATAGTGCGCTATGGCTATCACACCGCAAAACATACTGCGCGTAAGCGTGGGATTGATACTCACGGCTACCATACTATTTCTGGTGTGGTACTTCTCGTCTGTGGTTATCTATATACTCGTATCGGCGGTGCTGGCCATCATCGGCCGTCCGTTGGTCAATTGGCTCGTTAAGCGCCGCATAGGCCGCCACTATATGCCTCGCTGGGCAGCAGCCTCGCTGACGATAGTGGTGATGATGGCTATCTTCCTGTCTATCATCTCGCTCTTTATTCCCCTTATCTTCAGTAAAATAAACGAGTTTGCACACCTCGACATACCTACCGTGCTGGCCTCCATAGAGGAGCCTATATCGCACGCGCAGGCATACCTTCAGCGTATGTTCGCTCTGCCCGAGACACACTTCTCGCTCTCGGATACCATTGTCGAGACCGTGCGTCAATTCATCAACTACAACACCCTGAACAACACCTTCACCTCGATCGTGGGCACAGCCCTCTCGGCGGTGATTGCAATATTCTCGATAGCCTTCATAACCTTCTTCTTCCTTAAGGAGGATGGCTTGTTCTATGCAATGGTCAAGGGACTCTTCCCCGAGCGACTGCAGCAGAATGTAACACGCGCGTTGGACTCTATTACACTGCTTCTCTCGCGCTACTTCACTGGAATACTTACCGAGAGCCTCATACTGATGATTATCATATCAATAGCGATGATTCTCTTCGGAATGAAGACCGACAATGCCCTGCTCATAGGCTTGGTGATGGGTGTGCTGAATGTGATCCCCTACGCAGGTCCGCTGATGGGTGGCATCATAGCCGCCTCGATAGGAGTAGTGGCCCCAATCGATGGAATGACAGCCACACACACGGCAGTGCTTATCTGCGGCACGCTCTTCTGCATCAAGGGTTTCGACGACTTCGTACTGCAACCCACCATCTACTCCGAGCGTGTGAAGGCGCATCCGTTGGAGGTATTTTTGGTGATTCTGCTCGCAGGATATATGGCCGGCATAGTGGGAATGTTGCTCGCCATACCCTCGTACACCGTACTGCGCGTGCTGGCCAAGGAGTTCTTCTCGGAGTTCGCGCTGGTGCAGAAACTAACCCAAAATATATAACGCAATGAAGATCAAAGGAGTAGTTATTCGCGGTGCACAATTGGGTCGCAAGATGGGTTTCCCCACAGCCAACATCGACGCACAAGGGTTAGAGGGTGTCGATAACGGTGTTTACTACTCGCAAGTGAGACTCAATGGCCGACTCCACAACGCTATGTCGAATGTAGGCACACGCCCCTCAGTGGATGGGCAGAGCCGCCTGCTGGAGACACACATCTTTGGCTTTGCTGGCGACCTGTATGGCCAGATTTTAGAGGTGGATCTGCGTCTGAAGATCCGCGACGAGCAACGCTTCGCCTCGATTGACGATCTGCAACGGCAACTGAAAAAGGATGCCGCACTGTGTAATCCCGAATTATAATATATGTTATGGCTGATTGGAAAGAGCGTTTAGGTATGGTCTATTCGACCAACCCCAACTTCGAATATACTACATCAGAGAGTGAGCAAGTTGAAACCCTCGCGCCCGAAAAGCAGGACCTGCGCGTGTGGCTCGACCGCAAACATCGTGGCGGCAAGACCGTAACACTCGTAAAGGGCTTCGTAGGCTCGGATGACGACCTGCAGGAGTTGGGTCGTATGCTCAAGAGCCGTTGTGGCGTGGGTGGTACGGCAAAGGATGGCGAGATAATCATCCAGGGCGACCACCGCGACCGTGTAGTAGAACTACTCACGAAGGCGGGTTATAGATGCAAAAAAGCAGGAGGATAAACTCTTTTTAAGATGGCTATCAAGGCTCTCATACGAAGGGTTTTTCTTGCTGTAGTGCTGACCCTTGCGGCCTATGCGGCTAACGCCCAATACTATAGTTGGGGTGCCGACCCATCGCGCTTTCGATGGATGCAGGCCAAGAGCAATAATGCCAATGTTATATACCCACAACACGCCTCACAGATAGGTCTTTCGACGCTCTACCTTACCGAGCGTATGCGTCCCTACATCGACTACGGCTTTACTCTGCCGCCGCTCGATCTTCCATTCGTAGTACACCCCGACAATATGAGTTCCAATGGCTTGGTGATGTGGCTCCCCAAGCGAGTGGAGTTTTTGTCGGCACCCGCCATCGACGGCTATTCGATGCCGTGGATAAAGCAGCTCGTGGCACACGAGTATCGCCACGCGGCGCAGTACAACAACCTCAATGTGGGTGTGGTCAAGTTCTTAAGCTATCTGCTCGGCGAGCAGAGCTCGACCATAGGTTTGATATTTATGCCTCTGTGGATGATGGAGGGCGATGCCACAATGAGCGAGACACAGGCCTCGTCGTTCGGCCGAGGTAAGCAACCGCGCTTCACGCTGGAGTTCCGCGCTATGGGCGACATAGCCAACAAATACCGAAACAGCGACAAATTCTTCAGCGGCTCCTACCGCGACTTCATCCCCGACCACTACCAATTAGGCTACCAGATGGTGGCACACGGCAACGAGATGGCAGGCCGCACGATAGCCAACGATATGGCGGCGCTGGGTCCACGGCGCCCGTGGATGATTGTGTCGGAGAATTGGCGTATGCGACACCTCTTTGGATTTAGCACAAGGGATCTCTTCTACGAGACATTCAGCGCACTGGCCGATCATTGGGCCTCGATCCCCAACCCCGAGAATAGCAGCACACCACTCGAAGCTCCCACACGCGAGAGTTACACTACATACTCGCACCCGCTAAAGGTGGAGGATAGAATCATCCTGCTCAAGAGCGATCTCGACCGCCCCTCGCGTCTGGTTTCACTCGACCCCAAAACGGGCGAGGAGAGACTACTCAGCTACACGGGTATAGTGGCCACACGCCCTGCTTTCGATCGGGTGAACAACCGTATATGGTGGAGCGAGTATCGTCGTAGCACGATGTTCGAGCAGAAGGTTACCTCGACACTGCACTACTTCGACCTCGATGGCAAGCGTCCACGCACGCGTGTGATGGGCGGTCGCAATGTCCTCTACCCCACACCCGACGACGAGGGTGGCTTGGCGTGGGTGGAGTACTCATCCGACGGCATATATACCCTGCGACACGAGCTGTGCGACGGCCAACTAAAGAGCCTTTCACTACCCTTCGGGCAGGAGGTACACTCGCTGGCGTGGGATAATCTCACGCGTGCGCACTACTGCATCATAACCGACGACGATGGTATGTGGATTGCCCGCGTAATACCCGAGGTGGGCATCGAGCCTATTACGCGCCCCGCCTACATCACACTAAGCGATATGCGAGCACTCGACGGCAAGCTATACTTCGGCTCGATTGAGTCGGGCCGCGACGAGGTGCACTGCTTCGACCTACTCACAGGCAAGCAGTATCAGCTATCGGAATCGACCTACGGCTCGTTCGATGCCTCACCCACCGAGGATGGTCAGCTACTGATGACCACCTACGACTCGATGGGTTACCGTCCCTCAGTGCAGCCCATCGACAAGATGATACGCGAGGTGGAATACTCGCACCTACCAAAAGATCTGCTCAACCCTAAGCGCAAGGAGTGGGGCACGATAAATCTCGACACGGTGAAGTTAGTTCCCACTGAGCAGAGCCTCGACACGCTTACCATAAAGAAACGCCGCTACCGCAAGGCGTTGCACTTCTTCAACTTCCACAGTTGGGCTCCGCTCTCATACAATCCGTTCGAGCTGAGCGAGGATGGAGCCATAAATATGAATGTGGGAGCGACGGTGATGACACAGAACCTACTCTCGTCGATGCAGGGTTTTATGAGCTACGGCTACTCGCGCCACACCAGCCACCTCTTCAAGGCGGCATTCCGTTACTATGGCTTAGGCCCAACGATCAGTCTCACGGCCACCTATGGCGGTAAGCAGAATATCTATCCGATATATGTATATAACCCCGAGGAGCATAAGATAGAGTTCCCCGAGGCCTCGTCGCGGGGTAAGTTCTACGCCTTTGGCCTAAATGTGCAGTTCCCGCTGATGTTCCAGCGCGGATACCACACCCGCTACCTGATAGCCTCGGCAGGCTGGGAGTACTCGAACGGCCTGGTGGCCAATACGGGTAAACTTTCGTTCGACGATGGCGGCATAAGCAATGTTGCTACGATTGGCTACTCGAAGGGTATTCACCTTACATCATTCTCGCTCGGGTTTCAGGACTTCGTGCGCTCGGCACACCGCGACTTTGCTCCGCCGTGGGGCATAGCGGCATCGGCTACATATGCGATTAACCCGGCAAATGGCAGCTTCAGCGACCTGCTCTCGCTCTATGCCAAGGCCTATACCCCGGGCTTTGGGTCGCACAACAGCCTGACGCTGGCCCTTGCCTACCAGACCTCGATAGGTGGATTTAATAGTCGGGATGCGCTCTCGGCACTTACCTTCAAGTCAGCAAAGTTGCTACCGCGAGGATTCGACTCGTCGCAGGTCGAGAACCGCAATCTATTTGCGTTATCGGCTAATTATCAATTCCCTATATGTTATCCCGATGGTGGTTGGCAAGGCATCATCTACTTCAAGCGCATACGCCTCAACGCGGGATTCGACTTGGCTCGCTACGACCGTTCGCAGTTCCACGCCGACGGATCGCTCACGCACCGTAGCCACTACATACACTCGTTGGGTGGCGATGTGATATTCGATGTCAACCTGCTTAACCAGCCCGCCGCAGCAACCACTGCTTTCAAGCTCTCGTTCTATCAGCCGAGTGAGGGTAGTTTCTATTTCTCGGCAGGTATGGAGTTGCCGTTTTAGAATATGAAAATATTTTACTACCTTTGTACGATATAGTTAGCATAAGATTGCGTTAAATGGAGAGAAATAGTTTTTTCAAGGATAAGAGGCGAATCGTTCGCCTGATGTGGCTTGTGGTGATGGTTCCCGTAGCGATGGGATTTCTAATGCTCACGCTGGCCGCGCTGGGCGCCTTCGGCCGTATGCCCTCGTTCGAGGAGCTGGAGAACCCGAAGAGTAACTTAGCAACCGAGATCTATGGCGACGATGGCCACGTGATCGGCACATTCTTCGTGCAGAACCGTTCGTATGTCCAGTACGAGGATCTATTCCCTGCCGACTCGACTCGCCACCTTACACTCGACGGCTATCGTGTACCTCCCGTGGTAGCGGCGCTTATTTCGACCGAGGATGTGCGTTTTCGCAGCCACTCGGGTATCGACATCCCCTCGCTCTTTCGTGTGATGATTCGCACCGTGGCTATGCGCGACACATCGCAGGGTGGTGGCTCGACAATCACACAGCAGGTGGCAAAGAACCTATTCCCGCGCGACACCGTGCGCAACCGTAGCAAGGTTACACGCACGATGAAACTCGTGCAGTCGAAGTTCAAGGAGTGGATCACAGCCATCAAGCTCGAGCACAACTACACCAAGGAGGAGATTGCCGCGATGTATCTCAACACCGTTGAGTATGGCTCTAACGCCTTTGGTATCAAGTCGGCCGCAAGCACCTTCTTTGGCAAGTCGCCCGACGAGCTCAACATACAAGAGGCCGCCGTATTGGTGGGTGTGGTGAATGCCCCCACACGCTACTCGCCCGTGCGTAACCCCGAGAATGCATTGGCACGACGCAACCTTGTTATTAACCGTATGCGTGCCTCGGGAGCCATCTCGCGCGAGGTGTGCGACTCGCTCACGGCTCTGCCCATCGAGTTGCAGTACAAGCCCATTTCGCACAACGATGGCGAAGCTACCTACTTCCGTGAGATGTTGCGCCAGGTAATGAATGCCGAGCGCCCCACGCGTCGCCAATTCCTCACCGATTGGGACTACGAGCAGGCCGTAAAGGAGTACGACGAAAACCCCATCTACGGCTGGTGCAAGAAGAACAAGAAGGCCGATGGAACGGAGTATAACATCTACCGCGATGGTCTAAGAATCTATACTACAATCAACCCCACAATGCAGCGCTATGCCGAGGAGGCCGTGCAGAAGCAGATGGAGACCGTGATCCAGCCACGAATGGATGCGCAGGTGCGTAACACAGGTGTGTTGTTCCAGGACTTGGAGAAGGAGGAGATTGAGACCATCATCAAGCGTGCGATGCGTAACTCGGACCGCTACCGCGAGCACAAGAAGCTGGGTATGAGCGATAAGGATATTTACGCTTCGTTCGACGAGAAGTGCAAGATGCGCATCTTCACATTCAAGGGCGAGATCGACACGATGATGACTCCCCGCGACTCGATCCTGCATCACAAGCGTATTATGCGTGCCTCGCTCGTGGCGATGGATCCTCGCTCGGGACACGTCAAGGCCTATGTGGGTGGCCCCAACTTCCGCTACTTCAAGTACGATATGGCTAAGCAGGGCAAGCGCCAGATTGGCTCAACCGTTAAGCCCTTCATCTATACCTTCGCTATCGACCAGCTGGGACTTAACCCCTGCACCGTGGCACCCAACCTGCCCGTGTCGATCGAGACACCTGCTGGCATATGGTCGCCCAAGGAGGCAGGAAATGTGGAGTACGACGGCGTGCTGCATCCGCTCTACTGGGGATTGGCCAACTCGCGCAACAACTACTCGGCGTGGGTGATGAAGCAGGCCAAGCAGCCCGAGACCGTGGCCGACTTCCTGCACAATATGGGTATTCGCAGTTACATATACCCCGCTTACGCATTGTGCTTGGGAGCCTTCGAGTCGAATGTGTTTGAGTTGGTGAGCACTTACTCGACATTCGTAAACGAGGGTGTGCACATCGACCCGATATTCGTAACACGCATCGAGGATCGTCAGGGCAACCTCATTTCGAGCTTCATACCGCAGTCGCAGGACGCTGTGAACAAACATACGGCCTACACAATGCTTACAATGCTTCAGCGCGTAATCACCGGCGGTACGGGTGGTCGTTTGGCTTGGCAGTTTGGTATGGAGAATATGGATATCGGCGGTAAGACAGGTACCTCGAACGAGAACCGCGACGCCTGGTTTATGTGTGTTACGCCTACGCTGGTAGCTGGCTCGTGGGTCGGTGGCGAGGATCAGTCAGTTCACCTCCAGGCACAGGGTGAGGGTAGTGTGATGGCTCTGCCCATCGTGGGTGAGTTCCTCAAGCGTTCGTACGACGACCCGCGCCTGGGACTGAGCCGTAGTGCTACATTTACACGACCCGAGGGCTGGGTGAGCTACGACTGCCCCAAGGAGATGGAGGGCGATGAGGGCACCGTACAGCAGGAGGCTGAGCCCGACGAGTTCTTCGACTAAGCGAGGGGCTCGAAAACAGAACAAGAAATTAAGGTTAAAAGGTTATAGAATATGAAAATTGCTATTGTAGGCGCAAGTGGCGCCGTGGGTCAGGAGTTTCTGACCATTCTCAACGAGCGAGTTGATTTTCACATCGACGAGTTGCTCCTCTTCGGATCGGAGCGCAGTGCGGGAACGAAATATATGTTCCGTGGCAAGGAGATTGAGGTTAAGCTACTGCAACACAACGACGACTTCAAGGGTGTAGATATCGCCCTCACATCGGCTGGTGGCTCTACATCGGTGGAGTTTGCCGAGACCATCACCAAGCACGGCACGCTGATGATCGACAACTCATCGGCCTTCCGTATGGATGCCGATGTACCCCTGGTGGTGCCCGAGGTGAATGCCGAGGATGCTCTGAACGCTCCCCGCAACATTATCGCTAACCCCAACTGCACAACAATCCAGATGGTTGTAGCATTGAACGCTATCGAGAAGCTCTCACACATCAAGAAGGTGCACGTTGCAACATACCAGTCGGCAAGTGGTGGCGGTGCACAGGCTATGGCCGAGCTCAAGCACCAGTATGAGGAGCTGATTGCAGGCCAGGAGCCCACCGTAAAGAAGTTTGCATACCAGCTGGCATACAATGTAATCCCCCACATCGATGTATTCACCGACAACGACTACACCAAGGAGGAGATGAAGATGTTTAACGAGACACGCAAGATTATGCACTCTGACATCAAGGTGTCGGCAACTTGTGTGCGTGTACCCGTTATGCGTGCTCACTCGGAGAGCATCTGGGTGGAGACCGAGCGTAAGATTTCGGCTCGCGAGGCTCGCGAGGCATTCGCAAAGGCCGAGGGCGTGGTGCTGATGGACGAGCCCTCGGAGAAGGTATATCCTATGCCTCTGTTCATTGCGGGCAAGGACCCCGTGTATGTAGGTCGTGTGCGTGAGGATCTTACGGAGGAGAATGGTCTTTCGTTCTGGTGCGTTGCCGACCAGATCAAGAAGGGCGCGGCGCTGAACGCAGTGCAGATTGCCGAGTGGATTATCAAAAACAAGAAGTAATAGTTTTCTTAGATACAGAGAAGGGTGCCCCGCGGGACACCCTTCTTTGTTTTAGATTAACTTACGCCACTCAGCGGGTACTTCGACAGATTGCTGAGCCTCTTTGTCATAACACACCATCACCGTGCGTGAGCGCGAGCAGAGTTCCTCGCCGCGCACAATTTGCTGAACGAAGGTTAGGCTCTTGGAACCGACGGCCTCGACCTGAGTGATGACCGAAATATCGTCGCCCCAAAGAATCTGCTTTAGAAAATCGTTCTGCACCGAGACAATCATTGCCGTTACCTGCGTCTGCTCGGGCACAAGGCTCCACAACTCGGTAAAGAATTCAGCCTTGCCCAGATCGAAGTAGGACTGCTGGGCAATATTGTTGGCGTGGCCGAAGGAGTCTATGTCGGCAAAGCGCATCTGTATGGGAGTGGTGAGGGTGAGTGCCATCGCTACTTACGAATAATCTCCACCTCGCCTCTTTCGCCAAAGGCTACAATCGAGCTGGGCTGGCACGAGGGCTTACCCTGGAAACGGGGATTAACGACAAAATCGACGCCGTCGATAATCTCGCGGCTAACATCCTTCAGGCCTTTGAGCGGAGTAGGCTCGCCCGAGATGTTAGCCGAGGTCGAGACGATAGGCTTGCGGAACTTATAAAGCAACTGCTGGCAGAAGTCGTGGCGCGGAACACGCACACCGAGCGTGCCATCCTCAGGGACGAGGTTGGGGGCTACGCCGACGGCGCCCTGCAGGATGAGTGTGATGGGCTTCTCCGACATCTCCATCACCTCGAAGGCGATACCAGGAGCCTTGTTCACATAGCGCACAACCATATCGGCATCGTGGCAAAGGACAATCATCGAGTTTTTGTTCTCGCTCTGCTTGAGCTTGTATATCTTCTCCACCGCCTCGGCGTTGGTAGCGTCGCAACCGATACCCCAAACGGTGTCGGTGGGATAGAGGATCAGGCCTCCCGCGCGCAGCACTTCAATAGCTGCCAAAATCTCTTTTTCCATATAAAATCGTTTATTACATTAATCCATATGAAACACCTCGGGCAGGGGGATGGTAACGGGCGAGTTATCCTCGTTCACCTCCATAATATCGGCCATATAATCCCACCACTTCTGCACGATGGGGTTATCGCCCATATCCTGTGATGAGCCTTCGCCCTTGGTCTTCTGGCAAGCAAAAAGGATATTGGTATCCTTATCCCAATAGATCGAGTAGTCGTAGACACCTCCCTCGGATAGCATCTGCTTGAGCTCCGGCCAAATAGCCGCGTGCCGCTTTTCATACTCCTTTTCAAATCCGGGCTTCAAAAACATCTTAAATGCCTCTCGCTTCATTACATATCAATATTAAAGGTTGTTAATCGGGGTATAATTCTTCTTTTGTACACAAAGTTAATAAAATATGCGGATGATTGATATATTTTATATATCACAAAAGCAGAGTTTTTAATAAATTTTTGCTAATTTTGCGACCAATCAGAAAAATAATAACAAAAAATAACTCACTATGGGAAGAGCGTTTGAGTATCGCAAAGCAAGAAAGATGAAGCGTTGGGGACATATGGCCCGCGTCTTCACAAAGATTGGTAAGGAGATTGAGATGGCAGTTAAGGCTTCGGGTTCGGATCCTAACTCGAATACTCGTCTTCGTATCTTGATTCAGAATGCCAAGGCTGAGAATATGCCCAAGGAGAACATCGAGCGTGCAATCAAGCGTGCAACCGACAAGGATGCTGCTGATTACAAGGAGATGATCTACGAGGGATATGGCCCTCACGGTGTTGCATTCCTCGTTGAGACTGCAACCGACAACACTAACCGTACGGTAGCAAGCGTGCGTATGTACTTCAACAAGTGCGGCGGTACATTGGGTAACTCTGGTTCAGTGGCATTTATGTTCGAGCACAAGTGCGTATTTAAGTTCAAGCCTGCTGGCGCGTTCGATGCCGAGGAGATGGAGCTCGAGATGATTGACTTGGGTGTTGACGAGTTCTTCGCTGAGGATGGCGAGGTAACAGTAAGTGCTCCCTACGAGTCATTCGGTGCTATCCAGAAGTGGATCGAGGACAACGGCCACGAGTTGGTATCGGGTGAGGGTGTACGCATCCCCACCGACACAAAGGAGCTTACAGCCGAGCAGCGTGCCGATGTTGAGAAGTTGCAGGAGCGCCTGGAGGAGGACGATGATGTAGTAAATGTTTATCACACTATGGCTGAGGCCGAGGATGAGGAGTAATCGCCCACCAAAATAAAAATTAAGCCACCTTTGCGGGTGGCTTTTTTTATCTCTATCTCTTCCACTTGGGTGTGATGCCAACAAAGAACTCATAGTTTATGCCGGGCATAGGGCGTGAGAGCACGGATAGATAATCCTCGTCGAAGAGGTTATTCACCGCACACTTGAGCGAGAGGTCGGCCCACTTAAATGAGAATCCCTTTTCGAGGGTTATATTATTCATAAAGTAGGTGGGCAACTGACCCGAGAACGAGAGATCGTTGCTCGACATAGTGTAGCGCTTGCTGTAGTAGTTCCATTTGTAGAGTAGCGACCACCTTCGCCACGAGAGCGAGGCTGTAAGCGAGGCTGTATGCTCGGGCACATAGGGGAGCTGCTTGCCTACCGACTGATCGGCGGGCGACATAGGCTCACCCTCGTTGCGCGAGGGAGTCCACGAGTAGGTGGCATCCATCGATAGGCGCCACTGATCAGATAGAGCCACGGCGGCTGATGACTGAAGCTCGACGCCATAGGCGTGTACATCCTTCACATTACGGGGCGAGAAGAAGCCTTTGGTCGTTGGGAGCCAGATAATCCAATCGCTCACATAGGAGTCGAACCACGACACCGAGCCCGAGAGCGAATAAGCGTCGGCGCTCGCCACCGAGAACGAGAGGCCTATGTCGTAGGTCCAGCCACGCTCGGGACGAAGGTCAGGGTTACCGCCCGGCAGGAAGTAGAGGTCGTTGAGTGTCGGGAAGCGGAAGTTACGCGACACCGAGGCCTTAGCCACTATGTTGCCTCGCTCGGAGAGGACACCATCGATAAAGAGCGCAGGGATGATGGGCGTAAACTCCTCGCCATATAGCTCCTCGCGCAGAACGATAGAGACTCCTATTCTATCGATGGGGCGCCACTTAGCCGAGACAGAGCCTGAGAGCTCGAGGCGGTTGGTGTCGTAACCCACAACGGCCTTATTGCCCTGTTGCAGGATGATGTTCTTGTCGCGGCTCTCGACCATATGCTGGTGTGCCGAGAGTGATGCCGTAAAGAGCCATTTATCGAGGTAGTACTCGCCATCGGCCTGACCGTAGAAGGTGTCGATCAGGCTACGCGAGCGAGTCATCGGGGTCATAATACCATTGCCTGCGTCGCGCTCGTAGTCATAGGCCGACCAGGTGTGTATGTATCCCGCCTTGGTGGATAGCTTCCACGAACTGCGCAGGTGGTCCCACGAGAGCACGCCACGGAAGGTATGCTCGCGCTGACGGTTGTCGAAGTCGGTGGCCTCGCCATAGTCGGTTGTGAGCATCTGCAACTCGCGGTTGGAGTTGATATACCACGCATTAAGACCGAAGCGGTCGCCTCGGCCCGTATTATAATATACCTCCTGCAGAAGATGCAGATCCTTGAACGAGCCACTGCGGTTGCGCTCGATGGGATAGTATTGGCCGATGATGTTCATCTCATCGTCGTAGATATTCTCCTTCTTGTCGCGGTTACGATACTTATAGTCGTTGGGCGATGATGAATAGACGGCGCGTGTAGATACCTGCCAATGGTCATTACCATAGGTAAGGCGTAGAAACTCGTCGAAGGTATTGAATGATCCCACACCCTGCACATACTGCAGACCAAAGCCATCGGCCTGAGCAGGGCGCGTAGAGAGGCGTATGGCACCGCCCAGACCACCCCCCGAATCATTCACCGACGAGGTGCCGTGCAGGAGCGAGGCGTCGTCGATAAAGTAGGAGGGAATCATCGAAAAGTCGGTCATACCCAACATAGGGCTATTTATCTTCATACCGTTCCACGACACCTGCGTGTGCGAGGGCGAGGTGCCACGAAAAGCGACCGTAGAGAGCGTAGCACGGCCATAGCTCTTGACAAAAATCGAGGAGTTGAAGGCCAGCACATCGGCCATCGACAACGACACATTCTCCTTCAGCACGGCCGAGTCGATGCGGGTGCGTTGCACACCAATATCCTTCATCGGACGCTGACCATAGACCGTAACCTCCTTGATAGAGATGGTGCGACGCACATCATCCTGCGCCATCAAACTATAGGCACCGAAGAGCGAGAGAAGTATGTATAGAAAAAATCGTTTCATAGACTATTTCCAACAAAAAGCACCAGGGATGATTCCCACATAAAACTCGTCGAGTAGCTCGCCATCGCGCGAAAAACGATAGACCTTACCCTGCTGCTGGTAGTCGATAGCATCGGCCACATATACATCGCCCGAGATGGGGTCGATCGTTAGACCGTAGTATATCGTCTCCTGATACTCGAGAAAAGGCCTTACAGGCAGGCTTTCGGCCGTAACATCCATCGCCCACACATCATCGTTGATCCAATAGATCTTGTCGCCCGTGCCATTGAGCTGCAACTCCGAGGGGTCGTCGCCAAGGCGTAGTTTGAACTGCTTCTCGATGGTGAAGCTCTCGGCGTCGATGCGATAGAGCGACGGAGCCTCGTAGCCATAGGGCGAGCCGTCGTAGCCGCCATCGGTGAGGGTCCACATCTTGCCGTTGCAGTCGAGCACCAGCGAGGTGGGCTGAATGCCTACAACCAATTCGTCGACAACCGAGTCGGTGCGGGTGTCAATCTTCAGGATGCGGTTCTGGTAGGACCAGCAGTTGACATACACATAGTCGCCCCACTGCACCATCTGTTCGGTAGAGCCAGTCTCCATAGTCATCGCAGGGCACTCGATATAGCCCGTGATCTTGTAGGTGCGGGGGTTGACCACCGCAATGCGGTTATCCCAGATATTGGTAATGTAGGCCTTCTCGTCAGATACGAAGTGAATATAACGCGGCGAGGTGAGGTTGGTGATGCGACCCACCTCCTTGAAAGTGTTTATGTCGATGGCAAAAACCACATGCGAGTTGTTCACCACCACCCAGCCTATGCCGTCGCGAATAATCATCGACTGCGCAACATCGCCCAACTTCATACCGTTGGCGCGATAGAACACTTCGTTCTCGATCTCGCCCGACGCGGGGTCGTAGAACGAGAGCGAGGCGTTGCCATACTGGAAGTTACCCTCGCAGGTGATAAACAGACCCGACGGGGCGGCCTCGAATGTCTCCTCCTGGCCATACTCCCACTTCATACAGCCCACCAGCAGTACGAGCGCCACAAGGGCAATGATGCGTAGTGTTTTATTCATTTCGCTTAAGCGTTAATCCATAATCAATAAAGTCGAACACCTCGGTCGATTGCTCGCCGAGCCAGCCGCTCTTGGCGTTGCAGGCCGTTTGTACCTTCACAAAGTCGATATATTCCAACTCAACGCTCGCGCCCTGCTCATCGATAGCGTTCGCTATGTCGAACAGGTTCAGAGTCTTGTCGTCGGCAAGATAATCCACCTCGCTGAAGTTATCGGCATAACCCCAAGCGTAGGCGGGTTGCACCCACATCGTACCCTTGCCCGAAGAGTCGTAGTTGCGAGCCTCAAGGCAAGTGCCCGCGAGAGTATAGCTATCCTCTGCAATCCACGCTGGGTAGTAATAATCCTGCTTGTGGTAGGCCTTCAGATAGTCGATCTGCCCCTCAACGCCCTTGCTATCGATCCACTTAACGGGCTGACCTGCGCTTTCGGGACGGAAGTAGGTAACCGAGTAGCCTCGAATGGTCGTTTCGGCCATCGTGTCGCTACCCGCCAACTCATACCACTCATCATCGCTCTTGCCGTTGCCATTTGTATCCTGCGACACCCACACGATGCCAGGCTCCGACGAGCCATTATAGGCATTACCGCGTATGGCGATGTCGTAACCTGCCGCGTTATCGACACTATGGTCGAAGCCCACGACGATATAACCGCCAAAACCGCCCAAAGATACAAATTTATTCTCTTTCAGACGACTCTCGGCATACTTTGCTGCATCGGCGGGGGTAGTCTCCTCGCCCGTGAAGCCTCCCGTTTTGGTCTCGCCAATAAACTGCCCCGGCGCGGGGGTATATTCCATCACCTCGCTCCACTGCTCCGACGAGGAGTCGGTGGCTGCGCGATAGTGATCCTCAATAGTGATAGTAATCACATCGGTCTTGTTACAGGCCGACGCGATTACTATCATCACACACACAAATCTAAAAAATTTCATTCTATTGTCCTTTTATTCAAAGCGTACGGCAATGTCGTCGATAGCAACATACAGCGGCGTACAGTACCAACCTCCACTCAACTGAGCCTCTCTCATTCTAAAGAGCACCTTTGTAACCTTGTCAAGTCCTGAGAGATCCCACTTTTGCCAATCCTCAACCACTGACGAGCCTTGTGCCAAATTAAACGACAGAGTACCAGTTGCCTCCTCGCCATTGTAACCTATAGCATCGATAATCAGATAATCATCTCCATCAAAAGCAGCAGAAAAACCACTACCATAGGTCATTGCCCACAGCGCAACAGATGTATTGGTTACCCACATATGATCCACAACTCGAGCTTTGCCATCACTAAATTCCATCGCGGGCAACTCTTCCACCGGGGCTGTACTTACAGCAGTATGGAATCCAATTGCATAGTTTTCTCCGCTATGGGCTTTCGATACAGGGATTGATAGCTGATGATTGTATGCTCCATTATAGGCGGCTTCTTCAGCGGCTTTGATGGTCTCTGCAGAAATACCAACATATTGTGATATAACATGTCCTCCACCTCCAGCGAAGTCCTTATAACCATAGTTTGGTTTAAACCCAGTTTGAACAAGATTGGTATTACCCGTATCACCCCACCAATAGTCCGTATCGACGAAGACTCCTGAATAAATGTCGCCATAACCATAAATGAACGATGCAGAGTAGCTCTGTTTATCTTCGTCAACAATCAGATCGCTCCACTTCTCAACATTTATAGTTTCAATCTCTGATGTGGCATAATAGTCGGGCGATGGAGCCGTGAATGAGTAAGGTGCAAACAAAGCGTGATTATCCTCGAAGGTCATAACTCGCAGAACATAATCCTTAAGAGCTACGCTCGCCAGATTAACCGTGATTCTGGATGTAGCACCTGCGGTGATGGTATTAGCGCCGAGATTCTGCTCGTAGTATTTGGTATCGTCGCCATCGCTCAACTCATAGGTTACGGTTGCCGACTCAAACTCTGCGGGCAGAACAACCATTGCAACCTCGGCACCGCTAACCGATGACTTGTTTACTGCAAGGTCAATCACAGATCGGCCACCACTCACCTCGCCAAACTTAGAGCCATCCCACTGAGCCTGGCCAGCCACGATAGCATCGCCAGCATTCAGGCGGATAGACTTAAGGGTATAACCCGATGGCAGTGCCTCGATATTGAACCAAATGTAGGAGGTGGCGTGAGAGAGCGTGAAGCTACCATCCTGAACGGTTGCATAGCCAAAATCTCCATTCTCGCCGAGCGACTGTGCCACACTCTGCTGAGTGGGGACAATGGCGGTAGTGGCCTTTGAAGCCTGAGTAGCCATCATATTGTAGTAAACGGTGGCACCATTCTGGGGTTCGGACTGCACTGCGAAGATGGCCGAAGATCCGCCCTCGGCGAGTGCCTCGCTCGGCTGAGGCTGACCGTTGAGCCAAATCTTATCGCCCACCGACCAAAGGAAAGGTATCGACTCCTCATCGGGCGTGCCGAATGCTGTGCGAGTAATAATTGAGTTATAACCCATAAGAGTATAGGATGTGGGCACTGCCACATCGCTCTTGCTACAACCCCAAACGAGTGTAGCAATAGTAAATAATGCAAATAACTTCTTCATTGCTTTTTCGTTTTAAGGTTTTAGATTAGTTTTGTCCCCAGTCATCCCAAGGTGATGAGCCTGGGCCACTGCTCTGGGCAAAGCCCTGTTCGACTTCGATTTGCAGCACCTCAATCTCTGGCTGCACATACTCTTTTCTCTCCATAGCAAAAAAAATTTTAAGTTAATTAATTAGTTTGCTTGTGGAGCAGAACCAAAAAATTAACTCAAAACCTCTTTTTGCCGTAGAGCCAATACAGGCTACCCTTTGCTTGCCATCCCCGCGGTGGATGATTAAACAGAAATATCTGACGGATAAAATTAGTTTTGACTTGTCCCGTAGTCCTGCAGGTCACAAATCTTGTAAAAAGCAAAAGGTAGGTCTTCTGACTTGTTCCGCAGGCGAAGCCTTCCCAACGCCAAGGCGTCAGTGGCAAAGAATTTCGCAAGCATATCTCCCTACTCTTGATTTAACCCTACAGATAAGACCCTCAAGAGGCGGGGTGGAACTCACAGCAACAGGCATTGTTACGGATTCACACCGTATTCCCTATTATTCCCGCGAGCCGATAGCTCGGCGAGAACCGTTTGCTTGATGCAAAGTTAGATATATTTTCGCGTTATGCAATTTTTTCTGCGCATTTTTTTGTGCTGGGCATAAAACAAAAAAAACTCTCTCTAAAGAGAGAGAATTTTTCGTTGTGTATTAGAATTCTTGTAGCGCCGTGAGCTCGCGCACAGCTCGGCGACCCTCATCGCCCAGCGCGAGCGAGAAATCGTTCACGAACAGGGCTATGTGTTTGTCAATCACATCGTCCTCCATCTCCTGCGCGTGAGCCTTAACATAGTCGCGCGAGATTAGTGGATGGGCAAAGGCATACTCAATACTACGACGCAGCACGCGCTCCACCGTTTCTCTTACATCCTGCGGCACATCGCGCCTGATGACGATACCGCCAAGAGGCAGGGGCAACTGAGTGCGAGCCTCCCACTCAAGGCCGAGGTCGGCAACAAGCTCCAGATTACGACGCTCATAAACGAAGCGCCCCTCGTGGATAAGCACTCCTGCATCGGCCTCGCCTCGCTCGACGGCGGCGGCAATTTCGGAAAAGAGCATCGGACAACGACTCTCAATCTCGGGGAAGAGACGGCAAATAAGGGCATTAGCCGTAGTGTGCAGGCCTGGGACAAGGATATGGCGGATGGGGGTCGTGTCGCCCTTGCGGCGCACAAGCAGAGGTCCATTGCCACGACCAAGTGCCGCACCCGCATCCAGAAGGGCATATTGCTTGGTGATGGCAGGCAACAAGGCGCAACTGATCTTGCTCATATGGCGCTCACCTCGCTCGGCCGAGGCGTTGAGTTGCTCGATGTCGAGATACTCCACCTCGAACTCCAGACCCTCGCAGTCGATGCGGCCATTGAGCATAGCATCGAACATAAAGGTGTCGTTAGGACAGGGCGATATGGATAGTGTTAATTTCATTATAGTTCGGTTTCAAACTCGTAGTGGCCAGCACGCACCTTATACAAGGCATAACCCTCGCGCTCGCCCTTGCGGATAATGTTGGCGTTCTCCTTAACAGAGGGTGTCGCACCCTTGAAGGGGAGCCATACGGTAGCGGTTGTACCTACGGGCACATCGCACACCAACTTAAAGCGGCCATAGTGGTGCTCCCAGCTGATGGCAATCTGGCCGTATGTAGTGTTGTGAGTATAGTCAACCCACTCCAAGCCCTCGGGTACTACGGGGCGTACATCGAACGAACGGAAGCCTGCATCCTTAACGCGCAGACCCGCCAGGTCGCGATAGAACCAGCCGATACCGCCACCAAACATAGGATGGTTGCGCGAATCACGACCGTCCCAATTCTCCCACGTTACGGTAGCGCCCTGCTCGATCCACCAACCGAATGAGGGGAAGTCGCGTTGGTTGATAATCTTATAGGCGAGATCCTTCAGACCATTGTCGCACAACACCTCAAAGAGGAAGCGTGTGGCAACGATACCAGTGTCGAGATGGTCGTTCACCTCGGCTATATTCTGACGCAGAGCCTCGACAACCTTCGCCTTGCGCTCCTCGGGAACACCAATCTTCAGGGCCAAGACATTGCTACCATACTTACCATAAGAGCCCGTAGCGGGGTCGTACAAGTTGTCGTGGAAAGCCTTTGCGGCGGCCTCGCGGATAGCCTCGAACTCCGAGGCATCCTCACCCAAAGAGTGAGCCGTGCGGACAACGATGTCGGCACACTGCCAGAGGAAGTAGGTGTGAACCAACTCGGCGGCGGGCAACTCGCGCGGAGGCAACCAATCGCCCAGGTTCTTCCACTGCTGCTCATCGTGCGAGAGCATAAGGCCTGTATTGTCGTCAACCCACGTGGTCATCCAGCGCACGTGGCGACGCATAGCGTCGAAGTTCTGCTCCAGTACGCGTCTATCGCCATAGTGCTGATAGAACTCCCACGGCATAATCTCCATAGCGGCACCCCAGCCTACACCGCCACCACAGCCGGGCTGCCAGGGGGCAGAGTTGGGCACATAGCCTCCCGAGAGCTGTGAGCCACGGATGTCGCGTAGCCACTTGTTGTAGAAGGTCTGCGCATCGAAGTTGTGCATAACCGTTACGCAGGCCACCTGACCATCACCCGTATAGGGCGAACGCTCGCGGTGGGGGCAGTCGCTGGCGATGGCACCGTGCATATTGTCTAATTGGCTACGCTGCCAAATCTTATTTATAGTGTTGATAAGCTCGTTCGAGGTGCGGAACTCGCCCGAGGTCTCGACATCGGAATTAACGGCGTGCGCCTCGACCTGCTCGGCGGTGAGGTTGTCGATACCCGTTACCTCAACCTCGGAGAATACAAACCAAGTGAAGCGTGCGTGGTAAGACTCCTCGCCCACGCCCTTAGCCGTATAGGAGTTGGTGCCCTGACCCGGCGACTCGGTGATGTATTTGATGTTGATTGTCTGACCGCGCTCAGCCTTGATGTTCTTCAGCGCCAACCAGCCCGAAATCTCCTCCTCGAACTTGATGCGGATTGTGCCATCCTCCTTCTTCTCGAACTCGATGGGGGCATAACGCTTGGTGATGCGGTCGGCAGGGCCATTTTGCGGAATGAGCTTGCCCTCGGGGGCACGCTTTCGAGAGGCCTGCATCCACGACTTATCGTCGTACGATGCCGTAGCCCAGCCCTCGTGCTCGAGGCGAGCATCGTAGTGCTCACCAAGATATATCTGATCGCTTACGATAGCACTGCGCTCGGCGCGCCACGAGGTATCGCTGGCAATTATCTCGCGCGAGCCATCCTCGTACTCAATCTCCACCTGACCCATAAAGCGTGGTGTGCCGTAGCCCAATGCGGGCCAATACTGCACAACATCGTAGAAGCCGTTACCGAGGATTGCACCGATAGCGTTCTCGCCCTGCTTCAGCAGTGAGGTAATATCGTGCGTAAGGTACATCACGGTGTACTCCTCGAAGGGGTCGGTAACCACGATGGGGCGCGTATCGAGTGTAGAGCGTGTGGTGTAGTTGGTCTGGTTGGGTGAGAGATAATCCTCGCCCACACGCTCGCCATTGATATAGAGTTCGAAATATCCCAAGCCCGTACCATAGAAGAGGGCACGCTTGATCTCTTTCTTTACAGAAAACTCCTTGCGGAGCAGTGGCGCAGGCACAACCTCCTTGCTGCCCATCACATCGTAAGACTCCTCGCCCTGCCACGGAGCGCCAATCCACTCACCCTGCCACTCATTCTCGGCAAGACCCATATGCCACGATGCGGGGGTGCTCCACGCGGATGGGTTACCATTCTCGTCCCACACCATCACCTGCCACCAATAGGTGGTACGCGACTGCAGAGTTTTTCCTTTGTATGTGATAAATGCCGACTCGGCCGAAGAGACCTTGCCTGTATCCCATACCGTTGTAGAGAAGTCGGGCGAGGTAGCAACGCGTATGCGATAGGCACTCTGCTCGACACCCTGCGCCTTTGAGGGGTTGAGATTTACCCACGAGAGGCGGGGATTCTGAATATCGAGTACGGGCGACGACTCATGCTCACAGGTAAGAGCCGAGGGTGCGATGGTAGCCACAGCAGCCACCGCAGGCAGGCTAAGCAACAAAGCCAAGCCTGCAAGGATGCAATTACGCAACTTCATAGCGAATATATTAGGTTAGTTCTCCTCAAAAAAGTTTTGCTCCAACTCGGAGCAAAGGGCGGTGATAGCCTCACCGATACGCCACGCCTCACGCTCGTCGCTCACACGATTGGAGATGGCACGCAGGTGGCAATACTCCACACCGAAGGCCTCGGCAACGGCTGCCACGGCGGCTCCCTCCATCTGCTCGATGGTAGGTTCTGGCTCAGTAGTCAACCCTACGCCATCGCCCGTGCGGCTCACCGTAAGCGAACAGACGGCACGAAGCGCAGTGCGTGCGGGGTGGGTGTAAATCTTATCGAACGACTTTGGCAGGCCTGCTACCCTATCGCTCACAACCTCGACAACCTCGCCCACTGCGATACGCTCATCGAACACTCCCGCAATGCCACACAACACCACACGCTGGGGTCGATGCTCCACGATGGCGCGAGCCGTAGCGGCGGCAGCGGCGGCCATACCAACACCTATCTCGACCACCATAGCCGATGGGCGCTGAGCACGAAAGGGTGCAGCCTCGAACGAGGTGGGAAAGAGGTAGAGCGTCTTCATCGCTTACTCACAGCCAACCATAGCCTCGACATCCTCAACGGTGATAGGAATCTGCTTCGAGCCTATCTGCTTTGAGCCTGTCTCGGTTACAATCATATCGTCCTCGAGGCGAATACCGCCGAAGTCGCGGTACTGCTCCAGCTTATCATAGTTAACGATGCCCTTGCACTTGCCCTCGGCCTTATACTTGTCGATAAGATCGGGAACGAAGTAGATGCCCGGCTCGTTAGAGAGTACTGTGCCAGGCACCAGGCGCCACCACTGGCGGGTGATGCAGCAAGCAACCTCCTTGGCACGCTCCTCGACCTCGGCAAATGAGAACGAGCGCTCGCCGATATTCTCGCAGTCGTGAACATCCAAACCGATGCCGTGACCCAAGCCGTGAGGCATAAAGAGGTAGGCAGCACCTGCGGCGATAGCATCATCGACCGAGCCACGCACCAAATCCAGAGCCTTCAAGCCCTCGATCAAGGTGCGGAAAGCCACATCAGAATACTCCGAGTACATCATATTGGGACGCAGAGCTGCGGCGGCAGCATCGTGTGCGGCAAGGACTACATTATATACATCCTTCTGCTTCTGCGTAAACTTACCATCGACGGGGAAGGTACGAGTATGGTCAGACACATAGCCGTTCAAGTGCTCGCCACCAGCGTCGCACAACAGCAGACGGCCTGCCTGCATAGTGCCCGAGTGGTCGTGATTGTGAAGCACCTCGCCGTGCTGCGAGAGGATGGTGGTGAACGATACGCCTGTGCCATAGCGCAGAGCCATACCATCGACAATACCTGCCACCTCGTGCTCGGTGCGACCTACACGGGTGTTACGCATAGCGGCGGTGTGCATCTGGTAGCCAATCTCGAAGGCCTCCTCCAAAGCGGCAATCTCCTCAGCGCCCTTCTGCTCACGCATAGCGGCTACGGCAAAGAGCAGATCCCACGACTTGCGGGCGTGGAGCATCGAGGGGTGGATACCGAGCAACTCGGACATCATAAGCTTGGTCTCGCCACGGTAGGGGGGCAAGTAGTGCACCTCACGACCCAGCGCGATAGCACGCTGAACATCGGTAGTAAGGCTCGCCATAGGCTTAGCGCCCGCAACGCCTACTCGGTCGGCGAAGTCGCGGATAGTAGGTTGGGGACCCATCCAGATAATATCCTCAACGGTGAAGTCATCGCCATAGAGGGTCTCCTCGCCCGACTCGGCGTCGATAACACCAGCCAAAGCGGGTACGCTATGACCGAAGAAGTACATAAAGGTTGAGTCCTGGCGGAAGTGGAATGTATTATTGGGATAGTTGAAGGGCGACTCCACATTACCGGGGAGCAAAATGATACCCTTACCTACGCGGCGGCGCAACTCGGCGCGGCGTGCTGAATAGATCTCTGATGTAAACATATTTCTACTTTGACTTTATTTACGAATGAAATTTTAAGTGTCTAAAGGTGTGTTTTGATTAGGCATTTGCAAAATGCTGATCGACCTCCTCCGAGGGCACCATCTTATAGAGTTTATCGCCTCGACGCAGGCGGCGGGGCACCTGAATCGAGCAATATACTCCCTGCGGGATGTGCTTCACAACCTCCTCCTTCAAGACCAGACCCTGGGCAGGCATCTCCAACACGCCCGTGGTCTCGCCCATCCAGATGAGTGAGTCGCCCTGGTTGATGGGAGCTGCCTCGACCAGCACCTCGGCAACCGAAATCTTCGTGAAGAAGTTAGTTACCTTGCCGATATATACCTTGCGCTGGGTAGCCGACGAGCCGTAGCGAGCCGTATGCTCGGCCACATCACGGCCAGCATAGTAACCCTCCCAGAAGCCTCGGTTAAAGACCGTAGCAAGCTTTTCCTTGAGCTCAGCAGCCAACTCGGGGGTGTATTCGCCACGCTCCATAGCCTTCAAGGCTGCATCGTAGCTCTCCACCACACGCTTAACATACTCCGCACCGCGGGCACGGCCCTCGATCTTCAGCACACGAACACCTGCGGCGATGAACTTATCCAGAAAGTCGATCGTGCACAAATCCTTAGGCGAGAGAATATAGCGGCCATCGATGGCCAACTCGCGGCCTGTCTGCATCTCCTTGATGAGGTACTTGCGACGGCAAATCTGACGGCAGGCGCCACGATTGGCCGAGCAGTGCTCCTCGTGCTCGCTCAGGTAGCACTTGCCCGAGATAGACATACACAGCGCTCCGTGGGCAAACATCTCGATACGCAGGCGCTCGCCACGCGGACCACGGAGGTCGCGACGCTCGATCTCGTCCGAAATATGCTTCACCTGCTCGAGGCTCAACTCGCGTGCCAGCACCACAACATCGGCCCACTGCGAGTAGAACTCGGCAGCCTCGATGTTAGAGATGTTGCACTGGGTGGAGATATGCACCTCCATACCCACCTTGCGGGCATACATAATGGCGGCCACATCGGCGGCGATGATAGCATCGATGCCCTCCTTCACGGCTCGGTCGATGACCTCGTGCAGAGCCTCCATCTCGTTGTCGTAGAGGATAGTATTAACGGTGAGGTAGGTCTTAACACCCGCCTCGTGTGCAATCTTTACGATTGTGGCCAGGTCGTCGAGCGTAAAATTAACCGACGAACGGGCTCGCATATTCAGGACTCCCACACCGAAGTAGATGGCATCGGCACCCGCCTCGATGGCGGCGTGCAACGACTCCATACATCCGACGGGAGCCATAATCTCTATATCTTTTCGTTTGATCATAATCGTTTATTTCTTTCGACCCATCAGGTTCTGGGCAAATGTGCGCAGATGTTCGGTGCGCTCGGCGTTAAGCTCTAATGTGTCGAGGATCGACAGCGCACGGTCGAAGCGAACCGAAATCTGTTGGTTGATAAGATGAGGTATATCGTAGCGGTCGTAAATCGCCTTGACGCAAGCAATCTTCTCATCATCGGAGAGTGTCTCGTTAAGGTGGGCTGTGCGCAATATCTCGCGGTCGGCATCAGTAGCACGGCTCATAGCGTTGAGCATAAGGCAGGTCTTCTTGCCCTCAAGGATATCGCCACCGATACGCTTACCAAGCTCCTCCTGCGTACCGTAGCTATCGAGCATATCATCCTGCAACTGGAACGCAAGGCCGAGCTCCAGCGCATAGCGGTAGATGCGACGGCAATCCTCCTCCGAGGCATTGCCCAGCACGGCTCCAATCATTGCCGCACCAGCAAGCAAGACCGAAGTCTTAAGTTCGATCATATTCATATACTCGACAACCGACACCTTAGGTAACGACTCGAAGTCCATATCGTACTGCTGACCCTCGCACACCTGCAGTGCCATAGCGTTGAAGATCTCCATCACACGGTGGAGTTTGTTGGCAGGGGCCTGATGCAAGAGGTGATAGGAGTAGATCATCATAGCATCGCCCGAGAGGATGGCCACATTGTCGCCCCACGAAGCATAGACCGAGGGCTTACCACGGCGCACGGTGGCATTATCCATAATATCGTCGTGCAGAAGCGTGAAGTTGTGGAACATCTCGACGGCGGCCGCCACGGGCAGAGCTTCCTGCAACGAGCCTTCGTAGGCATCGCACACGAGCATAAGCAACGACGGGCGGATGCGTTTACCGCCGCCCGACATTGAGTAGATAATGGGCTTATAGAGTCGTTGCGGCTCCTCGGGTAACTGAATCTGGGCGAGATAATTCTCGAACAAATCCAAAATTTCCTCGTTGTTTTTCATCGGCTGAGAGTAAGTTTTTTAATGTTCGTGCCCCAAAATTAAGAAAAAGTTTGAAGAAAAAGAATTTTATACTTAACTTTGACCAAACATTTGTTAATGAATCTTAATTTTAATGATTTAACCATAAAACTACCAAAGACTATGAAAAAATTAGCAATGGGTATCGATATTGGCGGAACCAACACTGCGTTTGGTTTGGTTGATGAGGAGGGTACCGTATTCTGTGAGTCAGTAATCTCAACCGAGAAGTACAAGAAATTTGACGACTATGAGAACTACGTAAAGGCTTTGTGTGATGCTATGCACTCACTCATCGACAGCGTATCGTTCGACTTCGAGTTGGTTGGTATCGGTATCGGCGCACCCAACGCAAACTACCACACTGGTATGATCGAGGCTCCCGCAAACTTGTGGAAGTTCCGCGACGACGAGCCCAATCCCGATGATAGCCGCCGTATGTTCCACTTCGTGGACGACATCAAGGCTTCATTCCCCGGTGTAGAGGTAGCTATCACCAACGACGCTAACGCTGCAGCTATCGGCGAGGGCGTATTCGGTAACGCTAAGGGTATGAAGGATTATGTTGTTATCACTTTGGGTACAGGTCTTGGCTCAGGTATCGTTAGCAACGGCGAGATGATCTACGGCCACGACGGTTTCGCAGGTGAGTATGGCCACGTGATGGTTGACAGCCGTGCAACAGGCCGTGAGTGCGGTTGCGGCCGAAAGGGTTGCTTGGAGGCATACGCTTCGGCTACTGGTATCAAGCGTACTGCATTTGAGCTTATGGCAAAGATGAACAACGACAGCGAGTTGCGCGAGATTCCTTTCTCTAACTTCGAGGCTGTGATGTTGTCAAAGGCTGCTGACAAGGGCGACGCTATCGCACTCGAGGCATTCCGTTTCACTGGCGAGGTATTGGGTAAGTCGCTGGCTGACTTGGTAGCTTCTACTTCACCCGAGGCTATCATCCTCTTCGGTGGCTTGGCTAAGGCTGGCAAGTACATCTTCGAGCCTACTAAGTGGTATATGGAGGAGAATATGATGGGTACATTCAAGAATAAGGTTAAGTTGTTGCCTTCAGGTATCGAGGGTAAGAATGCAGCTATTCTTGGCTCATCGGCTCTTATCTGGCAGAAACTTATGTAGTCTTAGTGTCAGACAAATAATTGATGGCTGTCTGACATAAGTTGGACAGCCACTTTTTTATTTCAGCTGACTGAAATATCGCAAGGTTAGTTAGTTTAATAAACAAGAAACAAAATGAAGAAACTTATACTTTTCGCTCTTTTGGTATTGCCCCTCGGAGTATGGGCACAGAGCGCAGCAGTGAAGAAGATTATGGAGATCTCGCGCGAGGATAACCGCGCGATGCAGCATCTCGATGTATTGTGTAACCGCTTCGGCGGACGCCCTGTGGGTTCGGCAGCTTATGAGAACGCACAGGACTGGATTGTAAAGCAGCTCACAGACTGGGGTCTGGAGGTAACATTGGAGAAAGCAGGCGAGGTTCCCGTAGGTTTTAACCGCGGTGGCTGGTGGGGTCGCGCTATGGGCGAGTACACCGAGACTCTCTACTTCACCACTCCCTCATATACCGCAGGTACAAAGGGCATCCAGCGTGGACATGTAGTGATTGAGCCCCGCACACAGGATCAGTTCAACCGTATGAAGGGTACGCTGAAGGGTGCTTGGGTATTGCTCGAGAGCAAGAGCACAGGTTGGCCTATCGGCCACAGCGAGGAGGCTCGCAAGGCTCGTGAGGAGGCTCGCAAGGAGAACATCGAGATTGTAAAGCACAACCGCGAGAATCCCAACGACCAGAAGCCTTTGAACGATACTCCCGCTATATTCTACGATGAGATGATCGAGGCAGGCGTACTCGGTTTCATCCAGCCTTCGGCAGTGCCCATCCGCACATTGTACGACCGCAAGATGATCAACGAGGGTAAGGTAACCTTCGAGACTCTGCCCACAGTGCCCGACATCAAGTTGGACGAGGCTCAGTTCGAGCGTATCTATAAGTTGGCTCAGCAGCGTCGCTATGTTGAGTTGGAGTTCGACATCCGCAACTACTTCGCAATGGGTCCCGTGCCCTACAACAACATCATCGCAACTATCAAGGGTTCGAAGAAGCCCAACGAGTATGTGATTATGGGTTCACACCTCGATACTTACGACGCGGCAACAGGTGGTGTTGACTGCGGTTCGGGTGTATCGGCTATGCTGGAGGCGGCTCGTATGTTGGCTCT
Source organism: Alistipes sp. (assembly GCA_045654285.1). GTDB lineage: Bacteria > Bacteroidota > Bacteroidia > Bacteroidales > Rikenellaceae > Alistipes. The sequence continues at coordinate 2,626 of JAZONC010000030.1, read as the reverse complement.
GTCGGGAGCTAAGCCCGAGCGCTCGATCGTATTCATCTTCTTCGCCGCCGAGGAGTTTGGTTTGCTCGGCTCACTGGCGTGGGTACGCGACCACAAGGATAAGTGGGAGAATATCTCGAATGTATTCAACCGCGACGGCGGTCCGTTGGCCTACACAGCTTTCTCGGCTCCCGCATCGCTCGTGAAGGAGTATGAGAAGATCGCAGAGCCTATTCAGGAGCTCTACCCCAACTACAACTTTACTGTTAGAAAGTTAGAGCCTCGCGCGAAGCCCACGCAGACAGGTGGCAACGACTCTACATCGTTTATGGTAGAGGGTATTCCCGCTCTGCAGATGTCGGAGACCGACCCCTCGGGCTACAACTTCCAGTATCAGGAGATCTGGCACACCGAGCGCGACCTCTACAACAAGAGTATTCCCGAGTATCAGGAGCAGGCCGCAACAGCGTTGGCAATTATGGCGCTGGGTACAGCTAACCTGCCCACATTGCTCCCCCGAGGCGAGGTGTATAAATAAATATGTAATCGCGAGCGCATAAACGCGCATATCGACCGACGCCGCCGTTGTGTAGCGTCGGTTTTTTGTATGCCTAAATATTACAAAACGGAGCGCGGGACGACAAAAAATTTTACTTATTCGGCCGATGAATGCAATTTTTTACCGTTGAATGTTGGAGATTAAAAAAATCTTCGTAACTTTATATTTCGAACGCGCTCCGCAAAATCGACACGGGGCACATTCAACCTAAAGCAAACTAACTAAAATAAAACCTATAAAACTTCACGAATATGAAAAATTATTCAGCTAAAGAGATTAAGAACATAGTCCTCATCGGCGCTCCCGGCACTGGAAAAACTACCCTTGCTGAAGCGATGGCTTATGAGGGTAAAGTTATCGACCGCAGGGGTAGCATCGAGGCGTGCAACACACTCTCGGATAATACAGACATCGAGCACGAGTACAAGCGCTCGATCTATGCTACAACCCTTTTCACCGAGTTTATGGGCCGCAAGCTCAACATCATCGACTGCCCAGGATCTGACGATTTCTGTGGTAACCTCTTCTCTGCCTTCAAGGTGGGTGATGTAGGTATTATGGTGATGAACGCACAGAACGGCTGGGAGGTAGGTAACGAGATTCAGGCTCGTTATGCTCGTATCCTTAACAAGCCCCTTATTGGTGTTATCAACCAGCTCGACGGTGACAAGGCTAACTTCGACTCTACAGTAGAGGGTATTCGTGCCGCTTCATCGGTTAAGCCCGTAATCGTGCAGTATCCCGTAGAGGTGGGTGCAGGCTTCAACGCATTTATCGATGTATTGATGATGAAGATGTACCGCTTCACCGACGAGAACGGTACTCGCGAGGAGTTGGAGATTCCCGCCGACCAGTTGGAGTATGCTCAGGCATTGAACCAGGAGCTCTCGGAGGCTGCAGCCGTATATGACGATGCTTTGATGGAGCTCTACTTCGAGAAGGGCGCCCTCACACAGGACGATATTCGTTCAGGCTTGAAGCTCGGCGTTGCTAACCGCGAGGTTATGCCTATCTTCTGCTGCTCGGGTAAGCGCGACATCGGTACAAAGCGTTTGATGGAGTTCATCATCAATGTAGCACCGGGCCCGACTACTCCCACAACAGCTCCCAAGTTTGTATCTATCGAGGGCGAGGAGCTCGTAGCTGACGAGACACAGCCCGCCGTTGTATTTGTATTTAAGAGCCAGATCGAGCAGCACATCGGTGAGATTACTTACTTCCGCGTAGTACGTGGTAAGATCACTGAGGGTCAGGAGCTCGTGAATAGCCGCACAGGTAACAAGGAGAAGCTCTCGCAGCTCTTTGCCGTGGCTGGAAAGAACCGTATCAAGGTATCGGAGCTCTCAGCAGGTGATATTGGTTGCACAGTGAAGCTCAAGGGTACTCGCACAAACGATACTTTGGCAGCAGCTGGCGCACACGTTAAGGTTGAGCCTATCGTATTCCCCGAGCCTCGCTACCGCGCAGCCGTGAAGGCTAAGGAGCAGGGCGATGAGGAGAAGCTCGGCAAGCTCTTGAACGACCTCAAGTATGAGGATCCCACAATCCTTGTTGAGTACTCTAAGGAGCTCAAGCAGACCATCATCCAGGGTCAGGGTGAGCACCACCTCAACATCGTAAAGACACGCCTGGCGAACGAAAATAAGCTCGAGATCGAGTACTTCGCACCTAAGATTCCTTATCGTGAGACCATCACAAAGGTGGCACAGGCCGACTACCGCCACAAGAAGCAGTCGGGTGGTGCTGGTCAGTTTGGTGAGGTACACATCGTTGTTGAGCCCTACTATGAGGGTATGCCCGAGCCTACAAAGTACAAGATCGGCGGCAAGGAGATTACCGTGAATATCAAGGGTAAGGAGGAGTACGACCTGGATTGGGGCGGCAAGTTGCAGTTCTACAACTCAATCGTGGGTGGTGCTATTGACACACGCTTTATGCCTGCTATCCTGAAGGGTATTATGGAGAAGATGGACGAGGGTCCGCTTACTGGTTCTTACGCTCGCGACATCCGCGTGGTATGCTACGATGGTAAGATGCACCCCGTAGATTCAAACGAGATCTCGTTCAAGTTGGCTGCTCGTAACGCGT
>JAZONC010000029.1:0-21125 GCA_045654285.1 Alistipes sp. | reverse complement strand
AGAGTTCTTTTAGGTGGTTATAGCAGTGAGGTTCCACCTCTTCCCATTCCGAACAGAGAAGTTAAGCTCACTAACGCCGATGGTACTGCCTATTTAGGTGGGAGAGTAGGTAGCCGCCTCTTCAAGGAGCAAGCCAATAGGTTTGCTCCTTTTCTTTTTGCATATAGCACCATATCTTTTGCACAAGACTTAAAATGGCAGTAGGGCTGTACACTCGGTACTATCCTACTGCCATTTTTACGCTTTGCACAAAATCTACGGCACTCTATACAAAAATCAAGAGGCGCAAGATTGGTGCTATATATTATATATAGGTATAGAAAAACCGCAATCCCGAAGGATTGCGGTTATTTCTTTTACATTATGCTAATTATTCTTCTTTGGGTTCATCTCTACCTGGTAAAATTTTTGTTCAGGTTTTGTTATTGCTCCAGTAGCGGCATCAATACCCCATCCAAGGATGTCTAATAGGTTAATAACAGATACTGCATTGAAGTTTTTATTGATAATAATAGTTTCTGTTTCATATGATGGTGCTTCGACCTTTACTACTGTCTCGTCAAAACCTCTACGAACCTTTGTTGTATATGGGAACGTAACATTATGATGTTTCAGACCGTCAATCGTTAATGTTGCCTCCTCTTGAATATCGCTCTCAAATGTAACTTTGGCCTTTGATCCGCAGAATATAGATGAACAAGAAGATAATGCCATTGTCCCGAAAACTATGATTGCAAATTTTATATATTTTATCATATGGTTTATTTTATGTAGTTTGACACATAATTAATATAGTCCTCTTTGAGTGGAGCGTAGACAAAACAAAAAGCGCGGACTAAATTCGCCTATATTGGATTCTGCGGTCTTCCACAACCTTTGTCCCCATATACGGAATAAAGCCCACGCCGATAGACAGCGTGGGCGTCAAACTTTATTCCTCGGGGACAATTGAATATGTGGAAGTTTCAGAATCCCGAAATAAAAGCTAACGCCTTTTATTTATATGTCTTTTTGTTGTTATTTAATCATAGGCAATGGGTTTTGATTATCACAAATATAATAAATCTATTACGAAAAAACAACCCCACCCTGCAGATCGCACGGTGGGGTAGGTGATACCTTATATATAATATATACTACTCCTCGTAGCTAAAACAACTCCAGCTGGCCTTCAGTGTGGTTGAACGACAGGCGGTGGTAGGGCGTGAGACCGTATTCGCGAATGGCAAGGCGATGAGCCTTAGTGGGGTAGCCCTTGTTGCTGTCCCAGCCATATTGCGGGAACTCCTCGTGCAGGCGCATCATATACTCATCTCGGTGGGTCTTGGCCAGCACCGAGGCGGCGGCGATGTTGGCATACTTGCCATCGCCTTTGACAATACACTGGAAGGGTAGGCCGCAGTGTGAGATGAAGCGGTTGCCATCGATGGCAAGGAACGCGGGTGCGACCTTGAGCTCGGTAGCGGCGATGTTCATACCCTCGATCGAGGCCTTAAGGATGTTTATCTCGTCGATGCGTGCGGCCGTAACCTCGGCTACCGACCACGCCACGGCCTCGCGTTCGATAACCTCGCGCAGGATGTTGCGCTGGCGCTCGGTCATCTGCTTCGAGTCGTTGAGTAGCGGATGGTGGAAGTCGGGCGGCAGGATAACCGCCGCGGCAAAGACGCTTCCGGCCAGACATCCGCGTCCAGCCTCGTCGCATCCCGCCTCGATAAGATCTTTTTGATAGCTATTTTCCAACATACTGCAACAAAGTTACAAATATTTTCTCGTGTTGTGCTCTTTTTTCGTATTTTTGTACTACACAGCGAAAGCGTAAAGATTTGGAGAGTATGGCAGCAAAACGAGTAGTGCGACACCGTATATTTGACCTGGCGACGACGATGATCATCATCGCCATCGTGGCCACCGTGCGCTCCGTGCTGTTCCCCTTTGGCGACGAGTCGATACCCAACACCTCGACCCCCGTGGGCGATCTGTTGCAGAGCGTGCAGGCGTCGTTCCCCGTGCTGTCGGTGGTGGGATGGGGATTCTTGCTCTTCTTTGCGGCGCTCGACGCAGGTCGTTATGGACCCAAGTATGCGCTCTATCCGGCCTACACGCTGATGGCGATTCCCGTGTTCGGTATTTTGGCCAGCGGCGTGATGGTGAGTGGTGATCATCTGCTCTCGGCTGTGGCTATGTTTATTATGCTGCTGGCTACCAAGTATATGACTCGATGTGTGCAGCATACGGGCAGCTTTAGCGATCTCTCGCTCTCGATGCTATGCTATGGTCTGTTGCCGCTCGTGCTGGCGCCCTCGGCCTTGCTCTATGTGGCTCTGCCGCTGTTGCTCTTTGTCGTGCGTAGCTCGTGGCGCGATTGGGTGGTGGCTATTACGAGCCTGCTGTTCCCACTCTTTTCGCTCTGCTATTGGAGTTGGTGCGCGGGCGAAGGTTTCATCTCGGTTGCCGAGCAGATCTATGACTCGATATTTACGCCGAGCGAGTTTGGCTTCTTTTCTACGCTCAATGTCGCCAGCATAATCCTCTTGGGAGTGATCATCGTGATGGTTGTTTGCGCCATTATGCTCATCGTTTCGGATAAGTACTCTCTGCGCGTTAAGTCGCGTGCGATGATGCGATTCAACGCCCTGATGCTCGTGGCTACCGTGGCTATGTTCCTTCTGCCGAGCGCTACGGCGTCGGTATTTGTGCTGGTGGCAGTGCCTGCATCGATGCTCGTTCCGCTGATTTTCGTGCGTATGGGCGTGGGCTTCACGGAGATGCTCTACCGCCTGATGCTCATCGCGGCGGCGGCAAATATGGTGCTTATGGCGCTGTAAAATGCCCTTTCTTGCGATATTTTGCTGAAAATAAGGCAATTTTTGAATCCTTAATTTTGTTTTTTGAATTTTAACCCATACCTTTGCACTCCGTATCAACCTCTTATATAGGGTTGTGGCTCAGTGGGCATATGATGCGCAGGGGTAACTCTGGCTCTGTGCCGGGATTATAAGTCAATGGACTGTATGGTAGAGCCGCGACAGCGATAATGTTGAACGATAATTTTAATAATTTGTTGCAACAATGAACAAAGATGCAATCATTAAGCTCGTGAACGAGCAGATGTGGCCCAAGACTGACGCTGATGTGCCTCAGTTTGGTGCTGGTGATACTATCACCGTAACTTACCGTATTGTCGAGGGTAACAAGGAGCGCTTGCAGAGCTTCCGTGGTGTAGTTATCCAGATCAAGGGTACAGGCAAGACTAAGATGTTTACAATCCGTAAGATCTCTAACGGTGTAGGCGTTGAGCGTATCTTCCCCCTCTACTCTCCTCACATCGACCACATCGAGGTAAACAAGTATGGTGTTGTACGTCGTGCGCGTATCTACTACTTGCGTAACCTTACAGGTAAGAAGGCTCGTATCAAGGAGCGTCGCATTTCGAAGTAGTATTTTTTACTACTTTGGTTCACAAAAAGAGGCTGTCGTGAGACAGCCTCTTTCGTTTTGTGTATGTTTGGTTATTTGAACTCGTTGAACTCGATGGCTACACCCTCCTCCTCGACAAAGGCCAGCCACATATGCCCCATATCGTAGGGACCGAACAGTAGTTTAGCATCCTTGATAGCCTCCTCGATGTTGGGTACGGCATAGGCGATGTGTGCCTGCTGCTGCATCAGTGCGGGCAGGGGAGTGTCGGGCTCGAAGTAGAGGAACTCGATTTTGTTGGGGCTCTGCGAGCAGTCAGTGATGTGAACCTTCAGGGGCTCGACATAGATCATACCCTCCATCTTCTCGCTCAGCACCATACCTACGTGGTTGAATGTTCTCATATCGTTTCAATTTTTAGTTTAGATTGTACAAAGTTGCGTGGCTAACCACTCTTATAGGCTTGCATCGGGGTTGGTGAAACGCAGGCCTGCGTTGTCGTGGAATGTGCCGTACTCGGTAACCACAGCACCCTCATCGCCAGCCATCAGGAAGTGGCGGCTCTCTATCTGCTGTAAGGCGCTGATATCGCCCACCTGCATAATGTGGAAGTTGCTCACGGTGATAAATTTATCCTTCTGGCTCTCGGGCAGCGCAGGGGGATTGGGCGTAGGCTCGCCAATGCCGAAGTTATATACCCAGCCGTTGCGCACCTGCCAGCTCTCGTGCTTGGCGGCGTAGTCTGACGCTACGTGGTAGTGCTCTACGATCATCTGGTTGGGTAAGAGATATATCTCGTGGCCGAAATAGCGGTAGTCGGGATTGTTGATCCAGAACACACCGCCCATACCGACGTGCTCGAAGTCGCCCAGGCCGAAATCGTTCACCCAGAAATTCTCCTCAAGAAATGGGGTGAAGGGTATGCCGTAGTGCTCGAACATATCTAAGAAGGCCTTCTTGGCTACATCTTCGTTGAACTTGCCGTCGGTGTAGTAGTCGGCGTTGGTGTACTTTTTGGTGTAGGGTTTTTGTGCCATAATTTTTCAGTTTTAGGTATCTCAAAATTAGTGTTAATTTTCCATTTCTGCAACCACGCGTAGGGGAAATTACTCATCGTGCGACTAAAAAATAATGGAGGCTCGGATGTGGAAACAAATATTTTTTTATCTTTGTGATGCGACATATTTTTTGCGTGAGCGTGTGTCCCCAAAACCTATAATGATGAAAAAAAGCGATAGATTGATATTTGTTACCAACGACGACGGTTACGATGCTCCGGGCTTTGCCGCTGCCATCGAGGTGGCGCGTGCCTTCGGCCGTGTGGTGGCCGTGGCTCCTGCCACACCGCAGAGTGGCCGCTCACAGGCCATAACCATCTACGACCCACTCTTTGTGAAACATCGCCACCACGACGAGGGTCTCGACATCTACTCTCTCTCGGGGACGCCCGTCGATTGCGTTAAGTTCGCGTTCGACCACCTGCTTGCTGAGGAGCGTGTCGATCTGGTCATCTCGGGTATCAACCACGGCTCTAACTCGGCTATCAATGTGCTCTACTCAGGCACTATGGGAGCCGCCATCGAGGGTAGTTTTTATGGTTGTCCGTCGGTGGGACTATCGCTACTCGACCACTCGCGCGATGCCGACTTCACGATGTCTAAGCAGTACGGTAAAGAGATTATTGCCTCGATCCTTGAGAGCGACGACTGCCCTCTGCCGTTGTGCCTTAATGTGAACATACCAGCTGTGGCCGAGATTCGTGGCGTGCGCGTATGCCGCCAGTGCCGTGGTATATGGCGCGAGCACTTCTTCCCCAATCACGACCCCAATGGCCGCCAATACTTTTGGCTCACGGGCAGTTATACCAACTATGAGCCCGAGGCCGAGGATACCGACGAGTGGGCTCTCTCGAATGGCTATGTGTCGGTAGTGCCTGTTCAAATCGATCTTACGGCCTATAACGATATGGCCTATCTGAATAAAACTTTGAAGTAGCGACTCCGTTCGCAGAAAGGAGGTAGAGTTATGACAATTAAGATCCTGCTCTATGGAGCAATCATTATCCAGTTTATCGCGATGTACTACGCGGTGCGTTTGGTGCGTGCCACCAAATACAATTCGATTTGGATCTTGTTCATAATCGGATTTGTAGTTCTGGCTGTGGAGCGTGTGTTGCAGTTGGGTGTATGCTATGGCCATCCTATGCCTATGGCTTCGTCGGTGTGGTTCGACATCATTATCTCTATCAGCATATCGGTGGGTATGGTTATGCTCGACCGCCTATTCGTCTATATCGAGCGCTTGAATCGCCATCGCCAGCTACTCGATAAGCGCATTCTCACTGCCGTGCTTCGCACCGAGGAGCGTAGCCGTGCCACCTTCTCAAAGGAGTTGCACGACGGTTTGGGCCCTCTGCTCTCGTCGGCAAAGATCTCGCTCACGGCGCTCTCGCGCACCGAGATGGATAAGGAGCGTAAGGAGATTTTCGATAATACGCTCTATGTTGTCGAGGAGGCTCTGCGCTCGTTGCGCGAGATTTCGAACAACCTATCACCTCATATCTTGACCGATTTTGGCCTTGCTCGCGGCATTCGTAACTTTATCGACCGTTCGCAGGCTCTGCATAATGTTAAACTATCGTTCGCAACCAACCTGCGCAACGAGCGCTTTAATACCGACCTCGAGGTTATTATGTACCGCGTGGCGTGTGAGCTTGTAACCAATTCGCTCAAGCACTCGGGTTGTAGCGAGATTCGCCTCACGCTATCGATTGCGGGCGATGTGCTGGAACTGCAGTATAGCGACAACGGTCGTGGCTTCAACCCGCAGGCGATGATGGATTGCGGTATGGGTCTGTCGAATATCAATTCGCGCATCAACTCGCTCAATGGCGAGTTCGATATACGCTCGTCGAAGGGTCGTGGTATGACCGCCACTGTGAAGGTAAATGTGCGTGGTGCGACGCGTATGGAGACTCGTCCGTCAGCCATCGAGCAGGCTCGCCCGCGCAGAAAGGAGCGTAAGAGATGATTCGCATAGCCCTGGTCGATGACCACTCGCTCTTCAGGCACGGCCTGAAGATGTTGCTCTCGACACATCCCGACTTCGAGGTGGTGGCTGAGTCTTCGAGCGGAGAGGAGTTCCTCGCCGTGGTGGAGAGTGTGCAGCCCGATGTGGTCTTTATGGACTATGCTATGTCGGGCATCAATGGTGCCGAGACCACCGAGCGGGCGTTGGCTCTCTGTCCCACGCTGAGGGTTATATCGCTTACGATGTTTGCCGAGAATGCCTACTACTCGCAGATGGTGGCATCGGGGGCCAGAGGCTTTCTGGTGAAGGACTCAGAGTTTGATGTGGTGGTAGAGGCTGTCGAGACGGTGTGTGGCGGAGGTTCCTATTTCAGTAATTCGCTGATGGAGTCGCTCTCACAGTCGATACGCTCGACGGGCAACACTGCGTTACACTCCATTGCTGAGACCGACCGCCTGTCGGAGCGCGAGATCGAGATTCTGGTCGATATATGCCGAGGCCTATCGAATCAGGAGATTGCCGACCATCTGTTCATCTCGAAGCGCACGGTGGATAAACATCGAGCCAACATCTTGGAGAAGTGTGGATGTAAGAATACTGCGAGCCTTGTGGTTTATGCTATTCGCAACGGCTTGGTAGAGGTGTAGATATGGGTATTAAGGGTTACATACAATGGTTGTGGCGTGCAGCCGAGGGACTGCGGAGTAGGATCTTCCTGCAGGCCGCTGTTGGCGTGGTGCATGTTATCTTCTCGCTACTCTATGTGTGGACCAGCAAGCAACTCATTGACATCGCCACCTCGCGTATAGAGGGTAATATCTACCTCTTTGTAGCGGCTATGGTGGGGTGTATCATCGTGCAGATACTCCTCTCGACCTTCGTATCGCGTATGGAGATTGAGTCGGAGCTCGATATGAAAAACCGCCTACGCCACCGCCTATTCTCGCATATTATGGATAGCCGTTGGGCTGAGGGTGGGCGTATGCATACGGGCGATGTGATGAACCGTATATGGGAGGATGTCGATAGCATCGCCAACACCGTCTGCGTGGTGGTGCCGCAGAGTATCGTTACCTGCATTCAGTTCGTGGCGGCCGTTACATTCCTTGCTCTGCTCGATTATCGTCTGGCCATTGCCGTGGTCTTTATCCTTCCCTCATTTATGCTTCTGAGCCGCGTATATGCACACCGCATACGCAACTATACCAAACTTATTCGCGACATCGACTCGCGCGTGCAGGCGCACATACAAGAGAGTATGCACCACCGTACGCTTGTCTCGTCGATGGAGTACACCCCCTGCGTGGTGGAGGATCTGCAGACTATGCAGTCGGACCTGCGCGAAAAGGTTATGCGCCGCACCGACTTCACTCTGTTCTCGCGTAAGATGATGCAGATGGGCTTCTCGGCAGGTTATCTGTCAGCCTTTGTGTGGGGTGCTTTCCGCTTAAGGGCGGGAGCAGGCTATGGTATGATGACCGCCTTTATGCAGCTTGCAGGTCAGGTGCAGCGTCCGATTATGGAGCTAAGCCGCCAACTGCCATCGTTTATTCATGTAACCACGGCTGTCGATCGTCTGGCCGAACTTGCGGACATACCTCTTGAGGAGCGCGGAACCGAAAGACTTGATGGTGAGGTGGGTGTTCGTATGCGTGGCGTGAGCTTCGCCTATCTCGATGGCGAGAATGTGCTCGATGAGTTTACATACGATTTTGCCGCAGGGCGTATGACCGCCATTCTGGGCTATACGGGAGCAGGCAAGAGCACCCTGCTGAGAATAATCCTCGGCCTGATTGCTCCCCAGCGGGGCGAGGCCACCATCTATAATTCCGAGCGCGAAGTTAGTCTATCGGCTGTTACGCGTTGTAATCTGGCTTATGTGCCGCAGGGCAACTCGCTGATGAGCGGCACTGTGCGCAGTAATCTGTTGTTGGGCAATCCTAAGGCTTCTCAGGAGCAGATGTGGCAGGCTTTGCATATTGCAGTGGCCGACTTTGTTCGCGACCTGCCGCAGGGTCTCGACACTCCTTGCTCCGAGTCGGGTGGAGGTTTGAGTGAGGGGCAGGCTCAGCGCATAGCTATCGCGCGTGCGTTGTTGCGCGATCGTAGCGTGATTATTATGGACGAGCCTACGGCGGCGCTGGATCGTGCTACTGAGAAGCTTCTCCTCACGCGCCTTACCGAGTATGCCCGCCATCGCACGCTGATTATTGTTACTCATCACTCCACGGCGGCTGAGCTGTGTGATGCGGTGGTAAATATCGCTTAAAATAAAAGAAAAGGTGTCCAATTCACATTGGGCACCTTTTTTATACAATCTATTGGCAACTTTCTCTTACTTGCGAGCCTCCTTGGCCTCGATGCACTCCGTAGCGTGAGGTACACGCATCAAGCGCTCCTTGGGGATCAGCTTGCCCGTAGTCTTGCATATACCGTAGGTCTTGTTCTCGATGCGTATCAACGCCATCTCGAGGTTACGGATAAACTTCACCTGATGGGCAGCCAAACGACCAGTCTCCTCCTTCGAGAGGGTGGTTGCACCCTCCTCGAGCACCTTGAAGGTGGGTGAGGTGTCCTGTGTGTCGTTGTCGTTCGAGTGTGTGATATTTGCTCGCAACAACTCGTAGTCGGCCTTAGCCTGCTCGAGTTTCTTTAAAATAACTTGCTTAAATTCTGCTAAGTCATTATCGCTGTATCTTACTCTTTCCTCAGCCATAGTATTAAATTTTTTAATGTCTTTATGTAAAGATAAGATAATTTTTATAAACTACCAAATCTTTTACTGCGAAAGAGAGCCCGTCAGCACTACAAACGCGTTACGGCAATCTTCAAAGGCTCCTCGTCAACATCCGAATCTACCACCACGCTACCTGCAGGCTCGTTCGAGGTCTTAACCTCTACGGCCAGGGTCTGCGAAGCGATGTATGATGCGAACTGCTCGATAGCTCCCGCCACGATCTCTTTAGCCTCGATCTCCACGCTGATCTTGTCGGTTACCTCGAAGCCAGACTCCTTGCGGATATTCTGGATACGGTTAATCAACTCGCGTGCCACACCCTCGCGACGAAGCTCGTCGGTCAGGGTGATGTCGAGTGCAACGGTGAGCTTACCCTCCGATGCAACCAACCAACCGGGCATATCCTCCGATGTGATCTCGAAGTCGGCAGGCGTTACTACAACCTGCTCGCCACCCAAGTCGAGTGTAGTCTCGGCCGATGACTCGATCTCGGCGATCTGCTCCTGCGTAAATGTTGCCGCCAGGGCTGCCATCTGCTTTGCGAGCTTAGCGTAGCGCTGGCAGAAATTCTTGAAGTTGAGCTTAATGCGCTTGGTAATGATACCAGTCGTGTCGCTCAACAGCTCAATATCCTTGATATTTACCTCGCCCATAATCAGAGTCTTCACAGCCTCGATGTGGCGTGCCATATCCTGATCCAAGACGGGAATCAAAATCTTTGTCAGCGGCTGACGCACCTTGATGTTCACCTTGCGGCGCAGAGCCAGAACCATCGACGATACGCGCTGTGCAATATCCATCATCTGCTCCAACTCGCTGTTAACCAGAGTCTCGTCCACAACGGGGAACTGTGCCAAGTGTACCGATGACTCAGTGTGGCGAGAGCTCACGGCGTTCAGGTCGGTAAAGATACGATCCGAGATAAAGGGCGCAAACGGAGCCGCCAACTTAACTACAGTCTCCAAGCAGGTGTAGAGGGTCTGGTATGCGGCCAACTTGTCGTCGCTCATACCGCCACCCCAGAAACGCTTACGATTCAGACGAACATACCAGTTCGAGAGGTTCTCGTTAACGAAGTCCTGAATAGCACGAGCTGCGGGCGTGGGATCGTAGTCGTTGAGGTACTTGGTAACATCTTTGACAAGTGTATTGAGTACCGAGATAATCCAGCGGTCGATCTCGGGACGCTCGGCCATAGGAATCTCGCGCTCCTGACCTGTGAAGCCATCCACATTGGCGTAGAGAGCGAAGAACGAGTAGGTGTTGTACAATGTGCCGAAGAACTTACGGCGCACCTCGTCAACACCCTCCTTGTCGAACTTCAGGTTATCCCAAGGCTGTGAGTTCGAAATCATATACCAACGAGTTGCATCGGCACCATAGGTCGAGAGCACCTCGAAAGGATCAACGGCGTTGCCCAGACGCTTCGACATCTTGTTGCCGTTCTTGTCGAGCACAAGGCCGTTAGAGATGATATTCTTGAATGCTACCGAGTCGAACAACATAGTAGCGATTGCGTGCAGTGTGAAGAACCAACCACGAGTCTGGTCAACACCCTCGGCGATGAAGTCGGCGGGGAATACCTCCTTGAAGTCGGCGCCACCATTCTCGAAGGGGTAGTGGAGCTGAGCATAAGGCATAGCACCCGAGTCGAACCATACATCGATCAAATCGCTCTCGCGCTTCATAGGCGCACCAGTCGATGATGTCAGAATGATTGAATCCACATAGGGGCGGTGCAGGTCGATATTCTCCACAGAGTAGTTCTCCTTCGACATATCGCCCACCTTGAAGTTCTTGAAGGGATTCTCTGTCATATTGCCAGCCTCGATAGACTTCTCAATCTCGGCCATAAGCTCCTCGATAGAGCCGATACACTTGAGCTCCGAGCGATCCTCCGTAGCCCAGATGGGCAGGGGTGTACCCCAGAAGCGTGAACGCGAAAGGTTCCAGTCGTTCAAGTTCTCCAACCACTTGCCAAAGCGGCCTGTACCTGTTGACTCGGGCTTCCACTTGATGGTGGTGTTGAGCTCCATCATACGCTCCTTGAGAGCCGTAGTGCGGATGAACCACGAATCCAAGGGGTAGTACAATACGGGCTTGTCGGTACGCCAGCAGTGGGGGTAGTTGTGGGTGTGCTTCTCAATCTTGAAAGCCTTGTTTACAGTCTTGAGGTTGATAGCGATATATACATCGAGCGACTCGGCAGCTGCGGCAGCGGCCTCATCGTAACGACCATCTACGGTAAACTGGGGATCGTAGGCATTCTTCACCCAACGACCCTCGTAGTCCTTGTAAGCTTCGGCATCGACGCACTCCTGAACGAACTTCTCGTCGAGCTCCTCCATCAGGTAGAACTTACCCGTAAGGTCAACCATAGGTCGTGTCTCGCCACGCTTGTTAATCATAAACAGAGAGGGAATACCTGCGGCGCGTGCTACAAATGCGTCATCGGCACCGAATGTAGGTGCGATGTGAACGATACCAGTACCATCCTCTACGGTTACATAATCACCAGGAATTACGCGGAAAGCCTTCTCGGCAGCCGACTGCCACTCGCCAGCCTCGTTGAGCTCGACGGGCTTCACCCACTGGATGAGCTGCTCGTAGTGAATACCTACCAGGTCGGTACCCTTCCAGCGACCAACAACCTCGAAGGGAATGAGTTTGTCGCCAGCCTTATAATCCTCCAGCGCAATACCCTCAGCCTTCTTGTTGAAGTGAGAGTAGAGCAGAGGCTCGGCCATCACTACGGTGATCTTCTCGCCGGTGTAGCCGTTGTATGTGCGTACTGCAACATAGTCAATCTTGGGACCAACGCAGAGTGCAGTGTTCGAAGGCAATGTCCAGGGGGTTGTTGTCCACGCCAGGAATACGGGAGTACCCCAACCCTCCATCTCGGCCTTGGGCTCCAAGATGCGGAACTGAGCTACCATTGTGGTGTCCTTAACATCGCGGTAGCAACCAGGCTGGTTCAACTCGTGAGTCGAGAGTCCAGTACCCGCTGCGGGCGAGTAGGGCTGAATGGTGTAACCCTTGTAGAGAAGGCCCTTGTCGTAGAGTTGCTTCAGAAGCCACCATAGAGTCTCGATGTACTTGTTGTCGTAGGTGATGTAGGGATCGTCCATATTCACCCAGTAACCCATCTTCTTCGTCAAGTTCTCCCACAGGTCGGTGAACTCCATTACGGCCTCGCGGCAGGTGCGGTTGTACTCCTCGATAGAGATACTCTTACCGATGTCCTCCTTGGTGATGCCGAGCTTCTTCTCCACACCCAACTCTACAGGCAGACCGTGTGTATCCCAACCCGCCTTGCGGTGTACGAGGAAACCCTGCTGTGTCTTGTAACGGCAGATAACATCCTTGATCGTACGCGCCATAACGTGGTGAATACCCGGTGTGCCGTTTGCTGAGGGGGGACCCTCATAGAATACGAATGTGGGATGACCCTCGCGTGTGGTGATGCTCTGATGGAAAGTATCGTCAGCATCCCATTTACTCAATACCTCGTCGGCTATTTTAGCCAAGTCGAGACCTTTGTACTCGTTAAACTTCATAGTGGTCTTATCTTTTTATTTTCTCTTGTTTCTTATTATAAAATCGGCCAAACGGAGCCCAAATTTGCATTTTCCCCTAATTATTTAGGGTATAATCGTGCAAATATAAGAATTTTTTACGATGGAATTGCAATTATGGCAAAAAATAGAGGCCGCCAACAAGTTTGTTGACGGCCTTTTTCTATTATCAGGGCTTGTTTTTAGAGGTGAATCAACGACTTTACGGGCGCAATCTTCTCCAATCGCTCCTTGCCATTGAGGAAATCGAGCTCTACGATGAACAGGAACTCGTCGATAACGACCTTGTACTCCTTGCCATCCTTTACAATCTTCTGACCTAAAAGCGACTCGGCTACACCCTCGGCCGTACCGCCCGTTGCAAGCAGGTCGTCCAGAATCGAGATGTGAATCTCATTGCCCTCGGCCTTGGCCGCTGCAATGTCGCTAAGACGATAGAAGAGGTGGTCTGAGCCATACTCCTTCTCAATCTCCACATCGCACAAATCGCCCTCATTGTAAGGTAGTTTACCACTCTTGCGAATGGGAATTATCGACTCTACCTCGGGTTTTGCAACCATCAGCGGGGCAGCGAACAAGAAACCGCGAGCCTCGGGAGCTGCGATGTTGGGAGCGGTGAGCATTTCGCCCAGATGCTCGATCGCCTGATTGAATATGTGCTTATCCTGCATCAGCGGAATAATATCCACGAAAACGATACCCTCCTTGGGAAAATCTTTGTAAAATTTTAATGCCTCTTTCATCTGATTGAGCCTATTTGTGGTATTGAGTGTATAATTTGTAACAAATGTAATCATTTTTTTTGCATCACGGAGCGTTTTTTTAGGAAAAACGACTGTGTTTTTGATTTTTTTGCTATCTTTGCGTCAATTGGAAAATAATGAACTTAAAATGCCGAAGTTTTATGACAAGGTAAATGTACTGCGCAAGCCCGAGTGGTTGAAGATCCGCCTGCAGAGTAACGACGAATCGGCCGAGGTCGAGCGTATAGTGAAAGAGCACTCGTTACACACGATTTGTAGTAGCGGACTTTGCCCCAATAAGGCCGAGTGTTGGCGCCGTAGAACAGCCACATTTATGATCCTGGGCGATATTTGTACACGCGGATGTCGATTCTGCGCGACAAAGACAGGCATACCCCTTGCTCCCGATCCCACCGAGCCTGAGAAGTTGGCCGAAAGTGTGCGATTGATGGGACTTCGACATGTTGTCGTAACTTCTGTTACACGCGATGACCTGCCCGACGGCGGCGCCAAGCATTGGGCGCAGTGCGTCGAGGCCATACGTAAAGAAAATTGCGACGCAACAATTGAGCTCCTTATTCCCGATTTGGATGCAAGGGCCGATTTAATAGAAATTGTAGCCGCATCCAAGCCCGATATCGTCGGGCACAACATCGAAACCGTCGAGCGACTGACCCCGCTGGTGCGTTCTCGAGCGAAGTATCGCACGAGTCTTAAAACGCTGGAGATTATCTCACAGATGGGTATGGTCTCGAAGAGTGGACTGATGGTCGGACTTGGCGAGAGCGATGATGAAGTATTGCAGACACTTAGAGACCTACGCGATGTAGGTGTCGAGATTGTAACGCTTGGTCAGTATCTTCGACCCTCTCTGGAGCACTATCCCGTTGCGGCGTATATCACTCCCGAGAAATTCGAATGGTACCGACTTCAGGCTCTTGAGATGGGCTTCAGTTATTGTGCAAGTGCACCTATGGTGCGCTCGTCATACCTGGCTGATGCAGCATTGGAGAGCGTAAAGCGTAAAGTTGCCGAGCAGTAGGAGGGGAGGAGATTTGGATAGGTGCAGTTAGCCACAATTGTAACTTGTCCGAGGCTTCAACCGATCCTCTTCGGCGCAAAGCTTTTGGCTAAATGAAGGGGGTATTGTACAAAGATTTAGGCCGTATGGGCTACTCCGAGTGCTGGGATTTACAGCGTTCGTTGTTCGATTGTGTGCTCGATGCAAAGCGCACGGGAGTAGTTGCCGACAATCTTTCGGGGCACGAAGCCGGTTGGCTTCTTCTTGTAGAACACAATCCTGTTTACACATTAGGTAAAAGCGGCAAGGATGAGAATATGCTCGTCTCGGAGGCCTATTTGCGCTCTATTGGAGCCGAATTTTTCCACATCGACCGAGGTGGTGATGTTACCTTTCACGGCCCAGGTCAGGTGGTGGGTTATCCCATCCTCGATTTGGAGCAGTTGGGTATCGGCCTAAGAGAGTATATCGACTCCATCGAGGAGGCCATCATCGGCGTGTGCCGAGAGTGGGGCATTGAGGCAGGCCGTGTGGCTGGAGCCTCGGGCGTGTGGATCGATGGCGACACTGCGCGAGCAAGAAAAATTTGTGCCATTGGTGTTAAGTCGAGCCGCTATGTTACTATGCACGGCTTTGCCCTTAATGTGGCTACAGATTTGAAGTATTTTAACCATATTAACCCCTGCGGATTTGTCGATAGGGGCGTTACGAGCATCGAGCGCGAGTTGGGCCACGAGGTCGATTTCGAGCAGGTTAAGATGCAGGTTGTTAAACATTTAAGCGAAAAATTAAAAATTGAAATATATAAATAATAAAATTGTAAGTTATGCCTATAGAGAAGCGATGGGTAGTGCGTGCCCGTGGCGATCAACAGGTGGTGGAGCGTTTGGCTACTCACCTTAGAATGTCGCCTGTACTCACGAACCTACTTGTGCAACGAGGCATAGACACCGTAGAAAAGGCTAACAAATTCTTTAACCCGCAGCTCTCGGACCTGCACGACCCATTCCTGATGAAGGATATGGATCGCGCAGTCGAGCGTATCGAGCGCGCCGTCGCAAACAACGAGATGATTATGGTTTATGGCGACTACGACGTGGACGGTACAACGGCCGTGGCTCTGGTTTATAAGTTTTTGAAGCAAATAGGTCATAAGAACCTTGTTTTCTACATCCCCGACCGTTATAACGACGGTTACGGCATATCGGTCAAGGGTATTGACTTCGCCGCCCGCAAGGGTGTGACGCTGGCTATTGCTCTTGATTGCGGTATCAAAGCCGTAGAAAAGGTTGTTTATGCGAAGCAGAAGGGTGTTGATTTCATCATCTGCGACCACCATCTCCCAGCCGACGAGATTCCCGCGGCTGTGGCTGTGCTGGATCCCAAACGCAACGACTGCAACTATCCATTCAACGAGTTGTCGGGTTGTGGCGTAGGATTCAAACTCGTGCAGGCCTATGCACAGAGACACGGTATCCCGTTCAAGGATATTGAGCATCTGCTGGATCTGCTCGTGGTAAGTATTGCGTCCGACATTGTGCCGCTTACGGGCGAGAACCGCATCTTGGCCTACTATGGTCTGGAGCGATTGAACCGTATGCCCTCGTCGGGCCTTGGGTCGATAATCAAGATTTGCGGATTGGACCGTCAAACCATCACTATCGACGACATTGTATTTAAGATTGGTCCGCGTATCAACGCCGCAGGTCGTATGCGTATGGACGAGAACGACGAGAATGCTGCTCCGAGTGGAGGCTTTGCCGCTGTGGAGTTGCTCGTCGAGGGTAACGAGAAGCAGGCTCGCGAGTTCTGCGATGTTATCGACTCGTACAACCAGGATCGTAAGCACATCGACCGTAGCGTTACGCAGGAGGCTCACGACTACATCGAGTCGAATCCCCACCTGAAGAACCGTAAGTGTACGGTGATCTACAATCCCAAGTGGATGAAGGGTATCGTGGGTATCGTTGCCTCGCGCCTTATCGAGACCTACTACCGTCCTACGGTGGTGCTCACTATGAGCAATGGTTTCGTTACGGGCTCGGCGCGTTCGGTGCCAGGCTTTGATTTATATCAGGCCGTTGAGTCGTGCTCGGACTTGCTTGAGAACTTCGGTGGACATATGTACGCCGCAGGTCTTACGATGAAGCCCGAGAATGTGGAGGCGTTCAAGGAGCGTTTCAACGCCTATGTTGAGCAGAATATCGATCCGCAGATACTTGTTCCGCAGGTCGATATCGATAGTGAGTTGCTCTTCTCGGACATCACGCCCGCGTTCCACCGCCAACTCAACAGCTTCCAGCCCTTCGGACCGGGTAACACAGCGCCCGTGTTTGCCACCTATAGCGCCAGCTCGCACGGCGAGGCTAAGTTGGTGGGTGCCGATATGGAGCATTTGCGTATGGACTTGGTGCAGAAGCAGAAGCCTAACACCTCGATTCAGACCATCGCCTTCCAGCAGCCCACGCACTACGAGTGGGTACGCTCGGGTCGCCCCATTGATGTGTGCTACCAGATTGTGGAGAACCACTACCGAGGTACGGTAACAACACAGCTACGCATTAAAGATATTAAACCCGTAGTTAAATAAAAATTGTCTAATTGGGTTGTTTTGTCGTTACGCTTGTAGAGCAAATGCTCACATACGCCATAGTATGCTCCGCTTTGCTCTCCGTCGCAAGCCTAAAAACAACCTCAATTATCCAATTTTTGGAATATAATTGCAAGTACGCTCTATCGCTGCCCGTAAGGGGAGAGGAAAGTCCGAGCAACACAGAGCGCCGCACGAGTTAACGGCTCGACGTTCGTAAGGGTGTAGTAGCGTAACAGAGAATGACCGCCTGCCTTCGGGTAGGTAAGGGTGAAAAGGCGGGGTAAGAGCCCACCGCGGCGGCAGCAATGTTCGCCGGCCGTACGCCTTGCGGGTTGCAAGACCGTGTATACCGACAATTAAGGGTTGCTCGTCCAATGTCGGGGGGTAGGTTGCTAGAGGCTGTGGGTGACCACAGCAGTAGATAAATGATAGAGGCCTCTGAGGAGGTACAGAACTCGGCTTATAGTATTTGCAATGACTTGAGTCCGCTCGACACATCAGTCGGGCGGACTCTTTGTCTTTATATGGTTGAGGTGCGCACCTCGGATTATTCGAATGTTCGGAACTCTCCCACGGCCGTCATACATAGCGGACAGTAGTCGGTGAAGAGCTCGGCGTTGGATATGGCGCCACACATCGGGCATACTCGGTAGGGCGGTATGCTCTCCTCACCTTGCGAGGTGAGAGCCTCTATCGTGCCCTGCAGGATTGCTATCTGCGCTATGTCGCTCGCGTCGCACCACGTGATGATGCGTGCTATGTAGCGGTTGCCGTCGCCTATGGCGCGGTGCAGGCATCGCGAGGTGATGTCGTCGCGGAGCGAGTGCTTGGCCTTGAGAGCTTGGTGTAGATGTGTGGTAAGGTCGTGCAGTGGTGTGGAGACCGCTACCGGGGTGTGAAATCGGCCGCCCAACGACTCTATGGCCTTACGGCAATTCTCGCACTGCACATTGTCGGCGTAAGCGAGGGCGCGCAGTAGTGCTGCCTGCGAGTGCAGGGAGTCGAGTTCGGCTCGGTGAGCATAGTCGTTGTAGCGCTGACTCTGATGATACTTGGCTCGCCCCAACTCGTTGAGCTCCTGCAGGGCGTCGTACCATAGGTATTCGGTAGGTTCGGCATCGCGTCGTATGCCGCTTACGTAGCCCATTCCCAAAGCCAGGGTGGCTATGACGAAGGCGATGATGAAGGGTATGTTGATCAGTTTCATACCCCTTGCAGAGCATAAATTGTGCCCAACCGTGGTATTAAAAGAGATAAAAAAAGCGGAGGAAAACACCTCCGCCTCATATCTATTGTAGGTATGTTATTTGCTAGAGAGCAGCACTTTGCCCAAAAACTCTGCGCTCTTGCTTGCCACCTGCTCAATCTCCTTCGAGAAACCGTGGTCGGCTCTGTCGATAATCACCAGCTCGCTACCAGGCCACATCTGGTGGAACCGCTCGCCGTAGGTGTAGGGCACTACGCGGTCGCCCGTGCCGTGAATGATGAGCGCGGGGCCCTGATACTTGGCCGCAGTCTCATAGATGGGCAGCGAGAAGGCAGTGCGGATATACTCTGCGCCGAGCGTCCGGCCTCGGAAGAGTTCCACGCCCTCGCCCGGATTGAAAGGATCGTAGGTTGCCCCCATCGTGCTACCTCGAATGGCGTCGTCGCGCAGTACGGCCGCAGGAGCCAGCAAAACGACAGCCTTGATTTTCGCCTTGCCCAAATCACCTGCTGTCATAGCCGCCACAACACCGCCCTGCGAGTGGCCTGTGATGGCGATGCCATCGACATAGGGTAGCTTGCTAACATACTCAATTACCTTTTTTGCATCGACAATCTCGTTAGGCACGGTCATATCCTGAAAGCGACCCTCGCTCTGGCCGTGGCCGTTAAAATCGAAGCGGATGCTGGCAATGCCTTGCTGTCGGAGTAGCTCGGCAATCTGCTTCTCGAGCGCACCCTCCTTGTTGCCCATAAAACCGTGGCAGAGCAAAACCATCGGGCAACGCTCTCCCGCCTTGAGCTCGGGCTTGAGTATAACGCCCTGCAATTTGCCGTGGTCGCCATCGATTGTTACCGTCTCTGATTGTGCATAAACGTTTGTTGCCACCATAGCCAAAAGCATAGTGGCCAGAAGGATAATCTTTCTCATAGAGGTATAGTTTATAGTTGTATTCTTGCGGTAGTTGCCGTGTCGCGACACAAATTTACTATTTTTCATAAAAAAACAAGAGGGAAACGCGTCCGTTCCCCTCTTATTTTTCTGACTTAATCAGAAAATTAAGCATACTTGAATGTTGACTCATCTGATACGGTCAACTTCTTGCGTCCCTTTGCACGACGCGCTGCCCTTTTTTCGCAAATTCTGCAGTGCGGTTTTTTACTCCTCCCTGTTTTAGGGGGAGTCCCCGCAGGGGGTGGGGGGGGTATTAACACGTCATTCCCCAACTTGCGGAGCAAGGCGATGGGGAACGCCGCATTTAAGGCGAGAGCAGAGACTGCTTGCAGGCTTTGCCGAGCCGAGGCGGTGAAAAGACGCGTATGCGGATTAATCCTCCACTAAGAATCCCCTCATTAACACACACTTATAAACGCGCGCTATCATTAAAAATCGCCTCCACCAATGCCCGCCAATAATAATTAAACCGAAAAAAATTAGATTTTTATTTGCATATACAAAAAGTAGTGGTATATTTGCACTATACAAGTTGTTTAATACATCAATAATACTACACCTATGAAATATAATCAGATCATTGACGAGCTGTTAAGTGCTTGGGAAGAGACCTACAAAAAAGGGCAACTCACCTTTTGGGTGTTTCTGGCTTTGAAGGAGGGAAACAAATGTATGGAGCAGATAAAAGAGTTTGTCGAGCGGATGTCGCAAGGCACGATGACCTGCGAGGAGCAGAGTCTATATAGAAATCTGCGCAAGTTCCAGCATCTGGAGATCATCGCCTACGATAGCCGCCGAGTAAGCAAAGGGCCCGATAGGAAATATTACTACCTCACCCCGATGGGCGATGAACTATTTAAGCGTTTTGCAAAACGAAATATACTACTATTTACAAACGAATCAATTATTAATCTTCTAAACAAGTAAGTTATGAAAGCATTGACATTCAGATTAGGACAATTTGCCATTGGCGCACTGCTTTTGACGGTTTTATTCCGATATGCTCTAAACTTATGTATCGGAGCGCAGACTCTCGTCGGAACCATAGCGTGTTCGATCGCATATTTCTGTCTTATGTATTTTACGGGTTGGTACTTTGGCCAAAAAGAGGAGAGAGAGTACGATATTTACGACATCGGCTTTAGATTCCATTTTATGACCTACGTCATCTGCGTTGCTGTGGGTTTTGCGGCCCATTACGCCGGCTGGCACACCGAGAGTATTGTTGCCTTGGCTGCAACGGCAACCTTCTGGGGCATTGGCGTGTTGATTCACTTTATACTCTTCATCGCCGAGCGCAAAAAGACAATCAAGGGCTACGCCCGTGATGAAATATTCCAGTAAAAGAGAATGTAAAATCCAACCTCTTCAGTGGCGGCTACTTAACGAGTGGTCGCCATTTTTAATTAATATGCTTTATGTAGTACCATCATCCAATTGGCCATCACACGCCCATCCTCAACATTCCTCGTAGCTGTTAAACCATTTAACTGAATATTTTTGGCATTTTCCGAATACTTCTTAAAATTCTGTCATATAATAAGTGATATTTCTGAGAAGGCCAAAAAGATTATCCAGGTAAACACCAGAGTTATATTTTCCCACTTTTTGGTACCTAATCGGACATATTAATTCAAATTTACGACTTTTCTACAAAAAACAAGAGGGAAACGCGTCCGTTCCCCTCTTATTTTTCTGACTTAATCAGAAAATTAAGCATACTTGAATGTTGACTCATCTGATACGGTCAACTTCTTGCGTCCCTTTGCACGACGCGCTGCCAACACCTTGCGGCCATTAGCAGTAGCCATTCTCTGACGGAATCCGTGCTTGTTGATTCTCTTG
>JAZONC010000028.1:0-25286 GCA_045654285.1 Alistipes sp. | reverse complement strand
ATACCCACGCACAACGGCATACATATCCACGAACGCAGAATATCGTTGCCCTCGTAATAACGATAGGTCTCGTAACCCTTGACGTTGGCTCCGAAGTGCGTTTCGATAGCCTCGCGCATAGCCTTTGCACGACGCTGATAGTCGGCGACAACTTTAGGACTCTTGCCCAACTCCTTGCCAAGATATGCTGCAGAGAGCAGAGCATCATAATATAGTGTCGAGGTGCAGAGGTTGGCGTCGCCTGCGGGGAAACGGCCCTCCAACTCATCCTTATCGGATTTTACTACACCCTTGTCGTTAATTTGACGTTTGCAATACTCCAAGCACCACTCTATAAGCGGCCACAACTCCTCGGCCTCGGCTTTGTCGCTGCGAGTAAGTGCGTAACGTGCTGCGCCATAGGCAATCATTGCACCGTCACCTCTGTCGCCTGCACCGTTCCAAATGTCATCGCCCTCGGCAATGATAGAACTTGGGATAGGTTTCCACTCGTCGTTCATAAAACGAGCGAAATGGCGATATGAGTTTATCGCCGACTCATTGCCTACCTCATAACCCAAGTAGGGGAAGAAGGGATTTACATATTCAGCTTGGTCGTTTGCCCATATTGCTGCATAGTAGCTCTCGCCACCCGGTGCGTGCATATAGCCACCCTTGGTTTTGCAGATACTCTCCGAAGCGCGAATCTTGGCATAACGGAACTCCGTGTCAATTACATCGTCGGGAGTGTCCAACACTAAGTTATTGTCAATATGAGAGATGTAAGCCTCACGCTCGGCCAAAAGTTGTTTAACGTCGAGGTCGGCAACACTCTGCTGCTCGTTGTTGAATGCCTCAATCACGAGGTCGCACTCTACGCTCTCGCCTGGCTTCAACTCATACACACCGCCACCCTTCACTTGACTCAACACCTTGTACGAGCCCTTGACACCACGCTTGGGGTCTGTCGTAATCTCCTGTCGCAAATCGGGAATCTGCAAAGCATAGGTTATGGTACCCGTATTGCGCAGTATATAATGCTCGCACATCATCTGCTGCTCCATAGTGGGGAAGATGGTGCGCTCGACTTCAAGTCCATAGGTGCCAGATTTATGCTCCTCGACAACACGCATCAGTCCATTGAGTTCAACGCATCGAGTCGTAAACTTCAGTCGATTGTTATTGTTTATACGCAGTTGTGCCACCAAATCGAGATTCTGGCGTAGCATCAAACTTGCGTGGGTGTTATTGGGTATGGTGCGCAACATCGGAAAGACCAACGAGCGGTCCAAACCAAAACGGCCCTCGGTATTAACGTCCCAATACAACACGACAGCCATCATCTTACCACTCATCTCGACGTGGTCGCTATGGGGTAGTTGTGTAGTCGTAGCATCCATTCTGATGGTCTTGCCATCGGGCTGAATGGTCCAACGGTTTTGTGCCACACCTATAGTGCAGAACAGCGAGCAAGCGATTATGACCAGAAATCTCTTCATCCTCTATTCAAATTATTTTGTATAGAACTTATAGATACAAACGTGAGTATATACCTCGTCGGGGTTAAGTACGATTGAGGGGAAGTTGTCGTGGTTGATAGCATCGGGATGCTTCTGTGTCTCCAATGCAACCGACTCGCGGAAGTTCAGCGATTTGCCATACTTGCCATTGGTCGTTCCGTCGAAGAAGTTACCGCTATAGAACTGCAAAGCAACCTGGTCGGTAGCGACATCCATACAACGACCTGTTGTGGGGTCATACAACGTAGCAACAGTCTCCACCTGACCATTATCCTCGCGGGCGATAACCCAGTTGAGGTCATAACCCTTACCATTGATAAGCTGCTCGTGCTCAACATCGATGCGCTCGCCGATTGCGTGAGGCTCACGGAAATCGAACGGAGTACCCTCTACGGCCATCAACTCTCCCGTAGGGATAAGGTTTGCATCGGTGGGAGTAACCTTGTCGGCCTTGATAGTCAGGACGTGGTCGGTAATTGTACCGCCAGCCTCACCCTTGAGGTTGTAGAATGAGTGGTGTGAGAGGTTGACGATAGTCTTCTTGTCGGTCTTGGCGTGATAAGTAACCTCAAACTCATTCTCCTCGGTCAATGTATAAGTCATTGTGATATCGAGGTTGCCGGGGAAGCCGTCAGAACCATCCTCTGATACGAGGTGTAGCGTGATAGCATTGTCTGCAATGTGCTCTACATCCCATACAACCATATCAATACCCTTCAGACCACCGTGCAGGGTCTGACCATTGTTGTTAAGCGGAGTGTTGTACTCCTTGCCGTCGAGTGTAAACTTACCTGCACCAATACGATTGGCAACACGACCTACGGGAGCACCCAAGAAACGCTCGCCAGAGTTGTTTACATAGCGGTCCAAGTTCTCATAACCCAAAACGATGTCGGCCATATTGCCGTCACGGTCGGGAGTCCACAACGATACAACGCGGCCACCGAAGTTAGTGACCTGCATCGTAATCGTGCCATTGCTAATGGTGTAGAGGCCGACCTTCTTGCCATCAACCTCACCATCGAAGTTTTCGGCCTTGATTAAATTCACGCCCGAAGTCTCCTCCGTCTTATTGTTGCCACCGCCGCAGCCCACCATAAGGGCTGTAGCGGCTAGTATCATCATTATACGTTTCATTATTGAATGTTTTTCTGTTCAACTATTTATTCTCTTCGGGCAAAGCCATCTGGAAGATAGCTTTCACACGCTCCATATCGTACTTCGCACCTCGGTCAAAGTAGTAGATACCGTTCTGCTCTTGCATAACGTCGGTCAATTGAGTGTAGCAGAAGCCCCACATCTTATCGCTCATATCGATAAGTACCTTCACCTGTGCCTCCAAGCGCTTGTAGAAATCCTCCTTGGTCTGTGCAGCATCGCCGTAACCCCAAGCACCATCCTTGGCGGGGTTAGCTTCCATACACTTAATACCGCCAAACTCATCCAAGATATAGGGAATCTCGCCGTTGTAAACGGGGAATGTGAAGGGGTCGTTCAATACGGCACGGTTGAAACCGATGTTACCGCGATGACGCTCCTGAATCTGCGGAGCGCGTGTGAACATCTTACCGTTGTTGAATACTATCTCGCGCAACTTCTCAGGGTTCTGCTCGTAGTGGTGCTCGGTCCAGATGTCAGTTACAGTCTGTACACCACCGCTGACTGTATTGATAGGACGTGAGGGGTCCAACTGCTTTGTGATTGTGTAGATGTCAGCCTGGAAGCGGGGGAACTCAGTCTCATCGGGCCAGAACTGCTCGTTGAACGGAGTCCAAGTCACGATTGATGGGTGGTTCATATCGCGAACAACTACATTACGCCACTCGGCGATGAAGTTACGTGCAGACTCTACGTTGTTGGCATCAAAACCCCAACTTGGAGCCTCACCCCAAGTCAGATAACCCAACTTGTCAGCCCAATAGTGGAAACGCTCCTCGAATACCTTCTGGTGGAGACGTGCGCCATTGAAACCAGCAGCCATCGAAAGCTCGATATCGTGCTTCAAAGCCTCATCCGAAGGTGCAGTCCAGATACCATCAGGATAGAAACCCTGGTCCAAAACCAAACGCTGGTAGTAGGGCTGATTGTTCAAGAAAATCTTGTTGCCCTCGGTGTGAATTTTACGCATACCGAAGTATGATGCAACCTCATCGATAACATTGCCTGCGGCATCCTTCAAGATGTACTCTACATCATACAAGAAAGGAGACTCGGGGCTCCACAACTTTGCCTTCTTGATGGGCAATGTTACGATAGAACCTGACGCGATGGGGGCAGTATCAGTAGCAACTACCTTTGCGCCATCCTTAACGTTGATAGTGAGTGTATTGCCTGTAGCGTTACGGAACATCGTGAACTCCATAGTAACGGTGCTGCGGTCGATGTCGGTAGTAGTCTTTACACGCTTGATACCTGTAGGAGCAACTGCCTCCATCCATACAGTCTGCCAGATACCTGTTGTACGAGTGTACATACACTCAAATGGGTCGTTACGCAATGACTGCTTACCAGCCGACTGAAGGCCTGAACGCAAATCGCTCGATGCAACAACTACCAAAGAGTGAGTCGAGCCAGCCTTCACGAACTTGGTGATATCGACAGAGAACGAATCCGAGCCACCAAAGTGACGGTCAACGAACTTGCCATCGACATAAACCTCTGACTCATAATATACAGCGCCGAAGTTGAGCAATACATCCTTGCCCTCCCACGCTGCGGGAATCGAAATTTCGCGCTGATACCAGATGCAGGGGATAAACTCCTTATGCTCTACGCCTGAGAGTTTACTCTCGGGTGCAAAGGGTACGATAATCTTGCCGTCGAAGCCCTTGCTATCTTTCAAGTTACGCTCCCAACCTGTCTTTACGAGGTCAAGTGTATAACTCCACTCTCCATTCAAATTAACCCACGCCTCACGCTCAAACTGCGGACGAGGATACTCTGCACGCGGCAACTGTGCCATAACGCTAACCCCAATCATCAGGGCAGCCATCAACATAAAAATCTTCTTCATCGTATTATCTGTTTTTAATATTATCAATTATCACTCTATTGTTCATAACCCTCGGCTTTCATCTGGAAGATAGCCTTCACGCGCTCCATATCGAACTTGCTCTCGCGGTTGAAGTAGTAAACACCATTCTGCTCCTGCTCAACATCGGTAAGCTGGGTGTAGCAGAATCCGCAAATCTTGTCGCTGTGGTCGGTGATAGCCTTAACCAACGACTCCAAACGCTTATAGAAATCTTCTTTGGTCTGTGCTGCATCACCATAACCCCAAGCATTCTCCTTCGAGGGGTTAGCCTCGGCACACTTGATACCGCCAAACTCATCTACAACATAAGGCACTTTGCCATCGTAGTGCAGGATAATCATAGCCGACTTACCATCAGTTGCACCCTGTGGCTGATAGAACTTGCCATCGCTGTAGAGTTGCTTGTAGAGATTCTCACCATTTTGGTTATATGAGTGAGTGGTGCAGAAATCCGAAATTGCATACAAACCACCACTTACGGTATTTACAGGACGTGAGGGGTCTAACTGACGAGTTACATAGTAAGCATCAGTCAACAAGCGGCCCATCTCTGCTGTCGGTGTTGCCCACTCCTCGTTGAACGGAGTCCATACAACAAGAGCAGGGTGGTTGCGGTCACGTACTACGATATTGCTCCACTCCGAGAGGAAGTTACGACCTGACTCGGCAACAGAACTATCCTTACCCCAAGAGGCCATCTCGCCCCAAACCAAATAACCGAGTTTGTCAGCCCAATAGTAGAAACGCTCCTCGAAAACCTTCTGGTGGAGACGTGCGCCGTTGAAACCTGCATCCTTTGACATTGCGATGTCGTGCTTCAAAGCCTCATCCGAAGGTGCTGTCCATACGCCATCGGGGTAGAAACCCTGGTCCAAAACCAAACGCTGATAGTATGGCTTGTTGTTAAGCATAATCTTTGTGCCTTCGATATGCACCTTACGCATACCCACATACGAATTTACCTGGTCCACGACCTCGCCTGCGGCATTCTTTACCTCATACACCACATCGTAGAGGAAAGGATTTTCGGGAGTCCACAACTTCGGCTTCTTTACGGGTACTACAACGGGCAAACCCTGTGATGCACCTACTTCGGTCTTGGCAACAACCTTCTCACCATCCTTCACGGTGATAGCAAACTTGTCACCAGCCTTATAGCCGTAGAATGTAGGAGTTACAATAATTTGATTCTGGTCAATGTCGGTAAATACCTGAACACGCTCCAATGCATTCTCCTCTACAGCCTCCATCCATACTGTCTGCCAGATACCTGTAGTACGAGTGTAGAAGCAACCGTAAGAGTTCAAACGTGATGACTGCTTACCTGCGGGCTGCTTTCCGCCACGAACATCGCTCTCGGCGTGCAATACCAAGTTGTGCTCCTTACCATCGGCTACCCAATCGGTAATATCGTATGAGAAAGAGTCCGAACCACCATAGTGACGGCCAACGAACTTACCGTCGATATACAACTCCGACTTGTAATAAACAGCGCCAAAGTTCAATTTCACGCGCTTGCCAACCCAATCAGCAGGAATCTGAATCGTACGCTGATACCATACAGCGTTGATAAACTCTGTGTGGCCGATACCCGAAAGTTTGCTCTCGGGAGCAAAAGGAACAATGATTTTGCTGTCAAAGCCCTTGCTATTGTAGTAGTTGCGCTCGGCTCCTGTGTTAGCCAAGTCGAGTGTAAAACTCCACTCGCCGTTCAGATTAATCCAATTCTCACGCTCAAACTGCGGACGTGGATACTCGGCACGTGGTTGCGCAAACGATGCAACAGCAAAAAGCAGTGCTACAAGTGATAAAATTCGTGTTTTCATAGTTTAGATTAGTTTTATTTTTGTTTGTATTCTATTTTTCTTGCATTATAGGTCAATATTCTTACAAATGTACAATTATTTTTGCGAGTTTACAAAATATTGCTCCCAAAAATTGCCTCATCAAACCACGAAAAACAAACAGGGATGTTCGGACATAATTGACGAACATCCCTGCTGTTAAAAAACGAATATTTCAGCCCTGTAATTTATGGGACTTAATGTGTTAATATGAAGTCTGTTAAATAAAAATATACTTCAAGATGAACAGTATGGCCAAAACATACATCGTGGGAGTAATCTTTTTGTAATTACCACAGAAAATGTTAAGCGCTACATAACTAATCATACCCAACAAAATACCATCCGAGATAGAGTATGCCAACGGCATCATAATGATAGTTATAAATGCAGGAATAGACTCTGCATAGTCATCCAACGGTATATTTTTAATCGGGCCCAACATAAACAGTCCTACGATAACCAGAACGGGGGCTGTCGCTGCCGATGGAATAGCCAGGAAGATGGGCGAGAAGAATAGCGATATGGCAAAACAGCAAGCAACGACAAATGCTGTCAAACCCGTGCGGCCACCCTGTGCTACACCCGATGCACTCTCTACATAAGTCGTTGTTGTCGAAGTGCCCAAACAAGCGCCTGCTGTAGTGGCGATAGCGTCGGCCATAAATGCTTGCTTAACGCGAGGTATCGTGCCATCGGGATTCAATATATTAGCCTTTGTGCAGACTCCAACCAAAGTTCCGATGGTGTCAAACATATCGATAAAGAGGAATGTAAACACCACAACCAGCATATCGAGCGTAAAGATGTGGTCCCACTCAAATTTGCAGAAGATGTCCGATATAGAATGGGGTGCAGAGATAATGCCCTGATAGTTGGTTATGCCCATCGGGATACCAATCAATGTGGTCACGAGAATACCTATGAGCAATCCTCCTCGTATATTTTTGACAACAAGTAAGCCTGTGATAACCAAACCGATAAGGCCTAGCAGAGGACCTCCTTTGGTAATCTCTCCCAGTGAAACCAACGTCGCATCGTTATTGGCTATAATGCCTGCATTTTGCAAGCCGATAAAAGCAATGAATAATCCGATACCCGCACCTATGGCATTTTTGATTGATGCGGGAATGGCATTAACGATTGCTTCTCGTAAGTTCGTCAAGGTAAGGACAATAAATATTAGTCCCTCGATAAATACCGCAGTCAGCGCAAACTGCCACGAATAGCCCATACCCATACATACGGTAAACACGAAAAATGCATTGAGGCCCATACCAGGTGCCAGACCGAATGGCATCTTTGCCCAAATAGCCATTACAAGGCTACCAATAACCGCAGCCAATGCTGTAGCTGTAAAGACTGAGCCAGCCGACATACCCTCTAATTGGCTGAACATACCAGGATTAACAGCCAGGATATACGACATCGTAAGGAATGTTGTTATACCTGCCAACACCTCTGTGCGAATCGTTGTTTTCGCAGGGTCATACCCAAACAATTTATTCAACATAATCTGATTTATTTAAGTTTTACTTTTCAAATGTTTAATATACAGATGATTGATTATGCTTGTCAGGCATTAATTAAAATGTCCATTTTGCAGCCAGCGTGGGGATTACATAGAATCCTGTCGCTACAAAATTGTTGGAGAACTCGACCTCGCTACCTATGCTCAAATTGACATTATCCCAGCCCTTAATCTTGTTAAGGTTGAGCCACAGCTGCTGCTCCGACAGAAGTATGTGCGATGTGTCCTGCCAAGGACGCCACTCACGCCAAAAATCGATAAATCCAGAATATGTACACCAATTCTTTGCGAAGTTTATACCCCAAACTCCCGTAATCTGGAAGTTGTGAGCCTGGCATTCACCAGCCGTATTTACCGTATTCGGGATGTACTTGTACATCATCGACACCGACCACGTCTTAGAAAAGTCCTTCGAGTGACCTGAATATGTAGCACCCGCCAACCAGCTATTGTTGAACGAGCCTGCCGCATTGCTCATACCGCCATTGTACTCTAAGTGAGCCGATAGCCAACTCATCTTGCTCTCTTGCCAGAAACACACCTCACGAGCCAACTCCCAATAAGCACCTTTCACACCCTTCGAGTAATCCATATCGATAAAGAAGAATGTACTACCCCAGCCGTCGGGACGAAACATTTCGACCGTCGTTGTTAAGGCTGGACGGCCATCGAAGGCATCTGTTTTACCTAATTCATCATACAGGCTATGCCCAAAATCATAATGCAGTTGGATGTTTTGTGCCGAGGCTGTGGCACAAGCCGTCAGAAGTATGACAGCAAGAATAAGTTTACGCATAATCTTAACGTTTTAGGTTAGTCGGTAACAAATATACAAAATTCAATCGTATAAATGAAACTTTTGGACACAAAATACGACTAGTGGTATAATTTACCATATTTTGACCGAATGACCTATGTCGGGAGTCGGGCTATTTGGCTTTGCTGGGGCTTTAGGTATATGTATAAAAACGGTGTACGCCCCGAACGGGACGTACACCTCTCTCAACTATTACAATTATCTTTATCGCTAAAGATTCTTTTTTCTGATAGCCTCCAGCATATCATCTGTCATTGAAGACAAATCCCACTGTGGCTTCCAACCCCATTCTTCTCTTGCACAAGAGTCATCCAAACTATTGGGCCAACTCTCGGCGATGCCTTGTTTTACAGGGTCGATACGATAGGTCATCTTGAAATCGGGTACGCGCTTGCGTATCTCATTGTAGATGATATCGGGTGTAAAACTCATCGATGCAATGTTGAAACTGTTGCGATGGCGTAGTTTATTGGGGTCGGCCTCCATCAACTCAACCATAGCCCTCAATGCATCGGGCATATACATCATATCCATATAAACGTCTCGCACGGGGCATACAAACTTCTCACCCTTCACTGCAGCGTAGTAAATCTCTACAGCATAATCGGTTGTACCACCACCCGGCAAGGTTACATTCGAAATAATTCCAGGGAAACGTACCGAACGTGTATCTACACCATAGCGAGTGTAATAATAGTTCGACAGCAACTCTCCTGTCACTTTGCACACGCCATACATCGTGTCGGGCTGCATCACCACATCCTGCGGAGTGTTATCGCGCGGGAAATCACCGCCAAAAGCACCGATAGAACTTGGTGTAAACAACGAGCAACCATATTCGCGTGCAATCTCCAATGAATTGTTCAAGGCACCCATATTAATATTCCACGCCAACTGAGGATTCTTCTCTCCCGTTGCCGAGAGCAAAGCCACCAAGTTGTAAATAGCATCAACGCCATTCTTGTGGACTATGTATGCAAATTTGTCACGATTAAGCGCATCCAATTGAACAAATGGACCATCGCTGGCCAACATCTCGTTCTCTCTTAAATCGGCAGCAATAACATTTGAGCCGCCATATATTCCGCGCAAATAGCTCGTCAACTCCGAGCCAATCTGACCGCCTGCTCCTACTATAAGTATCTTCTTCATTAAGAGTATCTACATAACTTTGTACAAAGTTAATGCTTAAAATTAAATTTACAACACATTTTTGTGTTTTTTTACATATTTTGGTTTTGAGTATCCTGTTTTTGATATATTTTTCATACCTTGCAGTAAATTTACAGACTAAATAATTGACAAAAATTAAAGACTATGAAGTACGCTATTATTTCTACCGAGAAGGGCGATATGAAGGCCGAACTCTACACCGAGGATACGCCTATCGCAGCCGAGAATTTTATAAAGTTGGCCGAGAGCCATTTCTATGACGGACTCTGCTTTCACCGTGTAATTCCCAATTTTGTAATTCAGGGTGGTTGCCCGATTGGTGACGGCACGGGTGGCCCAGGCTATACTATCAAGTGTGAGACATCGGCTCCTCGTCAGTATCACGACCGAGGTGTTCTCTCGATGGCTCATCGCGGTAAGGATACGGGAGGTTCGCAATTCTTTATCTGCCACAATCGTCAGAATACTCAACACCTCGATGGCGTTCACACCTGCTTTGGTAAGGTTGTCGAGGGAGAGGATGTTATCGACGATATCCGTCCTGGCGATTTGATTTTCTCAGTTACTATAACCGAAGAGTAGGGTGGGGATGAAACGATTACTGTTGTTTGCAGTAGCCTGCGTGGCTTGCTTGACGGTGCAGGCACAAACTGCAGCGGACTCTTTGGCGATTGTTACAGCAAAGTGGAATACATACTCACCACAGAAGGGCGTAGTGCATAAGAGTTTGCGCATAGATAATCTGTATAATGGAGCGCAAAGCATCAACCTCGTAGAGATTGCTCGTACGGCGAAATTGCGTTTGGCCGTTGCTCACGACAACAATATGCGTCGTACGAGCGATATGGCCAAGGAGCATAATGCAGTCGCTGCCATTAATGGTACCTATTATAATATGCGCGAGGGTAATTCTACCTGCTTCTATAAGATTGACAAGGAGGTGATAGATTCAACTGCCGCCTCGGAGGCCGCTATGCGTGTTAATGGAGCGCTTCTGCTGAAGAAGGGTAAGATTCAAATCCTCGATTGGTCGTTGGATATTGAGCGTGAGTACGAAGGCAATAAAGGAACAGTGCTTGCTGCAGGTCCTATAATGCTGGAGGATGGTAGTAAGGCCGATTGGAGCGAGTGCAGTAAATCTTTCCTTAATACCAAGCATCCGCGTAGCGCAATCTATACGACTCGTGATGGTAATACTGTACTGCTGACTGTCGATGGCCGCTCAAGTGGCAATGCCGCAGGTGTAACGATTCCAGAATTAATGCACTTGATTCGTGTGTTGGGTGGTTACGATGCGCTAAATCTTGACGGAGGAGGCTCTACAACTTTGTGGATTGACGGTGCCGACGGCTCGGGTGTGGTGAATTATCCGTGTGATAACAAAAAGTTTGATCACGAAGGTGAGCGTCGCGTATCGAATTGCATATATGCTTATTAGTCATATATAAATAAAATGTAACGAAAAAACCGCCTCGGCATAGCCGAAGCGGTTTTTTATTATACTTACTCTGATTACTCCAAAGTGTAAGGAGCGCGATACTCGTAGTGCAACAACTTGTTAGCCTCGTCGTCGTTAACGAACTTCTGGATGATAGGATTCCAAGACAAAGGACGATTCAACTCGTAAGCAACGTTACCGATGTTACATACTGTACAAGAGCTGTGACCAATCTCAACGGGTACATTCGGGTCACGACGTGAACGGATAGCGTTCACGAATGACTGATAGTGGCCAGGATTAGTCTCGTAAACAGCCTTCTGGTCAACCGCCTTAGGCATCAAGTCGGGGTTAGAAGCCTCGTACTTACCACGAGTAACCATAATCCAACCGTTCTCACCAATAACCTTAACAGCCTGACCGTAACCTACATCCTTGTGTACCATCTCGATACCATTGTCGTAGCGGTATGTCAACACACGGTGCAAACTTGCTGAAGGAGGCAAAATCTCAGTAGGACCAGTCAAGTCCTTACCAATCATCCACTGACCGATGTCGAACATATGTGCACCCCAGTCTGTTGTGAAACCACCGCCGAGACCCTTATACCAACGCCAAGCACCCCAGCACTCATCGTTATCGTGCTCTACAATCAAAGGCACAACCTCGTGGTTGTAGTGGATAGATGCGGGCAACGGACCGAGCCACAAATCCCAATCCAAACCTGCGGGAACCTCCTGCTTAGGCAATGTGTAAGGCTTTGGGCCATCACCGGCATAAGCGTACATTGTAGAAATCTTACCCAACTTACCCTCGCGAACGATGTTAGCGGCGTGGATGAACTCATCCATAGAACGCTGCATACTACCTGTCTGGAGGATACGGTTGTTAGCGCGTACAGCCTCAATCAAGCGCTGACCCTCATATACTGTGAAAGTAAGGGGCTTCTCCAAGTAAACGTCCTTACCAGCCTTACAAGCAGCGATAGCGATTGCTGCGTGCCAGTGGTCGGGAGTAGCGATAACTACAGCGTCAACATTAGGATCTGCGAGCAACTCCTCGGGGTAGTTGTACATAGTGAACTTGTTCTTGATACCCTTCTCAGCGTACCAATCGTTAACGCGCTTCTCGAAGCGAGCACGCTTGATATCATAGATATCAGCACCTGCTACAACGCGAACCTGATCGGTTACAGAGATCATACCGCTCAACAAGCTCAAAGACTGCTGACCCAAACCGATGAAACCAAGCTTAATGAAGTTATCCTCAGCCTTCTTCTTAGGAGCAGCCTCTGCCTTAGAAATAACGCTAGGGATTACCAAAGTTGACGCACCTGCAGCCGAAAGGCGAAGGAAGTCAAGACGTGAAAATTTTGAACTCATAATAATATAATTTTAAATTGGTTTAGTTTTTAGCCTTAATCCGTTTCAAAATTACACAAAAAAAATCATAATCCAAATAATTTTCACGAAAAATGTTAAAAAATCGTTAACGCACAAAATTAGACTGAGCATTTAAAGCTATCGGTCGCGCGAATCACGCCACTCGATAACCTCCGGAGAGAGATCCTCCTCGCGGTCGAACCACTCACCATTCATCAACAGAGCCTCCTTGCGGCGATCCATACGCTCGACAATACGGAATGTGGGACGCGCACGACGCTCCGCCGCCTCGCGCTGTGATGGGCGAAGTGTGCGATCGAAGACCTCCTCAAGCGAGGGTCGGCGCTCGGGAACCCACTTAAAATTGGGTAGTTCTGTAGATTGAGTAGGAGGAACCAAGCCTATGGGATAGAGTGTGAAGGGCACCTCATTGCGATAGGTAATGCCGACGAGTTGCTGATCCTCCAAATAGAATGAAGCTGACGCACTCTCCAGATATGTCATCTCGATAACTTCATTCGACTCCTCATCGACGGTGCGGAAATATATTGTCTGCACATTACCATCGACATCGTCGCGGTAGAGTTTGCTATCGCGGAAGTAGGCAACCATCTTCTTGCCTGTAACCTGATTGAAGTAGCGGCCATCGACCTCGCCCACCATTATGGGATTACCCAAGAAAGCGGCACGCTCCAACTGCTGATTACGAGTATAGAGTTCCATCTTCTCCGACGCCAACTGATTGGCACCATTCCACAATACGGGCTCTACGAAGAGATGAACGACAGAGTCGACATTTGAACTCACTAACGAGTCGCACACCATCTGTGCATCCTTACGATACATCTTAACACCACGATAGGCCTTCAACAGACGATATACGCTATCGGCAGCAATCGAATCCACTCCCTCAACCATATTTACGCTATCGGTCTCCGTAGGAGCTTCGGCAAACTCACGCTTAGCGGTAGAGTCTCTGTGCTCCTCATCTCCAGCACGCAG
Source organism: Alistipes sp. (assembly GCA_045654285.1). Taxonomy (GTDB): domain Bacteria; phylum Bacteroidota; class Bacteroidia; order Bacteroidales; family Rikenellaceae; genus Alistipes. The sequence goes on along the minus strand of JAZONC010000028.1, from coordinate 11,566 downwards.
GCGCTCACGATTGAGTGTAGCAAGACTATCCTCGCGATCCAACGCGGCCACATCACGGCCTCGGCTAACGAGCTTTGCTCGGCGCTCGGCGAGACGTATCGAATCCTTAGTTGCACGAGCCAGCTCTTTCTCCTTCTGGCGATTGAGCATAGCTGTAACCTTTGCCTGGCGCACGCGAGCAATCGAGTCAAGTTCTATCTTACGAGCCGCGGCCTTTGCCTGACGCTCCTGCTCCTTTATCTTGCGCGCCTGCTCTTTAGCCTGAGCCTTGAGCTCCTTGGGGGCAAGCGTTACGCTATCCTGCGCAAGAGAATCAGTCGCAGACACCTCATCGGGCGTTGCTGAAGGCAGTGTCTCGCTGGACAAATCCTGCCTCTGAGAGCGATCGGCCACTGGCAGATTAGCACCATCCTCACCTCTCGAAAAAGAGGTATCCGCCGCACGCAAACGAGCAGGCAATTCACGGCTATTTGCGCCATCAGCGGTTGGCCGCGTAACAGGGGTTGCACCCTGGTTTGTTTTCGGCTCCACCTTGTGTTCTACCATAGCTTCTGCCTGACGCTCAGCCGCCTCAGCTGCTCGACGCTCCTCAAGTAGCGAGATAGTGCGAATCATAATCGTATCGGCACGCATAAAGATAGAGTCGCTCTGCGATAGGTCGTAACTGAGTACCGACGGGCGGCGAGTAAGCAACATATTACCCTGCTCGTTCCAATACTCGGCATAGTCGCCAAAGGCCATCATCTTCTGCTTGAAGTCATCCATCTGGATATTGCCTCTCGCCTCGACATAACCACGCGAGCGGTAATACGACAGAGTATCGCCCCACAGCTCCTGATCTACAGTGAGAATATAGCCATTGTGAGTAATCATATAGAGGTCCTGCGCCTTGTCATAAAGACCAGCATCGGCCGAGAGATAATCGCCATCGGCATTCCATATCTCGCTCGAAGTAAAGAATTGAGCTAACTCACTATCAGTATTATAGATAATCGAGTCGCTCTTCATATCGTAATCGGCGCCGTGCAACTCCACCTGCTCGACACAAGCGATATCGTGGCTCTGAGAGTAGTAGTAACCTCTCTGCGACTCTATGATATTATTATCGTGAACCAGCACGCCACCACCCTCGTAACTACCTACTCGGGTCTCGGTATTAAACTTGAAATTATAGGTATAGAGCAGAGCATCGCCATCGATAACCTTCACGATGGGGGCATAGATTTCAGCTACGCCTACATCGCCATCGTAGATTGCACTATCACCATATATATATATGGAGTCCTGATTGATGATAAGGCCTCGGAAGAAACCCCATCGAGTATCGCTATAACGCACAGCACTATCGCACGAGATAACGGCTCCGTTATGATGAGCTGCAAAATTACCAATAAGGCATACGATACTATCGGTACCCTGATTATAGGGGCGCACCACATCGGCCATAAAATCAACACGGCGACGCTGGGGTGTGCGACGCGAATCGGTCTGAGGCTGAGACACGGCCACCTCGGCATCTCCCGTTACAACACGACGAACGGCAACCTCTTGAGCAAAGAGGATGCCGACGAATGCTAAAACTGTTATGGTAGATAGTATGCGACGCACTGCCTGCTATGATTTACTTAACCCAATTGGGATACTGAAACTCACCCTCGCGGAAGTCTGGAGCGATGTACACATACAAGCCGTCGATCTTCTCGCGCATCCAATCATCGAACACTTTTTGTTGCTTCTTGGCCAAAGCCATCTCCTCGATTGTGGCATAATCCGCGTCGAGAGTAGCAGTATGGGTAGGTATAATCTCGAGCAACTTGATAATCTTAGCGTGCTCGTTCTTACGCAAGTCCTCAGCCATATAGGCAGACGACACATCGCCCTCCTTCATTCTGATAAGGTTACTATAATCCTGCAAGCTCTTACCCTCACCAAAGTCCTCACGACGGAACTTCGTAGCCGAATACTTCACATTGGCCAACGAGGGGCTACTCATCAACAGATCGTGGTTCGACACCAGACCTCCGTTATTCTTAGTAAGCTTATCCTCTGAATGTTGCAGAGCCGCATCCTCGAATGAGATTGAGTCGGTACGGATAACAGCCGCAAGGCTATCGAGGAACATAACGGGCTCGTTCAACTCCTCAGCCGTATAGGTCGGACGCAAAAGGATATGACGCGAATGATAGAGGCCATTCTTGGGCTCGTCGATAAGCTCGATGATGTGGAAGCCATAATCGGTCTCAACAACCTCGGATACCTGTCCAGGCTTAAGCTTCTCCAACGCATCGGCATAGGGGGTCATCAACTCCTCTAACGGACCTGCCGGGAGCTCTCCACCACGCATAGCCGAACCAGGATCGAGCGAGTAGGTACGCGCCAATACGGCCATCGACGACTTACCCGAGATGATACGCTCACGCATCTCCATCAAACGCTCACGGGTACGACGCTTTGCCTCAGCCTGCTGTGCGGGGTAACGCACGATCTGAGCATATACATACTGTTCGGGGACAAGGGGTAACTCATCCTGCGAGAGCGAGTTATAATACTGCTCCACCTCACCAGGCGATACCGCAATATCACCCACAATCTCCTGTTGCATCGTGCGGGCATACTCCTGCTCGGTAATCTGCTGGCGAAGCAACTCGCGGAAGTTAAACACCGCCATATGCTCACGAGCCTCAAGCTCGGCTATCGAGCCAGCCTCGGTAATCATCGCCTGTAACTGCTCCTCGACAAAGCTATTCACATCGCTATAGAGTGTAACAGAGTCAATCAATGCCTGACTATAGAGTAACTTTTGGCGCATAAGTGCCTCAAGACCCTCGTTCATAGGATCACGATCCGAAGTATAGCCCTGTTCACGACGCTGCTGCACGAGCGAAGCAGCATAATCCTCAACTTCAGAATAGAGAATGGCCGAGCCACCTACAACGGCAACAACTCGATCGAGCAACACCTGTCGTTTCTGTGCCGTCAGCACTCCAGCCGACAAACATATTGCCACTAAAGCCAGAACGGCTATAACTCTCTTTTTTAACATCATATCTAATTTTCTATTTTACTCTTAACTCTATTTATAAACGCTAACGTGCCCCTCATCGGTGGCCGTGCGACGAATCAACTCCTCGTGAGCCTTGATAATCTCGCTACGACGCTGAGTGATAAGTATGCGGCGTATATTCTCCGCAACAATCTCCAGCGGAGCCACATTACCCTTGTGGCACACCGATGTGAAATCGAACAAATAACGCAACCCGTTAGCCTCCATCTGCTGAATACCCATCTTATCGAGCAAGGGTTCGTAGTCCTGCGTGCGGGTTGTAGGCAGGTTGGTAAGGAAGTCGGCAAAATTAACCCACTCCGAGCGGTTGTCGATAAGCAGGAAGCCATTCTTGGCACACATATCCGAGAAGGTTTTATCCTCGCTCTGCGATGTGGCTGCCTTACGCATCTGATCCATAAGGCGCTTGCTCTGACGATACGACTTATCGAAACATAAAACACGCCCCTTAACCAAAGTGCGATCCAGAACAAAGTCTGACTTGTGAGTGTTGTAATACTCGGCAATATCCTCATCGGTTACATCGCCCGTAAACTGCTCCTCAACATAATGCTGATCGACACGGCTACTAAGTAGCGTCTGGCGATACTCCTCAACCAAACGGTCAATCTCGCGCTCTGACGAGGAGAAGAGACGATCGGCCTCCTCAACCTTGAGTTGGCGCACAATCCAACGATCGACATACTGTTTGACATAGGTAACACTGTCCTCGCCTTTGAGATGCGAGGGCATAAGGTTGTCAATCTCGTTAATCGACAACTCCTTGCGACCCACACGCGCAATCGTATCGTCTCCTACCAAATAGTCAGGCAGTTCACGACACGAAACCGTAGCAAGCAACGCTACAGCGAGCAATATTTCAACCAATCGGCGCATAATATTCGACAAAGATAGTTTTTTTACTTGAAATTAACGATGTAAATGCCGATATTATTACTCTTTTAGGGAATAATTATCGCTTTTAATGCCTTTTACATATCGACCCATACTCACCAAAGCCGATATCGAGATCAGCGTACAGAATGCATACACGCCCCAATAGAGGGCTCCACCACCGAGCATTTCACGCACAGAAACATCGCCCATATCAACCATACGCAGGAAGCAAGCTGTGAGATTATTCAGTGCGTGCAGGGCCACAACCATCCACAGCGAGCGAGTACGCAGATAGTAATATCCGAGCACCATACCACTAAACGTAGCAGTGAGAATAACCGACGGAATAGCGTGTACCAGACCGAAAAGAACCGACGATACAATCCACGCCACAAGACCTCCGTAAGATTTACGCAATACGCCACCAAGATAGCCTCTAAAAATACTCTCCTCGAACAGAGGCGCAAGCAGTACGGCCGAGATGAGCAACCAACCTCCACCGCCCAAAGCATCCTGATCTCCAGGCAGTAGCAAAGAGAGCGGCTCGACAGCAATCGAGACAAACCACATAAGCATATAACCCCCAAGCAATCGAATGGGAGAGAGCGAAAAACGGGTGTATATACACTCTTTCAGGGGTTGCTTTCGCACTCGGAAATAGATTAGCAAAAAGGCATAGCAGATGACCATCGACAACATATAGGCAATGGCCACAAAACGCGCCTGCATCGAGGCGGCAGCCTCCAGCACCTCGGCATCGAAACTCGTTGTCATAGCCTCGCCAGGCATACGCACGCCAAACATTACGCTCAGCACACCGCCCAGACCCATCGACACTATGAATACCACCATAATCACCACAGCATCGACCCAACCGAGTGCCGCCGAGCGCGAACTCCCCGCAGATGGGACCTGAGATGCCATTACCTCCTCTTTATTAATATTTTCCGACATATTTTACTTAGTTTTCATTTATGGTTTCCGACTACAAAGTTAAGCATTTTTCGTCAATCGTTGTTTTATTTATTTTATTTTGCGTAAATTTGTCCGATTATATGCATTGCTTTGCGCGCCAAGCCCTCTTGGAGGCCGACGCAAAGTGGTTAAGAGCAAAAACATTACATTAGTCAACAGGATACAAATGGCAAAAGTAGTCGCATTAGCAAACCAAAAAGGTGGCGTAGGCAAGACCACCACAGCAATAAACCTCGCCGCTTCGCTGGCTCTGTTGGGCAAGAAGGTTCTTCTGCTCGACGCCGACCCTCAGGCAAATGCCACATCGGGACTTGGCTTCGACATTGAGTTGGAGGGTATCTACGAGTGTCTGGTGGGCGAAAAGCGTGCCGAGGAGGTTATTCTGCAGAGCCCCGACATCAAGAAGTTGTGGGTGTTGCCCTCGAGCATCGACCTGGTGGCGGCCGACACCGAGCTGCCCAAGATGGAGAATGGCCACCATATCATCAAGAATGTGATTGAGCCCATTCGCGATAAATTCGACTACATACTCATCGACTGCTCGCCTTCGTTGGGCTACACAACCGTAAACATTCTCACGGCGGCTGACTCGGTACTTATTCCCGTGCAGTGCGAATATCTGGCACTGGAGGGATTGAGCAAGTTGCTCAACACCATCAAAATCGTAAAGAGCGGACTTAACCCCGAGCTTGAGATCGAGGGTTTTGTGCTGACTATGTATATGCGTAACCGCCTGAACAATCAGGTAGCTACCGAGGTACGCGAGCACTTTGGCCCGCTGGCATTCGACACCGTAATCCAGCGTAACATCCGTCTAGGCGAGGCTCCCTCGCACGGCAAGCCCATTATGCTCTACGATGCGGCGGCGACGGGTGCAGTGAACTATCTCACTCTTGCCAAGGAGTTTCTCAAGCGCAACCGAAAAGCAAAACAAGAAACAAAATAAGATATGAAGCAGAAAGGTTTAGGACGAGGCTTGGATGCCATCTTCGGCACCGACAAAGTGTCGGTCAAGGCTACGCCTATGAATCAGATGGCCGAGATAGCCATATCGGAGATTATACCCAACCCCACACAGCCTCGTACTCAGTTCGACGACGAGGCTCTGCAAGAGTTGGCCTCTTCGATTCGCCAGTTGGGCATCATCCAGCCCATCACCGTGAAGAAGAGCGAGGGCGGCAAGTACATCATTATCAGCGGTGAGCGCCGCTGGCGTGCATCACAGATAGTAGGTTTAGAGACCCTGCCCGCATACATTCGCGAGGCCGACGACGAGAACCTGCACGCAATGGCTCTGGTGGAGAACATCCAGCGTCAGGATTTGAACGCCATAGAGATTGCGCTCAGTATGCAGCGCCTTATCGACGAATGTGGTCTCACACAGGAGGCTATGGCCGAGAAGGTGGGCAAAAAGCGCTCGACCGTATCGAACTATATGCGATTATTGAATCTTCCCAATGAGGTGCAACTTGCCCTTAAGGAGGGTCTTATCACAATGGGGCACGCCAAGGCTATCGCCGGAATCGATGCCGAGCGACAGGTGTGGGCACTCAAGAAGTGCATCAAGAAGGCTCTATCGGTGCGTCAGGCCGAGGAGCTGGCTCGCAAGTTGGCCGAGCAGGGTGCAGTCGAGCCCACCGTAGAGGAGGAGTATCCCGAGTCATACTCTCGCCTGGTGGAGAAGTTGGAGAGATTATTCTCTGAGAACATAAGCATAAAGCGTGGAAAGAGTGGCGGTGGTAAAATCGTCATCGACTTCTCGTCGGACGAGGAGATTGACACATTCATCGAGCGTCTGCACAACCGTTAAATGTACGATATGACAACACAACATTACCCACTCGCTACACTCGCCGCAAAGTCTTCGCCGAAGGCTCTGCGCGCTTTGTTGCGTGGAGTAATGATCCTACTCCTAACGCTCGTTGTTGGCACGGCTTCGGCACAGACTCTTCGTCGTGGTTCAATACAGCAGGTTACGGGCGGAGTGCTCATCGAGCGTTTGGACTCATTGGAGCAGGCTCGCGCCGACTCTATTGCCAATGTGCCCGAGCACCTCAAGCGCATAAGCGAGAAGCAGGCAAAGCATATCTCCGACTCTATTGCGCGTGTAGAGCGCCGCAAGGCACGAGCCAAGGAGTTGGGACGACTGGACGATGATGGCAATATCATTCCCCGCGAGAAGTGGTTTGGCGACTCATTATCGCTCTCGCGTATGACCATTGTATCGGCCGTACTGCCTGGATATGGTCAGATTTACAACAAACAATATTGGAAGTTACCCATTCTATATGGTACGCTCGGTACATCAATAGGCCTTGCCGCTCACTTTGGCAACCGCCACAAGCCCCTGAAGAAGGAGTTGGAGTTGATGTTCCAGAACGGTATGTCGCGCACCGAGGAGATGAACGCTCTGCAGCGCCGCAAGATACAGGAGAACACCAAGAAGCAGATATTTTTGGCCACAGCGGCCGCGTCATACATCTATTTCATAGGTGATGCGGCGATGAACTATGCCACCAACGATGTATCGGATGTAAAGAAGGCTACAACGCTCTCGCTCATATTCCCTGGCGCAGGACAGGCCTACAATAAGAGTTACTGGAAGGTGCCAATCGTATTGGGTGGTATGGCCTCGATGATATATGTCATCGACTGGAACAACCGTGGTTTCAACCGCTTCAAGACGGCCTACTCGTTGCGTGCCGACTTCGATCAGCACCCCGAGAACTATCCAGATGGAGTATCGAAGGATGAATTCCGAGGTCGCTATTCGGCCACATTCCTCAAAAACTTGCGCGACTCGTATCGTCGTAACCGCGACTTAAGTATCCTTATCACGGCTGGAGTGTATGTGTTCCAGGCAGTCGATGCACACGTCGATGCACACCTCAAGGATTTTGATATTTCGGATAACCTGACAGTCGATGTAGATCCTATGTTCGACTATCAATATACTCAGATGAATAAGGCGAACCCCGTGTTCGGTTTCAACCTAAATTTCACCTTTTAATTATGAGAAATACTGCCTCAAAATTTTTCCTAATACTACTGCTATGCCTTAGCTGTGCCTCTGCGGCCAATGCCCAACTACTATTCAAACGCCAAAGGTTGACAGCCAAAGAGCAACTCGCTATCGAGCGCCGTCGTGTCGATTCGCTTTCGTCGGTCGTGGCCTCATATCGTACCCGCGAGGATCAACTTCAGCGTGAGTTGGCCGCCGCCCTTGAGGAGAAAAAATACCGCCCGCAAACGGTTATGACCATCGACTACTCGCCAGCACAGGTCGATTCGCTGGCCGAGCAACTCAAACTTGAGCAGGTAAATAAAGCATTCCAAAACTTCTTCGAGGAGTATGTGTGCGAGCCCGAGACTCTCTCCTCTGATGCAGCTCTCGATTCGCTCTACACACAGCGACTTAACGCCCTCGTATCGCCCATACATCTGCCCTACAACGAGCTGGTACGCACATACATCAAGCGTTACACCGATAGTTCGGGTCTGATGAGCCGCGTGCTCTCGTTGGCACAATACTACTTCCCGATGATCGAGGAGGAGCTACTAAAAGCAGAGCTTCCCGTGGAGTTGCGCGCTATGGCAATTATCGAGTCGGCATTGCAAGCTACGGCTATGTCGCGTGTCGGCGCAGGAGGTATGTGGCAGTTTATGCCCGTTACGGCTCGTGCCTACGGCTTGGAGGTAAACTCGATGGTGGACGAGCGTTACGACCCCGCCAAATCGACCGCAGCGGCGTGTAAGTATATGAAGGATTTGTACAAGATGTACGACGACTGGAGCTTGGCCATTGCTGCCTATAACTGCGGCCCTGGCAATGTAAACAAGGCGCTGGCTCGCACGGGTGGCAACCCCACTTCGTTCTGGGAGGTATATTGGCACCTGCCTCGCGAGACTCGCGGATATGTTCCCGCCTTTATCGCCGCATCGTACGCCTATGCCTACCACGAGGCACACAACATCAAATACTCGAATCCGCCTATGCCCATTGCCGTTGACACGGTACACATCGACAGGGTAATGCACTTGGAGCAGGTATCATCGACGATCGATGTTACGACCGAGGCCCTGAAGCTACTCAACCCGCAGTATAAGCTCGACATCATTCCGGCAAGCAACAAGAACTACACGCTGATATTGCCAACAAACCGCATAACGGATTACATCGCTCAGCAGGATGCTATCTTTGCCAAAGATTCGCTCTATCTGAAGGAGTACCTCAACCCCACTGCCGTGCAGAAGAAGATAGCCGAGGCGCCCACCGTCTATCGCGTTAAGAAGGGTGATACGCTTGGAGCCATTGCACGCCGTTATGGAGTTACAACCAAGCAGCTAATGACTTGGAACAACCTCAAGAGCGCTAATAAGCTCAGCGTTGGCCAGCGCCTGCAAATTCGCAAATAATACGCGCTATGATATTTAACGACCACGATACTATCGTCGCACCCGCCACCCCCGTGGGCGGAGCGTTGTGCATAATCCGCATAAGCGGCGAGGAAGCCATCGCTATTGGCGATAAGATATTTCGTGGCCGAAAGCGATTGCACGACGCCCGAGCATCGTCAATTCTCTATGGTAACATTCTGGATGGCAACGAGGTCGTTGACGATGTGCTGGTGAGCATCTTCCGCGCCCCGCACTCCTATACGGGCGAGGATGCTATCGAGCTATCGGCTCACGGCTCGCGCTACACCGTTGAGCGCATCATCTCACTTATCACCAAGCACGGAGCACGCCTCGCCGAGGCTGGCGAGTTTACTCGTCGCGCCTTCCTATCGGGGCGTATGGATCTCTCGCAGGCCGAGGCCGTGGCCGACATAATAGCTGCCGACTCACGAGCTTCGCACGCCGTAGCATCGACCCAGATGCGTGGCGCATACTCTGCCGAATTACAGAATCTACGCGACAAACTGCTAAACATCACATCGTTACTGGAGTTGGAGCTCGACTTTTCGGAAGAGGATGTGGAGTTTGCCGATCGAGGAGAATTAACCACTCTACTGCGCCTTACGCTCGACCGCGTAACGAGCCTTGCCGCATCGTTCGCTTTGGGAAATGCTCTGAAGCAGGGTGTTATTGTCGCTATTGCAGGTCGTCCCAATGTGGGTAAGAGTACACTACTAAATCGCCTTGCGGGCGAGGATCGAGCAATGGTATCCGACATAGCAGGCACCACTCGCGACACGGTGGAAGTAACAACCAATATTGCGGGTGTAATATATAGGTTTATAGACACCGCAGGCCTTCACACAACCGATGACAGGTTGGAGCAGATGGGCATTGAGCGCACTACAGAGGCACTGCACAAAGCGCGTATCATATTGTGGCTCACCGACGATGAGCAGACCTCATTTGAGGAGGATTTGATTGGCTACTCGCCCACGGCCGAGCAACAAGTTTATCGCATAATTACCAAGTGCGACATCGCACGCTCGGCGGATTGTGTGTCCACTTCGACTATCTACCCTACCCTGCGCCTATCGGCTCGCACGGGCGAGGGAATGGATGATTTGCTTGCCACACTACAATCTTCGGCCGACGCAACCGACGCCTATCGCGGTGAGGTCATAGTATCGAATCATCGCCACCACGAGGCCCTATGCCAAGCAGGCGAAGCGCTCACTGCAGCCCTAGAAGCTCTACATAACGGCATCCCGACCGATTTGATGAGCGAGGATATACGCCTTGCCATCCACCACCTCGGCACCATCACCGGCGAAATCACCTCGGAGGATATATTAAAAAACATCTTCTCGCACTTCTGCATCGGTAAGTAAATAGTTGATTATCAAATGGTTAAATCAATCATAAATGATTAGTATAGCACTCTTTACGGGTGCTATTTTTATTTGTGCAAGCATCGTTGTTAATCGTTGCTAAGCCTTTTTACGCCTGTTTTTGTACCTCCTGTGTACCTCGCCACTTGAAATGCAATTTTGCGTTGGCGAGGTGATGGAAAAAGTTGAATATGGTTGAATATGGTTTAAGATAGTTAAACCAAAACAGGAGAAATCAGGAGAATTAAACACTAAAAACAGTAGTAAAATGGCAGCAAGTAACATTAGAATCAAGAAGATTTGCCAATGGTGTGGAGTTGAGTTTGAAGCTCAAAAAGTATCTACTAAGTATTGTTCACATCGCTGTGCTAATTTAGCCTACAAACAGGCAGTTCGAGACAAGAGAGTCAAACAAGCCGAAAACGAAACTCATTATGTCAAGACAGAAAAACCAGTTGAGAACATCAAAGACAAAGAGTATTTATCAATAGCCCAAGCAGCAACGCTATTAGGTCTTTCTCTTCAAGCTGTATATAAGATGATATATGCAGGACATCTGCTTGCATATAAATTAAGCAGTAGATTATCATTCGTAAAAAGAACGGATATAGATGCAATGCTTAAAGCAAATCCATACGAAAAGCGACAACCGCGAGACGCTATTACAATAACAGAGCTATACACCACAGCCGAGATTAAAGAGAAATTTGGCGTTAAGGAGTCGTGGATTTATGAGATAGCGAAGGAACATAACATCCCTCGCACTTTCAATCGTGGCAGAACCTATTGGAGTAAGAAGCATATCGACTCCTACTTTGCCAAGAAAGCACCTGATGCGAGCATTACCGAGTGGTACAGCGTG
>JAZONC010000027.1:0-39808 GCA_045654285.1 Alistipes sp. | reverse complement strand
AAAGGAGCGAGTAGATAGAGGATTAGGACAAAAGAATATTGCCAATATATTAGGAATAAGTGAAGGCCATATTGGAAATATTGAAAGTCTTAAGTTTCCTCAAAAATATACCCTTAAACAGTTGGATATGCTATGTAAATACTTTAAGATGCCGACTGAACAATTGTTTATTTCAGATGATTCATATATGCAAAAAGATATTAATATCACCACTCTATTGGTGGATAAAATTATAGAGTATGAAAACTAATAAAATGCTTATTATTGAACGATTTCGAGAAGTAGAAAGATTAGGTTTTGTGCCAAGCAATCGAAGTCATAATACTGGTATTGGAAAAACATTTGAAGATTACATTGGGGTAGTTGAAAATAATATTGATGAGCCAGATTTATTTGGATTTGAAATCAAATCTCATAGAGAATTAGCAACATCTTATGTTACCCTATTTACTAAGACTCCTGTTTTTCCGAAGAGGGCAAATGCCTATCTTAAAGATAGGTACGGAATTCCTTATTCTGATAATGCGGAGCTTAAAAAATTACACATATCAATGTTCGCTTCTAAATATTCTTTGGCGTACGAACAGTATAATTTTAGACTTGTTAACGACAAAGATAATTCTGTCATTAGGATAGGTGTTTTTGATCCCAAGGATAATCGTTTAATAGATCAAAGTGTTGGATATACATATGAATGTTTAGAAAAGGTTTTAAAGAAAAAATTAAAGAATTTGTTTTATGTAAATGCAGAAACAGCTTTAATAGATATGAAGGAGCATTTTCATTTTAATAGAGCCGAAATTTTTACAGCCCCTACTTTAGAGAGATTTATTAAGTTAATAGATGATGGTATGATTATGTATGATATTCGTATTGGCTCATATCGTTCTGGTCGTAATTATGGCAAAGCGCACGACCACGGTAGCGGTTTTAGAATCCTAGAAAGAAATCTACATTTGCTTTTCGAGAATCACGAAAGTATAGAGTAATTATATATTTCCAAATATATTCATATATTTGTATATTGGAAAAACTGTTATGACTTCGCACTCGCAACATATCACCCTCTCGGAGCTCCAGCGCCGCATCAAGCAGGCTGTTGAGGGGGCATTGCCCCTGCCCGTGTGGGTTGTGGCCGAGGTGTCGGAACTGAAGGTGAACTACTCGGGCCACTGCTACCTCGAACTCATCGAGAAGAGCGAGCCCACGCGTGGTGGCACACCCATCCCGCGTGCGCAACTGCGTGCCGTCATCTGGCGGTCGCAGTGGGGTATGCTCTCATCCTACTTCCAGTCGCAGACAGGATCGGCGCTGGCGGCAGGTATGAAGATTATGGCTAAGGTCGTGGTGTCGTACCACGAGCTCTACGGCCTCTCGTTGCAGATTACCGACATCGACCCCTCCTACACCCTGGGCGAGGTCGAGCGACAGAAGCAGATGACCATAGCGCAACTCCAGCGCGATGGCGTGTGGGATATGAACCGCTCACTCACCCTTCCCCGACCCCTGCAACGCATAGCCGTTGTGTCGAGTGCGGCGGCGGCAGGCTATCGCGACTTCTGCAATGAACTCCGTGAGGGTGGCTACGCCTTCCTCACTACGCTCTTCGATGCCGTTGTGCAGGGCTCTTCGGCCGAGGATAGCATCTGTGCGGCACTTGAGCAGGTGGCCTGTCAGCAGGAGCGCTTCGATGCCGTTGTCATCATCCGTGGAGGTGGCTCGGCAAGTGATTTGAGTTGTTTTAACTCGTATAGACTATGCTCCTATGTGGCGCAGTTTCCACTGCCCGTCATCACAGGCATAGGCCACGACAAGGATACCAGCGTCGCCGATATGGTGGCGCACACACCACTGAAAACACCCACGGCCGTTGCGGCGTGGCTCACCGATGGTATGGCTCGCGAAATGGCGTGGCTCGATGAGGCTGCCTACCGCCTTGCGGATATGGCCGTTGCCGCCACACAGCGTGCCCGCGTTAGGGTGGAGCGTATGGCGGCCGATGTGGAGCGTGAGGCACTGCGCTACTGCGACAGAGGCTCGGCACGACTTGCTATGCTGCGCGAGCAGTTGGTCTCGGCCGTTGGGCGTGGACTGGAGCGCCAGCGAGCACTGCTCGATAGGGCCTCGGAGGTTGTCGAAGCCCGCTCGCCCGAGAAGATTTTGCGCCTGGGCTTTGCTGTGGTGCGCCTCGATGGCAAGGCACTGACCTCGACCGAGGGGCTGTCGGGTCGTGAGGTGGAGATTGAGCTCGCCAAGGGTAGCATAAAGGCAGAAATAAAATAGAACAATATATGGCAAAGAAAAAACTAACATACTCCGAGGCAATAGCCGAGGTTGAGCAGATTCTCGCTCGCCTGCGCGACGAGCAGATCGATGTTGATGCCCTCGCCGCCGAGGTCAAGCGTGCTACCGAGCTCATAGCCGAGTGCCGTGCGCAGCTCACCGATGTGGAGTGTGCCGTGAAGGAGCAGTTGGAGCAGTAACCCACAAACCTACTTACGCGTGAAACGATTTATTAAAGCTATACTAAACCTATTCCCCCGTCCGCTCCTGCAGCGTGTGGCCGAGTGGGCTGTACCCCTGCTGGGACTACTCTACTTGGGCGAGGGTAAGCAGTGCCCTGTGTGCGGATGCCGTCGTCGTAAGTTTTTACCCTACGGCTATGTCTCGCCGCGCGAGAATGCCCTCTGTCCGCGATGCCTCTCGCTCGAGCGCCATCGCCTGCTGTGGTTGTGGCTCGTGAGGGAGAGCGACCTCGGTCGCGGAGCTATGGCTCTGCCCCGTATGTTGCACATAGCACCCGAGGTGGCTCTTATGCGTAAGTTTCGTAAGATGTACGCCAATGAAGCCGAGCGATATGTAACTGCCGATCTGGAGAGTCCGCTGGCCGATATGCACTTCGATGTGCAGCAGATTCCTTTGGAGGATGGCTCGTTCGATGCCGTTATCTGCAACCATATCCTCGAGCACGTCGAGGACGATGGCCGTGCCCTGAGCGAACTGCATCGCATACTGCGTCGTGGTGGCTGGGGCGTAGTTCTCTCGCCCGTGGAGCGAGAGCGAGAGCACACCTTCGAGGATGATACCATCACCGACAAGATGGAGCGCACCCGCATCTTTGGTCAGTACGACCACCGTCGCATCTATGGCCGCGACTATGCCCAGCGCCTCGAGCGTGCGGGTTTCGAGGTATATGTCATACCCTACATTGAGGCCTTCTCGGAGGCCGAGCGAGCGCTGTATGCACTCACCGACGAGGATTTATACATTGTCCGTAAACCGTAAAAGAGTTTGATTATGGATGTATTACAGAAATATGGTTCTCTGCGCCGCTTCATTGCCGAGAGCTACTCACCAACCACTCAGGAGCAAGTCGATAAGGCTCTGCTCTATGCCCACACCCAGATGCAGGGCTACACCCGCTACGATGGCACCCCGCTACTCGACCACGATGTGGCCGTAGCCGAGATTGTTGCCCGCGAGTTGGGACTTGGCCGTAACTCTACTGTGGCGGCCATCCTGCACGATGTAATCCGCATAGCCAACAAGGAGCACCCCGAGAGTGTGGAACCCCTCTCGCGCGAGATACGCGAGCAGTTTGGCGAGCCCGTGCTGGGTATTATCGTGGGATTGTGTAAGATATCGAACATCAAACTCAAGGTCTCGAAGGAGCAGGCCGAGGACTTCCGCGATATGCTGGTGAGCTACTCGGAGGACCCGCGTGTGATCCTTATCAAGCTGGCCGATAGATTGGAGGTTATGCGTAGCCTTAATATCTTCCCCGTTGCCAAGCACCGCAAGAAGAGCTGGGAGAGTATGAACCTCTACGCCCCCATTGCTCACAAGCTGGGTCTTTATGCGCTGAAGAGCGAGTTGGAGGATTTGGCCCTTAAGTGGCTCGAGCCCAAGGACTACGACTACATATGCCGCCGCCTGGAGGAGACCGAGAGCGAGCGTCAGACCTTTATCGCCCGCTTCCTGGTGCCCATCGAGGAGAAGCTCAAGTCGGTGGCTGGCCTTAACTACCACATCAAGAGCCGCACCAAGTCCGTCTACTCGATTTGGAACAAGATGCGTAAGCAGAATGTTCCTTTCGAGGGTGTTTACGACATCTTTGCCCTGCGTATTATAATCGACTGTCCCCGCGAGATGGAGAAGCAGCTCTGCTGGACGGTCTATTCTGTTGTTGGCGACTGCTACACGCCCAACCCCAAGCGTATGCGCGACTGGGTAACCATACCTAAGTCGAACGGCTACGAGTCGTTGCACACCACCGTCTCGGCTGGCGGAGGTCGTTGGGTCGAGATTCAGATTCGTACCGAGCGTATGGATGCCGTGGCCGAGCGAGGTATCGCCGCCCACTGGCGCTATAAGGGCGTAAATCAGGGAGCGCAGACTTCGGAGCAGTGGCTCAGCCGCCTTAGAGAGGCGCTGGAGGAGACTACCCATTCGCTTACTCAGCGCTTCGATGCCAAGCCCTCGACCAGCGAGATATTTGTCTTTACGCCTAATGGCGACATCCGCAAACTGCCTGAGGGTGCTACCGTTCTGGATTTCGCCTTCGACATCCACACCAACCTCGGCGCAACCTGTACGGGCGCCAAGGTGAACAACCGTGCCGTGCCCATCCGCGAGGTGCTAAACAATGGCGACATCGTGGAGGTTATGACGCAGAAAAACCAGACGCCCAAGTCCGATTGGTTGTCCTTCTGCGTAACCTCGAAGGCTCGTGGCCGCATCAAGTCGTGGCTCCGCAACGAGCAGATGAAGCACGCCCGCATCGGTCGCGAGGAGCTCGAGCGCAAACTCAAGAATTGGAAGATAACAGTCCCCATCGACGAGGCTGTGGCCTACCTGGGCAAGGTACTCAAGGTGCGCACGGGTCGCGAGGTCTACTCGATGATTGCCCTGCAGAAGATCGACTTTATATCGATTAAGGAGATTCTCCAGCAGTGGATCTCGGGCGAGGCCGAGGAGCAGCGCCGTGTGGCGGCGGCCGAGGCTGAGCGTAAGAAGGAGGAGTCGAAGGCTGCTCAGGCCGACGATGCCCCCACTGCACGCCGCTCGGATGCTCTTGTTATCGACGAGAAAATCAATAACATAGAGTATAAACTTGCCAAGTGTTGCAACCCCATCAAGGGCGACGACATCTTCGGTTTTGTAACCATCTCGTCGGGCATCACCATCCACCGCTCCGATTGCCCCAATGCCGCACGCCTCAAGGAGCAGTATCCCTATCGCGTGATGGAGGCTCGCTGGAGGGGCAATGCCGATGGAGCTTTCCGTGCTACCATATCTATCGTGGCCACCGACACGGCAGGTATCGGTAATCAGATTACGGAGGTCGTTACGCGCGAGCTGAAGCTCAATATCCGCACGCTGAGCCTTGCCGCCCGTGGCGACGGCACTATGCGTGGCACGATCAGTGTCGAGGTGCCCTCGACATCGATTGTCGATCTACTCATTCACTCGATTATGCGTATTCGCGGCGTACAACGCGCCTATCGCGTAAATAATTAATACTATGCACAAACCACTGAAAATACTTTACGACCTGCTCTCGCCCATATCGCGAATCCCAGGTCTTGGGTGGACCGTGCGCCCGCTCAAGCTCATCATCTACACGCTCGAGGGCCTTATGGCTCACGGCACGATGGATATGAGCGCCGCACTCACCTTCTACACCCTCATCTCGCTTGTGCCTGTGCTGGCGCTGGTCTTTGCCGTGGTGAAGAGCTTCGGCTTGGCCGAGAGTCTGGTTGATAACCTCTATTCGCTACTGCCGCAGATGCCCGAGGTGGTTGACTACATAGTCGATTTTGCTAACAAGGCTCTCGCCCGCACGCGTGGCGGTCTGATGGCTACGGTCAGCTTGGTTACGCTGTTCTGGGCGGTTATTCGTATGTTCGAGAGCATCGAGGCCAACTTCAATAAGATTTGGGAGGTAAGATCTACGCGCAACCTCGTGCGTAAGTATAGCGACTACATCACCGTCGTGATTATCGCCCCACTGCTGTGGATCGTAGCCACCTCGGTGGGAGGCTATGCCCGCGAACTGCTCGGATTGGAGGATACGGTGTTGATGAACATAGGTTCTAAGGCGCTGTCGCTGTTTTTTGTGTGGGCTATGTTTACCTTTGTCTATCTGGTGCTGCCAAACACTAAGGTGCGCCTGCGCTCAGCCATTATGGCCAGTGTTATAGCAGGAACTTGCTTCTTTGTTTTCCAGTCGTTGTATGTCTATTTGATTAAGTGGATGACCTCATATAACGCCATCTATGGTAGCTTCGCCGCCCTGCCTCTGTTTATGCTCTGGATGCAGAACTCGTGGAGCATCCTGCTCATCGGTTGCGAGCTCTCGTTCGCCATTCAGAACGAGAAACGCTTCGACGAGGAGCGCACCCTGCCCGCCCTGAGCCTCGATGTGAGCCGCAAGCTGATGCTCTCGATCACGGCCTTCGTTGCCCGTGCCTTTCGCCGTGGCCAGGGGGCGGTTCCCATCATCGCCATACGCGAGGCGTTGGGACTTCCCACCCGCATAGCGAGTAAGCTTGTCGCAAAGCTCGTTGCGGCGGGCATACTCAACGAGGTGCGTTGCGACGAGGAGGAGTACGAAGTGGCCTATGCTCCGGCGCGCTATGTGGCTACGCTACGCGTGTGCGATGTGCTGGAGGCTATCGATAATTGTGTTGATGGCAGTACCGAACCTCTGGTTAATGGAGCTCTGAGCCAGCGTGCTACCGAGGTGGTCGATGCGCTGAAGAGTGTCTCGAGCCAGAGCTTGGAGAATAAACTAATAATTGAACTTGCTGATGAAGAGTAATATAAGTGTTGTTGTCGTAGGCAGTGGCAATGTGGCCGAGTCCGTAGCCATAGCCGTGGCTGAGTGCCCTGAGTTGGATTTGCGTCAGGTGGTGGCTCGCAATGCCGAGCGCGTGGCCGAGGTGGCTCGCCTGGCGGGATCGGAGTGGTGTGCCGATTTGAGCCAAGCGGCTGATGCCGACCTCTACATCATTGCCGTGAGCGACCGTGCCGTGGGCGAGGTTGCTGCAGGCCTCAGCCGCAGCGAGGGCTCGGTTGTGGTGCATACGGCTGGCAGTGTCGAGCTGAGTGTGCTGGGCGAGGCTGCGTGTGGCGTGTTGTACCCCTTCCAGACCTTCACCGCAGGCCGCAGAGTCGATTTCTCGGCTGTGCCCTTGTTTGTTGAGGGTGTGGATGAGCCCACGACGCTCTTTATCGAGCGTGTGGCGCAGATGCTCAGCCGCAGGGTCTATCGTGCTACATCAGCCGTACGACGCGAGGTGCATCTCACGGGCGTGCTGTCGTGTAATTTCGTTAATGCCCTCTATGCTATGGCGGCCGACCGCTTGAATGAGTGTGCCGACTTGCCGTTCGATGTTCTGCGACCCCTTATCGAGGAGACTGCCTGCAAGGCTGTCGAGTCCGACCATCCGCGCCGTGTGCAGACAGGACCTGCCGTGAGGGGCGATCGCTCGGTGGCCGAGCGCCACGAGGCTATGCTCGAGAGCGAGAAAGAAAAGGAGATTTATAAACTATTAACCGAATATATATGGCAAACTTCAAAGAAGATATAGCAAAGGTCAAGGCCTTTGTCTTTGATGTCGATGGTGTGATGACCGACGGCGGTATTATGCCCATCGGCGATGGCTCGGACTTCATCCGTAAGTATAACGCCAAGGATGGCTACGCCATAGCCTATGCCGTGCGCCGAGGCTATAAGGTGTGCATCATCTCGGGCGGCCACGGCAACCTGCTGCGCTCGCGTATGGAGCGTCTGGGTGTTACGCGAATGTATCTGGGATGTATGGATAAAATCAAGGCTATGCACGAGTTCTTTGCCGACTACGATATCGACCCCGCTACGACAATCTATATGGGCGACGACATTCCTGACCTTGAGTGTATGGAGCTCGTGGGTGTGCCCGTATGCCCTGCCGATGCCTGCTCGGAGGTTATCGAGGCTTCGCGCTATGTGTCGGAGTTTGGCGGTGGCAAGGGTGCCGTTCGCGATGTTGTCGAGCAGGTCTTGCGCTCGCAGGATGAGTGGGCGAAGGATCGCATCGGAGTGCTTGGTGTAGCGTCGAGATAAGATAGGAGAATAAAAATTCAGAATTGGGATGGAGAACGAAAATTTCTTTCGCCGTCAGCCTGTCTTTGACTTTTTGGCGGCACACGACATAGAATATACTGTTTACGAACACCCCGAGGCGCCGACCATCGAGATCGCCCGCCAGTATTGGCGCGCCGACGGCTCGAAGCACTGCAAGAACCTCTTCTTCCGCAACCATAAGGGTAATCGCCACTACCTGGTTGTCTTCGATAGCGAGCGCACGATGGCCATCCACGACCTCGAGCAGCGTCTTCGTCAGGGCAAGCTCTCGTTTGCCTCGCCCGAGCGTATGGAGAAGTGGCTGGGCCTAAGACCCGGCTCGGTGTCGCCTTTTGGCTTGGTGAACGATGGGGATAACCACGTGCATCTCTTCCTCGATGCCAATCTGCAGAAGGAGCCCTCACTGAGTTTTCACCCCAACGACAACACCGCTACGGTGGTCATTTCGCAGCAGATGTTTCAGCGATATTTGGAGGCAGTAGGAAACAGCTACGAGTACATTGAATTATACTAAAATAGGGTGTCAATCGACACCCTATTTTTTCAAATATATGGTATAAAGTTTACCTCTTACTTTGGTCAGCGCCAGCTTCACTTCGCTACCGCTCTTGGCGCCCACCTTGCGACGAATTTCATCGACTCCCATCGGGAAATCACGCAGTATAATATCCACTCCGCGACCCTTCAACTCGCGCTTAAGTTGCTTTACATCAAATGCTTCGATGCGCTCGATTATTTCCACTCGGCCAAGCACATTCGCGGGCTGCACGCGAGCAAAACCAAACGAATTGTTGCTCCACACATCGGCCACCTCACGCAGCGAGTGAGCGACCAGACGAGCCTTCTGCAACGCCACATCGGGAACAATCAGATAGCCATACTCCTCGGCCATAAACTCACCCTCGCAGGGCTTGTCCACCACCTCGTCGCGTGCAAACTCCACCCTCTGGCGACCCACCGCCTCGGCCGCTATGCGTGCCCCACGGCCATCGGCGTAGATATTCACCTCCTTGCACTCGCCACCTCGCGATATGACCTCCACGCCACACTCGCCGAAGATGCGGAATGCTTCATCGACATCAAACAGCGGTGAGTTCTTTATCGCCACACGCTTGGTAATGCGCTGTAGCATAGGCCATAGTGCCACCATATTGGGCGAACAATCCTCTAACCTTACTACACGCTTGCCATCGGCCGTGCGTCGGTCGGGGTCGGCATACACCCAGTCGAAGTGCTCGCTACAAGTAGCCACATACTCCTCGGCCGAGGTCGTGATGATCTCCACATTCTCCACCCCCATACGGCGCATATTC
This sequence comes from Alistipes sp., assembly GCA_045654285.1. GTDB lineage: Bacteria > Bacteroidota > Bacteroidia > Bacteroidales > Rikenellaceae > Alistipes. The sequence continues at coordinate 30,364 of JAZONC010000027.1, read as the reverse complement.
TCTCGCACCACATCGGCCAGCACCTCGTCGCGCTCGAGTGCCACCACCTTCTCGAAGTGTGCCGCCATAGTGAGTGAGTCGATGCCAAGACCACAAGTCAGGTCGAGCAGTCGGCCTCCACGCAGGGGCTTTGCCACGGCACAATCCTCGCTCGACGACTGCTCGAAGGCTCGGTCGGGGATTATCGCTCGAGCCTCATACAGGCGGGGTAGCTTCGTGCGTGCGCGTTGCAGGTACTTAACCTGCGAGGCCACCTCGCGAGCGTGCACAATGCGCCTGTCGAGCGCAATCTGCAACGGGTCGCGGTCGATATTTGCGTCGATGGCCTGCCTTACCTCGGGTAGCAGAAGTGTGGAAAGCTCCTCGCGCGTCATTACTTCATAAATACAAAATATACAGCCATCACCAGGCAGCAGAATGCCGCCAAGTGGTTCCAGTGGAGTGCCTCGCCACGGAAGAATACGGTAGTGAACACGGTGAAGATGATCAGTGTGATTACCTCCTGCATCACCTTGAGCTGCATAAGCGTGAAGGGGCCTCCGTTATCGATAAATCCGATGCGGTTGGCAGGAATCTGACACGCATACTCGGCCAGTGCTATGCCCCACGAAAAGACGATGACCAGATAGAGTGGCCACGAATCAATGAGTTTCATCTGCTGCAACTTCAGGTGGCCGTACCAGGCGAAGGTCATAAAGACATTCGATACCACGAGCAACAGAATGGTGTACAATGCTTTCATTTCGACTTGATTATATTGCTTTCGGGCGGCAAATATAGCCTTTTTTTCGTAAAGTTATTCTTCGCTTACCCTTTCGTGCAACATAAAATCCCGATAACCACCTCTTTTGGGTCGGGGCAGGGCCCACAGAGCGAGGGTAAACGCCACAGACAACACATATATGGCTATGCACCAACCACTACCAATGCTACTCTGCGTCGAGAGTTCGCCACTCTCGGCCGCCCACTGCGCCAGCGCATTCATTGCCCCTATGCTCTGCTCCAACACACCTGCCACAACCTCTTCAAGCAGGGGTATTGGCATCAGCACCCAGCCAATGGTAGTTGCTACCACCACTCCGCATAGTACCACCTGCACGGGGCCGAGGATGATGCTCCACAGCGTTATGTTACCAAACAGATGGCTCACCAGTGGCAGGGTGGCCGCGGTGGCGGCTATGGCAACGGCAATGGATGTGATTAACCACCTTAATAGGCGATGCAGGATGTCGCGCAGGGGGTTATGCGGGGGTAGAGCCTGCCTGTCGGATGCGGTGTAGGGTACAACCCACTCGACGATGGCCGCTACGGCAAGGAACGATAACAGAAAACCGGCATCGTGTAGCGTTCGGGCATCCCATACAAGCATAGCAAAGGCTGTGAAGCATAGCGAGTTGAGTGTTTGCGATGTGGAGTAGGCAAGTAGCGTCGCCTGCACAATACTGAACATCGACGCCGCACGCACCACCGAGGGCGAGAAGCCCGCTATGGCGGCATAGATCCATATCCCGACCATCACGGCAATACCTCTTGCCACCTGCCCGTTGCGTAGCAGGGTGAGCGGAGCGAAGAGTATGTTGAGAATCACACACAGAAATCCTATGTGCAGACCCGACACCGCCAGTAGATGCGCTCCGCCACTGAGCGAGTAGGCTTGTCGCACCTCGCTCCTAAGAGCCACCCTGTCGCCCAGACCAACGGTGCGAGCTACGGCCTCTACATCGGGCGAGAGCCCCAATTGTTTAATGCGTTGCAGGGCAGTCTGTTGCAGGCGGGCGATGAACGAGGGCTGAGCCTTGTGGTGGTGGAGAATATCTTGCTCGGTGATAAAAACCTCGGCTGCAAACCCCTGCGCCGCCATATAACGGTCGTACTCCTGTGCGGGGTCGAACGGCCGTGTTGAGGTGGCAACTATGAGCCTGTCGCCACGCGAGACGACATAATCCCGTATGGTAAGCCGCACCTCAGCTCGCGAGCGCAAGGTGGTGCCACCACGGCGCAGTGCCCTGATGCGAGCTTCGGCATAGGTCGTGTTGTTACGAATGCTGGTCGTGCGCCCCACTTCGATCTCCATCTCAGCCACAGCAGGTAGCGTGGGCGAGGTGCGTAGGGTGTAGGCCAAGGCACCCGCAAGGACTATGATAAGCAGCACGGCAATATCGCTGGCTGTGGATCTGCGCCAGAGAATGAAAACGGCTATTACTAAGGCCATTACGCCACTCACCACAACAAGCTTAGGCTCAAGCCACTCGGCCATAAGTATGCCCACGATGAGTGCCGCCAATGCGCAGAGCATAGGCATTTGACGCAGGTGCGAGGCTATGTTTTCGAGAGGAGGAAGCATCGAACGAAATTACAAAAAAAAGACCAAACAGAGAAGCCTTCCCTCTCCATTTGGTCAAAAAAGTTTAAGTGTTGTAAAAGTGGCTTTGTTTTTGGGTTAATTTTTCTTTATGCCACTAACCCAATCCTAAAACCCCGTTAGGTCAAATCCTCTTTCTACCTCGGCACGGCAGGCCGCACAGCCATTCTCCACGCGCGACATAGCCGCTACAATAGGCACCATCGTAGCCCTGTTGCGTGTGTCGATGGGTAGGTCGGACCGTATGCCCGTCATCTCGCACACCGCGTCGATGTAGAGCGCCGTGTGGTTCTCGGTGGGCGGGGCGTAGCGCATAATCATCTGCCTGATGTTATGCAGATCGTAACGCGTGCGGTAGGTGTCGAGCAGTATGAACATAGCTCTGTAACCCCACTCCATCGACTCAAACTGCTTGAAGAGTGGGTCGGTCGAGGGGTGGCACTCGCCTCGGTAGCGCACCCTCGAACGACGAATGTTACCCGGGTTGCAGTTCTCTATGCCGCGACTCATTGCACCACCCCCTTTCTTCGCCATCGGCGCAGGTGGCGCCGTAGGTAGCGCCAGAGCAGTATGCCGTTAATAAATTTGTACAAAGCCTCCATCATACGAGCATCGGTTTAGAATGTTATCCTTTGATGAGTACTCCTTGAATGTACCCTTGTTCTGCTCCAAGTGGGTCGAGAGGCGGCGCAGTAGTGTCGAGGCGCGTGTGCGCAGCGAGCGCATCAACTCGCGCCGTGCCACCGTATCGGCTGCCTTGAGGTGAGAGCCGCCAGGAGCGCATAGTCCCAGTTGCGAGGTGGCTACATTAAGGCGTGGCTGAATGGCCAGACGCACATAGGCCGCCACCGCAGGCCGCAGGTAGTCGTCGTTTAGCTCGGCGTAGGCACCACCCTGCACCGCCTCGAGCAGAGCCTCACCCACCACAGGTCGTATCCACCGCTCGATGGCCGCTGTTATGTCGGCCTGCGCCACCACCTCGGGAGCCACATAGCCTCCATCGCTGAAGGCCAGAGCCACCACCTCGGTCGGAGAAATAATTGTTTTTGCCATAGTCTCTACTGTTAATTTATTTTGGTTACATTGTACTTCGTGATCTCCGAGAGAAAGGCCTGCTGACGCTCATCGTTGGCATCGTACTCCAGACCGTCGGCCTTGCGGGCCTCCCACACTTTCATATATACAGGCTTAGAGCGTGTCGGCGGTCGGTTTACAATCTCGAGCGACGAGCCATCCACACCCACCACCTCGCGCATTATGCGCTTGATGGGCGTGAGCAACTCCTCCTGCTCGGCCAGAATCACGGTGTTCAGAGCCACCTCATACTCGTGTAGGATGCGCTCGGCACTGAATCCTGCCGAGTAGTCCAGTCCGCTGAGCGAACGGAACCACGAGTGGGCAATTACGATGTCGCTCGTAGCCTGATCGTGCAGGGCACTCCAGTCGCCTTCGTTGTGCGACTCGAGGGGGATGAAGCGCGACGAGTTGTTCTCATCGCCTCCACCCACCACAAACATCACCTGCCCGGGCGTGCCTGCAAAGCGCTTTTCGGCCGTCTGCACCAGTCGCTCGGCCTCGGCCTCGCTCTCGAGCGTGGCGTCGAGCATCATAATGCCCGATAGCTGGAATGAGTTGTCCAGTCGCGAAATGTTCCAGCAGTCGGTCTTGTAGGCTATGGCCGATACGCCCATTCCTGCGATATATTTCGGCACGCCGTAGTGTGCAAACATAGGCTCATACTCCTTGTAGTGCACTATCGAACGCAGGGTGCCGTCGGCCTGTCGTTCGAAGTGTGGGTAGAGGGGTAGCGACTGCGCCTCCTCACCCTTGAACGACGACCAGTCGTGGTGCAAAAGTATGTGTTGCGAGTCGCGCGCAAGGCGACAGTGCGAGGCATCCTGATGATAGAGCGAGAGGAACGAACGCTCCTCGTCGGTTACAATCTCCAGAAAGGCATTTCCCATCAGCGCCTTGTCGAACGCCAGGCGGTAGAGTATGCGGCGCAACGAGTCGCCCTGGCCGTTGGCTCGCCCCACGATCTGGGCAAGCAGGGGCTCCTGCTCGTTGTAGGAGAATCCTTTGCCGGCGATGTAGTCGGCCTTGTCGTTGATTATTCGTCGGTGGGTGGTCGAGCGGCGCGACATCAGCGAGAGGGCGCAGGGTAGCAGGTTGTCGTCGCCCCAACGCCAGAATTTCTCGTTCTCGACTGTGCGCTTCGAGATAGCGAATAGCGACTCCTGCTTGCTGTTTGCCACGGCCACCAACGACTTTGTTTTTCTCTTTTCCATATTTTCTCTTATTTGCTGTTTTATTGGTCGAGGGCCGACGCTGTGTCGTGCGACGAGAGGGTGAGCACCACGCGCGGCGAGTCGCTTGCTCGGCTCCCCGAGTGAAAACTCATCGAGCGCAGTCTGAGGGGCTGTTCCAGTCCAAATCGCTGGCTCCAGCCCACTACTATCTTCTCGCCTGATCGTAGCTCAATGCGGGCCACCACCCCGTCGGTCGAGGCGTGTGCAAGGAAGTCGGCGTCAAGCCACGCCGAGCCCCTGTCAGGCCAGGCGCAGAGGGTGAGCGTGTGTTGCACGCTCACGGGCAGGTTGTCGGCCGAGGCCTCCTCGTCGTAGTGCGATCCCTGGTCGAGTAGCTCTACCGTGATGCCTTTGCCCTGCGCCATATCCTCTGCTGAGTCGATACCCCCAACCGCGAACAGTTCAGCGTGAGCCACTCCGCCCACGGGTTTGAATGATCTCTTCTCGGTCATAGGGCGTCGTTACTCTGACTTGGCGTCGATGAATGCCGATACCAAATCCTCGTCCAAAATCTCGCAACCGATTGCGAATACTGCACGCTGACGATTCTCCATCTCGTCGGGATTATACCACATACGAATCTCTGAGCCAGGACTATCGGCTGTATTCACGGCCAAAGCCAAGTTGCGACGGTCGGTGAAGATGATGAAGTTCTCCGAGAGGCCCGACTCGCCGATATAGGGCTCGAGGTTGATCTCGATTACGGGGAAGCCGTGGTATGAGAGCTGTGCGCGACCTGTCTGGCAATCCTGATATGAGGCTGAGCCGTAGGCGCTGTCGAGGTAGTTTTGGTAGTAAGAGTAGATGGTGGGCGATACGAAGAATGCCACCTGACCCTCGTCGTAGAGCGCCTTCAGGCGGGGGTTAGCCGTCTTGACAACATAGGCCAACATCTCGCTTATATCCATATTGGTTAGCTTAGCGTCAAGGTCGGTCGATGAGTTTGCAATCTCGCCACTCTTCACACGCTCGTTGACGAGCTTGAGCAGGCCATCGAAGCTCGAAAAACCGGTGTTGAGCGTGCCCTCCTTGTCGCCCAACCACATATTCATACGGATCGACTCGGCAATGGCACGGCGGAAGAGCTCGGTCTCAGCTGCCTCCAACTCGGTACCCGACAAATCCTCCATATTCACATCGGCGCGGTTGGTGATAAGCTCGAATACGGTCGAGAAGTAGTCGCTCGCCGCAAACGAGTTCTCGGCCTTTACTCTCGACATAGGAATTGTCTTCTGGTAGTGGGTCGATTTGGCGCCGCCACTCCAGCCCGAGGCCTGATCGAAGGGTGAGAGAACATTGTTCTTGTTGTCCCAGATGTGCACCACGGTGGGCATAGGCATATTGTAGAGTACACGAATTCCGAGCGACTCGGCCGAGGGACCAGTCAAAAGGGGACGGAAGAAGATGGTGTCGAGTTCACGACCTGAGTAAGTTTTGGGGTTTACAATAATACTTGACATAATTTTCTGATTTTTAGGTTGTTTTTGTTGTTAAATTAGGTTGTTTTCTTTGGTTTAATATCTGCCGAAGGCCTTTGCATCGTCGGCATAGGCTCGCTCGTTGGCGTGCTGCATAGGCTGATTCATCGAGGGGTCCTCCACGGGCTTTATCGGTGTAGCGTTGATGCTACGCTGTCGCTCGTCAAATGCTATTACTGAGCGTGCGGGGCTCTGTGCCACCGCCTGTGGCAGATCATCCTCCTGCGAGGGCTCCTTCTCTGTGGTGGCACTCTTTTCGGTCTCTCTCTTGGCCTTGCGCTCCTCGCGCTTGGCGAGGTGCTTCTCGTGCAGACGCTCCAACCACTCCTCGATGCGGTAGGCCAGGCGGCCGAGCAGGAAGCGAATGATCTCGCTTGCCGCCGAGTTCAGCGCCTCCGATGTTGTAGCCTTGTCGGCTGGTAGCGTACTCTCCGAGGCGGGCTGCAGAGCCACTGCCGCGGGGTCGATTATGCGGTCGGCAAGACCTGCCTCCACAGCCTCCTCGGCCGAGAGCCAGCGACCCTCGCCATTATTCTCGGCCATCAGGTCGGCAAAGTATTGGGCGTCGAGACCCGAGTGCAGGGCGTAGAGCGAGGCCAATCGCTCGTCGGTCTTGCGCAGCAGGTCAGCCCTTGCGTCGAGCGACGAGGCGTTGCCCTCGATCGAGCAGGTTGACTTGTGAATCAGATACATAGCATTGCTCGAAATCTCACGATAACCGTCGTTGGCCGCCTGAGCAATAATCGTTGCGGCCGAGGCTGTGTAACCGTAGCATCGTGTTGTGATGTGGGCATCGAGTCCCATCAGCGCATCGTAGATGAGCAGTGCATCGTTCACATCGCCGCCCGTCGAGCGTATGTTCACCACCACACTCTTGGCGGCAATCTCGGCTATGCGTTGCACCTCGTGGCGGAAGGTCTCGAAGGTGGCTACGCGAGAGTCGGCATTCTCGAACTGATGCTCCTCGGGCACGCCAATCGTACCCTCGATGTCGATGTAGCAGGTGTGAGCCTCATTTCTGATTGTAATCTTGGTTTGCATTTTCGTTTTTAGGTTTTCAATTAGGTTAATTCATCGGTTAGGGTTCGCACAAATTCGCATTGTGCACACCCCGTCGTAGTATCGTACGACACTACTCGACTCAGACGGTAGTTCGCCCCCTGACCGCCAATATTTAGTCGATATGTGTCGCGTGCGCTGCCACCCTCGTCGTAGTCGCACATCTGTTGCAGTAGGTGAGCTGGAAGCCTGAGCGTCAGGGCAAGTCGGCGGCGCAGAGCCTCCTCGCTCCACTGCTTGTCGTAGTAGCGGTGCAGACCCTGCACCCCATCACGATCCTCGAAGCAGAGGGTAAACTGCCCTGGGGCGTGAAAGGCCGCCATCGGATACTCCGCCACGAACGAGGGTGCACCCCAGCTCTCGCCCTCGCCGAGTGGCTTTGTCCCCTCATAGCGTACGATTCGCATAGCCACATCCTCCGCTTGATCGGCATCGCGGTCGCCTACCTGCATAACGAGGGCCGAGGGTGCTGTGGCGTGAATTCCCGTTGCCGAGATGGTGGGGCAGAAGAGCGAGTTTGTCAGGCGTTCACTCCCCATCTTGGCCGCATAGGAGGGTGTGGTGGAGCTCCAGCGACCGAAGACCTCGTCGTTCTGTGCGTTGTGGCGCATCACTGCTCCATCGCCCTCACTGCTGTAGCCGAGCGAGCGCGAGAGACTAACCTCTGAGGCCATCTCCGTTGCCAGCATCGGCAGACGAGGCTTTACATAGTGGCTGATGTCGTGTAGCGCGCCGTTGTAGAAGTCGTCATAGGGCTCAATCAGGAGCTTGCGCGAGCCTTCGATGGTGGCTATTCGCAGGTTGAACATCTGCACTATGGCCTTCACAAAGTCGAGTTGCGAACATTGGTGGGCGAGCACCATCTCGGTGTTGAGTAGCGACCCCTCGGTGGGCGACGAGGTGAAGCGAGCCTGGAGTGTGCACTCTTTCGAGAGCGTTACCCTTTGGCCCGACTTGCCTCCGTGCAGATACATCTTCGTGAACGACTTTGCCTTCGAGGGTGAGAGCAGCTCGGGCGGGGTCTGTAACACCACCTCCACCTCGGTCTCTCCCGTCGTTGTTACCCAGCCGTCGTAGAGTGCCCAGTCGTCAGTGTACTCCGTGCCATCGGAGAGTTGCAGGGCACATCGACCACCACTCGTGGGCAGCGTAACCACTGTTTCTGAGGCGGAGAAGCTCTTTACAAGGGTCGTTCCCGCGTTGGTGATGCAGACCAGGCGGTAGGTTGTTCCCTCCTTATGGTTAAAGACTACACATCGGTACTCCACACCTGCCGTGATGCTCGAGCGTCGGTCCTTGAATGGATTAGATAGTGGGATCTGCATATCGCATCCCACATCGACATATAGGGCGTCGAAACCCTGCAAGCGACTGCTCGACAGCATCTTGTACTCGGTGGTGTACTTTAGTCCAATCTCGAAACTCACACTCGCCTCCACCTTGGGTCTATACTCCACGCCCGACGAGGTTATCTGCAATACGCCGCCGTTGTTGTAGAGTCCCTCGCCATCGGTCGTCTGCACGAAGTTGCCCAGCGACGAGGTGAGCACCAGCGGCGTGAGCCACACCCTACCCATCGTGTCGGCTGTTGTCGTTGACGCCGAGGTACGGGCGGCCTTGAATCCTGAGCTCTGTTCAAGTCGCACGAGCGAACGCCCCGACGAGGAGTAGCGACCACTGAAGTAGAGCTTGCGCATCATCTCGCTCTCCATAAAGCGGCTCTCGATGGTGTAGCCCGCGCCCTCGAATATAGCCTGCAACATACTTCGCACCGAGATAAATGGGTAGTAGTCGGCCACGGTCATCACTCGCTGGGGCGGGTAGAGCGATGTCGAGTCGTAGGGTTCGCGGTAGTCGTCGAAGCGAATGGGTAAAAATCTCACATCCTTCTCTCCGCTCCAGCTACTCTCGATCGTCAGGCCGTCAAGTTCAGCCTCGAAGTCAAGATTAGCCTCGTCGAGTCTCTTTGCCGCAATCTTCTCGATCCAGTCGCCTGCGCCGTCGCGTATGCGTATGTGGTAGTATCCCAAACCCTCCTCGGCCTCGATCGCAAGGAGTGTTGCCACGCCCTGCATCAGCACCACGCCATCAACCACCACCTCGCCCTTGTGGTACGAAGAGTTGAACTGTTCGGCCGCTGTGGGATCGGCGGCATAGCCCATTATGCGGTCGTTGGTGGGCGATAGTGGTAGTCGCAGAGAGTGCGTGTGACCCGCGCGTTGCTTGTCGATGTCGGCTACGGCCTCTCCGTCGAAGGCGAAGGCTCGCTTGTCGGGCACATACCCCACCTCCAGATCGCACTTTTGGCCGTCGATTCTAATCTCTACCATAACTGCACGCCCTCCTCTGCGGCTCGGATGTCCACCTCGATGATGCTCATTCCCTCGTTAGGCGCTATGAGCACACGGTCGGTGGTTAGTTGTACGCTCTGCACCGCGCTCCCCTCGATGAGCCATAGGCGTGGCGAGTAGAGTATCTCGGCGAGGGCTTTGAGTTGTTTTTCGGGCTCGTATGCCGAGAGCAGTTTCAGTTCATTGTGAGCCTCCACGCTGGCCGCCTCGCTTCCCCACACACTCTCCATATGACGGCGTGTGGACTCGATGAGTACCCCCTTGCGTAGTGGGAAGGTGTATAACTCGGGCGAGAGTTGCGCATTGAGCCACGCCACGCGTCGGGCACCGAGTAGGTTGGGCTTGAACTCATACTCGATAATTGTCATCGGCACTCCATCCACCTTTATCGTTACGCGCATCTCATCGACCCCCTCTCTACCTCGGGCCGTCACCGCCACAGCTCGCTGGCCGCCCGAGGGAGGTGTGATAGTCATTATCTCTGCATCCCCTCCGATAAACTCTACATCGAAGCTCACCATAATGTCGGGCCACGAAAAGTAGGTGATGATGTCGAACTCGTCGCGTGCCATCGTGCGGTGCAGTTGCTGAGTGGTGAGGAGCATAAATAATGAGTCGAAATCGACCTTTGCGGCGACAAATTTTCTCGGTGCCGATGCCACTCCATCAGCCTCTACTATCACTCGAATGTTGGTCGATGTCTCTATCTCGCCACACTCCTCGATTGTCGTGGGCAGTGTTGGTCGTGCTACCGAGCGCAGATAGGGGGCAATATCCACCTCGCCCGCAGTTACGCCGTAGAGTCGTTTGCGGCCTATGACCTCGTTGTCGGCACAATTTATAATCTTAATCTCTACATCGCTCGGTGTCGAACTCTCTGTTGTGAAGGTGTACAGCAGGGGCTCCCGATACGATGAGTAGGCTTCGGGTAGTGATGTAAATTTCATAATATCAGCGGTTTTTAGGTTAGAAGAATGTAATCACATCGGCCGTTGCTGTGGCTGTCGTGTCGCCTGCAGCCGTCAGTGTCAGCGACTGGTGCTTTATCGAGAGATTCTCTACCGCCACCACAAACTCGGCCTCGGAGATCGTGGAGAATGTGTTGAGCAATTGCTCCTCGAGTTGTGCCCCCATTTGAGCGCGCTCGTCGGGCGAGGCTTTGGCATCGACTGCGATGGCGTGTAGCGTTACCGCGTAGGTTATTTTGCCGTGCGTGCGACCCTCGATGGATTGAAATTTGGGCGGGTTGAGCCATAGTGCGGGGTAGGCCGTGGCGAGCTGTGGAATGTAGCGCTCGTCGCCCGAATAGAAGTGGTAGCCGTTGGCCGTTGCCGAGCTCTCGACGGCTTTAAGTAGGTTGGTTCGGTTCATTGTTTTAGGGGTGTTAGGGGTCGGAAGCCGAGAAATTCGGCTCCTGGTGTTGATAAAATTGTTGATTGTCGTGTGATTATTTGTTGATAACGAGTTGCAATGAGAGGGGCTTATCTCTGCTTATCATCGAATTATGACCATATCGTGCCTCTGTCGAAAATTGGGCATTACAGATGTAATCTCTCTGTTGATATGTTCATAACTTTTTGTTCCTCGCTCTTGGCTCGCGTTATGGTGGCGGAGCCAATCGGCATAGTGCTATGTTAGAGGCAGAGTATTTCATAGGTCTTTAGGTGTTCAGTAATTTAACAATGTAATGCGTCTTGCCGAAAAATCCGTTACGCCCGAAAATGGCGTTACATATGTGTTGGTTGGAGATTTACGACACTGCAAATATAATACACGAAAATGCGTTTGTCAAGTATTTTAACAATAAAAATTCAATTATTTATCAAATTATTTAACTCTTCCTTCCCTAAAATCATCTTTCTCAGCTCGATAACCGCTTCGCTTAACAGCGGTAAATTTTGTCCCTAAAATCGTCATTTGCTCCTCCGAGTATCGAAAAGCCACCCAAACACGCCTGCAAATCGAATAAATTTATTAACTTTGCAGGTCATAGCGCGCATTGTGCGCGTGCGCTTATGCGCTGTAGGCACGCCTCACGCGTGCGGGCGCGAGAGAAAATGACGAAAGCGATGGCTCCGCCGTCCAATCAGAAAAATGGATAGGCAAGCCTAAACCCAATTAAAAAAATGCTCGAAAAGTTAGCTAAACAGACCGCCATCTATGGCATCAGTACCATCGTCGTGCGACTGCTCAGCTACCTGCTCACACCGCTCTACACGCGCGTGTTTGGTCAGGTGGCCTACGGCATCGTAACCGATGTCTATGCGCTCATACCCTTTGCGCTGGTGTTGCTGTCGATGGGTATGGAGTCGAGCTACTTCCGCTTTGCGGCCAAGGCCGAGGCCGAGGGTGGGGCGGAGTCAGAGATACGCAACAAGAAACGCCACCTCTTTGCCACCACTTGGGGTGCAACGCTTGTCGCTTCATCGCTCTTCTTCGTTGCAGCTGTTCTGCTGCGTGAGCCCATCGCCCGACTGATGGGCGAGGCCTATGTTGGCCACGAGGAGTATGTAGTGCTGGTTGCCTCGATTATCCTCTTCGATGTGGCTACGATGATCCCCTTCTCGCGTCTGCGTGAGCAGGGTCGAGCCCTTAAGTTCGTTATGCTCAAGGCGTGCAATGTGGTCATCAATGTTACGCTTGCCGTGGTGTTCCAGGCTACTGGATTGTTCGAGTCGGCCTTTGGAGTGGGATGGGTGTTTGTTACCAACCTTGTTGCCAGCGTGGCTACATTCCTGCTCATTCTGCCCACCACCGAGCGCACCATTCCCCGCATCGATGGCCGCCAGTTGCGTCTTATTCTGGCCTACTCGTTGCCCCTGTTGGTGGGAGGCATTGCAGGCACAGCCAACGAGTTTATCGACCGCCAGATGATTAAATACCTCTTGCCCGAGGATATTTCGATGGCACAGCTCGGCATCTATGGGGCCATCACTAAGATTGCCGTTGTGATGACCCTCTTCACACAGATGTACCGTCTTGCGGCCGAGCCCTTCTTCCTCTCGAACTTCACCAAGGAGGAGTTTGTGGAGTCGAACGCCGCCGCGCTGAAGTACTATATGATGGCCTCGATGATGATCTTCCTCGGCATAGCCCTCTTCCGCGATGTGTTTGCGCTGATTGTGGGCCGCGACTTCCGCGAGGGTATCTTCATTCTGCCCGTCATTCTGGGTGCCAATGTGCTGGCAGGTGTGTGGCTCAACCTCTCGTTCTGGTATAAGCGCGAGGAGAAGACCCGCTTCGCCATCTATGTAACCTTCGTCGGCCTGGCCGTTACGGTCGTAGCCAATGTCGTGATGCTCCCCCGCTGGGGATACTATGGTGCCGCGTGGGCCCGTTTTGTTGCCGAGGCCGCTATGGTGGCCGTGAGCTACTACCTCAATCGTCGCTACTTCCCCACGCCCTACGATGTGCGTCGTATCGTGGAGTATGTCGTGCTGGGCGTTGCGCTCTTCTTTGCGAGCGAGGCACTGCTCCCCTATGTCGGTCAGGCGATGGGCTATGTGGCCAATGTTGCTATCTTCTCACTCTTTGTGGCCTATGCCGTGTGGCGTGAGAAGATCGATTTGCGTGCGATGATGCGATCGGTATTGCGTAGAAAATAATTAAAACAGAGATAACTATGAAAGTAAAAATCGTAAATAATTCGCGCTTTGCGCTTCCCGAGTACCAGACCCCGCTGTCGGCTGGCTTGGATATCCGTGCTAACCTCGACGAGAGCGTTACGCTCCGCCCTCTGGAGCGTGCAATGATCCCTACAGGCCTGTTTGTCGAACTGCCCGAGGGCTACGAGATGCAGATTCGTCCCCGCAGTGGGTTGGCGGCCAAGCACGGCATCACCGTGCTGAACTCTCCCGGCACCATCGATGCCGACTATCGTGGAGAGATTAAGGTTATTCTGGTAAATCTGAGCAACGAGCCCTTTACGATCGAGGCTGGCGAGCGCATCGCACAGATGATTGTTGCCCGCTACGAGCAGATTGAGTGGCAGCTTGCCGACGAGCTCTCTGCGACCGAGCGTGGCGCTGGCGGCTTCGGCTCTACAGGTAAGTAAAATCAAAATTGAGTATTCAAAATGAGAAAGATATTTTTTGGAGTTGTAATGGTTGTCGCTATGGTTGCTTGTGGCTCACAGCCCGAGCCCGCGAAGCCCCGCCGTGTGGAGATGCGAACCACGATGGGCGACATTCTCCTCGAGCTTAGCGACCTTACTCCCATCCACCGCGATAACTTTATGCAACTTGTCGAGGAGCACTACTTCGACTCTTTATTGTTTCACCGCGTCATCGAGAACTTTATGATTCAGGGCGGTGATCCCCGCACCCGCACCATCAGCGGTAAGGAGTTCTTCGCCGAGGGCGAGGAGACGGGCGACCCTCGCTATTGGGAGGACATCCCCGCCGAGATCATCTTCCCTCAGCTCTACCACAAGCGTGGTGTGCTGGCTGCCGCACGCGAGGGCGACGATGTAAATCCCGAACGCCGCTCTTCACGCACACAGTTCTACATCGTTTGGGGCCGCACCTTCGACGATGCAGGCCTCGATGCCCAGCAGCAGCGTATCACCCGCTCTACGGCCGGCAAGGTCGTCCTTCCCGACTCTATCCGCGAGGTATATAAGACTACGGGCGGCACACCCCACCTCGATGGTCAGTACACCGTCTTTGGTCGCGTAGTGAGTGGTCTCGATGTGGTTGATAAGATTCAGCTTTCGGCCACCGATTCGCTCGACCGCCCCATTGAGGATGTGCGAATATTGAGCGTAAGAGAGGTGAAATAATATTGAGAAACACTTTCCGCAAAACCTTTGGTCCTGCACCCTCGGAGCGTTAGCGACCAAAGCCCCTGCCTGAGGCGGGGGTTGGGGGTGGGTCAGATTTGCAAATGCGGCCTGTGGCCGCAAGGTATGCCTTCAGAGACTGATAAACAGAATTACTAATTATAAAGACTTCGATTAGAGGTATTAACTAATGAGATTTGCCGATATCATAGGCCAGAGCACATTGAAGCGCCACCTTGCCGAGAGCATCGATCGCGGCCGTATCAGCCACGCCCAACTATTTACGGGCGCCGCTGGCACGGGAGCCCTGCCCTTGGCCATAGCCTATGCCCAATATCTTAACTGCCCTAACCGCACGAATGGCGATTCGTGTGGCGAGTGCCCCAGCTGTCAGCAGACAGCAGCGTTGGCTCACCCTGATCTGCACTTTGTCTTCCCCGTGAACAAGCAGGGCAAGAAGTCGGGCGAGGTTGTGCTCAGTGCCGAGTTTATGCCGCAGTGGCGCGAGATAGTGGCACAGACGGGAGGTTACTTCACCCCTCAGCAGTGGTACGATATGCTCGATTTGGGCAAGACCCTGCGAGGTATTATTTCGGCTAAGGAGGCCGACGAGATTATCCGCCGCCTATCGTTCAAGTCGTTCGAGTCGGAGTATAAGATTATGCTCATATGGTTGCCCGAGACGATGAACGACGAGGCCGCCAATAAGATATTGAAAATCCTCGAGGAGCCGTGGGAGAAGACCATCTTTTTGATGGTCAGCGAGCGAGCCGATTTGCTTCTGCCCACCATCATCTCGCGTACGCAGGAGGTTGCCGTGCCGCGCCTTAGCGTCGAGGATCTTATGCCTATGGTCGAGGGCGACGAGCAGCAACGCCGTAACATAGCACGCTTGGCCGCAGGCGATCTGATCGAGATGCGCCGCCTCTCGGGTGGCGACGAGGATGCCGTGCGTAAGGAGAGTTTCGATCTCTTCTGCCGCCTTATGCGCCTCTCGTATAACGATAAGCACCTCGAGCTCATCGACTGGGCTGACGAGGTGGCCACACTCACCCTCGAGCAGCAACGCTCGATGCTCCGCCACGCGGCGCGCCTTTTGCGCGAGAGCTATATGCTCCACGCGGGACTTGGCTCGATAAGCTACCTGTGGGGCGAGGAGGCAGCGTTTTGTAATAAGTTTGCCCCCTTTATAGGCAACCAAAATATAGAGTTCCTGATCGGAGAGATCGAGCAGGCTGTGCGTCAGGTGAGCCAGAACGGCAACCCCCGCATTATCTTCACTCACTTCGCTCTCTCGGTCAGCAAACAGATTAACCGCTTGAAGTGATGCGAGTAGTCCTGCTTACGGGTAGCAATGCCCCCTCGCGTGAGTCTATCCTGGAACTTGCGGCCGAGCTTTTGGAGCAGAGCGTGGGGCCTATTCTCTGCCGCTCACGCATCTATGCCTCTCAGGCTTGGGGTTTTACCTCCGACGAGCCCTTTGCCAACCAGGCTCTGATGCTTGATACGGAGCTCTCGCCCCTCGAGGTGCTCGATGCGGCACTTGCCGTTGAGCAGCAGGTGGGTCGCAATAGAGCGCAGGAGCAGGAGCAGAAACAAATTACGGGCGAGCGCTACGCCTCGCGAGTGGTCGATGTCGATGTTATGTTTTGCGACGACGAGATCATCTCAACCCCTCGCCTGAAGGTGCCGCACCCGCTATTGCACGAGCGCGAGTTTGCCCTCGAGCCGCTGTGTGAAATTATGGGCCACTACCGCCACCCTGTGCTGCGATGTAGCCTGCAAGATATTTACCTTGAGTTGAAAGAGAAACAGAGTACTGATAACGAATGAAAAAGAATTTTTTGAAACATATAGCATTGTTCATCTTTGGAGGCCTGCTCTTGCACAGCTGCTTCAAGGATGTGGTCGCCTATACCGACTACAACATTGCCGTCTACGACCAGAGCGTAGCCGATGGCCAGATCACACCCTCGCCCGAGGTTGAGACCTACGCCTACTATGTCGATACCACCGAGTGGAGTATCCGCTCCTACGACGATGCCGTAGCCCACCGCATCACCAACAAGACCACCGGCGCCGTGCTCACCGAGCCCGATGTCCTCGGTACATTCGATACATCGCTTGCCTACCCCGCCTCGGTGCGCCTGGAGCAACCCATCTCTATGCTCGTTGTGGTGAATCCCACTCTGCGTCTCTACGCCTACCGCAAGTATGAACTTCCCATCAACCTTGCCTGGGTCGATACCAAGCTCTATATGACCTCGTGGCGCGCCTCACACTCCTCGTCGGGGTGGCGCGTTGTGAACGATTTCTATGCCACCGAGGATGAGAACTAAATTTTGATAAAACGATGAAGATGATACATAAAACCCCTACCCGCCACATCACACGCCTTGCGTCGGCGGCCGTGCTACTGCTCTTCGGAGGCGCTTTCCTCTCGCGTTGTGCCTCTATCGGCTCGCCCAGCGGAGGTCCGCGCGACTCGCTCGCTCCACGCGTGGTGAGCGTAACTCCGTCGCTCAATGCTACTAACTTTGCCGACGATCGCATCTACTTGGCCTTCGACGAGTATGTTCAGCTCAAGGATCAGCAGAAGGAGCTCTACACCTCGCCTGCGATGAAGAAGAAACCCACCGTTGCCGTTCGTGGCCGCGGCATACAGATCGATTTGGTGCCCGACTCTCTGGAGCCCAACACCACCTACGCCATCGAGTTCGGTGCGTCGGTGGCCGACAATAACGAGGGTAACCCCCTGCACGGCCTGCGCTATGTGTTCTCTACGGGTTCGATCATCGACTCGCTTTATATGTCGGGCTATACCGAGGATAGCCAGACCTCCGACTCGCTGGGTCGCACCTACATCTGCTTCTTCGAGGCCGACTCGGTGCCCGAGCCTAAGGAGTACGACTCTACGATGTTCAACTACAAGCCCTCGAAGATTGCCCGCTCGCAGCGCAATGGCATCTTCGTCGCTCAGAACCTCAAGCCCGTGCCCTACCGTGTCTATGCCTATTGGGATAAGAACGAGAATCAGTCCTACGAGCCTTCGATCGATAAGATTGGCTTCCTCGATGGTACCTACAACCCCAAGGATATGCCCTCGTTTGCTATCTGGTACGACTCCGTGCGCCGTTATCCCTCGGCCGATCCGCAGATCTACCTGCGTATGTTTACCGATGTGAGCTTCCGCCGTCAGGCTTTGCGCGATAAGTTGCGTCCCGAGCAGCATAAGATCATCCTCGCCTTTGGTGCCGCCCGCCCCGAGATTAGTTCTCTGGAGCTGGATGGCATCCCTGCCGATAAGATCATCTACGAATATCTGCGCGACGACCGCGACTCTATGGCCTTGTGGCTCAATGTGGAGTCGGATCTTCTGCCCGATACTATCCGTGGTAAGATTACCTACCTCAAGCACGACTCCGTGCGTGTCTTGCGCCCCGAGACCGAGGATCTACGCTTTGCGTGGCGTAGGGTCGAGACCCGCGAGCAGGAGCGTGAGCGCGAGCGTCAGGAGCGCCAGCGTGCCCGTGCCGAGGCGAGTGGTCAGCAGACCGCAGAGCCTCGCCGTGCCTCTACCTTCAAGCTCACTAAGCCCACCGACCGCACCGAGGTAAACCCCGAGACACATCTGCAGTTCGAATTCCCCACGCCTCTCTCACGCTTCGATTCAACCTCGTTCGAGCTTATCTCGTGGAGCGAGGAGCGAGATACCGTGCGCGAGCGCATTACCTTCCGTCCTGATAGCCTCTCGCCCCGCAAGTGGACTATGCAGTCGCGTTGGCTCGCCGAGCGTAACTACCGCCTCTACATCCCCACCGATGCGTTGGCCGACATAAAGGGCGAGGGTAACGACTCTATTACGCTCAACCTCACCGTATCGGATATCGCTAAGTTTGCCACTCTACGCTTGAACATCATCCCGCGCGAGGAGAACTCCGAGTATATCATCCAGCTACTCGACTCTTCGAACAAGGTGCAGCGCGAGTTCGCGCACCTGCGCGGTGGCGAGCACACCATCAACTATGTCCCCACGGGCGAGATGCGAGTGCGTATTATAGAGGATGCCAACGGCAATGGTCGCTGGGATTCGGGTAATCTGGTCGAGCGTCGCCAGAGCGAGCGTGCCGAGCTCTACAAGAACGAACAGGACGAGGAGCTCTTCACGATGAAGGCGGGTTGGGAGTTCGAGTTCCAACTCGATATGAGCACTCTCTTTGCCCCCGTTACTATGGAGCAGCTTATCGAGCGCCTCAATCACCGCGAGCAGGTGCGCCTGCAGCAGGAGGCCGAGAAGAATCTTAAGAAAACGGGTGAGGGCTCTCACAACCACAACCACGGCTCCAGCTCCACAGGCTCCAATTCGCTCTCAGGTATGACGGGCGGCACTCAGCAACGCACCTCGTCGATGGGTGGCTTCTAACGAAAATATATGATGATGAAACAGATAGTACTGAAAACTCTTTTCTTAGCTCTGCTCCTGGGCTTTGCTCGTTCGGCCTCGGCTCAGCACACCTTTGGTGTGTCGGGCGGTCTGGGTGCCGCTACGGCTCGCTTCTACCCCCAGCAGGAGATGAAGATGCTTATGGGAGGCACCAACTTCGGCCTTTCGTGGCGTTACTATTCACTGCCGCGATTCGTCGGCGCTGTGGGTATCGACCTCGAGTATATGCAGCGCGGCTTCTCGTATGGCTATACCTACTCGCTCTCCACATCGGAGAGTGGCGAGGAGATGCGCGACTATTCATTCTATACCCGCCGCCTGAACTCCATTATGCTGCCCATCGTCTGGCAGCCACATGTCTATTTGGCCAAGAACCACCTACGACTCTATCTGGAGGCAGCCCTCACCTTTTCATACAACTTTGGAGGCGACTACGAGTATGAGGATACGGGCGTAACGGGTCCCTACGATTGGCGTCTTGAGCGCGACAACCGCTGGAATTACGGTCTTGCAGGCGGTGGTGGCTTCGCGTTGCTCTTTGGGCGTTATGAGTTTGGTGTGCGTGCCCGCTACTATTTTGGCTATGCCGATCTAATGCGCAATATGAACAAATACTACGACAACGCTACCGATGGACTGGAAAATCCATTCCGCTCCACGCCTATGCGTTCGCCCATCGATAATATTAACCTGAGCATCACGCTGGCCTACCGCTTCAATAAGGAGGGCTTCCAGGAGTGGTTCTACAAGCCTGCTAAGCGCGACCGCTCTCATAAGGAGTTCCGCTTCCAGCAGTCAACCTCTGCGCCGAGTGTGCCCAGACGCTAAGAGTGAAATAAAACAAGAATATAGAATATGGAACAACAACAGACTACCCGTCAGCAAAAGATCGCGCGTCAGATTCAGCGCGACATCGCCGAGATTCTCCAGAAGGAGTGTCGTGGCTTGGGCAATGGTGCGATGGTTACGGTAACCACCGTGCGCGTATCGCCCGACTTCGCCTATGCGAAGGTATATTTCAGCATCTTCCCCTTCGAGCGTAATGCCGCCGTTATGGAGGAGCTCGAGAAGAACAATTGGTTTATCCGTCGCGAGTTGGGCAAGCGCATTCGCAATCAGCTCAAGATCGTGCCCGAGTTGCAGTTCTTCCTCGACGACTCGCTCGAGTATATCGAGAATATCGATTCGCTGTTGAAAGAGTAAACCCCGCCGAGCGTGAAGCTAAACCTTAAATATCTCTTTGCCGCCCGCTATGTGCGTTCGCCGAAGTCCCATTCGGTCATCAACATCATCTCGGGTGTGAGCATTGTGGCTATGGCTGTACCCGTTGCAGCCATCATCCTCTTGCTGTCGATATTTAACGGTTTGGAGACGATGACGCGCGAACTCTATAAGAGCGTCGATGCCGATCTGGTCATCACCCCACGCTCGGGCATCACCTTTCCGGTCGAGGCGTTGGACTCCGCCGCCATCGGCTCCCTTGCAGGTGTCAAGACTCTCTCCTATGTGCTCGAGCAGAGCGCCCTGGCCGAGATTGGCGATAACCGCACTATCGTCAGTGTGAAGGGTGTCGATGAAGCCTACACTTCGGTCGTGCCGTTGGCCTCCAACATTATGCTGGGGGAGTTTGCCACCCACGCCGACTCCATCGATTGTGTTGTGGTGGCCTATGGGGTGTTGCAAGATCTCGCCTCGCTTCGCTCCACCACTGTGGGCGAGTCGTTGGACCTCTACGCCATCAACCGTGCTCGCATCTCCACCCTCATCCCCGTGGGTGGCTATACCCGTCGCACGCTCCCCATAGCGGGTATCTACTCCATCGACGAGGAGAATCGTTCGATGGTCATCACCTCGCTACGGGCGGCACAAAGCCTCTTCAACTACCCCTCTCGAGCCACCTCGGTAGAGGTAAAGATACTTAAGGAGGAGAGTGCCGACGCCATTGCCGAACAGTTGCGTCAAATAGTTGGTGCGGAGTTCGAGGTGCGCACGCGCGAGCAGAGTAACTCCATCTACCGCCTTATGGCGCTTGAAAAGTGGGGCGTCTTTTTTATCGCTGTGTTGGTTATGGTCGTAGCCTCGCTCTCGATTGTCGGTACGCTGGTGATGGTCGTTATTGACAAGCGCGACGATATACACACCCTGCTGACGCTGGGTGCCCGTGCCGACCTTGTGCGTGGCATCTTCATTGCCGAGGGTCGTCTTATGGCCGCCATCAGCCTCGCTATTGGTCTGTTGCTGGGCGTAGGCCTTGCACTGTTGCAACAGTACTTCGGTTTTGTGGGAATCAATGCCGAGACCCTTATGGTCAACGCCTACCCCGTCGAGGTACACCTTGCCGATATTCTACTCACCATCGCCGCCTATGCAGTGGTGTCGTATTTAGTTGTAAACCTTACCGTTCGTGCCTTGTTGCGCGATAATAATAAACGATGATGAAAAAAGTAATCTCAGCCCTGATGCTCGTTAGCGCGATGCTTATGATGGCGTGTAATAAACCCAAGGAGGTGCCCGACAAGATTCTTGGCTCGATCTTTCACGATGCTATGCTTGTCAATGCCTATTTTAGCTATAATCCTGACCTTAAGCCCGATTCGCTCAATATCTACGAGCCTATTTTTGCCAAGTATGGCTACACGACCGAGGATGTGCAATACACCATCAACAACTTCTCGCGTCGTAAGAGTATCCGCCTGAGCGATGTTGCCGAGTATATGATCGGACTTCTCGAAGAGGAGGCTAAGGCTTATGGCAAGCAGGTAGTTCGCCTCGACACCATCGAGAATGTGGCTGCGCGCCGCTTCCGCAGGGTTGTCTATTCGGCCAGCGATATTGTTATCGACGAGGAGGCCGACTCGTCGCGCCTGCGTTTTAATATTTCACCCCTTGAGCCGGGTATCTACACCATCAAGGGCTCCTATTCGCTTGACTCGCTCGATCGCGAGCCCAACCGTCGTATGCGCATCTATTTCGGCCGTAGGGACGGTAGTCAGTGGGAGCAGCTCAACGGTATGCTTCAGCGCCGTCGAGAGGCAACCATCGATTATACCTACACAGTCTCGTCGGACAATACTACGCTCTCAAATCTTGCGATTGATATGTTCCATTACAGCCGCGAGCCCAAGCGTCGTAAGACACCTCGTATGGTTATCCACAATATTGAGGTCTCGCACACCCCTCACATCGAGGAGTGTGTCGATATGCTCTACCGCGAGCAGTCGCATATGCGTATCTTCTCCGATTCACTCATTCGTGCCATCGAGGCACAAGCCAAAAAGTAGCCTATGCGCCGTATCGCCGCCCACTACCTTATCAACTGCGGTCGTATCACTCCGCGCCCCCTCATCTCTGTGGATGATGCAGGGCGCATCATCGGTGTCGAGCAGTGGCAGCAGCTGGATAATCTCTCCATTACGGAGTTCTACTCGGGTGCCCTCTCGCCAGGCTTTGTCAATGCCCATTGCCATATCGAGCTCTCCTATCTGCGTGGAGCTATCGCTCCAGGCACAGGTTTTGCGGGCTTTGCGCGTGCTATTGGGCAGGTGCGAGGAGGATTCTCTATGGAGGAGCGCGAGCGTGCCTTGCGTGCGGCCGATGCCACTATGTGGGCCGAAGGTGTGCAGGCCGTGGGCGATGTGGTCAATGGCGATAGCTCGTATGCTATGAAGCGCCAGAGCCCCATCCGCTACCACTCCTTTGCCGAACTATTCGGTCTATTATCCTCTGTCGAGGCCATAGCGCCTCTACTCGAACATCCCGCCACCTCACCCACGCCTCACTCCACCTACTCGTTGCAGCAGGAGGCCTTTGCGTCGGTAGCCTCTAAGGCGGGTGAAAATCCTCTCTCGATTCACTTTATGGAGTCGCCCGACGAGCGTGCGCTATACTCCCACGCAGGCTCGTTGTGGTCGTGGTACGAGCGTATGGGCTGGCAGTGCGACTTCCTGCACTATGGCTCTCCCGCTGGCCGTCTGTGCTCTTCGCTCGACGCCTCACAGCGACTTATGTTGGTGCATAACTGTTGCATCGAGGAGGAGGATGTGGCCGCCATCGAGAGCCATTTCCATCATCCTGTGGCGTGGGTGCTGTGCCCGCGCTCGAACGATTATATCTCAGGCCTGCGCCCCGCCTTCGAACTGTTGCGCAGACATCGTGCGCTCATATGTTTGGGTACCGACTCTCTCGCCTCGAACACCTCGCTCTCTATGCTCGAGGAGATTAAGTCTCTACGCGAGGTACCCCTTGCCGAGCGCTTCGAGTGGGCTACGCTGGGTGGTGCCCGTGCATTGGGTATGGATGACGAGTTGGGCTCTATCGAGGTTGGAAAACGCCCAGGCATTGTACTTATCGAGGGGCTGTCGCAAGACGAACTCTTGCCGTCGGCTACGGCTCGCAGAATTATATAGACTATGAGAAGACTTCTGTTTTTACTCTCGTTGCTTGTGCTTTTGGGTGCCTGCAACTCACATACGGAGCTTACTGCTGACCCTCTGCCCACCATATCGTTGGGCGAGGCGGGCAACTACTATACCCTTAAAGTGGGGCAGTCGCTCACTCTGTCGCCCACTACGACCTATGGTCAGAGCTTTCAGTGGATTCAGGATGGCATAACCCTCGCCACCACACCCACCTATACCTTCACGGCGGCGAGCGCGGGTACCTTCTACCTCACCTTCTGTGTAACAAATGAGATGGGCAGTGCCGAGGAGGATATTCGTATCGATGTCGTGGCTCTGCAGCCGCCCCTCATATCGTTTGCTACCGACGAGGATGATGTGCTGACCATCGCCATTGGCGAGTCCACTATCGAAGCCAATGTGCTCTATGGCGACGGAGCCCAATATGCGTGGGCGCTCGATGGCGAGCCTATCGCCACCACACCCACCTGCACACTCACCCTTGACGCCGTGGGCGAGCACCGTCTCTCACTCTGCGTAACCAATGCCGATGGCTCTAAGACCGAGGATGTTACCCTTCGCGTAGTGCAGCGCCTTGAGGGTGAGATTCTTATGCCCTCGGCTGTCGCCTCTCCACTCGGTCGCACGCTCCACCTCGATGCCGTGCTTCGAAACATATCCTCGCCCTCGTATCGCTGGCAGGTTGGCGGCGTGGAATCTACCGACCCCATCTTTGCCTTTACCCCCACAAGCGAGGGAACATATAGCGTAACGCTCACCATCACCGACTCCGACGGCTACTCGCTCGCTCGCGAGATAGAGGTCGAGGTAACCCCCGCCGAGGGCACCCATCGCCGAGCCATAACCTCGTCGAGCAAGGCCACCAGCAACAAAGTCTATGAGTATCGTCCTGCCGCAGGTCAGTTTATCAACGAGCCGCAGTCGGGCTTTGCCGCCGAGCAGAGTGCCGTGGCCGCCACGACCTATGCCGAGGGCCGACTCACTCAAGGCAAGTACCTATCGCTCGGAGCGTGGGGTGGCTATGTTGTCGTAGGCTTCGACCATAGCATCGCAAATAGCGGTGGCGACGACTTCAGCATTGCGGGCAATATGTACGAAGGCTCGTCAGAGGCGGGCATAGTATGGGTTATGCAGGACTCCAATGGCAATGGCCAGCCCGACGATGTGTGGTACGAATTGCGTGGTTCGGAGTGGGGCAAGCCCACCTACCAGCGTGGTTACGCCATCACCTACTACCGTCCTAAGTATGATAATATGAGTGTGCAGTGGCGCGACAATCGTGGCAAGAGTGGCTTCATTAGTCGTAACTCGACCCATACCCAACCCTCATACTACCCTGCGTGGGAGGGACAGACTCTTACTCTTTACGGCTCGCTACTCGAGCCTAACACCGAGGTCGATGCCACCACGGGCAACCAGATTAACAATGCCTACGAGTGGGGCTATGCCGATAATCAGGGCACCGATAGCGACTCTGCCGCCACTACGAGTGCGAAGACTTATTTCAAGATCTCGTCGGCTGTTGCGGCTGATGGCTCTGCCGTTAGCCTGCAGTATATCGACTTTGTGAAGG
The DNA here is from genome assembly GCA_045654285.1 of Alistipes sp. GTDB lineage: Bacteria > Bacteroidota > Bacteroidia > Bacteroidales > Rikenellaceae > Alistipes. The sequence goes on along the minus strand of JAZONC010000027.1, from coordinate 5,590 downwards.
TGCAGTCGGCCATCAATTTTGTGGCGGGTGCTCTGGGCGAGATTTCGACCGAGGTGCTGGCTGTTGAAGACGAAAATATGTAATATAAATATAGAAAATTATGGAATTCAAGCAGATTATCTCGCGTCGTCGTTCGACACGCAAGTTCCTCCCGACTCCCGTCGAGCGAGAGAAGTTACAGCGCATTGTGGATGCCGCTCTGGTGGCTCCCACCTCGCGCAATACGCGCTCTACGCGCTTCTATGTGGTTGAGGATAGCACCTTGCTCGAGAAGATGTCGCATATGCGCGACTACGGCTCATCCTTTATGAAGGATGCCACAGCTGCCATCGTCGTGGCAGGCGACAAGCAGGCCACCGACCTCTGGATTGACAACTGCGCCATTGCCGCCACCACCATCCAGCTCGCTGTTGTCGATGAGGGTTTGGCCTCGTGCTGGGTGCATGTCAACGATCGTCCCTGCCTCAAGGATGAGCCCGAGGGCGCAAAGGCCGACGACTACCTTCGTTCGCTTCTCGGTATCCCCGCCCACTACGGCATTCTCTGCGCTGTGGCGCTCGGCTACTCCGATTTCGAGCCCAAGCCTCTTCCCCCTTACGAGGGCGAGGAGCGTGTGCATTGGCTGTAAAATAGTCTAACAAGGCTCTTGCTATACAATTTTATGGAACAATAAAAGGCTGATAACTCTCTGTTATCAGCCTCTCTTTTATCGTATAATCACCGCCCATTTCGGTGGCATCTTGCTACCTATGGGGAGTGTTATCTTTAGTATATGTTGCGTGGTAATCCCCTCGCCATCCTTTTGTGCCGCCACCCATCGCGGAGCCTGTTCAATTGCCGCGCGTATGCGCTTGAGCAGTCGTCTGTCCGATGACTCCAGCACCTCTTTCTCGCGTGCCACGCCATCGGGTCCCACCTCCAGCGTCATTATCACTTGTGCTATGGGGTCCATCTCACTCCACTTTATCTGGCGTGCTATGTAGGCGCTGAAGCTCGTCTCCTCGCCATCTACCTCGAAGCGTGCCTCGCTATCGTAGCGTAGCGTGATCAAGATTACTCCGTTTGCCGCATCCTGACCATACTTCTCGATTGTCGCCTCGTCGGCTGGCAGCAGTTCGTTTGACACAATATCCTCGGGGTCGATGGCTCGCACCTCTTCCTCACTCTTGCGCTCGCCGTTTACGATGTATATCGGCAGACGATGCGTAAAAACCTGTGCCACGGCACTCATTGTGGGACACAGTGCGAGAAAAATCGCATAGAGCAGGATGATTATGTTAAATTTTTTCGTCATAATGTAAATTTATACTCCACGCAAATCACGTGTGCACACAACTTCTCGAGTGCCCACTTCTGCACATCGCCAGTCGTCTTGTCGTATCCCATCTTGTACGAGCGGTTCAGGTTAACCATATAGTGCAGATCCATCTTGTGCTTTGCGCCGAGCTTAAGTTCGCTACCCACCACTAAACGCACGCGGTTTATGTAGTTGTCGCGCTCCAAATCCTCGGTCATAAAGTTACTCACCACCTTGGGGGCGTTGAGTGTCGTATAGAGCTCGGCATAGGCGTATGGCTTCCAACGCGTGGGGGTGTTGTATGCCACCTTGAGGCGTGTGCGAAGCGTTGTGAACGGATCGGGCGTCTCATACTCGTTGGTCTCATAGCCGCGCTCCACCAGTCGTATGCGCTCGCGTAGCGACAGATCGAAACGACCCACCTTCAGCTTACCCGTTACATTGAAGTTTATGCGGTGCTTGATGCGCCAGTCGCCTGCACCCTTCTTCTCGTTCACGAAGGCATACTCGCCACCTACCTCCAGCCACTTCCACGGCTCGTAGTCCAGCGTGAGGCTCGATAGAATCTTGTCGATGGTGCCAAACGAATCCTTTGTGCGAAGCTGCTCGCCCCACTGTATGCTCCATTTATCGCCTAACGGAATCTCTATGGCCGCCTTGAAGCGTGCCTGCAGGTCGCTCGACGACGACTCGGCCAGTGTTGGTATCTGTGCCTGTGCTACGGCGCAATGGGCTACGAGGGCAGTGAGTGTAAGTAGTAAAAATCTCTTCATATGAATGTCTTTTAGTATTTCGCTAAATACAAAAATAACACTTTTTTTTAATTAACGCAGTAATGTGGTCTTTTTGTATACTCCTCTGCGAATAAAAAAAGTGCCAAGCCATCGGCTTGACACTCCTTATTTACTTATTATAATAGGTATTACTTGCTCACGATGTCGAGCTCGCTCATAATATGCTTGCAGCCTGCAAACTTGTCGATCACGAACAACACATAGCGCACATCCACTGCGATACAACGCTGCAACTCGGGCTCGAACGCCACATCGCCCGACATAGCCTCCCAGTTGCCGTCGAACGCAAGACCAATCAAACGGCCCTTGCCATCGAGTACGGGTGAGCCTGAGTTACCGCCAGTGATGTCGAGGTTGCAGAGGAAGCCAATGTGCAGACGACCATCCTTGTCGGCATAGCGGCCGTAGTCCTTTGTGCGGTACAACTCCTTGAGCTTATCCTCCACGGTGAACTCCAACGGATTCGATGTATCCTCCTTGGCAATCACACCCTCCAGCGTAGTGAAGTAGTTGTAGGTGATAGCGTCCGAGGGGTTGTAGGGCAATACATTACCGTAGGTCAAGCGGATAGTTGAGTTCGCATCCGAGTACCACGCCTTCTCGGGCTGCATCTTCATACGACCATCAACATAGATTCGGTGTGCCTCTTTGTACTGAGTGTTGAGGGCATTGTAACCAGGCAGCAGTGAGTTGTAGATGGTAACCACCGACTGCGCCAACGCGTAAGCGGGATCCTGCTTGCGAGCCTCATCGCTCAGGCTCTTAGCCTTCTCCAATGAGTAGAAAGCCGAGTTGTTGAAGAGCCAATCGACATACTTATCGATGTCGCCACCGAAATCCTTGTCTATAACCTCGGCGTAGATTGAGGGCAGGTGCTCGGGATTCATATTCTCCTTGGCGATGGTCATCATACGCTTTGTTACCTTGCGGTCAAGCTCCACCTCATAATCCTTGTAGAATGCATCCAGACGAGCCGTAGCGGTGCGTGCCGCGGTGATGATCTCCACACCACGCAAGAAAGCCTCCTGTAGATACTGCAATGAGCCCTTCACGGGAGTGATGGCAGCAATCACCTTCTGCATATTGGGCAGAGCCTCGGCATAACGCTCTTCGGGCAGAGCATTCTTATCGGCCCACTGCTGGAAGGCCTGCTCCTCCGACTGCTTCAAGCCCTTCACATTGAGCTTGCGGATACCGTTAGACATACCGATTGCGTTCTTCCAGTAGTTCGACGAGCTTGAGTACTTCGATGCATACTTGATGCGTACGGCATCGCTCGCCTCCATAGCCTCCCACAGGATTGCCTGACGCTCGCCACGGATGTAGATACGCTGAGGATTGTCAACATCAAGCATCTGGTCGATCTCGTACGAGGTCATATAACGAGTAGTTGAGCCAGGGAAGCCCATAACCATCGAGAAGTCTCCCTCCTCGTAGCCCGCGATCGAGATCTCGAGATGACGCTTAGGCTTGTAGGGAACATTGTCCTTTGAGTATGCTGCGGGCTTGTTATCCTTCGATGCATATACGCGGAAGATTGAGAAGTCGCCTGTGTGGCGGGGCCACATCCAGTTGTCGGTGTCGCCACCAAATTTACCGATAGACGAGGGGGGAGTACCCACCAGACGAATGTCGGTAAAGGTCTCATATACAAATGCAAAATACTGATTACCACCAAAGAAAGCTGTTACTTGTGCCTGCTGGCCCTCGGGCAGACCCTCGTTCATCTTCTTTACCAACGCGTTGGTGTTCTCGATAACGATCTTCTGACGCTCCTCCTCGCCAGCGATCGAGGGAACATTACCCAAAATGGTAGAGGTAACATCCTCGATCGATACCACGAAGCGCACCGAAAGGCCTGGTACGGGCAACTCCTCGCCGTGCGACGAAGCCCAGAAACCATACTTCAGGTAGTCGTTCTCGATTGATGAGAGCGCCTGAATCGAGCCGTAGCCACAGTGGTGGTTGGTGAAGATAAGACCCTTGTCAGATACGATCTCGCCCGTGCAACCGCCACCAAAGATTACGATAGCATCCTTGATCGATGACTTGTTCACCGAGTAGATATCCTCAGCCGAGAGCTTCAAGCCCTTGGCCTTCATATCCTTGATGTTCATTTTCTGAAGGTAGGGCAGAAGCCACATACCCTCATCGGCCATAGCGGTGAGAGAAAGCACCGCTGCCGCAAGTGTTAAAAAGAGTTTTTTCATATTATTATACATTATATTATATATTCTTTTCGGTTGTAAAGATAGTGAGCCGAATCGAAAAATCAAAATTCCCCCATTTTTTAGCCTTTTTTCACCCTTTTTTCGCCCTGCCGCAAAATCGATTTATCAACTTTTTTTCAACAATTTTTGTCGATTTAGCCCTCTTTTTGCCGATTTTATAGAAAAATTCACTCTCTCAGCTCGCCATTTTTTCGCCGTTTTCTCTCCCATTTTCGGGAGGCGAGCTCCGATAGCGCTCTCTTTTTTGTCCCCAAAAGGGCTCTTTTCGTTGTTCGTATCCTCGGAGATTCTTGCCAAAATTGCCCTCGATTTTGCTCTTTTTTGCCCCGTTTTTGAGCCCTTCTACATTCCTCTGATTTTGCCCTTTTTCGACGCAATTTCAGGCAACGCGCTCCTTAGCCCCAACCCCTCTCCAAAGCGCCTGAAAAGGGGTGTAAGCCACCTTTAGACCATATTTTCGCCGTTTTGTACGCGCCAATGTTAAATAATTGTAAAGTGCTGAAAAATACGCTCATAAACCCCTATGTATAAATAAAATCTTATAGTTTCGCCGAGATGATAAGCAAAAAGAATTACAAATAGGCTAAATCGCTGAAAAATGCGGAAAAAAGATGCTTTTATATAGTGTTATTAAAATTTTTTCACTACCTTTGCACTCCGAATTGGACGTTTTAGAAGACGAAAATTTTTAAATTAACCATTAAAGGACAAAAGTTTTTACAATGCCAACTATTCAACAGTTAGTAAGAAACGGTCGAGTTAGCCAGGTAGACAAGAGTAAGTCGCCTGCACTCGCAGCGTGTCCCCAGCGTCGTGGTGTATGTACTCGTGTATATACAACTACCCCCAAGAAGCCGAACTCGGCTATGCGTAAGGTGGCACGTGTTCGCTTGACCAACGGTAAGGAGGTCAATGCTTACATCCCCGGAGAGGGTCACAACTTGCAGGAGCACTCAATCGTGCTCGTACGTGGTGGTCGTGTTAAGGACCTCCCTGGTGTACGTTATCACCTCGTGCGCGGTGCGCTCGACTCAGCAGGCGTAGACGGTCGTCGTCAGCGTCGCTCAAAGTACGGTGCTAAGCGACCCAAGGCCGGTAAGAAGTAAAATTGATCTAAAAAAATTAAATTAGGAAAACAAAATGAGAAAAGCTAAGCCTAGAAAGCGAATTCTACTTCCGGATCCTAAGTTCAACGATGTTGAGGTAACTCGTTTCGTGAACAACTTGATGCTGGATGGAAAGAAGAGTATTGCTTACACCATCTTCTA